>JAJFHN010000004.1 GCA_021775595.1 Hyphomicrobiales bacterium
GATGATGCGCCTCTGACCATCAAACCCGGTGACCGGGCCTTGGTGCCGACCGGCCTCAAGCTCGCTCTGCCGCCGGGATACGAGGCCCAGGTTCGGCCCCGCTCGGGATTGGCGCTTGAGCACGGTGTGACCGTGTTGAACGCGCCCGGCACCATCGACAGCGACTATCGCGGCGAGGTGATGGCGCTGCTGGTGAATTTGGGAACCGCACCCCACACCGTTCGCCGCGGCGACCGCGTCGCCCAGTTGGTGGTACATGCGGTGCCACGGGCGGAGCTGAAGATCGTCGACGAATTGGAGACCAGTGGCCGCGGAGAGGGTGGCTTTGGCTCCACCGGCTAGGAACGAATGCGAGGGAGACTGCGATGAAGCTGACCTCAGAAGAGATCGAGCGCTATAAGCGTCATTTGGTGCTGAAGGAAGTCGGCGGTCCAGGTCAACAAAAACTCAAGAATTCCAGCGCTTTGGTTGTTGGCGCAGGCGGGCTTGGCTCGCCGGTATTGCTTTATCTAGCAGCGGCGGGCGTGGGCACGATCGGCGTCATCGATGACGACCGCGTCTCGCTCGACAATTTACAACGCCAGGTGATCCACGACACTGCCCATGTCGATACGCTGAAGACCGAAAGCGCTGCAGAGACCATCGGCCGCATCAATCCGCATGTGAACGTGGTGCGCCACTCCGAGCGGCTCGACGCCGATAATGGCCTGGATATCATTTCGCAATATGACATCGTCGCCGATGGTTCCGACAATTTCGCGACACGCTATCTCGTCAACGACGCCTGTTACCTGGCGAAAAAGCCATTGGTGTTCGCGGCCATCGGCCCCTTTGACGGTTATCTGTCGACGTTCCGGCCCTTTGAGAACGACACCGACGGCAAGCCGAAACCCTGCTACCGCTGCATCTTCCCCGAAGCGCCACCGCCCGGCACAGTCGCAAATTGCGCCGAGGTCGGTATTCTGGGCGCCGTTGCTGGCGTGCTCGGCACGCTTCAGGCCATTGAAGTCTTGAAGGAGATTATCGGCGTCGGCGAGTCTCTCTCCGACGGACGTCTTCTGATCTATGACGCCCGCGGCGCGCGCTTCCAGAGCGTCAACGTTGCCTGGGATCCAAACAATCCGCTGACCGGCGAGAGCGCCACCATCACCGATCTTGCGATCCATAAAACCGCTGACGGCAGCCAAGCGGCATAACAATCGCCGGGCGGCAGCCTATGGCCACCGCCCGGTCGAGGTATTAGCTCACGCGCCACGCAAGAGCGCGCATCGATAAGCGATTACCAGCAGATCCAAACCGTGCCGACTCTGGCGCAATTGGGACCAGGCCGTACCCGACCCTGATAGACCCGGCGCGGACGGATCGGCACACAGCGCGGACCGACATGCCGATGCCAGGCAACGACGCCCCAGCGAGGCACATAAGCCAATCTCCAGGCGCGGTTGCAGCCATGTACTTTGATCGGTGCATTGGGGTTGTCCAGCTGGCTGCCAATCTTCGACATGTTGTCAACGCCGTTGATTGGCGCGGCCTGAACTGCCGCGCCAAGCATCGCAAGGCTGGCGACTGCGAAGGCAAGTGCACATGTGCGTATATAGGTCATCATTTGATCTCCGTCGGTCACAAACAGAGGCGCGCCCATACCAACGGCCCCTTCAACGTTCCGCTTGGCTATTGCAAATCGGAACCACGAACCCCCGTGTACCGATTAATCGGACAACTGCGGCAATTTTTGGTCTGAACCGTCGGACTGAGGGGCGCTTTCGCGCGCCTAAAACATCGCCTGATGCACCCGGTCGGGTGGTGCATGGCCATCGAGAAAGGTCTTGATGTTGATGATCACCTTCTCGCCCATATCAACGCGGCCTTCGATAGTGGCCGAGCCCATATGGGGCAAGACAACCGTCCGGTTGCTCTTGAGAAACTTAGGATTCACCGCAGGTTCGTGTTCGAACACGTCAAGCCCCGCACCTGCGATTTCCTCGGCCTCAATCATTCGCGCCAGAGCGTTTTCGTCGATCACCTCGCCGCGCGCCGTATTGACGATATAGGCCGTGGGCTTGAGCAGTTTCAGCCTGCGGGCCGACAGCAAGTGATAGGTCGCCGGCGTGTGGGGACAGTTGACCGAGATGATATCCATCCGCGCCAACATCTGATCAAGGCTTTCCCAATAGGTCGCCTCGAGCTCCTGCTCGATCTCTTGTCCGATCGGGCGGCGGTTGTGATAGTGGATCTGCAACCCAAACGCCCTGGCCCGGCGCGCCACCGCCTGGCCGATATGGCCCATTCCGACAATGCCGAGCCGCTTGCCGAAAATTCGGTTTCCCAGCATCCAAGTCGGCGACCATCCCTTCCAGTCGGCGCCTTCGGATTTGAGAAATGCCGCTCCCTCCGCCAATCGCCTGGGCACGGCCAGGATCAACGCCATGGTCATGTCGGCCGTATCCTCGGTCAGCACCCCCGGCGTGTTGGTGACGATGATGCCGCGATTACGCGCCGTCTCGAGATCGACATTGTCGACGCCGGTACCGAAATTGGCGATCAGTTTGAGCTGATCGCCCGCCTGGCTCAACACACTCCGGTCAATTCGATCGGTCACGGTCGGCACCAGAACATCGGCCTCTTTGGCCGCCGCAATCAGCTGCTCGCTGGTCATCGGCGCATCGTCCACATTGAGCCGCGCGTCAAACAATTCGCGCATGCGCGTTTCCACCACATCCGGCAACCGGCGCGTCACGACAATGTGCGGTTTTTTGGAAGCCATATGAGTGATCCGCGTCTCTAACCAGTGCAGCGCGGCGGCAAAGCCGAGCCGAATGGACAGCGAGCTTCAAGGGCGGCGAACGTTGCTGACGCATGTGTCTATCAGAAGGCAGACGATAAAACAAAGCACCGAATCTGCATAAACGCCACGATCCCTTCATCTTTTTGTCGCATCCCTTGGATCGGCGAATCACGCATATAAAATAGGCAGATCAGACGGCCGCTTCGCATCCAATATGGGCAGGCCCATGAGGAGCGGAGAGGCAGCCGGAGTTCACAGACCTTGAACACCCACTTGGCCAATTTGTTGCTGCTCGTGATTTTGCTCACGCTGCCGGCCATGCCCAATCATTCCAGTGCCCGGGCCCAGGAGGCCGAGGCGCCGGCCGCCCAAAGCAAGGGCGGGAGCGGGCTCCCGGTTCCCAGGTTCGTCTCGCTCAAATCAAGCCGCGTCAATGTCCGCAAAGGCCCCAGCACCGAGCACGCGGTGGTCTGGGTTTTCTCCCAGGCAGGGCTTCCGATCGAAGTCATTTCCGAATTTGAGAATTGGCGGCAGGTGCGCGATTCGGAGGGCGCCGAGGGCTGGGTGTTTCACGCTTTGCTGAGCGGCCGGCGGACCGGTGTCATCATGCCGTGGGTCAAGGAAAAACAGGAGGTTGTTTTGCGCAATGGCCGCAGCGCCAGCAGCGCGGCAGTGGCGCGCATCGAGACAGGCGTGCTGGGCGGTCTCGTATCCTGCGACGGCGAATGGTGCGAATTCACCGTCAATGGCTACTCGGGATACATCGAGCAGGAACGCCTGTGGGGCGTTTACCAGGGCGAGCGCATCAACTGACGCGCAGCGTTCAATGGGTGCTGAACCCGCAAGCCAAATTGTATGGGATGAGCCCGCAGCGCCAAAATGGGTGCGACGCGGTTAGGTCGTGTCCCTGCCGACAAGGCGCACCAAAACGTCAACTCTCGAAATTTCCATGCCTTCTGGCGGCGTTGGCAGATCGCCAATATTGATCGTGCCCGATGGAATATCTTCGAGCGTGCCGTCGATCTCCGAGAAAAAATGGAAATGATTGGACGTGTTGGTATCGAAGTATGTCTTACAGCCCTCGACCGCCACTTCGCGCAACAAACCTGCTTGGGTCAATTGGTGCAGCGTGTTGTAGACCGTGGCAAGCGATACGGGCATGTCGCAGCGCAGCGCTTCCTCGTGCAGTTGCTCTGCCGTCACGTGGCGATCGCCCGGCGCGAACAGCAACTCGGCCAGCGAAACTCTCTGGCGCGTCGGCCTCAAGCCGGCATCGCACAACATCTTCCGGCCATCGATATGTCTGTGTTCACTCATTTTGATTTTGCAGCACTCGTGCTTGTTAGGAATGTATCTCAACAACTATATTTGGTAACAGCCCCAGCCGCAAGCAGCCAGTGCAGGACGCATATAGCGATTGAAGCCTAGCGGCAACCCCAATCAGACCAATGTCCATGACTATTGCACCAGGAGCCGAGTGTGATAGGAAACGTCCAGCATCGGGACAACCGGAGCCCATTTGGCGCGGGGAGCAATGGCAAAAGATAAATCCAGTTACGAGTACGAGGACCTGTTGGCCAGTGCGCGCGGCGAACTCTTGGGTCCAGGAAATGCCCAATTGCCGCTGCCGCCAATGCTGATGTTCGATCGAATTTCAAACATCGTCGAAGATGGCGGCGAGCACGGCAAGGGTCAGGTGGTTGCCGAGTTCGATATCTCGCCCGACCTTTGGTTTTTCGCCTGTCATTTCAAGGACGATCCAGTGATGCCCGGCTGCTTGGGCCTGGATGCGCTTTGGCAACTGCTGGGCTTTTTTCTGGGCTGGCTTGGCGCGTCTGGCAAGGGACGCGCACTATCGGTAGGTGAAGTAAAATTTTCAGGTATGGTGCTGCCTTCGGTCAAGAAGGTGGAATACGTGGTTGACCTTAAACGCGTCATCAGGCGCAAGTTCACACTCGGTGTCGGTGACGGCCTGCTCAAGGCCGACGGCGAAACCCTTTATACGGCCAAGGATTTGCGCGTGGGGCTCTTCGCAGACGAGCCCCAGGGCGGTAACTCCGACGCATAATCGATTGCGTTGAACCGCCAAAACGACCTATCCATAAAAGCGACCGGCATAGGACGATAAGGGTATTGGTATGAGACGCGTCGTGGTCACCGGAATGGGGATTGTGTCGTCAATCGGCAACAGCACCCAGGAGGTGCTTGCATCCTTGCGCGAAGCGCGCTCGGGCATCGTCCGGGCCGACGAATACGCCGAGTATGGATTCCGCTGCCAAGTTCATGGCGCCCCGACGCTGGACTGGGAAGAGGTTCTCGACCGTAAGATCCGCCGCTTTATGGGCGCAGGTGCTGCCTGGAACTATATCGCCATGGACCAGGCGATCCGCGATTCCGGGCTCGAAAAAGACGAAGTCTCTCATGAACGAACCGGCCTCGTTATGGGATCGGGCGGCCCGTCCACCAAAGCGATCGTCCGCGCGGCAGAGACAACGCGCGCGCGCGGCGCAAAAAAAGTCGGCCCCTTCGAAGTGCCCAAGGCCATGTCGAGCACCAACTCGGCCACGCTTGCCACGCCTTTCGGAATTCACGGCGTAAATTATTCCATCTCCTCGGCCTGCTCGACCTCCGCCCATTGTATCGGCAATGGCGCCGAACTCATCCAATGGGGCAAGCAGGACATTGTTTTTGCCGGCGGCGGCGAGGAACTCGACTGGACCCTTTCGGTGCTCTTTGACGGCATGAATGCCATGTCGTCCAAATTCAACGAGACGCCTGAACGCGCCAGCCGCGCCTATGATCTCAACCGCGACGGCTTTGTGATCGCAGGTGGCGCTGGTGTTCTGGTGCTCGAAGAACTGGAACACGCTAAGGCCCGCGGCGCAAAAATTTACGGTGAGTTGGCCGGTTATGGCGCGACATCCGACGGCTTCGACATGGTGCAGCCCTCCGGCGAGGGCGCGGCCCGCTGCATGCGCCAAGCCATGAACGGGCTCGATTGCCCCATCGACTACATCAACCCGCATGCCACCTCAACGCCGATCGGCGACGTCAAAGAAATCGAGGCGATTAGGGACGTCTTTGGCGACAAGATTCCGCCTATCAGCGCCACCAAGTCGCTGACCGGACATTCCCTTGGCGCCACCGGCGTTCAGGAATCCATCTACTCGCTGTTGATGATGAACAATGGCTTCATCTGTGAATCGGTGAATATCGACGAAATCGATCCCCGCATGGCCGACATACCCATCATCACCGAGCGCCAGGACGACGTTGAGATCAATTGCGCCATGTCCAACAGCTTCGGATTTGGCGGAACCAACGCAACGCTGATTTTCAAACGCCATGATTCTTAAAACCCAGGCCCGGGCACCCGGGAGTGTCCCGATCCTTGCAACCAACGCGACCTTGTAGAAATCGAGTTTCAAAATGGCATCTAACACCGAAGACACGCCCGGCAAATTGATGAGCGGCAAGCGGGGCCTCGTCATGGGCGTCGCCAATGACCGTTCAATCGCCTGGGGCATTGCCAACACGCTGGCCCAACACGGCGCCGATTTGGCGTTTTCCTATCAGGGCGACTCCTTCGGTCGCCGCGCCGTACCCTTGGCCGAATCCGTGGGATCGAAGATCATTGTGCCCTGTGATGTTGCCGATCTAGAAAGCGTCGACGGCGTCTTCGACGCCATCGCCAAGGAATGGGGGTCGCTGGATTTCATCGTCCACGCACTGGCTTTTTCCGACCGCACCGAGCTCAAGGGCCGCTATGCCGAAACCACTCGTGAGAATTTCCTCAACACCATGGTGATTTCGTGCTTCTCGTTCACTGAAGTCGCCAAGCGCGCAGCCGCCCTCATGCCCAACGGCGGCAGCATGCTGACGTTGAGTTTCGCGGGCTCGAACCGCGTCGTGCCCTGCTACAATGTGATGGGCGTCGCCAAGGCTGCGCTGGAAGCGAGCGTGCGGTATTTGGCGGCCGATTTCGGTTCCGACGGCATCCGCGTCAACGCGCTCTCACCCGGTCCGATGCGGACACTGGCTGGCGCCGGAATTTCGGATGCCAGGGTGCTCTTCAACTATCAGCGCAAGCATTCGCCGCTGAAACGCACACCTAATTTGGACGAAGTCGGCGGCTCGGCGCTCTATCTGCTGTCCGATCTCTCCGGCGCCGTCACCGGCGAAATTCACTTCGCCGATTGCGGGTACTCGATCACCGCAATGCCGACGCTCGACGACCTGAAAGAAATGGACGAGGAATCGTCTCCCCGCAAGGCGACCTCCGACCCCCCAGCCGAAGCCGCTCAATAGGACCCCCTGGCCTCTAAAGAAAACGCCCCCCTGCGTGACCGCAGGAGGGCGCGAATTATGGCCGGCGGTTAGACCAACCAAATTTGATTACCGTGCTTCCTTGGCCTCGCCGCCGGACTTGTCTGCGCCAGGCAGCTCCTCACCCGATTCTTGGTCGACCACTTTCATTGAAAGCCGAACCTTGCCACGGTCGTCGACGCCAACCAGCTTGACGAAAACCTCGTCGCCTTCATTGACCACGTCGCTCACTTGGCCAACGCGTTCTTGAGCCAGCTGCGAGATGTGAACCAAACCGTCTTTCGGTCCAAAGAAATTCACGAAAGCGCCGAAATCGACCACTTTCACGACCTTACCCTTGTAGATCACGCCAACCTCGGGCTCGGACGTGATCGCCCGGATGCGTTCGAGCGCTTCGTTGATCGACTTGGCATTAGCGGAGGCCACCTTCACCGTGCCGTCGTCGGAGATATCGATCTTGGCACCGGTTTCCTCAACCATCGCGCGAATGACCGCGCCGCCGGGTCCGATCACTTCGCGGATCTTATCGGTCGGGATCGTGATCTGCTCGATCCGTGGCGCGTGCTCACCGAGCTCGGTGCGCGAGTGTTGGATCGCCTTGCCCATCTCATCCAAGATGTGCATGCGCCCGCCCTCGGCCTGCTCCAAAGCAACCTTCATGATCTCCTCGGAAATACCGGTGATCTTGATGTCCATTTGAAGCGACGTGATGCCTTCGGATGTGCCGGCGACCTTGAAATCCATGTCGCCCAGATGATCCTCATCGCCCAAAATGTCTGACAGAACGACGAAGTCGTCGCCCTCCTTGATCAAACCCATGGCGATGCCGGCAACAGGTCGGATGATCGGAATGCCGGCGTCCATCATCGCAAGCGATGTTCCGCATACGGTCGCCATCGAAGACGAGCCGTTTGATTCCGTGATCTCAGACACCACGCGTATCGTGTAGGGAAAATCCTCGCGTGAGGGTAAGGCCGCCTTCATGGCCCGCCATGCCAGCTTGCCGTGGCCCACCTCTCGCCGGCCCGTGAAACCGACGCGTCCCGTCTCGCCCACGGAGAACGGCGGGAAGTTGTAATGCAGCAGGAAGCTTTCCTTGTAGGTGCCCTGCAAGGCATCCACGAATTGCTCGTCTTCACCCGTTCCCAGAGTTGCCACGGCAAGGGCCTGTGTTTCTCCGCGGGTAAACAACGCGCTACCATGGGCGCGCGGCAGCACACCCACTTGGCATTCGATTTGGCGTACGGTCGAGAGATCCCGCCCATCGATACGCTTTTTTGTCTTGAGAATACCGCTGCGCACAACGTCCTTTTCGACCGCCTTGAAGGCTTCACCGATTGCCGGATCTGCTTCATCGGCGCCCTCGGGCGTGAGCTCTTCGACCACCTTGGTCTTGATTTCGGCAACCCGGTCACGCCGGGGATGCTTCTCGACGATCTTGTAGGCTTCACCCAGATCTTTCTCGGCAAGCTTGCGCACCTTCTCGTCGAACTCGGTCTCCTCCGTGCTCGGCAGATCCCACGGCTCTTTGGCTGCCCGCTCGGCCAACTTGATAATGCCGTCGATCACCGGTTGGAACGACTGATGTCCAAACATCACGGCGCCGAGCATGATCTCTTCGGCGAGCTCCTTGGCTTCGGATTCCACCATCAACACGGCGTCTTTGGTGCCAGCGACCACAAGATCGAGCGCGCTTTCCGGCATCTCGTCGATCATCGGATTGAGCGCGTAATCGCCCTCGATATAGCCGACCCGCGCGGCGGCGATCGGACCAAGGAAAGGAATTCCCGAGAGGGTCAGCGCGGCCGATGAAGCGATCAGCGCGACCATGTCGGGATCGTTCTCCATGTCGTGACTCAGCACGTTGATGATCACTTGCGTGTCGTTCTTGAAGCCTTTGACGAACAGCGGCCTAATAGGCCGGTCGATGAGGCGCGAAGTGAGTGTTTCCTTTTCCGAGGGCCTGCCTTCGCGCTTAAAAAAGCCGCCGGGAATTTTACCGGCGGCGTATGTCTTTTCCTGATAATTGACGGTGAGCGGGAAAAAATCGCGTCCAGGGCGAGCTTCGCGCTCTGCCACTGCCGTCGCGAGAACCGATGTCTCGCCATACTGCGCCAGCACGGCGCCATCTGCTTGTCGTGCAATGCGGCCTGTTTCGAGTGTCAGTGGGCGGCCGCCCAATTCGAGTTCCACTGTTTGAATATCGAACATTGTGTCGGTTTACCTATGTTGTCTCGTGGCGCTGCCCCATGCAGCGCGTCCTTCTCGGTCGTACAATTTCAAATTTCCTAAGCCAGACCGGAGTGCCAAATAGCTCGTCGAGCCGTTCCGCACCGGTCTGCAGTCGGATGCGCCTTAGCGGCGAATCCCCAACCGCTTGATCAAATCCTTATAGCGATCGTCATTGATGGCCCTGACATAGTCGAGCAGGCGCCGGCGTTGACTCACCATTTTGAGCAAACCGCGTCGGGAATGATTGTCCTTTGCGTGGGTTTTGAAGTGCTCGGTCAAGTTCGTGATGCGTTCGGTGAGAATCGCAACCTGCACTTCGGGCGAACCTGTGTCGCCGTCCTTCGTAGCGTATTCCTTGACAAGCTCTAGCTTGCGCTCGGGCGTTATCGACATCGGTATCTCCTGGTCGAATTGAATTACATCAGATTGAAAACACGGGTAGGACGCAGGGTTCCCTGCTCGACCTCGCCGAGCGCCACAAGCATTCCATTCGATGTGGCGTAGACTGGGCCCGTGATTACCGGAGCATCGCGCCCGCGTAAGAGGACAGACTGTCCCCGTTTCAACCTGGCCGCATCAGACCCGCTTATGGTCAACGCCGGGATGTCGTCCAGCGCAGTCTCCACAGGTTTGAGGGCGCTCAAGAGCCCCTCGCGGCCGGCGGCACTATGGCTTATCTCCATTAGTTTATCTAGCGAAATCGTGCCCTTGAGATCGAACGGCCCCACCCTGGTGCGGCGCAATGAACTCACGTGTCCCAGGCACCCTAGCGCCCGGCCCAAATCGCGCGCGATGGCGCGCACGTAGGTGCCCTTGGCGCAATCGGCCTCGAACACGGCGCGATCACTGTCGGGCTGCTCGACCAACTCCAGACGCTCGATTCGCGCCGGCCGGGCCGAGAGCTCAAATTCCTGTCCATCTCGGGCCAGATCGTAGGCGCGCGCGCCATTCACCTTCACCGCTGAAAACGTCGGAGGCACTTGCATGATATCGCCGGTAAACACCGGCAATTCGGCTTCGATCCGTCCGGTTTCCGGCCTCTCCCGGCTGGTCGCAACCTCGGCCCCTTCGCTGTCGTCGGTTTCTGTCTCACTGCCCCAATCGACCGTGAAGAGATAGCTCTTTTGACCATCCATTATGTGTGGAACGGTTTTGGTCGCCTCGCCAAATGCGATCGGCAAGATGCCGGTCGCTAGGGGATCGAGCGTGCCGGCATGGCCCACCTTCGCGGCGGAGAACATCCGTTTGAGCCTGGCGACCGCCTCGGTGGAGGTCATGCCCGCGGGCTTATCGAGCACCAGCCAGCCATGCACGGGCTCGCCTTTGCGCCGCCGTGCCTTCATGACTGATCTGAACCCACGTCGCGGGCAACCTTGGGCGAGCGCAGCAGGCTATCGATACGCTCGGACTCATCGAATGAGTCGTCGAGCTTGAAGCTGATTTCCGGCATGAATTTGAGCGAGACTCGCCTGGCGACCTCACCGCGAACGAATTTTCTATGCCGCCCAAGCGCGTCGACGACGTCCGACTGCGATTGGCCGCCGAGCGGCATGACAAACGCGGTCGCTTGGCGAAGGTCGGGGCTGACTGTGACCTCGGTAACGGTCAAAACGACGCCGCTTAGAGCCGGATCCTCGACGCCAGACCGCAGAAAGACGTCCGCCAACGCCTTGCGCAATAATTCGCTCACGCGCAGCTGGCGTTGACCTGGACCCTTGGCGGATCGGTTGACTCGGTCTCGTGCCATTGCGGCGCTCATTCGTTGGAGGTGTACATCGCAGCGCCGGCGCGGCTGGTTGGGTCGCGAGGCATTCGAGCGCTACAGACTGCGCTCGATTTCTTCCACTTGGAAACACTCGATCACATCGTCGGCCCGCATGTCCTGATAGCCCTCGAAGGCCATTCCGCATTCCTGGCCAGACTGCACAGCGGAGACTTCGTCCTTGAAACGTTTCAGCGTGCTGAGCTTACCTTCGTGGATCACGACATCGTCGCGGATCAGCCGCACATTAGCGCCACGCTCGACCTTGCCTTCGGTGATCTGGCAGCCCGCAACCTTGCCCACCTTCGAAATGTTGAAGACTTCGAGGATCTTTGCGTTGCCGAGGAACGTTTCGCGCATCGTCGGCGCCAACAGGCCCGACATGGCCGCCTTGATGTCATCCACCAAATCGTAGATCACCGCGTAATAACGGATTTCGACACCATCGCGATCGGCTGTCGATTTGGCCTGTTGATTGGCGCGCACATTGAAACCGACAATCGCCGCGCCCGAAGCTGCAGCCAGGCCGATATCCGATTCCGTGATGCCGCCAACACCGGCATGAATGATGCGGGCTTCGACCTCTTCGGTCCCAAGTTTCTGCAGAGCCGCCACGATCGCCTCGACCGAACCTTGCACGTCGCCCTTGATCAGCAGCCGAAACTCCTGCTGCCCCGCTTCCTTGAGCTGACTCATCATTTGCTCGAGCGATCCGCGGCTGCCCGCGCCCGAAGCGTGCACCTGCCGGCGCTTGCGGACGCGATATTCGGTGATCTCACGGGCGCGCGATTCGTTCTCCACGACGGCGAATTGATCGCCCGCCTCAGGCGCCCCGCTGAATCCAAGAACCTCGACCGGAACAGCCGGTCCAGCTTCATCGACATGGTCACCGTGATCGCTAATCAACGCGCGTGCCTTGCCCCACGCCGCGCCGGCGACCACGATATCGCCCACCCGAAGCGTTCCACGCTGAATCAGCACCGTGCCGACTGGGCCCCGGCCTTGCTCGAGTTTCGCCTCAACGACGACACCCTCTGCTGGCCGGTTTGGATTGGCCTTCAACTCAAGCAATTCCGTTTGCAGCAGAATGGCCTCAAGCAGCTTGTCCAAATTGGTCTTCTCGGTGGCCGAAACCTCAACCTCGAGCACGTCGCCACTCATGCTCTCGACCACGATTTCGTGCTGCAGCAATTCCGTGCGCACCTTGTTGGGGTCGGCGTCGGGCTTGTCCATCTTATTGATCGCCACGATGATCGGAACGCTGGCCGCCTGGGCGTGGTGGATGGCCTCGATCGTCTGCGGCATGACGCCGTCATCAGCGGCAACAACAAGCACCACGATATCAGTAACCTTGGCGCCGCGGGCGCGCATTGCGGTAAAGGCCTCATGACCCGGCGTATCGATGAATGTGATTTTCTGTTCGCCGTTTTCGATCTGGTAGGCGCCTATATGCTGGGTAATGCCGCCGGCCTCGCCAGCCACGACATTAGCGTGGCGCAAGGCATCGAGCAGAGAGGTCTTGCCATGATCGACGTGGCCCATGACGGTCACGATCGGCGCGCGCGCCACCTGATTTTCACCTGAATCGTCCTCGCCAATAAAGCCTTCTTCCACATCCGCGTCCGAAACGCGTTTTATGGTGTGGCCGAATTCTTCGACAATCAACTCAGCCGTGTCGGTGTCGATCACGTCATTGATCTTGTGCATCTCGCCCTGTTTCATCAGGAACTTGATGACATCAACGGAACGCTCCGCCATGCGGTTTGCCAACTCTTGAATGGTGATCGCTTCTGGCACCACCACCTCGCGAGCAATCTTTGTCCCATCGCCCGGCTCGACCGTCTGCCGCTTTTGCCGCTCCTGGCGCCGCCGCAGGGAAGCCAGCGAGCGCTGCCGTTGGCTGTCATCGAGCGCGTTGGAAATGGTGAGCTTGCCACGCACCCGGCGCTCTTCATCGCGCCTGGCCGCGCTCTTTTCCTTTTTCGGGCGGGCCTCGGGCCGGCGTTCGGTTTTTTCTTCAGCCGCGCGCGGGCTGTCGCTCGCTGTCCGATCGCGGGCAGGCTCGTCGGCCTTGGCGCGCGTGGCGGCTTCCGCTTTCACGCGCTCTTCTTCCAGACGCTTGAGCTCCTCGGCTTCTTCGCGTTCGCGCTGCTTGAGTGCCTCGTCCTCCGCCGCACGTCCGGCGTCACCGCGTTCTTGCTCTTCAGCATCGCGCACTTTCGCCTCGGCCAAGGCTTTTGCGCGCGCATCTTTTTCGTCGTCGGAAAGTTCGCGCAGCACGACGGTGGCGCGCTCTGTTTCCGTTGTCTCCGCCGTCTGCTCTGTGGCACTTGCGGCGACTTCGTCAGTCTTGAGCTGCTCGTCCTCCGGCGCCGGCGTGCCGCCTGGCGTCTGGATCGATCGCTTTTTCTTTTTTTCGACAAGAACCGACTTCGAGCGACCATGGCTGAAGCTCTGCTTCACGTGGCCAGCATCCACCGTCCGCTTCAAATTCAGCGTCATGGTGCGGGCACCACGGATCGTCTTGTCGCCTTCTTCTTTCGTTTCGCTCATTCTTCACCACATCCCGGCGTACGGGATTCGTTGAATTTCACGCACCCGGCGCGAAATGCATCGAACCGCGCGATCGCATCAAGCAGCGCGCGAGCCGATTTAACTTCAATTACCGCAGCATGTACCACATTTGACCGGCCCAATGCCAAACTCAATTCGTCAACGTTAAAGCAGCGTGCAATTCCGCCCTCGGCGCGCGCCTGGCCGAGGTTTTTCATGTATTTGCCGTCAAGCTTGCGGCAACCGTCGTCGCCACCGTCGCTGGCGTGCAACAGACCCGCGACCCGGCCGTCTTCCAGCGCCCGCTCGATCTTGCCAAACCCGGCGACAACGGCACCCGCCTTATTGGCCAAACTCAAGCGCGACAACGCGTCTTGTTTGAGCAAATCTTCGACCAATTGGCTCAATTCCGGATCGACCGTGACCCGCCGTTTGAAAGCGCGTGCGAAATGGCCCTTGCGCACCGCCTGATCTAGAATATCCCGTTTACAGCCTATCCATACGCCGCGGCCCGGCAGGCGCTGCTTGAGATCGGGAACAACCGCGTCATCAGGCCCAACCACGAATCGGATCAAGTCGGACTGCGGGTGTTGCTCACCGTCAACGGCACACCGGCGCAGGCGCTCGCTCACCGCTTCGCCGTCAGCCGGCGCCCGTTGCTTCAAGCGTGCATTCACCGCTCAGTACTCTGCTCGGACGTATCGGCAAACTAAGACGCAGCGGGCGTGCCATCAGCATCGCCGGGGCCGGTCTCGGTCAAAATTTGTCCCGCCAGCGCCGGTTCACCGGCTTCCTCATCTGTCTCCGCCTCGCCTTCCGGAGTTTCCTCTTCGGCTGGCTTGAGATCTTCCTCGGTGATCCAACCCGCCTTCAGTCTGGCGGCCACGATCATCGCTTCGACATCTTCCACGGCGAGCTCGAAGCTTTCGAGATAACCCGCGTGGCGCACCATTTCTTCCTCTTCCCGCTCGTGCCAGCCCAGCAGGTCGTCGGTCGCGCAATCGGCAAAATCTTCGACTGTCTTGACGCCATTCTCGCCAAGCGCCACCAGCATTTCCGTCGTCAGTCCGTCGATTTCAGCGACCTCGTCGGCAACGCCGAGTTCACGCCGCTTGGCGGTCAGCCCCGCTTCGCGGCGCTCGATGTACTCGCGCGCACGCGTTTGGATCTCCGTCGCCGTATCGTCGTCAAATCCTTCGATGCCGGCCACTTCCGAGAGCTCGATATAGGCTACCTCGTCGACCGAGCTGAAGCCCTCGGACGTCAGCAACTGAGCGATCACCTCATCGACGTCAAGCGTCTCCATGAACATATCGGTGCGCTCGACGAATTCGGCCTGACGGCGTTCGGATTCCTCGGCCTCGGTCAGGATATCTATGTCCCACCCGGTCAGCTGCGAGGCCAGCCGCACATTCTGTCCGCGCCGCCCGATCGCCAGCGACAATTGAGTATCGGGCACGACCACCTCAATGCGCTTGGCGTCCTCATCGAGCACCACCTTGACCACTTCGGCCGGCGCTAGGCCGTTGACGATGAAGGCCGCCGCATCGGGTGACCACTGAATGATGTCGATTTTTTCGCCCTGCAGCTCGTTGACGACCGCTTGCACCCGGCTGCCTCTCATTCCGACACACGCGCCCACGGGATCGATAGCGCTGTCATTGGAGATCACCGCGATCTTGGCGCGCGAACCCGGATCTCGCGCCACCGATTTGATTTCGACGATGTTGTCGTAAATCTCCGGTACCTCTTGGGCGAACAGCTTGGCCATGAACTCCGGATGCGTTCGCGAGAGAAATATTTGTGGCCCGCGTTGTTCGCGACGCACATCGTAAATGTAGGCGCGGACCCGATCGCCGTAACGGAAGTTCTCGCGCGGCAGCGTTTCGTCGCGCCGAACGATCGCCTCGGCACGCCCCAAATCGACAACCACATTGCCGTATTCCACGCGCTTGACGATGCCGTTTACGATCTCGGAGATGCGGTCCTTGTATTCCTCGAACTGCCTCTCACGCTCTGCCTCGCGCACTTTCTGCACGATCACTTGCTTGGCGTTTTGCGCGGCGACCCTGCCGAAATCCAGCGGAGGAAGCGGTTCGGCAATGAAATCGCCCGGTTCGGCCGCGGGATTGCGCTTCTTGGCCTCCTTGAGCGAAATCTGCGTTGCCTCGGATTCGACGCCATCCACGACCTCCAGCAGCCGGGACAGGCGTATGTCTCCCGTATCCGGATCGATCTCGGCACGAATCTCGTTCTCGCTGCCATAGCGCGACTTGGCCGCCTTCTGGATCGCGTCTTCCATCGCCGTGATGACAATTTCACGCTCGATGGATTTCTCCCGCGCCACCGCATCTGCGATTTGCAGCAGTTCAAGTCTGTTTGCGCTTACACCGGCCTGAGCCATTGCATTTCTCCAAAATTCCACCCTTTGCCATGTGTGCTTGGGCACTGGCGGGTCACGTCAATTTCTTTAAGTCTTGGCAGCCGCCTGCAGAAGCTCGTCGCTGAACACCAGTTTCGCCTCTGCGATCAGTGTCAGCGGAAATCCGACCGTTATCGGATCCGTCTCCTCATCGAGCGCCAGTTGTAGCCGCACTTCACCTTCTTCAAAGCCTTCAATCCGACCGCGGAACCTCTTGCGGCCATCGATCAATTCCTTGAGTTCGATTTTTGCCTCGTATCCGTTCCAGGTCTCGAAATCACGCGGTCGGACCAGCGGGCGGTCTATGCCCGGCGACGACACCTCGAGCCGATAGCCGCCAGAAAATGGATCGTGCGCGTCGAGCAACGGCGAAATGCGGCGCGAGATGGCGCTGCAATCTTCGATGCTGATCTCGCGATCCGTTCGCTCCACCATGATCTGCACCGTCCCGCCGTCGCGGCTAGAAACCTTCACGCGCACCAGCGAACATCCCAATTCATTGAGCACGGGCTCCGACAGTCTGGCAATCTCGCCTGCCCGGCCGGCTTCGCGGATAAAACGCTCATCCATTTCTGCGTCATCGCGCCTAACGGACATGTCGAACCTTGGCGTGCGCCAAATGGTGTCTCGCTCCGATTCTCTCGGAACCAGCCCCACAAAAACAAAAAGAGCGGACCGAGGGGTCCACTCCTGATCAGTCATCAACCATGAGTGTTCCTAATATAACCGAGTTTCACGTCCGTTCAAGGCAACTCGACGTTTGCGTTAAAGGCGGCGGAACGTCAGAAAATAGGGCTGGCGCCCTTGCGCACGCGCTTTCTCCTCATAGCGCGTCTGCGGCCAATCATCCGGCCGCTCGCGCCAGTGGGCCGGGCGCGTGGCGGTCCAAGCAAAAGCTGGATGCCTCAGCACGTTCCCCAGCATGACGGCCGCGTAATCTGCAATGTCGCTGGCCATACGCAATTCGCCGCCAGGCGCCAGAACGCGCGCCAGGGCATCGAGCGTCTCACCGGTGACGAGCCGTCGACGCTTGTGGCGCTTCTTCGGCCAGGGATCGGGAAACAGCACAAAAACGCGATCAATCGTGGATTGGGGCAACCAGGCCAGTACGTCTCGCGCATCGTCCGCGTGCAAGCGCACAGTGCCAAGCTCCCGCTCATCGATCTCGCTCAAAACCTTAGCGATGCCGTTGATGAAAGGCTCACAGCCGATGAGTCCGACGTCGCGATTTCGGTCGGCCTGCCAGACAAGGTGTTCGCCCGCGCCAAAACCGACTTCGAGCCAAACGCTGCGCACTGACGGATCGAACAGCGTTGTGAGCGCTTCGGGCGCCGGCTTTGCCAGATCAATAGCCACATGCGGCAGCAGCGTCTCGATCAGGTGCTGCCTGCGGGCGCTCAAACGATGGCCCTTGCGCCGCCCGTAAAGCCGGCGTCGGCCCGCTTCGCCGCCATTCATCATAGTGCTCTGCTGGTCTTTTCGGAGCTGCCTTTGCGCCGCGGCGCATATCGAAAGGCGCGTCAGCTCAATGCTGCCTTGATCGGTTCCACCAAGTCCAGCCGCTCCCAAGAAAACCCGCCATCATCATCGACATCGCGGCCGAAATGGCCATAGGCCGCGGTGCGCTCATAGATCGGACGCGACAGCGCCAGGTGTTCGCGAATGCCCCGCGGCGACAGGTCCATAATCTCGGAGATGACGCCCTCCAGCTTTGCCTCATCGAGCGTTCCGGTACCGTGCAGGTCCGCATAAATCGAAAGCGGCTTGGAAACGCCGATCGCATAGGCCAGCTGCAGCGTACATTTGTCCGCCAGTCCGGCCGCAACCACATTCTTGGCGACGTAGCGCGCCGCGTAAGCCGCCGAGCGATCGACCTTCGTCGGATCCTTGCCCGAAAACGCGCCGCCGCCATGGGGCGCCATACCGCCATAGGTATCGACGATGATCTTACGGCCGGTGAGGCCCGCATCGCCGTCAGGGCCGCCAATCACGAACCGTCCAGTCGGATTGACGTAGAATTCATCTTCCGGACACATCCAGCCATCGGGCAGAACGTTTTCGACAAAGCCCCGCACCAGCTCGCGGATCTCATGCTGTTCGGCCTCTTCTGTGTGTTGGGTCGAGACAACGACGGACGTCGCTTTGACAGGTTTGCCGTTTTCATAAAGCAGCGTGACCTGACTCTTTGAGTCCGGTCCCAGCAAGTCGGTCGTGCCCGCGTGCCGCGCCTCGGCCATGTCGTGCAGAATTCGGTGGGAATAGTGGATCGGCGCCGGCATGAGGCTTTCGGTGTCGCTGCAGGCATAGCCAAACATGATGCCTTGATCGCCCGCGCCTTCGTCCTTGTTGTGCGACGAATCAACGCCCTGTGCGATATCGGCCGACTGCTCGTGCAGATAGTTATCGACCTCGGCCGTTTTCCAATGGAAGCCGTCCTGCTCGTAGCCGATTTCGCGGATACAGCGCCGGGCCGCCTCTTCCATCACCGCAGGTGTGATCTCGGCAGGCCCGCGGACTTCGCCGGCCAGCACCACCCGATTCGTGGTCGCAAGGGTTTCGACCGCAACCCGCGAGAGGGGATCGGCACCCAGATAAAGATCGACGATGGCATCGGAGATGCGGTCACAAAGCTTATCGGGGTGCCCCTCGGACACCGACTCGCTCGTGAACAGAAATGATTCGCGAGACACTTGCCCCTCACTCATTGCGCGAAGATTGCGCGGTTCTTGCAATCTTTGCGCTGAGCGTCAAGCCGCTAGAGCCGGCCAATAGCTTTATGGACTGGTGTCGCTGGCGGCAGCGCCAGAAAGCGACCGCATGAGATCGACGATGGAGCGCCGGACCCGCGCGTCCGAAATGCGGACATAGGCGCGGTTGAGCTCAAGACCCTCGCGCGAATTCAGAAAATCGTAAATCACCGAGTCTTGTTCCGATTCGCGCGCGGTCGGCGACGAGCCGGTGCCCTGGATCGGCGCATCCTGGAAAAAGAATTGAATGGGGACGTTCAGCACTTGAGAAAGCTGGTACAGCCGGCTGGCGCCGATCCGGTTCACGCCCTTCTCATATTTTTGGATCTGCTGAAATGTCAGGCCAACGTTTTCGCCAAGCTTTTCTTGGCTCATGCCGATCATCAGCCGACGCAGGCGTACGCGGCCACCAACATAGATATCGATTGGATTTGGCTTTTTGTCGCCGGCCATGTCCAGATTTCATATTGATGCGGCATTGACCAATTCGACCAATGTCGCATTCCCGAATTGTCGCGGCACCTGCCCCTCAGCTTTGGTGGCCGCGCGTGGCAGCCTTCTACGGGCAGTTGCACAGCGGGTCAAGCCAACATTATGACAATTGAATATTTGCGAAACCCGCGGATTTTCTTGGCTTTTCGCCACAAATCGTAAATTCTGCAATTCCAAAGAGATACGTTATAGTATCAGTGACAATATCATTTGAAAAATATCCATTTTGTAATCAACAATTACCGCTTCATTTTTTTTTCGGTCGCCGCGCGGCAGCCAACCCAAGCCATACCAGTGACAGAATCACCAACACCGCGACCTCGATCGCGCGTCCCCATCTTACGAAGGGCGGCGGTGATATAGCGTTTGGAAGCGAGGCGTCCAGCGCTCCCTGCGCGCCCAAACCGAACTCAGCGACAACGCGGCCGTATGGATCGATCACGGCCGATATACCCGAATTGGCCGCGCGCACGACTGGCAGACCCTGCTCCACCGCGCGCACCCGCGCTTGGTGAAAGTGTTGATAGGGACCGCTGGTGATGCCGAACCATGCATCATTGGTCAAGTTGAGTAGCCAGCCCGGCTGCCCGCCGTCCCCCCTGACCCAATGGGGAAAAATAATTTCATAACAGATCAACGGACTGAAGGGCGGCGCGCCCTCGACGCTCAGCGGCCCATGCCGGCCGCCCACCGCAAAGCCACCGCGCTGGCGTGTCAATTGTTCAAGACCGATAGCCTCCAGCACATCCTGCAGTGGCAGAAACTCACCGAACGGCACGAGACGAATCTTGTCATAGGTTTCCAGAATGCGAGCGTTGTGGTCCATCACAAAAATCGAATTGTAGATGCGCCGCGCATTGATCTCGCCGCTTGCTGCCATGTCGCTCTCGCCCCGTGCCGCGCCCACGATGAGGCTCGTACCGGGCGGCAACAGGTTCGCAATTGCGCGCAACGCCTCGCGCGTATCTGCCAACAGAAACGGCACCGAGGATTCCGGCCAGATCACGTGGGTCACGCCCTTGAGGCCCGAACTTTCCGGTCCCGCACTCAGCCGCATCAGGGTGTGGAACACCTGCGCACGATTTTGCGGTTTCCATTTCTCCGACTGCGGGATGTTGGGTTGGACGATCCGCAAATGCACGCCCTCGATAAATCCTGCCGAACCAGCACTCAGCCGCCATGTGCCCCACGCCGTGCCGGCAATAAGCAACGCTGCCGCCATGACCGGTATCGCCAGGCGCGACGTTCGCGTTTTTCCTGCCATCCATGCAGGCGCCCACAGGCCCGCCGGTGCGGCGAAAATCAACACCGCGATCGGCGTCAAGCCATAGACGCCAAGCAGCGATGTCGTCTGCATCAATACGTCGGACGAGGTCAGCCCATAACCCAACGCGTTCCAAGGAAATCCTGACAACAGGTGTCCGCGCAGCCACTCGCACACCATCAAACCGAGCGCCAACGCCACCAACCGCGCCGGACCCGGACGCCAGCCCAGCCAGGCAAGCGCCGCCGCGCCGCCGTAATACAGCGCCAGTCCCGCCGGCAGCATCGAAACGGCGAACGGCAGCAGCCAGGCAAAGCGGTCCGCTTCGACGAGAAACGCCGCGCCGATCCAATAGAGCCCCGCCAAAAAATAGCCGAAACCAAACAACCAGCCGGTGAGCGCCGCCCGCCAAACGGATTTGGTCGCAAGACTGGCGCCGGCCTCGATCCCGGGTTTGGCGCAGCCGTCGAGCAACCACACCAAAATGGGGAGCGTGATGAACAGCACCGGCGCGGCGTAAAATGGCGCCATGGCGAGCACCGAGACCGCGCCAGCGGCGATGGCACACAGCCCCCGCCGCCATCCGGCAAGCTCGGCGACCCAAGTGGCAACGCCAATGATCAAGTGCTGCGCCCGGGTCATATGTCGGCCGCCAACGATTGTTTCGGCATTTGGTTGTGGTGGGTTCCCGAGCGCCCGCACCCGGCAGGGGCGCTAAGCGCCGTCACCGCCCGCCCGATCTGATGCGTCGTCGACGCGGATTTGACGATGGATGCGAAGCTTCTTGATCCGGCGCGGATCCGCATCGAGCACTTCGAATTCGATCAAATTGGCGTGCGGCACGATTTCACCTCGTACCGGTACACGGCCAAGAAGCGTAAAGACCAGCCCGCCAAGCGTATCGATATCGTCGTCGAGCTCTCCCGCCTGGATTGATTCACCCAGATGCTCTTCCAGTTGCGAAATTGTTGCCCGCGCATCCGCGATCAATCCGAGCGTCGCATCGTCGCGAATCAATGGCCCGCCATTGACGTCGTGCTCATCTTCGATCTCGCCGACGATTTCCTCCACCAGGTCTTCGATCGAAACAAGCCCATCGGTGCCGCCATACTCATCCACCACCAACGCCAGATGAATCCGCGTCGTCTGCATGCGCAACAGCAGATCGACGACCGACATGGACGGCGGCACGAACAGCACTTCGCGCCATATCTTGGTTTTGGCGAGCGGAAGCGACAGATCGACGGATGCGAGATTGACCGCGCCTTTTTTGGCGCTGCTCTTACGGCCTTTGGGCGCCGACTGCCCGGTGATCCAGCTCATCAAATCCTTGATGTGCACCATGCCGCGCGGATCATCCAAGGTGTCGTTATAGACCGGGATGCGCGAATGGCCGGCCTGCTCGAACACCCGTAGCAGTTCGGCCAGCGGAGTCGCCTCGTCGACGGCAATGATGTCGGCGCGCGGCACCATCACGTCTTCCACCCGCAGCGTGCCGATGCGCAAAATATTACGCAACATGGCGCGCTCCTGCAGCGAGAAGCTTGTCGTTGCCTCATGCTCGTTTTTCAGGGCATCGCCAATCACGCCGCGCAGATCTTGGCCTTCGGCCAATCCGAGCACGGACTTCAATCGCTCAAACAGGCTTGGCTCGCCTGCTTGCTCATCGCTTGCGTCCTGGGGACCTTGCCGTGTGCCAGCGTTGCTCATCGCATCCAGTGAATCTAGGCCGATTCGGCCACGGCGGCGACCGCATAAGGGTCGGCAATGGCCAGACCGCTCAAAATTCGCCGCTCCAGCCCTTCCATCTGCCGGGCGTCCTCATCGGTTTCGTGGTCGTATCCGACCAGGTGCAGCACGCCGTGAACCACCAGATGGGCGGCGTGATGGTTCAAATCGAGCCCGGCAGTCCGCGCCTCGGCGGCCACCGTCTCGAACGCCAACACCACATCGCCCAAAGTGCGCAAGCCGATCTGCGCCGGCATGTCGTCTGTGGCCGGGAACGAGAGCACGTTCGTTGGCCGGTCCGTGTTGCGCCATGTGGCGTTCAGCTGGCGCACCTCCGCATCGTCGCAGAGTACGACTGCAACTTCGGCGTCAGTATTCTTGCCGCCGCCGGCCACAGAAAAGGCATTTCGCGCGGCGCGCTTCAGCAGATCTTGATCGATTCCCGCCGCATCCCAATCGCCGCTGCGCAGGACGACCTCGACGCTGAGTAACGCATCGGAACGCCGATTGCTGCTGGCGGGACCATTCATGGGTTCAGCCATTTTTCTCATACGCCTCGACGATCTTGGAAACCAGATCGTGACGCACCACATCGGCGCGGGTAAACGCCACGTGACCGATGCCGCTAATTCCGTTCAACAGATCGATCGCTTCCACCAAGCCGGAGTGTTCACCCTTGGGCAAGTCAACCTGCGTCGGGTCACCCGTCACCACCATTTTGGAATTTTCGCCCAATCGCGTCAGAAACATTTTGATCTGCATCGGCGAGCAGTTTTGCGCCTCATCGAGAATTACGATGGCGTTGGAGAGCGTACGCCCGCGCATGAACGCCAAGGGCGCGATCTCAATGACGCCATTGTCGAGGTCGCGCACCACCCGCTCGGCCGGTAATACATCGTAGAGCGCGTCGTACAGCGGCCGCAGATATGGATCGACTTTTTCGCGCATGTCTCCCGGCAAAAAGCCAAGGCGCTCGCCAGCCTCAACGGCCGGGCGCGACAGGATCAATCTATCGGCAACGCCGCGCTCAAGACACGCCGCGGCGAATGCGACCGCCAGATAGGTCTTGCCCGTTCCAGCCGGGCCGGTGGCAAACACCAGGTCGGTGGACTCAAGCGCTTTCATATAAGTGCTTTGCATGGGCGTGCGGCCGGTGATGAGGCGTTTGCGCGTGCGGATCTGCGCTTCGTTCCTGCCGTCAGCATGCGATGCGCCGTTCTTGGCAGGTTTATCATGGCCAACTGGCGTCGCTTGGACGTGGCGGATAGCGCCGTCGATGTCGCCTGGCCCAATCGATTCACCTGCTTCGAGCCGCCCATACAGGCACTCCAACACCGTTTTGGCGATCTCACAATCGTGCCGTGCACCCGACACCGTTACGACATTGCCATGCACCACCATTTCAACGCCGAGGCGGTCCTCGAGCACGGCCACATGAGCATCGTACTCGCCGAGCAAATCGGCGACGAGCCGGTTGTCCTCGAAAGGAATAACCAGGCTGTCGATATCGTCTAACGTTCTATGAGGTTCCAAAATTTATGCCAGTGTCCGTTGGCGAACACCACTCTACGCCGATGCAGCTCAGGCAGTGTCTATGTCCCATCGATTGTGCCGCGATCATATGCGCTGATCGCGCCCGGGCAGAGATTGTGCCAGCCTCAATATGTCTCCATCAAGACTATTCGCCCCAATGCCGTTTATTTCAACCGGTGCGATCGTTCCGATCAAGTCCTCGTCGCCCATAGCGTGAACGGGTTGCAAATAGGGCGACCGACCCACCAGCTGGCCGGGTTTGCGCCCCTTCCGCTCCAGCAGTATGGGCATCGTGACGTTCATGAACCCCGCATTGAATGAGGATTTCTGCCGCTCGATCAGGGCTTGCAAGCGCTGTAACCGTTCCGATTTTACGGCGTCGGGAACCTGATCCTCGGCCAAGGCCGCCGGCGTTCCAGGGCGGCTCGAGTATTTGAATGAATAGGCTTGGGCGAAGCCGATCTCGTTCACCAGCGCCAGCGTCGCTTCGAAATCGGCATCGCTTTCGCCGGGAAATCCGACGATAACGTCGGTTGAAAGCGCCATATCGGGCCGGCCCTCACGGATTTTTGCGACCAGCTCCACATAGTCGCCTGCCGTGTGTTTGCGGTTCATCGCCTTCAAAATCCTGTCCGAGCCCGACTGAAACGGTAGGTGAAGATAGGGCATCAATTCCTCGATATCGCGGTGGGCGGCGATCAGACCAACGTCCATATCGCGCGGGTGGCTGGTGGTGTAGCGCAACCGCTCAAGCCCATCGATCCGCGCCAAATGACCAAGCAGCCTGGCCAAAGACCAGACTTCGCCATCTGGCCCCTCTCCGTGATAGGCGTTGACGTTCTGGCCCAACAGCGTGAGCTCCTTGACGCCCGATCCAACCAGCGCCTGCGCCTCGGCTTCCACTTGGCCGACGGGCCGCGAAAACTCCGCGCCGCGGGTGTAGGGCACGACGCAGAACGTGCAAAATTTGTCGCAGCCCTCTTGAATGGTCAAAAACGCCGTCGGCGCGCGGCCGCGCGCGCGATTCTTGGGAAGCTGCTCGAATTTGCCTTCGGCAGGGAACTCGGTCTCCACCACCGGTTTGCGCGTCTTGGCTTGCTCCTCCAAGAGTTGCGGCAGGCGCTGATAGCTTTGCGGCCCGATAACAAGATCGACGATGCCCGAGCGCGCGACAATCTCCGCGCCTTCGGCTTGCGCCACACAACCTGCAACCGCGATCAGCGTTTCCTTGCCGTCGCGCGCGCGGGCATCCTTGATCTGGCGCAGCCGGCCCAGCTCCGAATAGACCTTTTCGGCCGCCTTTTCGCGAATGTGACAGGTGTTTAAGACGATCAGATCCGCGTCATGGGCGTCCGCATTCAGCTCAAAGCCGATTGGCGCCAGAACATCCACCATTCGTTCGCTGTCATAGACGTTCATTTGGCAACCGAACGTCTTGATGTGGAGTGTCTTGCGTTCCTTCGTCATCAGGTCTTCGGCTTTGTCAGCGGCACGCCATAGAGCTCGAGCCTGTGGTCGACAAGACGATAGCCGAGCTCACGCGCGATCGCTTCCTGCAAGCGTTCGATCTGCTCATTTTGAAATTCGATCACGTGACCTGTTCGCATATCGATGAGATGGTCGTGATGCTCCTTGGCCACCTGCTCGTATCGGGCCCGGCCATCACCGAATTCATGCCTGGCCAGAATGCCCGCCTCCTCGAACAACCGAACCGTGCGGTAAACTGTGGAGAGTGAAATGCGCGGATCGACCGCAATCGCCCGGCGGTGGACCTCCTCGACATCTGGATGGTCATCGGCAGCGGATAGTATCTGCGCAATCACACGGCGTTGGCCGGTCATGCGCATTCCTTTTTCCGAGCATAGGCGCTCGAGCCGGCTTTGATGCCTGGAGCCCTTCGACATCTTCCTCACACGACGACGCCACCTTGACCACGTTATAGGCCCCTCGATTGAGACCGTCCACAGAGCGCATCAGTCCCTCAGCGTTATCGCCAACACGCGCGCGTCCTGCGCGTCCTCTGCGTAATACCCCCGCCGCACACCGACCTCTTCGAAACCCAACGTGCGGTATAGGCCGAGCGCGGCCTCATTGTTCGCGGCGACTTCGAGAAAAACGCGGGCGACACCCTTCTCCGCAAGCTCGCCGAGCGCGCGCTCCCAGAGTGCCCGCGCTATGCCGCGCCGGCGCGATTCATTTGCCACCGCCAACGTAATGATCTCGGCCTCATCCACGGCGCATCGGCACACGATCAATCCCGCCAAATGACCCGCCGCATGGGCACCGAACACAATACAGCCGGGATCGCTCGCATACGCCGAAAAATCGGCCGCAGGCCAGCTTGCATCGAAGCAGCGCCCATACAGTTCGGAATAGGATTCGGCTTCGCTTGCCTCGCCCCGCGCCACTTGCCAAGCAGCCGGCGCCAATGCCGTCATCATTTCAGCCTCGGTACGGACTTGCCCGTTTGGGGTTTGGCGTCTGGCGGGCGAAGATAGAGCGGCGAAACCGTTGCTTCGGCCAGCGGTGCATTGAGTGCCATCTGGGCCAAGTCCTCCGCATCAGGCAGCAAGTCGGGCAACTGGGCGCCAATTCCTGAATCCGGACGCGCTGCCGCCAAAAGGTGCGCGCCGCTGCCGGCCGCAACCTCCCCTTCGCCCATTCGCGCTGCTGCGAGCTCGGGTGTCAGCAGTGCGATCTCGTCCAACGCAGCGCCGCGCCCGTCAAAGCGGCCAAAATAAACCTGCCCCCGGCGCGCGTCATGAACGATGGCAATCGGTTGGTCGGCTGCGATACCGGTCTCGCGCCGCGCCCGTCGCGCCATCACCGCGAGCGTGGTCAGGCCAACGAGCGGTGCACCCGTTGCCAGCGACAGGCCGCGCGCCGCTGCCACGCCCACGCGCACGCCGCTGAAGCTGCCCGGCCCCACGGTGACCGCAATGCGTTCGAGATCCTCGAAACGGCAATCGGCCTGTTCCATCGCCTTCACGATCATCGGCATAATTGCTTCGGCATGACCGCGCTCGCGCAGCTCTCGCAGCGCGATGATGTCGGCACCATCATTGCCGTTTGCCGGGCGCGTAACCGCGGCAGAGCACGCCGCCAGGCAGGTCTCCAGTGCCAAAAGTCTCATTTGGTCCTAGATGATTTCGGCGATTTCATTGAATTCAAAGCGGGGCGAACGTGGGAACAGCTTTGAAGAATCGCCGTATCCCAAATTGCACAGGAAATTCGATTTGATCTGCGTACCCGCGAAAAGCGCTTCATCGACACCGGCATTGTCGAAGCCGGACATTGGACCCGTGTCGAGACCCAGAGCACGGGCTGCGATCAAAAAATACGCGCCCTGCAGCGTGCCGTTGCGAAACGCCGTCGTCGCTATGTGGTCGGGCTTGCCCTCGAACCAGCTCTTGGCGTCATCGTGCGGAAACAGCTTCGGTAAGTGTTCGTAGAATGCGAGGTCGTAGCCAATAATGGCACACACCGGTGCGCTCATCGTCTTGGTCATATTTCCCGCCGAGAGAAACGGCTTCAGCCGCTCTTTCGCTTGCGCCGACTTGGCAAACTGGATGCGCGCCGGCGAGCAATTGGCGCTCGTGGGACCCATTTTCATCAGGTCAATGAGCTCGGCAAGCAACGCGTCCGGCACGTCCTTGTCCAAAAAGACATTGTGCGTGCGCGCCTCAAAGAATATCTGGTCGAGGGCTTGAGAATCGATTGGATGTGACATGGCCGCTCCCAACAGCGAACCGCCGTTATGAGCACATGGGTCCGGCAAGGGCAAGCCGGCCCGGGCGGCTAGATCGGACGAACTTCCTGAATCTCGGGAATAAAGTGGCGCAGCAGATTTTCGATTCCATGCTGCAGCGTCGCCGTCGAGCTCGGGCACCCGGCGCAGGCGCCCCGCATATGCAAGAACACGATGCCTTCCTTATAGCCGTGGAAAACTATGTCGCCGCCGTCTTGGGCGACAGCCGGGCGCACCCGCGTCTCGAGCAGCTCTTTGATCGTGTTGACCGTTTCCTCGTCCTCAGGAGCGAAGAATTCATCGTCCGTCTGATTCTCGCCCTCGAGGCCCTCGACCACCGGCGCCCCGGAGAGGTAGTGCTCCATAATGGCGCCCAGAATGGCGGGCTTCAGGTGCTGCCATTCGGCTTCGCCCTTGGTGACGGAAATAAAATCACCGCCAAAGAAGACGCCGGCCACGCCGTCGATATCGAACAGCCGTAGGGCCAAGGGTGACTGCCCCGCTGCGCCTGGATCGCGAAAATCGAGCGTCCCCGAGCCAATCACGCTGCGGCCGGGAATAAATTTCAGGGTTGCCGGATTGGGCGTGGCTTCGGTCTGAATGAACATTTAATGCCTCTGGGTGTGATACCGCGACGCCGGCCAATTGGGCCTGGGGCGGCGGAAGCGGAATACATTAGAATCATTCTATGAAATATCGCCTCGCCTTGCAAACCGATAAACTGCGCGAACGCATTTCTCGTGGAAAAACAAGCAACCCCGAAAACTCAAGCCAGCGCCTTGATGTCATCGGTTGAAAGGTCGCCAGGTACGATGGTGATTGGAATCGGAAAGCTGCCGGCCACTTTACCCGCCGCAAGCGAGGCGACCAGCGGACCGGGTCCCGATGGATCTTTCGAAGCGCCCAGCACCAAAATGGCAATGTCCTCATCTTCTTCGATCAGAGCGACGATTTCCTCGGCAATGCTGCCTTCGCGGATAATTTGCTCGGGCTCAAGATTGTCATGGCCCAGCGCCTTGAGCTTGCGGCCGAACAGGCGGAACACGGCGCGGGCTTTGTTCGTACCCTCCTCGCGGGCAATTTCTTCCACGCCCAACCAGTGCTGGAACTCGCCCGGTTGAATGACGAACAAAAGCGCGAGCGCGCCGCCCTTTGTGTGTTCGGCCCGGCTGGCGGCAAATTCGAGTGCGATATCGCATTCCGGAGTCTCGTCGACGACGACGAGAAATTTCCGTTTGTGCCCTTTTTCAAAGACTTTGCGTGTCTTGCGAACCATAGACGAATGCTGCCATTCCTTGTTGCCGACAGCAACCGGTTAGACGCCGCTCAACTCTGGATGAATCCGATAATGTCTTTGGCGCCGTGCAGAATTGGCGCCGCCAGCTCGCGCGCCCGGCCAGCTCCATCCGCCAGAACCTGATCGATGAATGCCGGGTCATCCATCAGCCGCGTCATTTCCGCGCCAACCGGCGCCAGCGAGGCCACAGCGAGCTCCGTCAGACGCTCTTTGAATTGCGAAAACTGCTGCCCGCCAACCTCGGTGAGCACTTCATCGCCCGATTTGCCAGCCAAAGCGGCATATATCCCCACCAAGTTTTGCGCCTCCGGTCGGCCCTCGAAACCCGCCGCCTCGTGCGGCAACGGCTCGGGATCGGTTTTCGCCTTGCGGATCTTCTTGGCGATGGTGTCTCCGTCATCGCTCAAATTGATGCGCGAGAGATCGGAGGGATCCGATTTGCTCATCTTGTTCGTCCCATCGCGCAGCGACATGACGCGCGCCGCCGGTCCCGTAATGAGCGGTTCAGGCAACGGAAAATACTGGTCGCCAAATCCTTTTTCGGCGATGGCGGTTGCGAAATCGGTGTTGAATTTTTGTGCGATGTCGCGCGAGAGCTCCAGATGCTGCTTCTGGTCTTCGCCGACCGGCACATGGGTCGCCTGATAAAGCAGAATATCGGCCGCCATCAGATTGGGATAGGTGAACAGGCCCACGGAGGCGTTTTCACGATGCTTGCCGGCCTTCTCCTTGAACTGGGTCATCCGATTGAGCCAGCCCATGCGTGCGACGCAATTGAAAATCCACGCAAGCTCCGCGTGACCTGAGACCTGGCTCTGGTTGAAGACGATGTGGCTCTTTGCATCGATGCCGGCCGCGATGAAGGCCGCCGTTACCTCACGGGTGTTGTGCGCCAACGCCTGCGGGTCCTGCCAAACGGTGACGGCGTGCATATCGACAACGCAATAAATGCAGTCGAATTTATCCTGCAAGGCGACGAAATTGGTGATCGCGCCCAGATAGTTGCCCAAATGCAGATTGCCCGTGGGCTGAACGCCCGAAAAAACGCGCATCGGAAAGTCGGTCATATCCCTGTCCCTCGAATCGCACGGGTTATGGCGTCTGCGACCAAACCAAGCAAGCCCCACGCCGCTATTGCCGCCTCAGGCCTTTCAACAGCGCCGGTAGGTTCGCGGCACCGGTCAGTTGGCAGGCCAAGGCGTAGACCAGCAGCCCGCCCGCCACCAGAACGCCGAGCGCCGCCATTTGCACCAGCAACCCGTTCTCGGGCCCAAACCAGTCGGAAAGTCCAGTGGCCGCGAGCCACAAGTATGCGCCCATAATCACGCATGAAAGCAGAATGGGTCCCGCCAGAGCGCGCAGCCGGTCATCCAGTTTGAAGCCGCCGCGCCGCGAGAGCGAAACGGCCAGCAGGGCGGCGTTGGTCCAACCCGCCAGAGATGTCGCCACGGCGATGCCGACATGGCCGATCAAAAAGAACAATGACAGCGAGCCCACGATGTTCACGATCACGCTTATGCCGGCAAAAATCATCGGCGTGCGCGTGTCTTCGCGGGCAAAAAACGCCGGCGAGAGAACCTTGATCACCACAAAAGCTGGAAGCCCTACGGCAAACGCCATCAGCGCCGCTGCGGTGGCGGGCGTATCACTTGCCGCAAAGGCGCCGCGTTCGAACAAAACTTGAATGATCGGGACGGGCACCACGATCAGTGCTATTGCCGCCGGCAATGTCAGCAGGCTTGAAAACTCGAGCGAGCGGTTCAGGCTGGACATCGCGCCGTCGCCGTCGTCTGCCCGCAATTGCTTGGAGAGTTCGGGCAGCAAAACCACGCCGATGGCGATGCCGACAATTCCAAGCGGCAGCTGATAGATGCGATCCGCGTAATAGAGCCAAGAGACGGCGCTGTCCTGAAGCGACGCGATGATCGTTCCGATCACGATGTTGACTTGCGTGATACCGCCGGCGATGACGCCCGGAATTCCCAGCCGGATCAGCCTGCGCATGTCCGCATTGATCTTGGGCATCCTCAATCTGAGGCCAAATCCCACGCGCCATGCCCAAAAGCCAAGCACCGCAAGCTGAAGCAGACCGGCCACGGCGACACCCCACGTGATGGCAACGCCGGCGCGCGGCGTGTCGCCCCAGCCCGCCATTGCGACGCCGGTGAGCACGCCAATCAGCACAACATTGAGCAGCGTAGGCGCCGCAGCCGCGACCGCGAAGCGGCCCAGTGCGTTGAGCAATCCCGACAACAGGGCGACGAGCGACACGAACAGCAGGTAGGGAAAAGCGATGCGCGTGAGCAGCACGGCGAGATCGAATTTGTCTGGCGAAGCGGCAAAGCCCGGAGCGATCAAGTACATCAGCCATGGCATCGAAATCTCGGCCAACGCCGTGGTGACCAGAAGCGCCGCCAGCAGCATGGCGAGCGCCTGCTCGGCAAATTCGCGCGCCGACGCATCGCCCTTGCCGTCGAGCCGCTTGGCGAAGAGGGGCACGAACGCGGCGTTGAAGGCGCCTTCTGCAAACAGCCGGCGAAACAGGTTGGGGAAGCGGAAGGCGACGAAATATGCGTCCGCTATCGCCCCGGTACCAAGCACCGCCGCGATCAGAATATCGCGGACGAAGCCGAGCACGCGGCTCACCATTGTCATGCCACCGACAGTGAGGAAGGAGCGGTAAAGCTTCATGACGCCGGATTAGATGAGGTTGGCCTCAAGAACAAGCGCCCTTGTGAACGCAGCCGTCTCAGAGGTCGCCGGTCGGTTCTGGCTCGAGCCGTGCTGGCGCCAACAGCCAAAGCAAGATGATGCCTGAGAAAAAGCCGCCCAAATGCGCCCACCAGGCAACGCCGCCGCCCAATTCCGGAGCATAGAGTTCAAGCCAGCCCTGCATGATCTGCATCAGGAACCAAAAAATGGCGAAGAACACCGCTGGAATTTCGACAAACAGCGGAATGATGCAAAACAGCGGAACCAGCACTGTGAGCCGAGCGGCGGGATAGGTGAAGGCATAGGCCGAAATCACGCCAGCGACCGCGCCCGATGCGCCCACGACGGGAACAGCAGATTGGGGATAGAGCATTGTGTGTGCGATCGAGGCGGCAAGCCCGCAAAGCAAGAAAAAGACGACAAAGCGCACATGACCCAGCCGGTCTTCCATCGCGCATCCAAAAATCCACAACGTCCACATATTGAGAATGAAGTGGAACCAACCGCTGTGCAGAAACATACATGTCAGAAATGATTTGTAGTCGCCCGCGTCCAGGCCCATGCCCGATGACCAGCGTGGATCGAAATGCCGCGCCGGGATCAGCGCGTATTCGGCAAGCAGCGCACGCATTTCAATCGGCCCAAGCGTCTGCTCGTAAAGGAACACGGCCGAATTGAGCGCAATGATGGCCAACACCACCACCGGCGCCGTCTTGCAGAATACCGAGTCACGCAGCGGGAACATGCCTCTGCCCAGTCCTGTTGAGGCCAGACCGCGCCACGATCACGGGCGACCTTGAAGTTCAACGCATCCTGACCCGCCGCTCACGCGGTGGCCAGAGCTTCTGTGTCCTTGTCCTCGATCTTGGCGGCAAGGATCTGTGTCAGGTGACGGCGGATGACCTTTGCCCGCCCGTCATCCGTGATCTTTTTGCCGATCAGATCGGTCACATAGAACACATCGACCACCTTTTCGCCGAAAGTCGCGATTTGTGCCGATGCGATGTTGAGTTTCAGATCCGACATCTCGCGCGTCAGCTCAAACAGCAAGCCCGGCCTGTCGAGTCCATTGACCTCGATAACCGTCAATTCATCCGACAGCGTGTTGTCGATGATGACCTGCGGTTCGACCGTAAAGGCCCGCAGGCGCCGCTTGGCCGGACGCTTTTGAGCCTCAAGCCCGTCGAGGTAAATTTCGCCCTCCAATAATTTTTCGATCGACTGGGCAATGCGCGTGCCCCGTCTCACCTCATCGTCCGTGCGTTCGAACTCACGCTGTAAGTTGACGGTGTCGAGCGCCATACCATCGCGGGTGGTGGACAATTGCGCGCTCACGATGTTGGCGCCCGCTTGCGCGCACGACCCGGCAATCATGCTGATTAGGCGCGGATGGCCGGGCGCAAAGACGACAAGTTCGGTCACGTCCTTGACTGCATCGCTCGTCACATTTGTTGTGAACGTGCGTTTTTCATCTTCGGCCACCGCGATCAAGCGCGCGTGCTCGGCTTGCGTTTGGGCCTCTGTCCGCAGCCAGTAAGACGGATATTGGCGCGCGATGAAGCGGTCGATCTGGGCCTTCGGCCAGTCGGCCAGCGCGGCCCGCAACTCTTCTTCGGCCTGGCGCACGCGTTCGGTTCGGCTGAGCGCCGTGACGCCGCCAGCAAGCAGCGGCTCGGTCTCGTAATACAGCGTGTTCAGCAGCTGTCTCTTCCAACCGTTCCACACCCCCGGTCCCACCGCGCGAATATCCGTGACCGTAAGGATCATGAGCAATTTGAGCCGCTCGCGGCTCTGCACGATCTCCGCGAAGTCCGCGATCGTTTTTGGATCGTTCAGATCGCGGCTTTGAGCAAACAAGCTCATCGCCAAATGGAATTCGATCAGCCAAGCAACGGTTTCGGTCTCTGCGCTTGAGAGACCCAGCCGCGGACACAGCTTACGCGCGATGCGGGCGCCCGCGATCGAATGATCCTCATCGCGCCCCTTGGCGATATCGTGCAACAGCATGGCCACATACAGCGCCCGGCGATTTTCAATGGTCTTGATGACCTCACTCGCCAACGGCGCATCTTCTTGCGTTTTGCCGCTTTCGATATCGGTCAGAATTCCGATCGAGCGGATCAAATGCTCATCGACCGTGTAGTGGTGATACATGTTGAATTGCATCATCGAAACGACGCGCCCGAATGATGGAATGAAGCGCCCCAAGACCCCCGCCTCGTTCATTTTGCGCAGCGTGTACTCCGGATTGCTAGAGCCCGTCAGCAGATCGAGAAACAGGCGGTTGGCCTCCTTGTCGCGGCGCAACTTGTTGTCGATCAATTTCAACGAGCCGCGCACCAGACGGAAGGCGTCTGGGTGGAAGGCCACATTGTTCCGGTCCGCCAGCCAAAACAACCGAATGAGATTGACCGGATCGATTTTGAAAACATCGTCTCGCGCCACATTGATGCGTCCGGTGTCGATCCGGAAGTCGCTGGTCTTGCGCAATCGCGAGCGCTTGCGCCAATTGGACGGCGCCAGCAGCTCATTGAGCGACGGCACTTTTTTCAGCTGCTTGACCTCGAGCGCCGAACACACGATGCGCGTCAGATCGCCGACATCTTTGGCGACCAGAAAATAGTGTTTCATGAAGCGTTCGACGGCGCGCAGGCCCGCGTGGTCACGATAGTCAAGCCGCTCGGCCAATAGCGGTTGAACGTCAAACGACAAGCGCTCTTCGGCCCGGCCGGTCACAAAGTGCAGATGACAGCGCACGGTCCACAGGAAATCTTCGCACCTTTTGAACGTGCGCTGTTCGGCCTTTGAGAAAATGCCGAGCTCGACGAAGTTCTCAACCTGCTCCTGGGGATGCAGATAGCGTGTCAGCCAATGCAGCGTATGCAAATCGCGCAAGCCGCCCTTGCCGTCTTTGACGTTGGGCTCGACCAAATAACGCGATGCGCCCTGATGGGCGTGGCGCTGGTTGCGCTCGGCCAGCTTGGCCTCGATGAATTCGCGCCCACTGCCTTTGACCACATCTTTTAAAAAGCGCTCCTCCAATGAGCCAAACAGCTCGCCATCGCCCCAGATGAGCCTGGCATCGAGCAGCGATGTGCGGATTGTCATGTCCGATTGCGAGAGCCGCATGCATTGATCGATGCTGCGGGTGGCATGCCCCACCTTGAAGCCCAAGTCCCACAGCAAATAGAGCATGTATTCGACCACGCTCTCGCCCCAAGCGGTTTGCTTGTAGGGCAACAAAAACAGCAGATCGATATCTGATCCCGGAGCCAGCAGGCCGCGGCCATAGCCACCGGTGGCGACAATTGCCATGTGCTCCGCCGCCGATGGATTTGTCGCGCGATAGACGTGATGAACGGTGAAATCGTAGATCACCCGGATCAACTCGTCTTGAAACAGCGACAGGCCCTTGGCGCAGCGTCGGCCATTTCCGTCTGATTCAAGTTGTTTTTGCGCCGCCGCACGCGAGTCGGCGACGAGCGCCTTCAAGCGCTCAAGCAGCCTCGAGCGCAATTCGCTCTCGCGACCGGACAACTCGCGCCAGAGCTCCGTCAACTCGTCGCGCACCGCCGACGGGTCGAAATATGGCGCGCGCGGACTTAAGTTTTGGTCCATTCCTGTTCAACTCGATCGATCAGCCACGGCGCCCTTGTAGCACAGCTTGGCCTAGTCGCGATCACCCGCTGGCGCCATCATCGCCTTCAATCGATACAAGAATTCGAGCGCCTCGCGCGGCGTCATGTCGTCGGGGGCCATCGCGTTGAGCGCCGTTTCAACCCCCGAGGGGGCATCGGAAGCCGCTGGCGGATCAGCGGCCGCGTGAAACAGCGGAAGTTCGTCGGCCAAGTCTTGGGCGGACCGCGTTTGGTCTTGTTCCAAGGCTGCCAGAACCTGGCGCGCCCTGCCAACCGCCGCATCCGGCAGTCCGGCGAGCTTGGCCACCTGAATGCCGTAGGACCGGTCGGCTGCGCCAGCCTTGACCTTGTGCAGGAAGATGATCTCGTCCTGCCATTCCTTGACGTCGATCGTGGCATTTGCCGCATGAGCCAATTTTTGAGCAAGCCCGGTCAGCTCGTGATAGTGCGTCGCAAACAGCGCACGCGAGCAATTGATGTCGTGCAGGTGTTCGGCGCACGCCCAAGCGATCGATAGACCGTCATAGGTCGCGGTCCCGCGCCCGATCTCATCAAGCACGACGAGCGAACGCTCCCCCGCTTGGTTCAATATGCCGGCCGTCTCGACCATTTCGACCATGAATGTGGAACGGCCGCCGGCGATGTCATCGGCCGCCCCCACCCGGCTGAACAGCCGGTCGACGACACCGATATGCGCGTCATTGGCAGGCACATAGGATCCCATTTGCGCCATCACCGCGATGAGCGCGTTTTGGCGCAGAAACGTCGATTTGCCGGCCATGTTGGGACCCGTGACGATCCACAACCGGCCCATCGGCCCCTCGCCGTGGGCGCCCGCGCGCCGGCCCGCGGCCGTTTCAAGGCATGCGTCGTTCTCGACGAACGGCCCGCCGTCGCCTTTGGCCAGCGCCTGCTCGACGATCGGGTGCCGGCCGGCCTCGATGCGGAACGCCAAGCTCGAATCGACAAGCGGCCGGCAATAACGCTGCTCTTCCGCCAACTCGGCCAACGCGGCGTAATGATCGAGTTTGGCCAGCGCGGCCGCGACCTCGCTAAGTGACCTGCCTTCCCCATCGGCGGCGTCCTTGAGCGCATTGAAGACCTCAAACTCGATCGCCAGCGCGCGTTCTGCTGCCGTGACGATTTTGGCCTCGGTTTGAGCCAGCTCTTCGGTGGTGAAACGAACTGCGCTGGCCAGCGTCTGGCGGTGAATATAGCTTTCGCTGAATGGTTCTTCGCGCAACCGATCAGCCGCGTTCACCGACACTTCGACGAAATATCCCAGCACATTGTTGTGGCGCACCTTGAGCGACTTCAGCTCCGTCTCTTGCGCATACTTGGTTTGCAGCGCGCCCACGACCTTTCGGCTCTCATCGCGCAGCGTCAGGTTGTCATCGAGATCGGCGCGGTAGCCCCGGCGGACGAACCCGCCGTCGCGCCGCTGTATCGGCAGCTCGTCGCCAAGCGCGGATGTAAGCTCATCGCGCAAGCCCGCCGGGCTTTGCTGCAACCGGTCGGCCAACCGGGTAAGTTCATCCGGCAAGCCAAGATTCTTGGCGGCAATTGCCAAACGTTCGGCGCAACGCGCTGCCACGTGCAGGCCGTCGCGGACCGCACCCAGATCGCGCGGACCGCCGCGGGCCAGAACGAGACGCGCCATCGCCCGTGCAATGTCTGGCGCCGCACGCAAGTCTTCCCGCAGCCCACCCCGCAAGTCTGCTTCGGCGAGCAGAAACCCCAACGCGTCAAGCCGCGCGCCGATTGCCTTTTCGTCGGTCAACGGACTGGAGAGCCGCGCGGCGAGTTCCCGCGCGCCGGCGCCCGTCACCGTTCGGTCGACCGCTTGCAGCAGGCTGCCGCGCCGTTCGCCGCGGGTCGATCTGTCTATCTCCAGATTGGCTCTGGTCGCCGCGTCGACCACCAGCACGCTCTGGGGGCCAGAACGTGTGGGCGCCCGGAGATGGGGTTGGTGCCCAACTTGCGTGATTTCCACATAGGTGAGCAGGGCCGCAACCGCTGCCAATTCCGGCCGGCCAAAACCGCCAAAGCCTTGCAAGTCGGCCACGCCCAATTTCGACTTGAGCTGCGTCTCTCCCGCCAGACTGTCAAACGACCGCCGGGCGATTGGCGTGATCGCCGCACCCTGCCTCTCGATCAGCCCGGTCAGCGTCTTGTCGCTCAGATTGTCTTCGCCGATCAGGACTTCGCTCGGCCTCAGCCGCGCCAGTTCGCCCGCCAGATCTTCGCCGGCGAATTCTCCGACAATAAATTCGCCAGTGGAAATGTCGAGCGAGGCGAGCGCAAAGCGATCGCCCGGTGTTTGGGTCGAGCTCGGCGCACGGAACAGCGCGGCAAGATAATTGCTGCGCTTGGCCTCCAGCAAACTTTCCTCGGTGAGTGTGCCCGGCGTGACCAGGCGCACAACGTCGCGCCGGACAATCGCTTTCGCGCCGCGCTTCTTGGCTTGCGCCGGGTCCTCGGTTTGCTCGCAGACCGCCACGCGAAAGCCGCGGGCGATGAGACGCTGAAGATAGTCGTCGGCACGGCGCAGCGGTACGCCGCACATCGGGATGTCTTCGCCTTCGTGTTTGCCGCGCTTGGTGAGTTGGATGCCGAGGGCCTGGGAGGCGGCCACGGCATCCTCGAAGAACAGCTCGTAGAAGTCGCCCATATGGTAGAACAGCAAGCAGTCGGGGTGGGCCGCCTTGATCGCCAAATATTGCTGGATAACAGGTGTCGTGCCCTTGCCCGTACCCTTCGATGTGCTGGTTTTTACCTGTTGGCCCATGAAAGGCTATGCCGCGCCTCGAATCCTTGCCACCCGCCAGACATAGCGCGGAGTCTTGGAGCCGTGAAGCCTTGGCTTCGCGTTATTAACGATAGAGTGCAATCGACGACCCGCGAAGGCGATTGTCCTGCCAGGATGCCGGTTCTATGGTGCCGCTGAGCCCGAGGGACACAGCACCCGGCGGCAACCAACTTCGACCAACGGTTTCTGACACGCAATGCAACGCCCAACACAAAAATCAAGCGTGACCGATCACGAGGCGCTCCAATTCCACAAGTCCGGCAAGCCCGGCAAGTTGGAGATCGCGCCGACCAAACCCATGGCCACTCAGCGCGATTTGAGCTTGGCCTATTCGCCGGGCGTCGCCGCGCCGGTCAACGCCATCTTTGAAGACGCCCAACTGGCCTACGACTACACCAACAAGGGCAACCTCGTTGCCGTCATCACGAACGGCACCGCCATATTGGGTCTCGGCAATTTGGGTGCGCTGGCTTCAAAGCCCGTGATGGAGGGCAAGGCGGTTCTGTTCAAGCGCTTTGCCGATGTCAACGGCATCGATCTTGAGGTCGACACCACCGACGTCGAAGCCTTCGTCAATTGCGTGCGCTATCTGGGCCCGGCCTTTGGCGGTATCAATCTCGAGGACATCCGCGCGCCCGATTGCTTTTTGATCGAAGAGCAATTGCGCGAACTGCTCGACATCCCCGTGTTTCACGACGACCAGCACGGCACCGCCATCATCGCGGCCGCCGGCTTCATCAACGCGCTGCATCTCACCGATCGCGACATCGCCAAGACCAAGCTGGTCTGCAACGGCGCGGGTGCGGCCGGCATCGCCTCGCTGCAATTGCTGAACGCGATGGGCTTGCCGCGCAAAAACGTCATTCTTTGCGATTCGAAGGGCGTCGTTTATCGCGACCGCAAGGAGGGCATGAATCAATGGAAGTCGGGCTATGCCAGCGACACCAAGGCCCGCACGCTGGCCGAAGCCGTCGATGGCGCCGACGCATTGTTTGGTCTTTCCGCCGCTGGCGCCTTCACGCCTGAAATGGTCGCCTCGATGGCCGACAGCCCGATCATCTTCGCCATGGCCAACCCGGATCCCGAGATCACGCCAGAAGAGGTCGCCCAGGTGCGCGACGACGCGATCATGGCCACCGGGCGCTCCGACTATCCCAACCAGGTCAACAATGTTCTGGGCTTTCCCTATATCTTCCGCGGCGCGCTCGATGTGCAGGCCAGCACCATCAATGAGACCATGATGATCGCCGCCGCCGAGGCACTGGCCGAGCTCGCCCGCGTCGAGGTGCCGGACCAAGTGGCCGCCGCCTATCAGGGCCGGCGTCCCCGTTATGGCCGCAATTACATCATCCCCGTGCCCTTCGATCCGCGCCTGATCTGCCACGTGCCCCCGGCTGTCGCCAAGGCGGCGATGGATTCTGGCGTCGCCCGCCGGCCGATTATCGATATGGCCGCCTACGGCTCGAGCCTGAGCGCCCGTCTGGACCCGATCGCCGGGCTGCTGCACGCGGTCTTCGAGAAGGTTCGCGCCAATCCCAAGCGCGTTGTCTTCGCCGAAGGCGAGGAGGATCGCGTCATGCGGGCCGCCAACGCATTTCTCAACGCCGCCCTGGGCGAAGTGGTTCTGATCGGCCGGCAAAAAGCGATCGACGAGGCGATGACATCGTCAGGCGTCGAGTTCCAACAGTCGATCGAATGCCATGATCCGCGTCACTCCGACCGCAATACCGAATATGCCGAATTTCTCTATGGCCGGCTCCAGCGCGATGGTTATCTGTTCCGCGACTGCCAGCGCATGGTGAACAACGACCGCAACATATTCGGCGCCTGCATGGTGGCGCTTGGCCACGCCGACGCCATGGTGACCGGTGTCACGCGCAACTGGTCGACCGCCTACGAAGACATTCGCCATGTGCTCGACCCCAATCCGGGCCAGCGCGTCATCGGCGTCTCTATCGCGCTCTGCCGCAATCGCACCGTGCTGATCGCCGACACCGCCGTTCACGACATGCACGACGCCGAGGCGCTCGCCGACGTCGCCGAGCAGGCCGCCAATGTGGCCCGCCGCATGGGCTATGAACCCCGCGTTGCTATGCTTGCGTATTCCAATTTCGGCCACCCGCCGGGCGAGCGCGCTAAATACGTGCGCGACGCCGTCCGCTTGCTCGATGAACGCACCACGGACTTTGAGTATGACGGCGAAATGACCGCAGACGTCGCGCTCAATCCCGATGCCATGGCGCTCTACCCCTTCTGCCGGCTGTCGGAGCCCGCAAACGTGCTCATCATGCCGGCCTTCAACAGCGCCAGCATTGCCACCAAGATGCTCGAGGAACTCGGCGGCAGCACAATGCTGGGACCCCTGCTGGTCGGTCTCTCGAAACCGGTGCAGATCGCCACGCTGGGCTGCACCGACGCCATGCTGGTGAATATGGCAGCCCTCGCCGCCTATGACGTGACGGGCTAGAGCCTTAGGCCGAACTCAACATGGATGGATCCTTGTCGACGCCGACCGGTGCATCGCACCATTTGGCGAGCAGCGCTTCGAGCTCTTCGCGCTCGAACGGCTTGGCCAAATAATCATCAAGCCCTGAATCCAGATAACGCTGGCGTTCCTCGGAAAACGCATCCGCCGTCAGCGCGACAATGGGCGGCGCCGTGGCGCCTTGGCTTTGGCAGAGCTGATGGATCACTTTCGTCGCCTCGATGCCGTCCATCTCCGGCATGTGAATGTCCATCAGCACGACATCGATCGCGCGGCCTTCGCCCATTATGCTCGCCTTGACGGCCGCGACCGCCTCCTTGCCGTCCTCGACATGGCTGACCTCGCAACCGGTTTTTTCCAGCATTTTGCTAGCCAGCAGCGCGTTGATGCCGTTGTCTTCGGCAAGCAGCACGTGCTTGCCTTCCTCTTGCCCCTGCGGGCTTTGTTCCTCAAACAGCGCATCGGGATCGCTGATGGCTCCGCCATAGGCTGGCGTCACATAGTGGCTGCCCTCGCCACCCTCCAGCTGAGCAAACAGCGAGACCGGGCGCACCGGGCGCACCAGGAACGCATCGATCCCGACCCGCTTGAACTCATCGACCTCGCCGCGCTCTGACGGATCGATCAGAACGATCGAACGCAGGGCGTCCGCTTGGCCGCATGCTTCGCCCGCTTGCGCGATGATCGCACCGCCGCCCCTGGCAATCGACGCTGTCATCAAGATCGCCTCATAGGGCTTGCCCTCGTGCGAGGCGCTCCAGAGCGCCAGCACCGCATTCTCGGGGCTGGCGTGCTCCACCTGGCAGGCCCGCGCGCGCAACATGCGCGCGATCAGGTCGGCCTCGATCACGCCGTCATCGACGATCAGCACCCGCGGCGCGCTGCTCAATGCCGGCCATTCCTCGCCGATCGCTGCCTCGCGGTCTTGGCTCAAGGGAATATCGAAGACGAATGTCGAGCCTTTATCAGGTGTGCTCTCGACCCTTATTTCGCCCCCCATTTCTTCGACCAGACGTTTGGAGATGGCCAGGCCAAGACCCGTTCCGCCGTGCCGGCGCGCACGCGTTGAATCGGCCTGCTCGAACTCGTTGAAGATGGCGCGCTGATCATCCTCGTCCATACCGATGCCCGTATCGCGCACCTGGCAGCGAATGGCGAATGCGTGGGGTCCGTCCGCGCGCTCCACTTCCAGGGATACGCCGCCGGATTCAGTAAATTTGATCGCGTTGCCCACCAGGTTCATCAGCACCTGGCGCAATCTGATCTCGTCGCCGATGACCTGGGCGGGCAGCTTGGGATCGGCAAACCAACCGATTTCCAATCCCTTGTCGCGGGCCCGCGGCGCCAGCAATTCGACGACCCCCTGCAGCGCCTCGGCCAGATTGAAGGCTTCGTGCTTCAGCTCGAGTTTGCCCGCTTCGATTTTGGAGAAGTCCAAGATTTCGTCGATCAGCGAGAGCAGCGCCTTGGCGGAAGATTGGATGGCGCGCGAATAGGTTTTCTGTTCGGCCGTCAGATTGGTGTCGATCAGGAGACCGGTCATGCCGAGAATGCCGTTCATCGGCGTGCGGATCTCATGGCTCATCGAGGCCAGGAAGCGCGACTTGGCTTGGTTGGCGTCTTCGGCGAGCTCGCGCGCTTCCTTGAGCGCCGTTTCGGCCGCGCGCTGCTCGGTGACGTCGCGGCCCAGCGACTGCACTTCTTTGATGGCGCCGCCATCGCCCCTGATTTCGACGTCCTCCCAGGCAAACCAGCGCGGACCGCTGGCCGTCTCGACCTCTTGGATGTAGCGCCGCCGGCCGCTGTCGGGATCGCGTTCGACCTCGCCCGCCGAGGCGCCTGCCACCACCGAGACCTCGAAATGCTGGCCAAGCGCTTCTTCTCTGCTGGTGCCGAATGAGCTGCAAAAGGCGTCGTTGACGAAGGTCAGCCGGCCTTCATTGTCGCAGCGGAAGACGACATCGCCCTGGCCCTCGACCAGATCGCGGTAGCGCGCCTCGCCGTCGCGCAGGTCCCAACGCATATCTTCGAGGGATTCGAGGCCGCCTTCGAGCTTCTCGGCCAATTGGTTGAGCCGCGCCTCGGCCTCGCTGGCTGCGATTTGGGCCCGTCCGATTTCGCGCCATAAGGTGAACGCACCGGCGAGCCCGATGCCGAGGCCCGCGAGAACGAAGGCGAGCCCGCCGTCGATCCGGCCATCCAGATGCAACAGGCCGAGCGTGGTGACCGCGAGCCCGGCGCCGACCAGAAGCAGCTCGCTCGAGACCGCGCGAACGCGCTTGCAGCGCTCGTTTGCACGCGCGCGGTTCACGCCATCGCGGGCGCATTCACCGGGCCGGCAGGTGATCTTGTCGTTGGTGTTGGCGGGCTGATACGCGCCAAAGGGGCCTTGGTTACGCTCGAACTGCACGACTTACTCGGGGCCAGGAAACTGCGGGACCAGGCGTCCCGTGCCTCAAGTGAATCGAAATTCTCTTGAGAAAGGCTTACCAGCCGCCCGCGAGCAGCAGAATTCCGGGCAATCAGGCCGCTTCGCGCTGGCGCAATGTCTCGCCGCGATAGCTCAAGGCTTCCGCGATGTGATCGCGGCCGACGCTTTCCCGGCCATCGAGATCGGCCAGCGTGCGCGCTACCTTGAGGCTGCGGTGATAACCGCGCGCGCTCAATTTGAGCCTGTCGGCGGCCTCAGCCAGCAGCGCCAGGCCAGCCTTGTCGAGTGCCACCGCCTCATCGAGCAACCCGCTTGGGCAGTCGGCATTGGTGCGCACCTGCTCCGCGTCAAGTGCTTCATAACGCGCAGCTTGGCGGGCGCGCGCCGCGATCACCCGGGCGCGCACCTCCGCGCTTCCTTCCTTGGGCGGTGGCCCGCTCAATGCCGCAGCACCGAGCGCCGGCACTTCTATATGCAGATCGATGCGGTCGATCAGCGGACCCGAAACGCGCGATTGATAACGTTCGGCGCAATTTTTGCCGAACCGGCAGGCATAACCCGGCTCGCCGGCCCGCCCGCAGCGGCAGGGGTTCATGGCGGCGACAAGCTGAACGCGCGACGGGTAAGTGATGCGATGGTTGGCGCGCGCGATCGCCACCTCGCCGCTTTCGATCGGTTGGCGCAGCGCGTCGAGCACCTGGGGCGAAAATTCCGGTAATTCATCGAGAAACAGCACGCCCAAATGTGCCAGCGCGGCCTCACCTGGACGCGGTTTTATGCCGCCGCCCACAAGCGCTGCCATGCTGGCGGAATGGTGCGGCGCGCGGAACGGGCGCTCGGCGCCGATCCGCCCCTCGCTCAAAGCGCCGGCAAGCGAGTGCACCATGCTGACTTCCAGCATCTCAGCAGGCGCCAACGGCGGTAAAATCGAGGGCAGCCGCTGCGCCAACATCGATTTGCCCGCTCCGGGCGGTCCCACCATAAGAAGATGATGGCCACCAGCGGCGGCCACCTCAAGGGCGCGCCTGGCACTTTCCTGACCGCGAATTTCGTTGAGATCGGGCAACGGCTCAGAGCGCTCGCGCACCTTGGGTTCGGGCCGGCTCAGGCTCTGCAATCCCTTGAAATGATTGATCAGGCTCAGAATGCTTTTGGGCGCTAGAATGGTCATATCGGCGGACGCCCAGGCCGCCTCGGCGCCACAGGAATCCGGGCAAATCAGCCCCAGCCCCAATGCATTGGCGCCGATCGCCGCCGGCAGACCGCCCACGACCCGCGCGATCGTGCCATCGAGCCCAAGCTCGCCCAGCACGCAATAACCCTCAAGGCTGTCTTGTGCGATGGCGCCCGAAGCCGCCATCAACCCAAGGGCAATCGGCAAATCGTAGTGGCTGCCTTCCTTGGGCAGATCGGCTGGCGCCAGATTTACGGTGATGCGTTTGGGCGGCAACGCCAGGCCGATGGCCGAGAGCGCGCTCCGCACGCGCTCGCGGCTTTCGGCCACCGCCTTGTCCGGCAGGCCGACAATGGTGAAGGCGGGCAGGCCGGAGGAAACCTGCACCTGGACCTCGACGGCGCGCGCCTCGATGCCGGAAAATGCGACCGTGGTGACTTGCGCGTACATCGCCTGCCCAGTCCCGCTCCCTATCGACCCCGGACGAGATTAGCCCAGCGCACGGCGCGAAACAAGAACAATTAGGGAACAAGTAGCCGGTTTGGCCGCCGTCAGCCCACTTTTTTCTCGATCACGTCCCAGATCAGACCAGCGATATCGGTCCCGCCGAAGGCTTTGACCTCGCGGATGCCGGTGGGCGAGGTGACGTTGATCTCGGTGAGATATTCGCCGATCACGTCGATGCCGACGAAGATCAGGCCGCGCTTTTTCAGCTCCGGCCCCAGCCTGGCGCAGATTTCCTTGTCGCGGTCGCTCAGCTCAACGTGCTCGGCCTGGCCGCCCACGTGCATGTTGGAGCGCGCTTCGTCCGCCGCCGGAACGCGGTTGATGGCGCCGGCGATCTCGCCGTCGACCAAGATGATCCGCTTGTCGCCCTGGCGCACCTCGGGCCGGTATTGCTGCACCATGAAGGGCTCGCGGAACACGGTTTGAAAGAACTCGACCAGCGAATTGAGATTGGTGTCGTCGGGTCCCAGCCGGAACACCGCCGCGCCGCCATTGCCGTAGAGCGGCTTGATGATGATGTCCTTGTATTTCTCGCGAAAGGCTTTGACGACTTCGAGCGAACTCGTGATCGCGGTGGCCGGCATCAGGTCGAGAAAATCGAGCACGAACACTTTTTCCGGCGCGTTGCGCACGTGGCAGGGGTCGTTCACCACCAGCGTTTTGGGATGGATGCGCTCCAGAAGATGCGTCGTCGTGATGTAGCTCATGTCGAAGGGCGGATCTTGACGCAGCTGCACGACGTCGAATTCCGCCAGATCGACCTGCCGTGGGTCTGAGAGCTTGTAGTGATCGCCCTCTTTGTCCTCGACGCCCAGGCTGTGGCCTTGCGCAATTAGGCACGCGCCCTCCAGGCTCAAATGATCGGGCGTATAATAGAAAATCTCGTGCCCGCGCGACTGGCACTCGAGCAGCAGCGCAAAGGTCGAATCGCCGCGGATGTCGATCCGATCGATCGGATCCATCTGAAACGCAACCCGCAATCCCATAAGACTTCTCTCCCTGCCCGTCGCCGCCCGGCGCCAAGCTGCCGTGGGGCGCCCTCAAGGTCAAATCCGAAATGCGTCCGCCAAATACCGCGGCCAGGACCACGGGCTGAGCAAGATCACATCGAAGCCTGTATCGAAGTCACCATCGGGCCGATTGCGCGAAAGCCAGTGCTGCGCCGCGCGCGCGATCCTGTGCTGCTGTTGGGTCGAGACCGCGAAGGCGCTTTCTGCCTGGCTTGGCCGCACCTTCACCTCGACAAAGGCATAGCGGCGGCCCCGTCGCGCCACGAGATCGATCTCGCCGACCGGGCTGCGATAACGCCGCGCCAGAATGCGGTAGCCCTTGAGTGTGAGCAGCACCGCGCCCGCGAACTCCGCTCGCAATCCCTTGCGGTAGGCCCGCCGCCGCCGCTCGCTCACGGGGCCTGCGCCGGCTTGGCCTCGTTGGCCAGCGCCAGGGCGATTTTGTAGACCTTGCCCCGCGGCACGCCGAATTCGGCCGCAACGGCGCGGGTCGCGTCGCGCACGCTGAAGCTCGCAAGCCGCGCCTTGAGCCGCGCCTCGATCGCTGCATCGGAGACGATTTGCTCCGCGGCTGCCTCAACGACCACGACGAACTCGCCCTTGCGCATCTCATCGGGCCAGCCGGCCACAAGATCTGCCAAGTCGTCGAGCGGCGCTCGCGCAATCGCTTCGTGTTTTTTCGTGAGCTCCTTGGCAATCGCCGCCTGGCGACCGCCGAACTCTGCTGCCAAATCGGCCAGCACCGCCTCGATCCGTTTCGCCGTCTCGAACAAAATGAGCGTGGCGGGCAACACCGCCAACACCTTGATCCGTTTGCGCCGCGCGGTCTGCTTTGGCGGCAGGAAGCCTTCGAAAAAGAATCTGTCGCTCGGCAAGCCCGAACTGACCAGCCCCGCCAACAGCGCGCTGGGGCCCGGAATGGCATGAACGGCAAGCCCCGCATCCTGGGCCTCACGCACCAGTTTGAAGCCTGGGTCTGACACCAGCGGCGTGCCGGCATCGGAAATCAGCGCGACCGATGACCCGCTGGCGATGCGCTCCAGAATGCGCGGGCGCTCGCGCGCCGCATTGTGCTCGTGATAGGCCGCAAGGTCGCGTTTGATATCGAAATGGCTGAACAGCTTGCGTGAATGGCGCGTGTCCTCGCAATAAACCAGATCGGCGCCGCTGAGCACCGCCAAAGCGCGCAAAGTGATATCGGCCAGATTGCCAATGGGCGTGGAGACGAGATAGAGCCCCGGCACAAGCGGCTTGGCCAGTTCGTCCGCCAGCACATCACCGGTGCGGCTGGGCAGCTCGCCGCGCTTGCTGGATTTTTTGTCTTTTGCCATAACAATCAACTGGTTACATCAATCCTGCGCGCGGTTACTTCTTCACCCGTGGAACGCCGCGCGGCGTCACGCAGCGGCGCGTGAACGCGCCACAAATCTAGGGGCTCGGCTGGCCTGCGTCTATCATGCTGCAGCCACAGTTGGCCGTTAGGCCAAATCCGGCAACGCCGCAGCAGTGGACGAATGACATGGTGTTAACCATAATCGTCTACTGAATGTGCTCAGAGCCATCGCCGCACACCGTGGCGTTAGGGACCGATACGGGTAAATCGACCTATGCCGATGCGGCAAGAACGTGTGATTTCCATCGCTTGGCGGCGCCTGTGGTGCGCCCTATTCGTGCTGGCCACAGCGCTGGTTCTGACCGGTTGCCGCGGCGGGGGTTCGGGCCAAGCGGGCATGGACGGATCCGGCTTTGGCCCCAACGGTCAAGCCCAGCCCGGTGGGCTGATGGGACGCGGCGGGCCCAAGGTCAAGGTGGCCTTGCTCTTGCCGACCACCGCGAAGGGCAACACCGCGCAAATCGCCCAAGCCCTCAAACAGGCTGGCGAACTCGCGCTGTTTGATTTCGACAATCCCGCAGTAACGCTGGTCGCCAAGGACACCAAGGGAACGCCAGAAGGCGCGCGTTTGGCCGCCGAGCAGGCGGTGAACGACGGCGCCGAACTCATTGTCGGCCCGCTGTTTTCCAAGTCGGTGGCGGCTGCTGCGCCCGTCGCCCGGCAAGCGGGAATTCCGATCATCGCCTTTTCGAGCGATCGGCAGGTGGCCGGAAACGGCGTCTATTTGCTGAGTTTCTTGGCCGGCTACGACGTCGGCCGGATCGTCTCCTACGCGGTCTCGCAGGGCAAACGCTCCTTCGCCGCGCTCATTCCAAATTCGCCTTATGGCAATGTCGTCGCACAAGCCTTCACGAGCGCCGTCTCGCGATCGGGCGGCCAGATCGCGGCGGTCGAGCGCTATCCGCTTGAGGCCAACGCCATGCTGGAGCCAGCCAAAAAGATTGCGGCGCTGGCCACTGCCGAGCCGCCGCAAATCGACAGCATCTTCATTCCCGCCGGCCCCGAAACCTTGCCGACGATTTCAGCGCTGATGCCCTATTTCGAGATCGACACCAAGACCATCAAGCTGCTGGGCACCGGCCGTTGGGACTTTGCCGGCATCGGCCGCGAAAAACCGCTGATCGGTGGTTGGCTGCCTGGACCCGACCCGAAAGGTTGGCGTTCGTTCACCCAGCGCTACGTCAAGACCTACGGCAAGACGCCGCCCCGCCTGGCCAGCCTGGCCTATGATGCCGTTTCTCTGGCCGTTTCGCTCTCGAGCAACCCGCCGGGCAGTCGTTTTACGCCTGACAAACTGACGCGCGCCAGCGGATTTGCAGGCGTCGATGGCCTGTTCCGGTTGCGCTCCGACGGCACGTCTGAACGCGGTCTGGCCATCCTCGAAGTCCAGCGCTTCGGCACGCGGGTGATTGATCCAGCGCCCTCGGCCTTCGGCAACGCGCAGTTCTAGAGCTGATTTTCTCTTAAGCCACCAGTTCGGCGATTACGGCGTTCAACACCAGCCGTCCCTGGTCGCTGACGCGCAGCCAGCCCTCATCGATCTCGACCATGCCCTGCGCGCGCATCATCGCAAGGCCCTCGGCATCGATCTCGCCACCGATTGCCGCCAGACGCTGCAGGTCGATGCCCTCGGCCAGGCGCAAGCCCATCAACAGAAATTCGGAGACGTGCTCGCTTGACGCGAGCGCGTGCTGATCTTCAAGGCCGTGTCCTTCTGCCTCGACTTGATCGCGCCAGGCTTCGGGCGGTCGCAGCGTCGCCAGATGCGTGCGGACGCCTTCGATTGTCAGCCTGGCATGGGCGCCGGGCCCAACGCCGGCATAATCGCCCGAGCGCCAATAGAGCAGATTGTGCCGGCACTCTTCACCCGGCCGGGCGTGGTTGGAAATCTCATAAGCCGCAAGGCCCGCCTGCTCTGTGATGGCCTGGGTCGCCTCGAACAATTCTGCGGCAGATTCGCTATCGGGAACGAGCAGCTTGCCCGCCGCGTTGAGCGCAGCAAAGGGCGTATTGGGTTCGATGGTGAGCTGATAGAGCGACAGATGATCGACGCCGAGCTCGAGCGCGGCCTCGAGCTCCCGCTGCCAGCGCCGCACGTTTTGATACGGCCGGGCATAGATCAGGTCGATCGACACTCGCTCGAAATGGTCCCGCGCCACACCAAGCGCCGCCTTGGCTTCTGCTGCGCTGTGCTGGCGCCCAAGCGCTTTGAGCGCCGCATCGTCTAGGGCTTGAACGCCGAGCGAGACGCGGTTGACGCCGACTTGGCGCAACTGTGCGAAGTTGGCCGCTTCAACGCTCGTCGGATTGGCTTCCAGCGTGATTTCCGCATCACCCGCCAACCGCCAGTTGGTCGCGATCTGATCTAAGATCGCCGCGACTGTCGCCGGGGCCATCAAGGAGGGCGTGCCGCCGCCAAAGAACACGCTCGCCACCTTCCGTGGCCCCGTCAGCGCCGCCATGTGATCGAGCTCAGTGCGATAGGCTGCGAGAAAGCGCTCTTCGTCGATGCCGCCATGGCGCACATGCGAGTTGAAGTCGCAATAGGGACACTTGGCCAGACAGAACGGCCAATGGACATAGACGCCGAAGCCGGCGTCTTGGGCGCTATTGGCGGCCTTCGACGATTTCGGCGACGAACTGTTCGAAGGCTTTTGCGCGGTGCGATATGGCATGCTTCTGCGCTGGCTCCATTTCGCCGAACGTCTCTTCGTGGTCATCGGCGACGAAGATCGGATCATAGCCGAATCCGTAATCGCCGCGTGGCGGCCAAACAAGGTGGCCGAACACCTTACCTTCGAACAAATGCACCCGCTCGAGCGGCCAGGCAATGGCGAGCACACAGGTGAAGTTGGCGCGGTTTGGCTCGTTTGACACCACCCCTGCCTCCGCCAACTCGCGCGCGATGCGCGCCATAGCGCGCCGGAAGTTCTTGGACTCGCCCGCCCAGCGCGCCGAATGAATGCCGGGCGCACCGCCGAGCGCTTCGACCTCGAGGCCCGAATCATCCGCCAGCGCCGGCATGTTGGCCGCCTCGGCCGCGGCAACGGCCTTGATCACGGCGTTTTCTGCAAAAGTGGCGCCGGTTTCTTCGGGCTCGGCGAGGCCCAAATCAGAAGCCGCTATGGTTTCGATGCCGAGCGGCGCCAGCAGCGCCTCGATTTCACGCACCTTGCCCGCATTGTGGCTCGCCACCACAATCTTGTCGCCGGCGCGCAGCTTGCCCGCCATCAGCCGACGGACAGCTTCTGCAGGTTGCAGAGTTCGGCGATGCCCTTCTTGGCCAGTTCCTTTAGGGCTTCAAATTGCGCCTCGCTGAAGGGGTCGCCTTCCGCCGTGCCTTGGATCTCGACGATCCCGCCGGTCCCGGTCAGCACAAAATTCACATCTGCATCGGCTTGGGAATCTTCGGCGTAATCGAGATCGAGCACCGCCTGACCGCCATAAAGACCGCAACTGACCGCCGCCACCTGATCGCGCATCACATCCGGGCCCACCATATCGCGCGCCGCCATCCAGGCGATGCAGTCCTGCAACGCCACCCAAGCGCCGGTGATGGACGCTGTTCTGGTGCCGCCATCGGCCTGCACCACGTCGCAATCGACGGTGATTTGCCGTTCGCCCAAAGCCTTGAGGTCGACCACTGCGCGCATCGAGCGCCCGATCAGCCGCTGGATTTCAAGCGTGCGGCCCGATTGCCGCCCGGTGGCCGCTTCGCGCCTCATGCGTTCGGACGTGGCGCGCGGCAGCATGCCGTATTCGGCCGTCACCCAGCCCTTGCCCTGCCCCTTGAGCCAGCCCGGCACGTTATCCATCAGGCTCGCCGTGCACAGCACGTGGGTGTTGCCGCATTTGATCAGGCACGAGCCCTCCGCATGCAGCGAAACGCCCCGCTCGAGTGAAACGGGCCGCAGTTCTTCTGGCTCGCGCTTGGATGGGCGCATGCTGGCAAGTGTCCCTCTGATCCAGATTAAGCGATTGAATCGCGCCAACCCTAACGGAGGCCCGGTGCACGATCAACGGCCCACACGCCAAGCGGCCGCACCCAATACGCATAACGATGGGGCGGCCGCCGACCGGGACGAAGGAATGTTAAGGACGATTGACGCTTAACAGGCGCCCCAGTTCTGGACTGTGTTTGCGCGGATAATGGCTTCGGATTGAGCCGTCTGCTGGGAAACCTTGCGGCACCATTTGTAATGGCCGTTGTACCAATTGTGCCAGCGGAAGCCCTGGCACTGCTTACCGGAATTGACCATTTGCTGGTATTGAGCCACTGCCGTTCCGGCGTAATTGTGACAAAACGGTTCGTTGGCCGCCATGGCATTGGTGGCAAAGACGACAACACCGACCATCGCCAGCGCGCCGATAACGAAGATTTTCACTTGGCTGTACATTGATTTCTCCCTTACTCCAGTGATCGGCTTCGACCTGCTCGAAACCCATTGCTCAATTGGTCGCGCTGGCGCGCCAAAAGGTTCAAATCGATCGTTTTTCCGCAGAGTTGTGGGAAATTCCGATTGGGCGGAACCACCGGCCGGCGATCTTAACGGGAATCGGCATGCTGGTTTGACGGCCACCCGCCCACGCCCTAAATAGAAGTCATGCGTGAAAAGGAATTGCATATCGCCGCCCAGGCCGTGCACCAGGGCATGGCGGGTCTAACCGACCTGAACGCCCGCTCGCGCGATATCTTCCGCCATATCGTCGAGAGCTTTCTCGCCACCGGCGATCCGGTCGGCTCACGCAATGTGAGCCGGCAGCTGCCCGTCACCTTATCGCCCGCCTCGGTGCGCAACGTCATGTCGGACCTCGAGGCGCTCGGCTTGATTTACGCGCCCCATACCTCGGCCGGGCGCCTGCCGACCGAATTGGGCTTGCGGCTCTTTGTCGACGGCCTGCTTGAGGTGGGCGGCTTGAGCCAGACCGAACGCGAACAGATCAAGTCACAAATTTCCGGCAACGCCGAGGATCTGCTGATCGAGGACGTGTTGAGCGAAGCAAGCGGAATGCTTTCGGGCCTGCTGCGCTGTGCCGGCGTCGTGTTGACGGAAAAGCAAATTGTCCGCCTAAAGCACATTCAGTTCGTCACGCTGGAGCCCACCCGCGCCCTTGCGGTGCTTGTCGGTGAAGACGGCAGCGTCGAGAACCGCGTTGTCACGCTGCCTGAAGGTCTGCCGCCTTCGGCTCTTGTGCAGGCGACGAATTATCTCAATGCGCGGATTGCCGGACAGACTCTCTCTGAAGCGCGCGCCAACATTCAAATCGAATTGGAACGCCATGAGGCCGAATTGGACGCGCTCAGCGCCAAGGTGGTCGAGGCGGGCCTGGCCGTCTGGTCCGGTGCGGACGGCGGCCGCAAGAACCTGATCGTGCGCGGCCGTTCGCATCTGTTGGATGAGCTGACGCCGCTCGACGACATGGAGCGCATCCGCCGCCTGTTTGACGATCTCGAAGCCAAGAAGGAGCTGATCCAGCTGCTTGAGCTGGCCGAGCAGGGCGACGGCGTGAAGATTTTTATTGGCTCCGAGAACCAGCTGTTTTCGCTTTCTGGCTCGTCGCTGATCGTCGCCCCATTCCAGGACGAAGAGCATAAGACAGTTGGCGTGCTCGGCGTAATCGGACCCACACGCCTTAATTACGCGCGAATCATACCCATGGTCGACTATACGGCCAAGCTTGTCGGCCGTTTGCTGACTTGATTTCTCTGCTCTCGGTCCGATATCGATGACGCAGTGCTTTCATTTTTTACGATGATATGTGAGCTCCAATGAGTGAGAAGAAACCACCCTCCGCGCCAAAGCCCGGGGATCAGAAGCCCAAGGCAGGCCCCAAGCAGGCCGCCAGCGCCGCGCCGCCTGAAAACGAGGCCGCCGATGCTGCGGGCTGGGCTGCTGGCGAGGGCGCCGAGGTCGAAGCAGCAATCGAGACGCTCCAGGCCGAAAACGCTGATCTTAAAGACCGGTTGCTGCGCGCAGTTGCCGAAATGGAAAATCTCCGCCGCCGGACCGAACGCGAAAAGTCCGAGACGGCGAAATACGCCGTTACGGCGTTCGCCCGCGACGTCTTGAGCGTCGGTGACAATATCGCCCGCACGATCGACGCCGCGCCAGAAAACGAGATCGCCCGCGACCCGGCGCTCAAAGCGCTGCTCGAAGGCGTTCAAATGACCGAGCGCGAGCTGCTCAATATTTTGGAGCGCCACGGCATCAACAAAGTCGTTCCCAAGGGTGAGCGCTTCGATCCCAATCGCCACCAGGCGATGTTCGAGGTCGAGAACAAGGACGTGCCCGCGGGCACGATCGTCGAGGTCGTCCAGGCCGGCTACGTCATCGAAGACCGTATTCTCCGGCCTGCCATGGTCGGTGTCGCCAAGGGCGGAGAAAAGCTGCCGAAACCTCCTGCCGAACCGCCCAAGGCGGCCAACGACGACAGCCCGCAATCTCCAGATTCACCCGAGGACGGCGGTCCCGGTGACGGCAAAGTGGGCATCAACGTCGACAAGAGCGCTTGAGGCTTGCGCCAAATCGAGCATTTTAGGGATGGATATTTGGACCATCCGAAGGGCTGTGCCTGATGATGCGGATCCCTTGTCGGATTGCATAGACGCAGCCTATGCCCAATACGCGGCGCGCATCTCAGATTTGCCGCCCCTATCGGCGGCCTGCGCCGACGAGATAGCCCAGCACCAAGTGTGGGTTGCGGAAATCGGCAAAGACATCGTCGGCGGCCTCGTCATGATTCCGATGGAGGGTTTCATGCAATTGGCCAATGTCGCTGTGCATCCCAACCACCGGCGCATCGGACTGGGACTGGCGCTCATCGCACTTGCCGAGCGTGAAGCATTGGACCGCGGCTACCGTGAACTCCGCCTGACGACCCATCGCGATATGCCGGAAAACATTGTTTTCTATGAGCGCCTTGGCTGGCAGTTGGATAACCGGCACGGCAATAAGGTTTCGATGAAGAAGACGGTTTAGAGCGGAGACGACGATGGCTCAGCCCAGCAAATTTTGGGACAGACTCGCCGAGCGCTATGCCAAGCAGCCCGTCTCCGACGAGGCCGCATTTCAAAGAAAATTGCAAATCACGCGCGAGCACCTGAAGCCCGATATGAAGGTCTTGGAGTTCGGCTGCGGAACCGGCACGACCGCCATCGCCCATGCGCCCCATGTGGCGCACATACGGGCAATCGATATCTCGCCGAAAATGATTGAGATCGCCCAAGCCAAGGCTGACGGCGGCAAGCTGAAGAACGTTTCATTCGAATGCGCGTCGATCGACGAGTTCGACGTGCCCGATCGGAGCTTCGATGCCGTATTGGGGCTGAGCATCCTGCATCTCTTGGAGAACAAAGACGAGGCGATTGCCAAAGTTCACAAAATGCTGAAGCCAGGCGGCGTCTTCGTCACCAGCACGGCTTGCCTTGGCGATAAGATGAAATTCATCAAGCTCATCGCGCCGATCGGAAAATTTTTCGGACTGATGCCGCACGTCGCGGTCTTCACCAGCGAGGACCTTGTGGAGAGCATGAGCGATGCCGGCTTTGCGATCGATCATCGCTGGAAACCGGAAAAAAGCCTTGCCGTGTTCGTCGTAGCCAAGCGAGAAGCTTTGCGGCGAGCGGCTATGTCACCCGCCGCAGCGTCAGGTTGAAGCGCCCGCCCTCGGACAAGAGGCCGCTCGTGCCTGGATGGATGCGGGCGATGCCGTGATAGGCCATCCGGGTCGCGCCGCCCAACACGACGACGTCGCCCGAAGCAAGATCGAAGCTCGTCACTTTATCCGCCCGCCGCAATCCGCCCAGGCGGAAGCGCGCGCTGTCGCCAAGCGATAACGAGACCACCGGGGCCGATCTGTCGGCCTCGTCACGGTCGCGATGGTCGCCGAGCTTGGCGCCCGCGTCGTAATAGTTGATCAGGCAAGCTTCGGGCAGCGCCGTGTGGCCCGATACCGCCCGCCACACGGCGATGGCCTGCTCTGGCATCATGGGCCAGGGCGCGCCGGAATCGGGGTGAATGCGCTCATAGCGATAGCCCCCCGCCTTGTCGGACACCCAGCCCAATTGACCGCAATTGGTCATGGCGACGGAAAAGGGCTTTCCAGTGCCTGGCATGGTGGGCAAAAAGAGCGGTGCGGCGGCGATAATTGCGCGAATCTCTTTGAGCAGCGTTCCCTGCGCTTGAGCGTCCAAAAATCCAGGATAATAGCCAAAATCTTTGGGCAGAGACTCCCGATCCGGCAATATCGGCTGGCTGCGCGAATTCACCGCTTTACCTTTATGCGATTCATGCTCCGCGCCCGCTTGCGGGGCCTTATCCTCGCCCTTATATAACCCCAAGACCCGTATTCACGGAATCGTTATGGGGACTGGCCCTGTACTGCACAGTGGGGAGTATGGGGCGCGCCAGGTGCCAAATGGGCCTGGACAGTCTGCCGAAGATAAGAGGTTTTATTTATTATGTCGAAAGTCATTGGAATCGACCTCGGCACCACGAACTCGTGCGTCGCGGTGATGGATGGGTCAAGTCCGAAGGTCATTGAGAATTCAGAAGGCGCGCGCACCACGCCGTCGATGGTCGCTTTTACCGAGGACGGCGAGCGCCTGATCGGCCAGCCGGCCAAGCGCCTGGCGGTCACAAATCCGGAAAACACGCTTTATGCCATCAAGCGCCTGGTTGGCAGGCGCCACGACGATCCCATGGTCGCCAAGGACAAGAAATTGGTGTCCTACAAGATCGTCAAAGCCGACAACGGCGATGCCTGGGTCGAGGCCCAAGGCGAGGCCTACTCGCCCTCGCAAATCTCCGCCTTCATCCTGCAGAAGATGAAGGAGACGGCCGAAGCCCATCTGGGTGAGACGGTCGAAAAAGCGGTCATCACCGTCCCTGCCTATTTCAACGACGCTCAGCGTCAGGCGACCAAGGACGCCGGCAAAATCGCCGGCCTCGAAGTTCTTCGCATCATCAATGAGCCGACAGCAGCAGCGCTCGCTTACGGGCTCGACAAGAAGGACGGCGAGACCATCGCCGTCTATGACTTGGGCGGCGGCACCTTCGACGTCTCGATCCTCGAGATCGGCGACGGCGTCTTTGAGGTGAAGTCCACCAATGGCGACACCTTCTTGGGCGGCGAAGACTTCGACATGCGGCTCGTCGATTATCTGGCCGATGAATTTAAGAAAGAGCAAGGCATCGACCTGCGGAGCGACAAGCTTGCGCTCCAGCGCCTCAAAGAGGCGGCTGAGAAAGCCAAGATCGAGCTCTCCTCCGCCACCCAGACGGAAGTCAATCTGCCGTTCGTGACGGCTGACCAGTCCGGGCCGAAGCATCTCACCATGAAGCTCACCCGCGCCAAGGTCGAGAGCCTGGTCGAGGATCTCATCAAGCGCACCGTGGGGCCCTGCGAAGCGGCCCTCAAGGACGCGGGCCTCAAGGCGGCCGAGATCGACGAGGTGGTGCTTGTCGGCGGCATGACGCGCATGCCCAAAGTGATTGAGACGGTGAAAAATTTCTTCGGCAAGGAGCCCCATAAGGGCGTCAACCCGGATGAGGTCGTTGCCGTCGGCGCCGCCATTCAGGCCGGCGTACTCCAGGGCGACGTCAAGGACGTGCTGCTGCTCGACGTCACGCCGCTCTCGCTTGGCATCGAAACGCTTGGCGGCGTCTTCACCCGCTTGATCGATCGCAACACCACGATCCCGACCAAGAAGAGTCAGATCTTCTCGACCGCCGAGGACAGCCAAAGCGCGGTTACGATCCGTGTCTTCCAGGGCGAGCGCGAGATGGCGAGCGACAACAAGATGCTCGGCCAATTCGATCTCGTCGGCATCCCGCCGGCTCCGCGCGGCATTCCGCAGATCGAGGTCACCTTCGACATCGACGCCAACGGCATCGTCAACGTTGCCGCCAGCGACAAGGCGACCGGCAAGGAGCAGTCGATCCGCATCCAGGCCTCTGGCGGGCTCTCAGACAGCGACATCGACCAAATGGTCAAAGACGCCGAAGCCCACGCCGATGACGACAAGCAGCGGCGCGATCTGGTCGAAGCCAAGAACCAGGGCGAAGCCTTGCTTCACGCCAACGAAAAAACGTTGGTTGACCTGGGCGATAAGATCTCGGAGTCCGATAAGAGCACCATTGAAGCCGCCGCTGCGGAACTCAAGACGGCTCTGGAGGGCGAAGACGCCGAAGCCATCAAGGAAAAGGTAGATGCGCTCGCTCAAGCTTCGATGAAATTGGGTGAGGCCATGTACCAGGCCAATCAGCAGGCTGAAGGTGAGCCGGGAGACGATGCGCCGGCGGGTGAAGGCGGTGATGACATCGTCGATGCCGATTTCGAAGAGGTCAAGGACGACGACAGTAAGAAATCTGCTTGAGCCGCCGACCAACCCGGTAGCGAAGAATGCGTAAAATGCCCCGCCTTATGCTATGCACCACATGCAGGCCCGGGCGGGGCTTTTTCCAACAAGATCTGACATAGCGCGGGCATGGCGAAACAAGATTATTACGACATTCTGGGCGTCTCCCGTGACGCTGGCGAAGACGACGTCAAAAAGGCATTTCGCAAGCTCGCCAAGCAACTCCACCCCGACCACAATCCGAGCGACGAAGAGTCCGAACGCCGCTTCAAAGAGGTCAACGAGGCTTACGAGGCCCTCAAGGATCCCCAAAAGCGCGCGGCCTATGACCGCTTCGGTCACGCCGCGTTTGAGAACGGCGGCATGGGTGGGGGCGCCCACGGTTTCGGCGCGGACTTCTCCAGCTCAATGTCAGAAATTTTCGACGACCTGTTTGGCGAATTCATGGGCGGACGGCGCGAGCGCAGCCGGTCGGGCCACGAGCGCGGCGTCGACCTGCGCTACAATATGGAAATCAGCCTGTTCGAGGCCTATGAGGGCAAGACCGCGCAGATCCGCGTGCCGGGAAGCGTCACCTGCGAGCCGTGTTCGGGATCGGGCGCCAAACCTGGAACCAAGCCGACGTCGTGCCGCACTTGCGCCGGCTCGGGCCGGGTCCGCGCCAGTCAGGGCTTTTTCACAATCGAGCGCATTTGCCCTGGATGCCAAGGTCATGGCGAAATCATCGAAGACGCTTGCACGGCGTGCGGCGGATCGGGACGTGTGACCAAGGAGCGCACGCTCTCGGTCAACATTCCATCGGGTGTTGAGGACGGCACGCGCATTCGCCTGGCGGGCGAGGGCGAAGCGGGTCTGCGCGCAGGCCCGCCCGGCGATCTCTACATTTTCCTTTCGACCAGGCCGCACGAGTTTTTTCAGCGCGACGGCGCGGACCTGTTTTGCCGGGTGCCCATCGCCATGACAACGGCGGCCCTTGGCGGCCAGATCGAGGTGCCCAACGTCGATTCCAGCCGCGCCCGGGTCAAGATTCCCGACGGCACCGAGACCGGCCGGCAATTTCGTTTGAAGGGCAAGGGCATGCCCGTACTACGGTCGAAGACCAAGGGCGACCTCTACATCCAGGTCGACGTCGAAACGCCCAAGAGCTTGACATCAAAGCAGCGCGAGTTGCTGAAGGAATTCGAAGCCTCGACCACCGAGAGCACACACCCGCAATCATCGGGCTTCTTTGCGCGCGTCAAAGAGTTCTTCGAAGGCATCGGCGAATAGGACTCCAAGTGACAAACGCATTGACCATTCAGACGCCTCGCGCGTCGATCCGAGCTGCCAATGGCGAGTAAAGCCTCACAACGCCTAATCGTTGCCCTCGACGTGCCGACGGTCGAGGAAGCCCGCGCGCTGATTACGAGCCTGGGCAAAATGGTCGGCTGCTACAAAATCGGCCTCGAGCTGCTGATTACAGGCGGCGGCGATCTGGCGCGGGAGCTGGCTGAGGACGGCATGGACGTTTTCATCGACGCCAAGCTGTTGGACATTCCCCGCACCGTAGAGCGCGCCACCGCCAATGTCGCGGAAATGGGCGCCAAGTTTCTCACCGTTCACGGGCACGACCGCCAAACCCTTGAAGCCGCCGCGGCGGGCCGGGGCAAGAGCGATCTCAAGTTGCTCGCCGTCACCGTTTTGACGAGCGTCGATGGCGGCGATCTGGCCCAACAGGGCGTCGCCATTCCGGCTGAAGACCTTGTCGCCCAGCGCGCCAAGTTCGCCAAACAAGCCGGTTTTGACGGCGTGGTGGCCTCGCCCGCCGAAGTTGGCGCGATCCGCCAGGCGGTGGGCTCGAAGCTCTCGATCGTCACGCCGGGCATCCGGCCCGCTGGAGCGGCCAAGGGCGATCAGAAACGTGTGGCCTCGCCGGCGACGGCGATCAAGAACGGCGCCGACTATCTGGTGATCGGCCGGCCCATCACCCAGGCCGAGGACCCGAAGGCAGCCACGCAGGCCATTCTCGACGAGATCAAAAAAGCTCTGAAATAGCCGCCTACAGCGCCGGCAATCAGTTGGTCAGCGCTCACGCCCTATGGCATCGTGCCGGCCATGGCGACCGACTACGAAAAGATCTACCGAGCCTCCAAGCACGCGCTGGGCCCGCCGACAAAAGAGTTTGTCGAGTTCTTTGAGACATTCGGCAAGCCCAATGCCTGGATTCTGGACATCGGCTGCGGACAAGGCCGCGACGCCCTGCACATAGCCCGGCTGGGCCATCGCGTCACCGGCGTGGACAGTGCGGCAACGGGAATCCGGCAATTGCTGGAAGACGCGTCGACTGAGGATCTCGACATCGAAGGCGCTGTTGCCGACATTCGAAGCTACGCGCCCGTCAGAAAATATGACGTCGTCGTCATCGACAGAACCCGTCATATGCTCAAAACATGCGAGCGATCCGGCGCGCTGTGCCGACTGCTGGACGCAACAGCGGCCCAAGGTGCGGTGCTGATCGCAGACGAGAAATCGAACATCGCCGGGTTTCGGACCACATTCAACCAGTCACCGCACGATTGGTCGCCGATCCTCGATGAGCGCGGCTATCTCTTTGCCCGGCGTATTGACTAGCCGCTCTAGTCAGTTGCCTATGCGGCTAGATCTCTGGCGTCTCGACCCCGTTGATGGCACACGCCGCATCAAGCGTGTTGGCGAGCAGGCAGGCGATGGTCATTGGCCCGACGCCGCCAGGCACCGGCGTGATCGCGCCCGCAATGCCTTGGGCTGAGGCAAAATCAACATCGCCAACGAGCTTCGTCTTGCCCTCGGCCGTATCGATCCGGTTGATACCGACATCGATGACCGTGGCGCCCGGCTTGATCCAATCGCCGGTAACGAGCTGTGGCCGCCCGACGGCGGCAAACAGAAGATCGGCGCGGCGGGCCACACCCGGCAGGTCGCGGGTCTTGGAGTGCGCCACCGTGACGGTGGCGTTCTCGCGCAGCAGCAATTGCGCCAGCGGCTTGCCGACGATGTTCGAGCGCCCGATCACCACCGCCTCGAGACCGGTCAAATCACCGCGCACGTGCTTGGCCAGAATGATGCAGCCGCGCGGCGTACAGGGGCTGAGCGCGTCTTCGCCCGCCGCCAGCCTGCCCACATTCATCGGATGAAAGCCGTCGACGTCCTTGGCCGGATCGATGGCGTTGAGAACGCGCGCGGTATCGATCTGGCCTGGCAGCGGCAGCTGCACCAATATCCCGTGCACGCCCGCATCGGCATTGAGCTTCTCGATCAGCCCCAACAATGTGGCTTCGCTTGTCTCGGCGTCGAGCCGGTGGTCAAAGGATGCCATGCCCGCTTCGAGCGTCTGCTTGGCTTTGTTTCTGACATAGACTTGGCTCGCCGCGTCCTCGCCGAGCAAGACCACCGCGAGCCCTGGCACCAGGCCATGATCGGCCTTGAGCTTGGCGACGCGGACTGCGACCTCAGCCCGCAACTGCGCCGCGATCGCCTTGCCGTCGATGAGAGTGCTCTCGCCCATGGCAATCCCCCTAGCCCGCCTTGGCCAGCAGCGCCTTAAGGCGCGCAGCCAGCTCCTGCGAATCGCCCGTGATATGAAGCATTTTCCGCCGGTTTGTCACGCCGCGCTCCACCCGAACGTTACTCTTGGGCGCGCCCAACCAATCGGCAATCATCACCGTCAGCGCCGCGTTGGCCTTGCCCTTATCGGGCGCGGCGCGGACCCTCGCGTTCAACACGGCCTCGCCGTCGATGCACGCGACGGATCCGATTTCGCTCCGCGAGGACTTGGGGCTCAAACGCACCGCCAACCGCACGCCATCGGGTGCCTTATTGAATGGTAATTGCTCCGTCTGGACCACCGATCTGCTGATAGGTCGGCATGAGCATGGGTGCGATAAAACCGATCAGAACCACGTCGCGCAAGAAGAACAACGCGAAAATCAACACGATCGGCGAAATGTCGATGCCACCCAGATCGGGCATGAACCGCCGGATCGGACCCAGCGCCGGTTCCGTCAGCCGATAGATCGCGTCGGCGACCATATAGACGAATTTGTTATGGGTGTTCACCACATTGAAGGCGACCAGCCAACTGAGAACGGCGCCGATGATGATCAGCCAAATATAGGCGTTTATCACCATGACGATGAAGCCGATGAGCGCGAGCATAGGTGTGTCCCTCTCCAAGGATCAGGCCATGATGTAGCCGTCCACGCGTCCAACCGCAAGCACTGAAGGCAGATCAGCATGACCAGCAAATGCCCAATAGCGGTGCGCACGCCAGCTTGCTTGACAGCGCTGGGAGCCGACCCCTAAATGGCCGCGTCAGATGTGACCCGTGGGGCCGTAGCTCAGTTGGGAGAGCGCTACGTTCGCAACGTAGAGGTCAGGGGTTCGATTCCCCTCGGCTCCACCATTCCACCCACTTGTAAAACGCCCGATGGCGGCGCGTAACAGGCCGACAGCCATTGACGTTCACTCGCTCGGCCGGCTCTCCATCATGGCCGGGCGCTGTGAGAAATCGGCCAACCATGCAGCAAGTTCGGGGCAATCCGGCCGCCAAGTGTTGCTGAAGCGGTAGTCGGTGTATTCCAGCGCGCAAGCGCTGGCGATCTGGTCCATGCGCAGGGGACCCGCGGTGATGGCGCCCGCCAGGCCTTCCATGTGTTTGAGGCTGCGCATAATCCGTATTTCCAGTTTTTCGATGACGTCCTGCCGGGGCTCGTCTTTCTTGCGAATGATCTCCATGCGCCGCTGCAAGCCCGCCTCCATGACGCCGATCGCCAAGGCCACACGGGTCTCATGCGCCCAATCGCCGCTCGGGAAGATCGTCGGGTTCGCCGAAATGGCGTCGAAATAGGCGCAGATCGTGCGGCTGTCATAGATTGCTTGCTCGCCATCGACGATCAGCGTCGGGATCAGGCGCAACGGGTTCCACTTATCGAGAAAGTCGGCCGAATAGACGTCGATAACCCTCTCATCGACATCGATGCCGAGCTCCAGTGCAACGACCTTGCTGGTGCGGCCGAACGGCGAGGTCGGCCCGTTCATCAGCTCAAGACCCATGCGATCGCTCCTGCGTGCCGCCTAAAACGGCGCTTCGCCGAATTTTTGCTGGCCGCCCGGGTAGCAGAAAGCCAAATCGGGGAAGAACACCGCAAACGTGACATTGAGCGGCTGCTTGGGCCGCAAGTCGTAGAACGGCGAAGCTGGATCGAGAAACTCGATCGATTTGACTTCGATGTCCTCCTTGACGCCTCCGACAAACGGATAGCGCCCCAATTCGAGCGACCCATCGCGGCGCGTGAGATAAAGCAGCTGGCCCGGCACCGGCGGCGAGACGCGCGGGCTGTAGCTGGCGTGGGTGCGGATCACAGGCTTGTCATCGAGATAGGTCGTCGCCACGACGTCCTTTTCCGAAATTTCTAGCTCGGTCCGCCCGCCGGCCATGGTCGGAAGTCCGTGGGCCTTGGCATAGTCGGCCATGGTTTTGGAGCTGTTGTAGTAGTGAGTCCACCAACGGCAGGGCATGCCTTCATAAAGATCATGGCCCGCCAGCTCCACGCCCATATAGGTCAGTGTGTAGGGGCCCCAGCTGCCCGGAAAGCCAGCATTGGAATGCAGGTCCTCGCGCGGCACCCAATATTGGTTGAGGAACGCCGTGCCGGGATTTGCCGGTTCGAAGCCTTCGGGCGCAAGCGATTTGAGCGCCTCCTGGTCTTCCACTTCGAAGCAAACATAGAGCACCTCGGCCCCGGTGATCAGTTGCGGCGAAAGCACCATCTCATTGCTCATCACTCACCTCTTCGCTGCGGCGCCGCCATCCCGCGCCAATTGATCCATTGTCTCCGCTACGGATGTCCCATTGTCACTCAATCACGACCACCACCACATCGGCATCAAGACCCTCTTGGCCTTCTTCCACCTCGACCGTCTTGACGGTGCCATCGCAAGGGGCCTCGTGCGGCACCTCCATCTTCATCACTTCCATAATGAAAAGCGTGTCGCCTGCCGCCACCTTGTCGCCGGCCTTGACCAAGACCTTCCACATATTGCCCGCCGTCTGGGTGCGTACTTCCTCTGCCACCGTGCCCTCCCTTAGGTGCTAATAGACTGCTCGCTGCAGATCTCGCGCAAGTCATGCGCCAAGGCCTGGGCCTCTTCGACGCTGACCGCCTTGAACCGATAAATCTCACCGGGTTTCGACTGTCCGAGCTTCCAAAACGCGCTGCGCGGCACGGTATAGGGATTGATGAAGCCCCCCATGCTGGGTCCGTCATTGACCAGAATGATCGGTGTCTGCCCGGCAAGGTTTATGGCGCCGCAAGGATATCCCTGATCGATGATGTTGGATGGCTCGGAGCCGTGTTCGGGCGCCTTGTCGGTCGCTTTTTCCGCGAAACTCCAGTCGGGACCATCCAGCCGGAAGCCCGTGCGGTCGCTCTTCGAAGACAGTTTCCAATCGCTGCCAAGGAAGCGCTCGTGACCGGCGTCATCGATCCAATCGTCGTTGGGCCCTCTGACCACCTCGATTGACCACTGCTTGTCGGATGGAAATTCGGGTCTTGCATCGTCCCTGACCTTGCGGCCCGCGACACCCTCGCCCACGCTCACGGGCACAAGTTGACCGGGTTTGATTGCATGGCCCTCCATGCCGCCGACGCCCGCCTTGTGGAAGGTCGAACGCGATCCAAGCCAGGGCTCGGTCGCGATGCCGCCGGCGACCGCGATATAGGCCCGCGCGCCGGTCTTGGCGAAAGACATCTCCAATGTTTGTCCGGCTGCGACCGCCACGCTCTGCCACATCTGAATCGCTTCGCCATCGAGCTTGGCCTGCATGTCGGCGCCGGTCACCGCGATCATACCGGCGCGTTGAAATTTCAGTGTCGGACCAATGTACTGGCACTCCAGACCCGCCGCGCCGGGGTCATTGCCGACCAGCACATTGGCCAACCGGAACGACCAGCTGTCCATCGGTCCCGACGGCGGAAACCCTTGGTTCCAATAACCGAGCCGTCCCGGCCAATCCTGAACCGATGTTTCCAGGCCCTCTTTAATGACTTCGATCATCGGACGACCTCAAAACCGCGCGCTGGTGTCGAGGCTCTCGACCCACGCCTTATAATTTCGCACCGAGAATTTTTGATACTCGACGACGTTGTATTGATAGCTGCCGTCGGCCACCTGCGCCTCGACGAGCTCATAGACGTCGAGCTCGCAGGGCACGAACTTTACCCTGTCGCCAGGCTGAAACAGGCAGATCGAATTCTCAAATTGCGGGAACCGCTTTTGCGTATCCCAAATCGGAACCGGCGTGCGCCCGAACATCTGGTAACCACCCGGCGTTGCAACCGGATAGATGCAGGTCGACGCCCCGCCCATTCCAACCGTCCCCTGCGGCGTCCAAGTTCGCGGCGGATTGTATTTCGGCGCCGTCAACATACAGCGTGGATCAAGCGCCATCATGAAGGGCAGGCCCGGCCAAAATCCCAACGACGCGACCCAGTATTCGGTGCCCGAATGAACCCGCACGAACTGATCGACATCCGAAAGGCCGTTGAGTCGCGCCACGAATTCGGGATCGGGTTCCTTTTCCGCGATCTTCGCCCGGTAATCGTCGACCGCTTCCTTGGTCCAGGGGTCGCAATAGACGGTGGGGAAATAGAACAGACGGCTATCGAGCTCAATGTCCTCCGACGGCCCCAGCGTGCCGATCAACGAGGCCATCTCCGATTGCAGATCCTTGAATGAAATGTCCTCGGGCTCGTAATGGATCAGCGTCGAAGCAAAGCATGGCGCGGTCTCAATCACGCCCTTGACGTCATTGTCGGCGACCGCCTGGGCCAAGCTCTGGCCCATGAAGTTCAATTCGAGATTCATCTCGTTGCCGAACTCGACAAGCATGTAGCGATCACCGCCGGGCAGAAACTTGGGTTGGTCGTAGATCATCGCATGGCCACTTCGTATTCTCCGGCTAGGCGCCTATGAGGTCGGATTGATATTCGTCGACAAAGCCCGTGTGCGTTCTGCCAGCACCGAACGCCTCGTGGTTCAGGGTCGCCAGTAAAAACGCCAGATTGCTCATCGGCCCCTCCAGCTTTGTTTGCTCCAGAGCGGCAATGGATTTGCGGATCGCGTCGTCGCGATCGCTCCCATGGCAAATCACTTTCGCGATCATCGGGTCGTAATGGATCGTGATTTCATCGCCCGTGCGAACGCCGGCATCGATGCGGACGCCGTTGCGCGCTTCGGGAAAGGTCAATGTGTCGAGCCTGCCTGGTGAGGGCAAAAACATCTTGGCCGGATTTTCGGCATAAAGCCGGCATTCGATGGCGTGACCCGATGGCGTGATGGCGTCCTGCGTGAGGCGCTTCAAACCATCGCCGCCGGCCAGTGCCAATTGCAGCGCCACCAGGTCATGGCCCGTCAGCATCTCGGTCACCGGGTGTTCGACCTGAATGCGCGTGTTCATTTCGAGAAAAAAGAAATCCTGTGTCTGTGTATCGAGAACGAATTCCACGGTGCCAGCGCCGCGGTATTTTTGCTGGGTTGCCAGCCGAACGGCCGCCGCCGTCATCGCCGCACGCGTCGATTGCGCCAGACCGGGCGCTGGACTTTCCTCAATGATCTTCTGGAAACGCCGCTGAATAGAGCAGTCCCGCTCATTCAGGTGCACTGCCCGCCCGTCGCCCATACCAAATATCTGGATTTCGATGTGGCGCGCCTTGGCCACAAACCGCTCTAAATAAATCGTGCCGTCACCGAAGCTGCGCGACGCCATGGCTTGTGTGGCCTCGGCCACTTTGGCAAGTTCGCCCGCCTGGTTGACCCGCCGCATGCCGATGCCGCCGCCGCCCGCCGCCGCTTTGACCAAAAGCGGATAGCCAATCGCCTCAGCCGCCTGTTCGAGACCAGCCAATGCGCCCTCCGCGAACCGCGCGCTTCCAGGCAACACCGGGACGCCTGCCTCGCGTGCGATTTGCCGCGCGCGCTCCTTGTCGCCCATGTCCTCGATCGTCTCAGGCCGCGGTCCGACCCAAATCAAGCCCTCCGCCTCCACACGGCGCGCAAAATCAGCATTCTCGGCCAAAAATCCATAACCCGGATGCACCGCTTCGGCGCCGCTCTCGCGCGCCGCGTCGATGATGACATCCACATTGAGATAACTCTCGGTAGGTTTGGCCGCGCCGATGGCATGTGCCTCGTCGGCAAGCGCGACATGCAAGGCGTTCTCATCGGCTTGCGAAAAGACGCCGACCGCCACCAGTCCCAGGTCATGGCAGGCCCGTATCACCCGGCAGGCGATCTCTCCTCTGTTGGCGATCAAAACTTTACGCATCGCCATCGCCGCCTGTGGATCACGCCGCTTCGGCCAAATAGGGTTTCACGGCTTGCCGCACGGCTTGGGCGATTTCGACGGCATTTGGCGTATCGGAATGGACGCAAATGCAATCGGCGCCGACATCGACATCGACTCCATTGACCGAACTGGTCTTGCCCTCTTCGACCGCGCGCAACGATCGCGCCGCCGCGTCATCCGGGTCGACCGCTTCGTGCTCGCGCGGAATAATCAGCGAGCCATCGTCGCGATAAGGCAGGTCGGCGTAATACTCGGCAATCAGCTTGTGGCCGCGCGCGCCATAAACTTCCTGATGCAGCGTGTTGGCCATGCCAAACAGCGGCACCTGATACACATCGGCAGCGTCGCATACCGCATGCGCGACATGCTCGATGCGCGCCGCCATGCCATAGAGCGATCCGTGCGGCTTGATGTGGTTCAGCGTCATGCCCTCGGCGTCGAGGAATCCTTTGATGGCGCCGATTTGATAAATGATGATGTTGGCCAGCTCGTCGCGCTCGATCTTCATTTCCCGCCGGCCGAAACCCTGCAGGTCGGGCAGCGATGGATGGGCACCGACGCGGACGTTGGACCGTTTGGCGAGTTGCACCGTATGGCGCATGTGATTGGGATCGGAAGCGTGAAAGCCGCAGGCGACGTTGGCGATCGAAATCAGCGGCATCATGCCTTCGTCATCGCCCAGCTTATAAAGGCCAAAGCTCTCGCCCATGTCGCAATTGATTTCGACTGGCATGGCGTTCTCTCCCAAGATCCAGGCTTGTTGAGGCTGCCGCAACTTGCTTGCTTGCCCATCATCGATTGGGTTGGGGCATTGAGTCAATTCGCGGCAGACGAAGCGCAACGGGCCGATGGGGGCACACTGGACCCTCGCGCGTCGGACCGACGCGCTCATCATCGATAGGGATAGGGATTTTAGGAGGGTCGGCCGGATCGGGCGGAGGAAGGGTTCCGCAACACGTGTGTCCCTCCTCCGCTTGACCGGCACCGGCTAATACGCAACACACAATCACCGGTACGCCAACTCTTTAGCAAGGCGCTTGCCAAGTAGCGCAGACGAAGCAATTTTCAAGGGAGCGCGTGTCTTTTGGTTGTTTTCTGCTATTTTTTGGATGCCTTGGCGGATGTTTGGCCAACCAGGATGTCGTTCTCACTGGGCAGACTTGGCCCGATTGGGCAAGGATGACCTCTCTGGCGGCAAGTTCTGCCTAGCGACCGGCTCCGCTCTCCTCGCCAGTCGCTATCCACGCCTTGAGAAAGTGGGCGAGCCAGTGATGCACACTGGCCGCGTATCGCATGTGTCCGTTGAAATGTGCCTGACGTGGTCGCGCGCCAGGCAGCGCCAAGCGCTGGCTCGCCAACAGCGTCCATCGGTGCATCATGCTGTGGGTGATCTCGGGATGAAACTGCACACCGAAAACCCGTTCGCCGTAACTGAACGCCTGGTTCTGGAAGATATCGCCTTCCGCCAGACGCACCGCGCCTTGAGGCAGCGTGAAGCCTTCGCGGTGCCACTGATAGACATGGCTCGGCCAGTCCATCAGTTCTGCGCCAGCTTTGGTCGGGTGAAGGGGCTGGTATCCGTTCTCCACCATGCCCTCTGCATGAAACCTCACATCTGCGCCTAGGCTGCGTGCGATCATCTGCGCGCCGAGACAGATACCCAGAACCGGCTTGTTCTCCTTAAGCGGCAATTCCAGCCAAGCAAGCTCGCGGCTGAGATAGTCCTCGGGCTCCATCGCGCTCATTGGTCCACCGAACACCGCCACGCCCGCATACTGCTCAAGCGTCTCTGGCAGCGAGTCGCCAAAGCGCGGCCGCCTAATGTCGAGCGCGTGCCCTTGCTCGACAAGCAATCGACCGGCATGGCCGCCAGTGCCCGACGATGTGTGCGAGATGAGCAGGACCGGGAGACGGTCTGACATCATCGCCTTCGCGCGGTCTTCATCCATTGCCCGGCGGCTCTCGCTGCTGCAGCAACCAGCCCGTAAACGGCACGCTGATGAAATGCGGCGCCAAGCGCAAGGAGAGCGCGCTCAACATCGTCGTCCAGCCGGGCACGATGATCGTTTGACCGCACATGAAATTGGCAAAGCCGATGCGCGCAACCGTCTCGGCACTCAACGCACCCATAAAGCGGATATAGAAGCCATGTTCCGCGTCGGCTTTTTTATGAAAGTCGGTTGCCACGGGCCCCGGCGCCAACACCGCCATCTTCACCCCGCTGCCCCAAACCTCCTGCGCCAGAGCTTCGGTCAGCGACATCACATAGGCCTTGCTGGCATAATACGTTGCCTGATTGGGGCCCGGCACGAATCCGCCCAACGACGAGACATTGAGAACACCGCCGCGCCCGCGCGCAATCATGCCCGGCAGAAACCGGCTGGTCAGGTCGGTCAATGCGCCAATGTTGACATCCACCAGCGCCGTCAGCTTTTCCCGTTCCGCTTCGTGAAAGGGGCCGCACTGGCCTCCACCGGCATTGTTGACCAAGTAATCCACTTCGAGACCGGCGTCAGAGATCGCGTCCGCCAATCCTTGGCAGCCCTCCGCGGTGGCGAGATCGGCGGCTTGCACATAAACCTCTACGCCGTGGATTTTGCCGATTTTGCGTGATTCGCGCTCAAGGCTGGCGCTGTCGCGCGCTGCCAGCACCAAGCGATGGCCAGCCGCGGCAAATTCGTGCGCCAGCGCCAATCCGATGCCCCGGCTGGCGCCGGTGATCACGCTGACCGGCGGAGTTGGTCCGCCGTCATCACCCCGAGCTCCGTCCAAGGTCCCCGATCGATTGTCGTCAATCATTCATTCCAGACTGAACGCAAATGCCGCTGCTCGACACGTTTGCGCAATCGAACGCGATCGCGCGCAGATACGCCCAGAAGCTCAGCGACCCGCCAAACCAGATTAGCTTCAAACTCGTGGATCACACCGTCGGCCATGACGATTTCCCACAACATCTCGACGATTTTCTTCCTGCCGTCCTGATCCAGTTGACCCGTCAAAACGCTGGTAAACGCGTAAAGATCAACCGCCTGGTTTTCCCTCTCCTTGGCTTGCGTGATCAACGCCGAGACGTCCCGCGGCGTCATGCCGTAGGCCGTCTGCAAGACCCGCTGCAGCGTCTCTTTTTCCCGCGCATCAACCTCGCCGTCGATCACCATCGCGTGGACCAGCAGCGCTGCCGATGCCAGGTGCAGTTGCTCCTCACCCAAATTCGGCGGAGCGCCGTCTTGGGTCAGATTCTGCATGAAGTCCTTGACGTTTTCCCAGAGTGCCATCGCCGAATGGGCCCTATCGCCGTTCAAAATGAGATGGGGGAACAATACGCACTTCCCGTTCGCCGCGCATCCCCCATGAGCGCACGGCAATACCGCTATGTTATAGTAATAGCGATTCATTTTTCCACCGCGGCAAGACAGGCGATTCGGCCCATTCATGGCAAAAACCAAGCCCGAACCTCTCGATATCGACCTAGAGGAGATCGCCGAACAAACCGGCACAAATTTGCTGTCCGCCTTCGAATTACTCACCACCAAGTGGGCGCTCGTTCAGATCGGCGTGGTGCTGGGATGTTATGCGGTGTCATGGGGCATCTCCTATTTCTTGACGCCGGTCTTGGAAAATCAGCTCCGGCGCGTTGAATCTCAGCCCCAGCTTCTGCGCGGCCTTGTGTTGCCGCTTCGACGGCTGCAGTGGATCCTGTTTGCGCTTGCTTTGTGGGGCTCCGACCTGGTGATGCATCAGCTCACCCGCCCGCAGAACAGCTACTACGTGCAGGTCGCCGCCACCCTGGCCGCCGCCGCGGTGGTGATCTCGATCGCTTCCCGCCTGATCCGCAACCGCGCGTTTGCCAAAGTCTTTGCCATCGGCGTCTGGTCCGCCGTCGCTCTGCAGATTTTGGGGCTGCTCGACGACACAACCGAATTGCTCGACAGATATGCGCTGCCGATCGGCGAATTCCGGCTCTCGCCCCTGGTCGTGATCGAGGGCGCGCTTTGGTTTGTCGCTTTACTCTGGCTCGCCACGATAATCGGCAACTTCTTCGAGCGCCGCATTCGCACAAACCGGGATTTGGCGCCCGCGCTGCAGGTGCTGATTTCCAAGTTTATCAAGTTCTCGCTTTTAACCGTCGCCATGTTGGCCGCCCTGACTTCGATCGGCCTCGATCTCACCGCCTTGACCGTCTTCTCTGGCGCTTTGGGCATCGGTATTGGCTTTGGACTGCAAAAGGTCGCTTCGAACCTGATCAGTGGCATCATCATTTTAATGGACCGCTCCATCAAGCCCGGCGACGTCATTGCGCTTGGCGACACATTCGGCTGGATCAACTCCCTCAAGGCCCGCTACGTATCGGTCGTCACCCGCGACGGCATCGAATACCTGATCCCCAACGAGGTGTTTGTCTCCGACCGCGTGATCAACTGGTCTTACAGCGACCGGAAAGTGCGCGTCGAGCTCGACTTTGGCGTCGGATATGAAAGCGATCCTCACGAAGTGCGGGAACTCGCAGTGAACGCCATATCGGAAATTGACCGGGTGCTCAACAAGCCGCCGCCGGTTTGTCATGTCACCGCCTTCGGCGATTCTTCAATCGATTTCGTACTGCGGTTTTGGATCGAAGATCCGCAAAACGGCCTGACAAATTTGCGCGGCGCTTCCTATCTGGCGCTTTGGGATGCCTTTGCGGAAGCCGGTATCAAAATCCCCTATCCACACCGCGAGGTGTTGGTGCGTTCATCCGGCGCGCCAGAGCACGAACCGGAAGTCTTCAAACCTTCAAAGACTAGACGCCGGGGACGCGGCAAAACGGCCGATTCCGCGGTGGAGGGTTAGCAGGCACGGCCTATGCTTGGCGGACAGCTGCTCCTTGGTTCGATTATGATCGTCCTGACCGTGATTATTCACGTCAGCGGACTTGCCGTTTTCATCGCCTATCTCGGCGCTTGGTTGGGTTCGGTCACCGCGCGCAAAAAATTCGCCGGTCTGCTGATGGCCCTCTCATTCACCGTCCTCATCGTGTTTTTCTTACACACGGTGGAAATTTGGAGTTGGGCGCTGCTCTATATGTGGCTCGGCGAATTCGTGGACCTTGAGCGCGCGCTCTATTTCTCGACCGTCACATTCACCACCCTGGGCTATGGCGACATCACGCTCGGTCCGGACTGGCAGCTGCTCAGCGGTTTTGAAGCGGCAAATGGGATTATCCTGGTTGGCGTCAGCACGGCGTTCATATTCACCGTCATGCGCAGCCTACACGCCGCCGTCACCGAGTCTGGCTCCAAGTAGGACTGCGGTCGGAGCGCGCCCGGCGCCCTGGCTCAAGATGCGTTCTTGATGATGAAGCGGTAGACGCCGTCGTTTTCTTCGGTTTCAAGCAACTGGTTACCGGTGGCCTGACAGAAGGCCTCCATATCCGCGACTGAGCCCGGATCGGTTGCAAGCACCTCAAGCGTGCCGCCACTGGGAACATCCTTCATGGCTTTCTTTGCCTTCAGGATTGGCACCGGACAATTGAGCCCCTTGGTATCGATTGAAATATCAGCCACGGCTTTGCTTGCTCCCATTCAATTGATTGCGCCATTCCGCAGTCAACGGCTCCACAAATTTGCCGAAGGGCTGCGCGGAATGCAAGTCACATATTCCAAAAACTAGATGCTTTTGACGCTCAAACGTGCTTTTTTGGCGCCAGAATCGATTAAACAATAGCGCTGCATTCGAATACGCAAAAAGGGCGCGATAGACCATGCTTGAAATATTGCGGGCACATATCCAGGAAACACCGGCTTTTCATCTTGCCCTTGGTGGTTTGATCATCGGATTCGCATTCGGCTTCATCGTATTCCGTACCAATTTTTGTACGATGGGTTCGATCTCGGACATTCTCACATTCGGCGATTTTCGCCGGTTTCGCGCCTGGCTGCTCGCCATTGCCGTTGCTGTAATCGGCACCCAAGCGCTCTATGCCATGGGCGTCGTCGACTTATCCAAGTCGATGTATTTGAGCCCCTCCTTGAATTGGCTGGGCAACATTGTCGGCGGCTTGATGTTCGGCTTCGGTATGGTGTTTGCTGGCGGCTGCACCAGCAGAAATCTCGTGCGGGCGGGCGGCGGCGACATTCGATCTCTCGTCATTTTGATCGTAGTCGGCCTGTTCGCCTATATGACGCTCGGCGGCATAATTGGACCTTTGCGCGATTCGATGGAGCGGATGAGCTCGATCAATCTGGGCGAAGGCGCATCGCAATCCCTTGGCGCATTGCTCGCAAGCTTGACCGGCTTTGACGCCACACTGCTGAGCGTGGTCGCGATGGTCATCGTGGTCGGCGCGCTGCTGGCCTATTGCTTTGTGGACAAGAGCTTTCGAGCCTCTCCGCAAAATATCTTTGGCGGCCTGGGTATAGGGCTTTGCGTTATCGCCGGCTGGGCGCTGACCGGGTTGGCCTATGACGAGTTCGCTGCCGCGCCGCTCAACCCCGTTTCCTTGAGCTATGTCCGGCCAAGCGGCGACACGCTCGAATATCTCGAACGCTTCACCGCAGGCGTGATACCGCGCTTTGGCGTCGCCACGGTGATTGGCGCACTGGCCGGTGCGCTTGCTGCCGCCCTAATATCCGGCCGCTTCCGGCTCACCGGATTTGCTGATTCAGCCGACACGTTGCGAGGCCTGAGCGGCGCCGCACTGATGGGATCTGGTGGTATCATCGCGCTCGGCTGCACGATCGGCCAAGCGGTCACCGGCGTCTCGACCTTGGCGCTCGGATCGTTTTTGGCCACCGGCGCGATCATGCTCGGCGGCGTCGCAGGCATCAAATATATGGAGCGCCTGTTGACGGCCTAGGTCGGGAATTGGCCGCGGTCAAACCGGCCCTATCAGTCAATGATGTGGTGCACCGGAGCCTTCTCCATTTCCCACTCGCCCGATTGGGCGTCGTAGCGGGATAAGGTGAAGCAATGCCAATCCTTGTCATCCAGCTTGGGATGATCACCGCGATAATAATAGCCGGGCCAGCGCGTTTCTTTTCTGAATAATGTGTGGTGGGTCACCGATACAGAAGCCAAATGCCTGTGTTTGAGCTCCCACGTCCTCTGCAGCTGATGCAGGTCCTCGGCCCCGATATGCTCAAGATCTTCCTCTAGCATTGTGAGATGCTCCAGGCCTTTGTTTAGCCCCCACTCATTGGTCATATAGGTGGTGCCGATGCCACCGACATATTCGTCCATGATCTTTTCAAGACGCTGCAGACCGTGAATGGGCAGCAGATAGCTCGGGCTCACGGTGCCGCCGACGATCTCGTTGCGGCCGATCTTGTAATTTTCCATCGGCTGGAAGACCACCGCTTTGAGGTTTTCGTATTCCGTCTCGTCGACCTCGGGCTCGTCCCGGCCAAGATCGTTGATGTACTTGACCGCGGCCTTGCCAGCGATCCGGCCTTCGGTGAAGGAGCCGGATGAAAATTTATGGGCTGTGCCGCCAATCGTGTCGCCGGCGCCAAATAGCCCATCGACGGTCATCATCCGGTTGTAGCCCCACTGATAGTCGTCTGGCGCATAGTCCTCCGGACCGCTCGCCCAAGCGCCCGAACAAGTGGCGTGCGAGCCCATGACATAAGGCTCCGACGTGGTCAGCTCGGGATTTATCTCTTTGGGGTCAATGTTCTGCGATGCCCAGACCACCGCTTGGCCGATCGTCATGCCGAGGAAATTCTCCCAGCCAACCGTTTCTTTGTGCGGATCCTTGAAGGCTTCTTTCGTGACCATTCGGATGGGCCCGCGCCCGGCGGCTACCTCTCTCAGAATGGCGTGATTCCGCAGGCACGTCGGCACCGGATGCCGGTCGATGTAGTCGCCGACAAGCGACTTGGTATCTTCATACCAAGTCGACTCGTACTCCTCGCCATTCACATTTTCCGTATAGGTCTTGAGATGCAGGAAGTAGGCGCCGACGGGACCATAGCCATCCTTGAAGCGGGTGAGCACGATCCGGTTTTCCATCTGCGTCATCTTGGCGCCGACTTGGATGGGGAGCGCGTAGGCAGAAGCGCTGCTCCATGGCGCGTACCATGTCCGCCCCATGCCCTCGCCAACCGCGCGCGGCTTGAAAATATGTGACGCGCCGCCGGCGGCGACGATGACGGCCTTGGCTTGGAAGACGTAGTAGTCCCCGGTGCGCACGTTAAATCCAACGGCCCCGGCAACCCGGTTCTTCTTCTTTTTGTCCATCAGCAGATGGGTCACCATGATCCGGTTGTAGGTCTCGGTGGCGGCTTTGCGCGCGGCTTCGGCGATGATCGGCTTATAGCTCTCGCCGTGGATCATGATCTGCCATTTGCCCTCGCGCTGGTACCTGCCGGTCTCAGGGTCCTTCATCATCGGCAGGCCCCACTCTTCGAATTTGTGGACGCTGGAGTCCACGTGCCGAGCGATGTCGTAGCCCAGATCCTCGCGCACCAGACCCATCAGGTCGTTGCGCGCATAGCGGACATGATCCTCGGGTTGGTTCTCGTCCCACTGCATGCCCATGTAGCAATTGATGGCATAGAGACCTTGGGCGACCGCGCCGCTGCGCTCGATATTCGCCTTTTCGACGATAACGACCTTGAGATCGCGGCCCCAATATCTGGATTCGTAAGCAGCCCCACAGCCGCCAAAACCGCCGCCAATGACCAGGACGTCAGAATCCACAAAGATGGTTTTTCTTGATGAAAACAAACCCATTACGACTTCTTCTTTCTCTTCTTATTCTTCATCGGCGGCGGCGGTCCAGGCAGCGCCGCAATGTTGAGCGCCTCGGGCTCATGCGCGAGCTCTTGGTCGTTCAACGCCTCTATGCTGGGCACCTCGTAATCGGATGGTGACTTGATCGATCCCCAGGGCGTTGTTCTGATCGGCGAGACGAATTCCTTTTCGCGGCCGTCGCGGAACTTGAGCTTCCAGGAAATTGTGCCCTTCTCTTCTTCGCGGAGCACCCTGACGCTGTGGCCGAGCGGGGCGAAGTCGGCATAGCCGCGCACGTCGATCGCGTGCTGCGGGCACGCTTTCACGCACGAATAGCATTCCCAACAGAAATTGGGCTCGATGTTCACCGCCCGCCGATAGACCGGATCGATGTGCATGATGTCGGACGGACAGATATCCACGCAATGTCCGCAGCCGTCACATCTCGTCATGTAAACGAAAGTTGGCATACCTATCCCATCCTGATGTTGCTGCCCTCGGTCGGCGCCGGCAGGTTAGTTGAGCCGTCGGCCACTTCCACGCGTTTCTGGAAGGCCGCAACGGGCTTGAAGAACATGTGTGCGAATTTGGACCAGCGGACCGATCCAAAAAGCAGTGTTGAAAACAAGACATAGAGCGCGAACAGCACCAGGGCTGTTACGCCAAAACCCAGTGCCTGAAAGATCGACCACAGCAGACCGAACGTGACGCTGCCCAAGAGCGTCACGATGAAGATATCGGCCCACTTCAAATCAAATGGCGACAGGCGCTCTTGTGCGACGTCGACCCGAAGAAAGAAGAAAAACCAGTATCCGCCAATGGCCACGCTGAGCGCCCCGACGTGCCACAACAGCGCCACCAGCGACGGCGTTTCCGTTGTCAGATAAACGAACACCATGAGCACGGTCGTAATCAGATAAGTCACGAAGCCGTAGAACATGAAGAGGTGCGAAATTCGCCGCTTCTGGTTGCAGAATTCTCCAGACGTCGCGATTTCCTTGAGCAGCGTTCCAATCGCCAAGCCAGTGAGGTCCAAACCACTCAACCGCTTAGTCGCCATGGCTTTTTTCTTCGACCAGTCTTGCGCGAAGTACGTTGCGCTGCCTTTGTGGAGCATGTCAGCGATTGTTCCCCCGGCAACCGCAAGCGCCATTAAAACGATATAGATCTGCATCGCGAGAGGCGGAAGCAACTCCGTGAGTTCGGCAAAGGGATTGCTGAAGAACATTTTGGTTTAGCCCCCCTGAGTTAGCCTGTTCTTATTCGATGAAGCTAACAACGCTTTGGCTGCAACGAGGGCCAGCCCCTGGCCCGACGAGCAAAATAATATATTACGAAAATTAAATATAGCACGGTCAAACATTGCCGTAACTACTATACAAAAGTCGCAAGCAGTAGGCCTGTTTCCCCTAATTTGACCCAAATTTCGAGGTGGTTGCTGGTCCCCGTGCTGCTATCTCCGCTTTAGCGTCATCGGCCCGGCCCGATGCCTTGTTTGCCCGCACAAAGGCGACAAAGCGCGCCGCCCATCGGCCCGCATCGGTGTCGCGCAAATGACAAAAGCTGGCCAAGAGATTGCCGATCAGAACGCCGTCATGCTCGCCATCGACGCCAGCACCGCGCAACACGTCATAAGCAAAAACCGGATCGCCCGGTAAATTCTCAAGCGCCGCGTAATGGAACTCATGCGCCGCCACTTCTCCGCCATGAGATCCGCCACCCGCCTGCCATGGAAAGCCCTCGCGCTCGCGAAGTCGCACAAAGCCCCGCCCCTGCGGACGGGGGTGCATCACCGCATCACCCGGCACCACGCCCACCATGTCGCGCGCCTCATCGCCCCAGACTAGGCGGCGGCAGAGATACATCAATCCGCCGCACTCCGCATAAGCCGGCATGCCGGCCTCGAGCGCAGCCTTGATGTCGGCGCGCAGTGACGCATTGGCCTCGAGCGCGGCCATCTGCGTTTCGGGAAAACCGCCGCCAAGAAACAAGCCATCGACTTTGGGCAGCGCCCGATCCCTCAACGCATCGAAAAACACCAACTCTGCACCGGCCGCCTCGAGCGCCTCCAAGTCGTCCGGGTAATAGAAGCCAAAAGCGGCATCGCGCGGAATGCCGATTGCCACATCGGCCACTGCCGCCTTTCCGGGCGTGGGCATCGGGCCGATTGACGGTGCCGCAGATACCGCTTGCCGCAGGGCCTGCACATCGACGCCTTCGGCGACGCTTGCAGCGATCGTCGCAATCTTCTCATCCAGCGCCTGCGTCTCGCCCGGTGTCGTCAGGCCGAGATGCCGCTCCGGCACATCGAGCGTCGCATCCCGCCCCAGCGCACCGAACACCGTGACCCCCGTATAGCGCTCAAGCGCGGCAATGAGCTTGGCCTCGTGGCGCGCACCGCCGACGCGGTTGAGAATGACGCCGGCGATCGACACGCTGTCGTCGAACGCCAGATAACCCTGCACCAAGGGCGCGACGCCACGCGTCATGCCCTCGGCGTCGATCACCAGCACGACTGGTGTTTCCAGCAGGTTCGCCAGCGCCGCATTGCTGTCGGTGCCCTCGACATCAAGCCCGTCATAGAGGCCTTTATTGCCCTCGATGATGACCACGTCGGCATCGAGGGCGCGCCGGGCGAGCGAGCCGCGGATTTCGTCGTGGCTCTGGGTGTGAAAATCGAGATTGAAGCAGGGCCGCCCCGAGGCGCGCGCCAACCACATCGGATCGATGTAGTCGGGTCCTTTCTTGAAGGTTTGGACCCGCACGCCGCTCTTGGCGAAGGTCGCGGCCAGGCCGATGGCGAGCGTGGTTTTGCCCGACGACTTGTGGGCGGCCGAAATATAGAAGCGCGCCATTGTCAGGCGACCGCGTTGAGCTGCGCCTTGTCTCTCTCGCCCCACATCGTCTCGGCCGCCTGTTGCGCGGCCTCCATGGTCTCCGCCCGCCCCATGGCCTTCAGCACGATAGCGAGCGTGCCCGTCACCGAAGCTTCGGCATAGTCGTCGCTGAGCGAGCCCTCCCAGAGCGCCACCAGATCGCCGAGCTTCATATTCTCATCGGGTGCTTGGCGCGGCTCCGGCAACAAGGGCATCCAGCGTTCTTCGGCAGGTTCGCCGTTGTGCAAGGTCCAGACATCGCAGGGCTTGTTGGGCCGGCGTTCAATCTCGCCACCCTCGCCGCGAAAGACGATCATGTGCTCCTGGTTGAGCAGTTCCGCCGCGCCGCGATGGACGTCCATATAGGCTGGATGAAAAATGCCTTGCAACATGACGGGCGCATTGAAGGGATTGAGCATGCGCGCGAGCGTGTGCACGGGCGAGCGCAGGCCGAAGACCGTGCGCAGATCGATCAGGTCCTTCATCTTCTGGCACAAGTTCTCGAGCGGCACATAGGCAAAGTTCGACTTGGCGATATGGGCCGCCGCCTCATCGAGATTGCCCGCGATCGGATATCCCAGACCCTCCAACGTCTCGCGCGTATATATGCGACCAGGCGTATGGCCTTCCGTGCCATGCATGAAGATCTTGACGCCGTTGCGCGCCAACAACAGCGCCGAGAGCAGGAACCACGGCAGCTGGCGGCGTTTGCCTGCATAGGACGACCAGTCCAGATCGACCTTGGGAACCGGATTCGGCAGCACAAACGTACTGCGCACCGCCCGAACGAAACCCGCCAGTTCCTCCGGACTCTCTTCCTTCATGCGCAGCAGCATGAGGAGCGCGCCGAGTTGTTCGGGCAAGACCTCATCCCGCAGGATCATGCCCATGGCGTCTTCGGATTCCTCAAGCGTCATCGATCGCGAGAGCGTTTTGCCGCGGGCTAAAATGGCCGTGAAGCGCGCGAAGGGATGTAATTCCATGGGTCCCACTTCTGGCATTATGCCGGTGATTGATTTGCTGCAGGCGAAGCGTCATCGTCGGCCAGGCTTTGCGGCATAAATCGCAACACCCGCATGCCGCCCAGCGTAATCGCCAAGGCCAGCGCCACACCGCCCAGCGCCAATCCAAATTCAGGCAATGACGGACTATAGGGCGCAACGACGCCATCGAAAAAGCTGCTCGAGACCTCTTGGCCCGGAAACATCAGAAGCGGAAACGCCTGACCGCCAATAATGATGACGTAAAGATGAGCGATGGCGCCCACGATCACAAGGCCGCTCGCCACCGCCACAAGCAGACGCGACGTCCGCAAGTTCGGCGACAACATCAGCGCCATTGGCGCCAAACAGCCCACCACGATATGTCCCAGCCAAAAGGCCGCCGTGTAGACGCCGCCATCGGCCAAGATAAAGCGCTCCACACCACCATGTTCGGCGGCATAGAGGTTCGTTAAATGCATCATGGCCGTCATATAGAGCACGGCCCCGGCGAACACGCCCAACAGCTTGCCGAGTCGATTGACCAGCGCGCCGCCCAATGGACGGCGATTGATTTTGCACGCCGCCATCAGCACCAAGATGAACACCGCAAGCCCGTAGGCAAACGACATGGCGATGAACAATGGCGCCATGATCGCGGCGTCATAGGCTTGGCGGGCCACCAGCCAGCCGAAGATCGAACCCGTGCCGCTGGTGAGCACCAGCCGCCAGACAAGTGCAAACCAGCCAACCGCCTTGATATGCCTGGTCATGGTGGGCTCCATCTGCACGAAGAGATAGGCCATGACGACCACCAGAAACCCCGTATAGAGGAAGATGTTCCAAGCAAAGATCGATTTGAAATTGTAGGTCGTCATCGCCACGATGAGACGCTCTGGCCGACCTAGATCGAGCACCAGAACCGCGAGCCCGCCGATCAGCAGCGCGATTGCCATCAGCCCCGACAATCGGGCCAGCGGCTTATAGGCCGCGCCTTCAAACACGGATGCGATCGAGGCGACGTTGAGAGCCCCCGAGGCGGCCAGGATCAGAAAGATCGCAAAGACGTGTGGAATACCCCAAACGATGCGGTTGCTCATTCCGGTGACGATGTGGCCATGATGTTCCATATACCAGGCCGAGCCGAGCCCGATCAGAACAAGCGCCGACAGCCCAAGCAGCAGGCTCCAATAGGTCGTCCCGCCGTCGATCTCCCGATATGTGATGCGCGCCATGGCCATGTGATCAGATGTTTCGATAATAGACGCCCGTATCAAGACCGAGATCGGCCCTGACTCGAGCGGTCGCGTAGGTGGCGATGCGTTTTGAAATTTCGCTTGTCGGATCGTTCAAGTCGCCGAACAACATGGCGCCTCCGGCAGCATCGTTGCAGCGTTCGACACAGGCTGGTTGCTTGCCCGCATCAACCCGGTGCACGCACATGGTGCAGCTCTCCACCGTGCCTTTGCCGCGCGGTGCATGCGCCTTCTGGTCGGTCAGCGGTTCGTGGACGAATGAGCGCGCATTGTAGGGGCACGCCATCACGCAATAACGGCAGCCAATACATGTGTGCTTGTCAACGAGCACGATGCCATCGGCGCGCTTGAAAGAGGCACCGGTGGGACAAACGTCGACGCAGGGCGGCGAGGCGCAGTGTTGGCACATCATCGGCAGCGTGCGTTCGGCGCCACTCTTGGGATCGCGCAAGTCGATCTTGCGGATCCATTGCGCGTCCGTTGGCAGCTTTCCATCCGGGTCCCAGCCGTTTTCATCGGCACATGCCGTGACGCACTCCTGACAGCCATCGCCGCATTTGCCGGCATCGATCAACATGCCCCAACGGTGCGTGTCGCTGACGGCCTCATCGGCCGGCCGCGCGGCGGCCTCGCCACCGATCAGATGTAGCGTGACGCCGGGCGCCAGTGCCAAGCCGCCAAGTGCTGCCGCACCGCGTAAGATGTCCCGCCGGCTTTGCTCCTGCGGCGCATTATTTCGCTGATGATCCCGGCTCATGGGCCGCGCGCCTTCAAATAGCCTTCGAGCGCCAGCATCGAACCGCGAAAGGCCTCTCGCGCCGCTGCGCTCTTTTGCGGCTTTGAATCGTGACATTCGAAGCAGTCGATCGCAACGGCCGCGTAATCGTGACAGCTGCGGCAGAAATGCGAGGGATCGTCATAGGCCACAGGTTTGTTATCGGGGCCCTGCACCGCATGGCAGTCGATGCATTGCTTGAGACTGAACTGTTTGGTGCGGATACCCTCATGCACCGTATCGTCGCGCTGATGATCCAGCAGCTGCATGTGGTAGCGCCGGATGTAGTCGGTTTCGGCAACGCATTCATTTCCCCGGCCCTTGGGTGGCTTAGGCACCGGCACACCGGTGGAGGGCTCGGCGGCGCGCGCAGACCAGTGCTGCGGCGCCATCGAAGCGCTCAGCACAAGAGCGGCCAGAATAATGGCAAAAACGCTGCTTGGAGCCATGGCGCTCCTATTCCCCAAGGCCCATTTGGATGTAACCGGTCGGGCAGACGTCTTGGCAGATGTGGCAGCCGATGCATTTGGTGTAATCGGTGTCTACATAGCGCCCAACGGCCCGCTGATCTTTTTTCACGCGGAAAATGGCGTCCTGCGGACAGTAGATGACGCATGCATCGCACTCGAAGCACATGCCGCAGCTCATGCAGCGCGTGCCTTCGTGCACCGCCTGCTCCTCGGTAAATTTTTTGACGCGCTCATCGAAATTGCCCAACACATTGTCGCCGACGATCAACACCTGATCCCGTTTGTCGCGCTCATCGAATGGGAAATGCCCCTTGAACAGATCGTCGTGGGGAATGATCTGCGTGGCGCCGCGGTCCTCATAATTGTGGATCGCGTAATTGTCTTCCGCCGTGCCACGCTTTTGCTGGTGATCGTATTCTTCCGGTTCCAGGCCGCGTTCCTGCAACTCGCGCAACAGATTGAAGTGATGGACATCCACCTTCGGCCGTTTGCCAAGCGGCGCGCCAGCCAGAAAATGGTCGATGGATTCCGCCGCGATCCGGCCTTGTCCGATGGCCGTCGTGAGCAGATGCGGGCGAATGATGTCGCCGCCGGCGAAATGCATCTCCCGCTCTTTGACCTTGTACATCGGATCGGTGTCGATGAAGCCGCGCCCGTTGTCGAGGCTCTCGAGCCCGCCCGACAAATCGCCCATCTGACCGATCGCCGACACGATCATGTCGCACTCAAGATAGAATTCCGTTCCTTCCTGGGGAACCGGCCTCATGCCGTCCATATCGCATTTGCACATCTTCAGCGCTTGGATCTTGCCCTCGGCGTCGTGCACCACCTCCAGCGGCATGACGCCGCCTTGGATATCGACGCCTTCGCGCAAGGCGTCCTCGCGCTCGTGCTCGGCCGCCGTCATGCCCTCCACCGGGAACAGCGAGGTCAACACGGCTGTCACGCCCTCGCGGCGAATCGTTCCCGCAACGTCGCTTGCGGTGTGGCCCAGCACGATGTTGTCGGCATGGTCCTTGGGATGAGAGTGGCTCACATGACCCAGTCGCCTGGCAACCGACGCCACGTCGATCGACGTATCGCCGCCGCCCACGACGACGATCCGCTTGGCGGTTGAGAACACCCAACCCTGGTTGAAGGCGTCCAGGAATTCGACGCCGCTCAAGCAGTTACCCGAGCCCCAGCCCTCGATCGGCAGACCCCGGCCCGTTTGCGCTCCGACGCCCCAGAAGACGGCGTCGAAATCTTTCTCCAACTGTTCGATCGTAACGTCAGTGCCGACCGACACGCCGGTTTTGACCTCCAATCCCAATTCGACGATGCGGTCGATTTCGGCATCGATCATGTCGCGCGGCGTCCGGTAGCCCGGAATGCCGTAGCGCATCATGCCGCCAAGTTTCTCCTGAGCCTCGAAGACGGTGACCGCATGGCCTTTGCGGCGCAGGAAATAAGCCGCGGTGAGTCCCGCCGGTCCGCCGCCAATGACGGCAACCTTCTTACCCGTGTCTTTGCCTGGTCCAGGCAGTTTCAAACCGTTCTCTGTCGCCCAGTCGCCGACATAGTGTTCCACCGCGTTGATGCCGACGAAGTCGTCGACTTCGTTGCGGTTGCAGCCATCCTCGCACGGCGCCGGGCACACCCGGCCCATGGCCGATGGATACGGATTGGCCTCGACCATGCGCAAGAATGCGAACTCTTGCCACGTCATGCCCTCGACGGTCGGCTTCTCCATGCCGCGTGCGATACCGAGCCAACCCCGGATCTCGTGACCCGAGGGACAGCTCCCCTGACAGGGCGGCGTCCTGTTCACATAGGTGGGGCACTTATGGGAATAATCGGCGGTGAAAATCTTCTCTTCCAAAGGCGGCGTCGCATTGTCGCCGTCCCGAAAGCGCCGGAAAGTATGTTCGTTCACAACACGTGCTCCACTTCTGCGTCGTTGACTATTGCGCTGCCGCCGGCTGGGCATTGTCGCCATCGCCCGCTTCGGGCTGATCGGTCTTCGCGTCATCGAGAATGATGGCGTTGGAGACCAGTTGATGGACGCTGAGAATGGCGTCCATGTCGAAACCGTAATCGGGCATGACCTTGGCAAACTGCGTTTTGCAGATCGCGCAAATCGCCGCCATGTGCGTCACGCCATGGTCCTGCGCCACCTGCTGTAGCGCCCGCATGCGTGGCTGCGCGCCTTTTTTGCGCAGCTCGATCAGATCGTCGGTCAGCAGCCCGCCGCCGCCGCCGCAGCAGAATGTACTTTCCTTGATGGTGTCGGGCGCCATGTCGAAAAAATGATTGCAGGACGCCCGAATGATCGTCCGCGGGATTTCGAACTGCCCCCCTGGCGTGTCGCCCATGCGCGAGCCCCGCGCCACATTGCAGGAATCATGAAACGTCAGCCGGATGTGGTCGTTTGCTGATTTGTCGAACTTGATTTTGCCCGCTTCGATCTGGTCGTACGTGTACTCGCAGATGTGCTGGGGGACCGGATAGTTCTGATCGAGAAAATCGAAAGGTCCGGCCAACGTGTTGAGGAAACTGTAAGCCACCCGCCAGGCATGACCGCATTCGCCGAATATGATCCGTTTGACGCCCAAATCCTGCGCCGCGGTGCGAATGCGCAGCGCCACCTCGCGCATGTTCTCGTTGGAGCCGATAAACAAACCAAAGTTTGCCGCCTCCGAAGCATAGGAGCTGATCGTCCATGAGGCGCCGGTTTGGTGGAACACTTTGGCGTAGCCGATCAGGCCATCGATATGCGGTTCGGCGAAGAAGTCGGCACTCGGGGTCACCAGCAGAATGTCGGCGCCCTTCTTGTCCACCGGGATTTTGACGGCGACGCCGGTCTCGTCTTCGATGTCCTCTTCCAGATCCTCGAGCGTGGCCACCAGCGCCTTTTTCTGCAGACCCAGATTGTTGCCGATCGTCTCGACCTTGCCGATGATCTCGTTGCAGTATTTTTGTCCCTTGCCGACGGTGGCCATGATCTCCCGCGCCGCCATTGAAACCTCAGCCGTATCAATGCCGTAGGGGCAATAGACCGAGCAGCGTCGGCATTGAGAGCACTGGTGAAAATAGCTGTACCACTGGTCCAGAACTTCCTCATCGAGGTCGCGCGCGCCAACCAGCCAGGGAAAGTACTTTCCGGCGACGGTGAAATGTTTCCGGTAGACTTGACGCAGCAGATCCTGCCGCGCCACCGGCATGTTGTTGGGATCGCCCGTGCCGAGGAAATAGTGACACTTGTCGGTGCAAGCCCCGCATTTGACACAAGTGTCGAGATAAACCCGCAAGGCCCGGCTGCCCTCTACCAGCTCACCAAGTTTTGCGATTGCTTTTTCATGCCAATCGTCGACAAGCTCGCCGGGAAAGCCGAGCGCCTTCTGAAATTCTGGCGCGGCCTCATACGGTTTGCTGTCAGCCATGGCGCCGGGCTCGATGACCGGGATCTCGCAAGGATCGGGCAGCACCGTCGCGTCGTAGAAATCTTCCACGCTCAGAGGCTGCTCGACTGTCGCTGCCTCGCTCACTGGCCCGCCCCCAGTTTCGCCGTCCAGCCGGCCAGGTGACGCTGCTCGCGCGGATTGTCGACTTGGTTGCGGCCGGGACTGAAGAACACGCCAGGCGCATGCAGAAGTTTGGAAAACGGAAAGATGATCATCAATACCGCGACCAGGAACAGGTGAATGAGCAACACCGGGTCGGCGGGAAGCGGTTGAATATCGAAGCGCATGAGCCCGAGAAAGAACGCCTTGAGCGCCACCAAATCGGTGCGAAAAATGTATTTCATCAAAAGTCCGCTGACGCCGATGGCGATCAGAAGCACCAACATCAGATGGTCGGATGGTGCGCTGATATAGCGAACCCGCGGCACCAGGAAGCGCCGCGCCCACAGGCACAGCAGACCAGCCACCATGGCAAACCCGGCATAGATGCCGAGCGGTTGCATCAGGGCGACGATCGCCCAGACGGGCTCGGTGAAGTAGCGCAGATGCCGTATCAAGACGAGCAGCAAGGCGGCGTGAAAGATCCAACCAAACAGCCAGATCCATTTGTTGGCTTTGAACAGACTTTCGAACAGCACGACTTCGCGCACATAGCGCATCACGACGCCGCCGCGCGTCACTGGCGCCGGCGTCGTCGGAATCTTCAAAGGAGCGGGCGTCCTCGCGTATTGCACAACCTTACGGCCAATGCCCCCGACCAACACCAGGGTCGCGACATAGAACAGCAGTGCATATGCGCCGGTAAGCACGACATCCACCCTTTCGCCGGCCCGTCAGGCACCGGCCGTTTGCTTGCTGCTAGACGCAGCCCGTCGGCTTCGGCAAGCCGGCGATTTTGCACGCCTGCTTCGCGGGGCCATACGGATACAGCGTATAGAGATATTTGTTGTTGCCCTTCTCAGGCCCGAACGACTTTTTCATCGCCTTGACGAGGACGCGGATGGCGGGCGCGATCTGATATTCTTCGTAATAATCACGCAGGAAGTTCACAACCTCCCAGTGCTCCTCCGACATATCGAGGTTTTCTTCCTTGGCGATCAGCTCCGCGAGCTCTTTGTTCCAGACATTGATGTCCGCCAGGTAACCCTCTTCATCGTGTTCGTACGTGGTTCCGTTCAGTTCGTACGCCATTGGGATCGCTCCATTTTCCAAATTCCGTATTGCGTCCTGCCGCTCCGGCTTATCGGCGCCTCACAGCCATGCTTGGGCAACTTCATGCTCTGCCACGAGATCGACGAAGCCAGCATAATCGACGACTTGAATACCCTCGGCAAGCGAACCGTTGGTGAGACCGCGCGCGGCGACATCAGGCCCCAGCACATAAAACGACACCGTGCCGTTCTTCGCCTTGATCTGTTTGCCCGGCTCCGTATCTGCGATGGCAGCATATACGCCGTCTTCGATCAGCAGCACCGCGTCACCTGCTGCCGCGTGGCCGAGACAGCTGGCAAATGTCGAGGTCTCGAAGGGCGATTTGTTGATTGTGTGAAGCATCGACATGGTCCAGACAGCGCCCTCAAAAACTCAATATGACGTCTTGCTGCGCCATGAGCTGGGTCATCTCATCGCGCTTGACCACGTGGATCGAGGGCTTCTCCGCCCAATCGTCGTCCTCGTCCTCATAGGTGATCTCCAGCAGATCGTCTTCCGACAGGCCGCGTGTCTCTAGCGACTCCTTTTCGACATAGAGCTTGGTGACCTCATAGTCGCCGAGCGCTCGGTAGGTCGGTGAGAAATTCTTCATGCCGATGCCGGCTGTGTCCTGCCCCTTGACGATCTGAAACACGCCGTCGTCAAGAAAGGCGAGCGAGACGTCCTGATCGAACGCTGCGCCGATCAGCACCACCTCAAGCGACTCCAGGGCATAGACCGTGCCGTAGGGCGCTCTTCGGTTGACGTACATGAATTTCTTGGTGACGCCCGGTTGTGAGACATCCGGTTCTTCCATCGACACGCTTATTCATCCTTCCAGTTTCTCTCGGACCGCTTCGTGGGACCGTCTAATCGCCGAATGTTACTAGCCTGTCCGAAGCAATGCCCGCATCGATCAGTTGGCCGAGGCCCGAGATCCGAAATCCCGGCGCGATATTGTCCGCGTCCTTGCCGAGCCGGTCGGCCTCGCTTTTGTCGAGCACGCCGCGCCGCTGGGCCGCGGCAACGCAGACCACCAGATCAAGCTCGTGCTGCTCGGCCAGTTCCGTCCAATTGACTTGAATGTTGCGCTCGTCCTGGGGCGGCACCGTCAGCCGCGTGCCGTTGTTGACGCCGTCATGATAGAAGAACACGCGATAGATCTCGTGCCCCTTCTCCAGCGCGGCCTTGGTGAATTGATAGGCCGAGTCCGAGGCCTGATGCGTATAAGGCCCTTCGTTCACCACGACGCTAAACTTCACGAGCTGCTCCATCGCGTGATCCGCTCGCCAGGTCGACGCCCGGCGCACCCGCATACTTCAATTGTCATGCCGGATCACGAACCGTAGCTAGAAATAGATATGAGTCGACGCGTTCAACGACTTGCGCGCGCCATGCCAAGTGTCGAGGTGGTGCTTGGTAAAGCCGAGCCCGGTCATCTCGAAGAACCTGGGCCAACCTATCCGGTCGATCCATTCGCCCACGCGCTCCCAATCGCGCGCATCTTCCTTGTAGGTGTAGATGATCTTCTTCACCACTTCGGCCACCTCGGGCCAGCGCGGCGGATTGTTTGGCAGATTGGCAGCGACCAATTTGTGAAACGTCGGCTTGGTGCGCGCGTTCGAATGCTTGCCGCCAACCCAAATTGCCAGCTTGGTCGACTCGGGTCCGTTGATCTGCATCGGCGGGCACGGCGGATAGCACGCCCCGCAACATATGCATTTCTTTTCGTCCACTTCGAGCGACGGCTTGCCGTTGACCATGGCCGGCCGGATCGCCGCCACCGGACAACGCGCAACCACGGCTGGGCGCTCGCAGATATTGGCCACCAGATCGTGATTGATCTTGGGCGGTTTGGTGTATTGAACATTGATGGCGATATCGCCCTGTCCTCCACAATTCACCTGGCAACAGGACGTCGTGATGCGTACCCGGTTGGGCATCTCTTCCTTGATGAAGTCCTCATAGAGCTCATCCATCAAGCTCTTGACGACGCCCGAAGCGTCCGTGCCCGGGATGTCGCAATGCAGCCAGCCCTGGGTGTGGGAAATCATCGAGATCGAATTGCCGGTGCCGCCGACGGGAAATCCTTGCTCGATCAGCCGCTCAACCAGCGGCTCGATCATCTCCTTCTTGGAGATCAGATATTCGATGTTGGAGCGCGTCGTGAACCGCACATGCCCTTCGGCGAATTCGTCGGCGATGTCACACAGCTTGCGGATCGTAAAGACGTCCATTTGGCGCTGCGTGCCAGCGCGCACGGTCCAAATGTCTTCGCCGCTTTTTGAGCGGTGATGCAGCACGCCTGGCCGCAGTCGCTCATGCCAGTCCCAATTGCCGAAATTCTTTTTCATCACCGGATGCATGTATAGGAATGGATCCGGCACACCGTGCTCGTCGGGAAGCCTGGGTGTCTGATGCTCGGTGCTCATGCGCGTCGCTCTCCCTAAAAATCTGCAAGCCGCTATTCGGCAGCGACCGGACGGTCCGGCTCATTGGTGTTGGCGGCGTCTTCCTTGCCGGATTTCTCTTCGGCCTTCTTCCGCAGATATTTGTCCGCTTCCTCGGTGAAGTCGTCCGTCCGCACATAGCTCGAGGTGCGGGGATGGTTGACCATGTTGGGATCGGCATCGATATCAAGCGCCTCAAGGAATGCCGGCAGACCGATACGGTCTATGGTCTCGCCAATACGCTCGTGATCGAGTGCATTGTCGCCGAAGAACTCGAGAATTTCGCCGGCGAATTCGACGAGCTTCTCGTAATCCTCATCCGTATCGAGCTTCATGAAGGGCACGATAACCGTCCCCATCGTGTCGCCGACTTTCAGCGACCGCTTGCCGCCCAACAGGATTGAGGCGCCCTTGTCGTCGCCCGGCGAAAGCGCCTTGGGCATCACGTTGAGACAATGCATGCAGCGCACGCAGCTCCTGTTGTCGACATCGAGCGTATCGTCATCGTTCAGGCTGAGCGCGCGGGTCGGGCAATTGGCGATGACCGAATCAATCATGTATTTCCGGCCAACATTCGCGACGTATTTTTTGACTTCGTCCTGGTTGACCTTCATGTCGTCGCGCCAGGTGCCGATCACCGCAAAGTCCGAGCGATGGATTGCGTTGACGCAGTCATTGGGACAGCCGGAGAATTTGAATTTGAATTTATAGGGCAAGGCCGGACGGTGCATTTCGTCCAGATATTCGTTGATCACGTCGCGATGGGCCTTGACCTCGTTGTAGCAAGACATCTCACAACGCGCGTGACCCACGCAGCTCATGGATGTTCGCATGGCCGCGCCTGCACCGCCCATGTCAAATCCCACTGCATTGAGCGCGTCGAAGGCCTTCTGCGTGTTCTCGGTCGAGCAGCCTTGAAACATGATGTCGCCGCTCTGACCATGCAGCGCAATCAGACCCGAGCCGTGCTCTTCCCAGATATCGCAGAGCGAGCGCAGAATATCCGACGTGTAATGAAAACCCGCCGGCGGCTGCACCCGCAGCGTGTGGAATTCTTTCGATTCGGGATATTGCTCGGCGACTTCCGAAAACCGCGGAATGACGCCGCCGCCATAGCCATAAACGCCGACCACGCCGCCTTTCCAATAACCCATGCGCTCTTCATAGGAGTGCTCAAGCTGACCCATCAGGTCGTTCATCATCGGCGCGTATTGCTGATCGTCGGCTTCCCGCAAGCGCTTCAGCCCGGTGATGAAGCTCGGCCACGGACCGCTCTCCAGCTCATCGAGCATGGGTGTGGGATGAAGTTCTTTCTTGCTCGATGATCCGTTTTTCTCCGCCGGTGCGCCGTTCTTTTTCGGCGTTGAACCATTGTCCCTAGCCATGAGCAAATCCTCTCCCAAATTGCGCTTCGTCCGCACGATCCACGCGTCTGCCGAAAAACAGATCGCCAACTCCGGCTTGCGCCGAAGATGGCGGAGAACGAGAAACGTTGCCGTACCGCCGGAGTCTATGAAATTATTGCAGCCAATTCGGCATAAGCAGCACAGGCACGTTAGGCATTTTATATCACAAAAAAAAATTATATCATATAGTTCGAATGTATTGCATGAGGGCTGCATCGGGGCCCAGATGGCACGGTCGTAATTTCCGCTCCGCCAACCGGTTGGAGCCGCCGTGCAAACCAGGTGTCGTTCGCGTAAAATAATGGCGCATCAATTGCTTGAGACACTCAACCCGCCGTCCCGTCCCTTTGATCTCGGCGCTCGCGATGCCTATGAAATCTGGCGCGAGGCGAAGCTGGCGGCGTTCCCCGCCAGCGCGCAATCCTGCGTGATTCACATTCGCGACCTCGCCCAGCCCTCTCCCGCCGAGGTCGATGCGGTGACCGAATCCTGCGCCCGCGCCAACTTGGCTATTGTCGCGCTCGAGGAGGCGCCCGTGGCCGAGCAAGCCCGCTCTGCCTTACCCGATTTCGCGGCCCACCTTGGCCTCGATGTTCACGAACGCCATCGCTCGGCCGCCGACGATGGCGTCGTCGACCTCGAGGTCTCAAGCGTTCGCGCTCGCGGTGGCTTCATTCCCTACACCGACCGACCCCTCAATTGGCATACGGACGGCTACTACAACGATCCAAGCGCGCCGATACGCGCCTTTATTCTCTATTGCGTGCGCCAAGCGCCAGTAGGCGGCGAAAACCAACTATTTGATCCCGACATCGCCTATATCCGTTTGCGCGACGAGGATCCGGACTTCATCGCCGCGCTGATGCACCCACGCGCCATGACCATCCCGGCTCATGTGGAAGACAATGGCGATGTGCGTCCGGCGTCAATTGGTCCAGTGTTTTCGATCGATGCGGCTGGCGGTGCACTCGTCATGCGCTATACGGCGCGGACCCGAAACATCGCCTGGCGCGACGATGGCGATACAGCGGCCGCGGTCGGCTTTCTCGAGCGTCTGTTGCGCGACGGCGATCCTCTGATGTTCCACCACCGCCTTGAGCCCGGCCAGGCCCTTATCTGCAACAATGTGCTGCACAACCGCACGCGCTTTGAGGATGCGGCCCAAGCCAGATCGGGCCGCCTGCTCTACCGCATGCGATTTGGCCGGCCCGTCGCCTCCAATTGACCGCCCACGCAAGGACCACAGTCTATGGCCAACTTGAGCGATCTCATCATCCAGCATCCCGACGTCGTTTCCTTTGACGAGCTGAAGAAGCTGGTCATCAAGGCTGCGCAAGACGGCGAGATTTTTCTCCACTTCGATGTGAAGCCCGACTTTCGCGACACGCCGCGCGATTGGAGCATGAAACTCGAAGCGGCCTTCTATTGGGGACAAGAAAAAAAATGACATCCGAAACGGTCGAGGAATTCGAGAATTTTTCCGCGCCATATGGTCGCCAGATCAAGTTGGAGGACGTGACCTTCGACTCCGACATGCGCTTGATGCGCATCACGATCCGCGAGGGGCGGCGCTTTACGATCATGGATGTGGACGCCGCGACCGCCGACAAATGGGGCGGCGCCATGCTCGCTTGGGCTGCGCGCCAGAAAAATTGAACAGCGGCCGCCCGAGGCCCAACAGGAAGCCCATCGCTCTATGGATTATTTGCCCGTCTTTCTCGATGTGTCTGGCAAGACCGTCCTCGTTGTCGGTGGCGGCACGGCGGCAGCCCGCAAGGCCGAGCTCGCGCTGCGTGCCGGTGCCCATGTGCGCGTGCTTGCTGATGAGCTCTCCGGCGACTTCCGCGAGATTCGCGACCATGATCGCCTGAGTCACGTTGCCGATCCACTTGAGGCGGCCCATCTGAAGGGCTGCAGCGTAGCCTATGGCGCGGCCGAGGACGCTGATCTGGATGCCCGTCTCCACGACCTTGCAAAGCAGGCGGGCATCCTGGTCAACGTACCGGATAAACCGGAATTTTGCGATTTCATCACGCCTTCGATTGTCGACCGCTCGCCGCTTGTGATCGCCATTTCGACGGCCGGTTCCGCACCCATCGTCGCGCGCATGCTAAAGGCCCGCCTGGAGAGCACGGTGCCTGCCGCCTATGGTCGCTTGGTCAGTTTTTTGGGCAGCTTTCGTGATTTGGTCATGGAGCGCATCGCCGATGGACGCACACGCAGGCGGTTCTGGGAGGACGCATCAGACGGCGTCGTCGCCGACCTCTTGCTCAAGGGTGACGAGGCGGGCGCCAAGTCGGCATTCATGGCCGCCCTCGATGGCACGAAT
>JAJFHN010000031.1 GCA_021775595.1 Hyphomicrobiales bacterium
AACACGTAGGCGGTCATGATCGAGTGGTCCTCAAGACGCGACTTGTCTGCCGCCGCGGCTTCGCCAATCCAGAGCCCGCGCTTTGGGGCCCAATGACGGGCGGGGCCGGGCGCAGCTCACGCCCGGCCCAACCCAAGATGCGCGGTTAGTTCGTGTAGCGCGTCTGGCCTTCGCCTGTGACGGCCACATTTCTGATCTTCTCGCGATCCTCATCTGAGAGCGTCACAAGGCCCCGGTCGACGAGATAGCCATCAAGGCCGAACGATCCTTCGCTGACATATTCGGCGATGAAGTCGTTCATACCGTCGATCACTTTGCGGTGGGCGTTCTTGATGTAGAAGAACAGCGGCCGCGAGATGCCGTAGCTGCCGTCCTTGATGGTGCCGCCACCGGGGACAACGCCCGCGATTTTCGCCGCTTTCAAGCTGTCCTGATTTTCGAACAGGAACGAGTAACCGAAAATTCCGAGCGCCTTGGGATCAGCCTCAAGCCGCTGAACGATCAAATTGTCGTTCTCGCCCGCTTCGACGAACAGACCGTCTTGGCGCATGGGCCGGCAGGTCTCCTTGCGGTAGACCTTCCAGGCATCCTTCATCTTCTTCTTGCCCTTGGAGACGACCTCGACCTTCGTGCCCTTGAGCTCTTTTTTCTTGGCTTCGAAAAAGGCGACCTTCTCGCAACCCTTCTCCATCACCAGCTCGTTGAACGCGTCGCGCGTGCCTGAGCTGGGCGGCGGGCCATAGATCAGGATCGGAACATTCGGCAAAGCCTTGTTGATGTCCGACCACGTCTTGTTGGGATTATCAACGAGCTTGCCGTCGACCGGCAGCTTGGAGGCGAGCGCTTGGTAAAGCTGGGCCTTCGTCAAATCGAAATCTTGACCTTTACGCGAGAGCGCGACCGAGAGACCGTCATAGCCAATCAGAACCTCGCTGACGTCGGTGACGCCGTTCTTGGTGCACAGCTCCCACTCCGACTGCTTCATCGCACGCGAAGCGCCAGTGATATCAGGAAATGCTTCGCCGATTCCGCCACAAAACAGCTTCATACCGCCACCGGTTCCGGTGGACTCCAAGACCGGCGCCTTGCCGGATTTTTTGGCGTATTCCTCGGCAACGGCCTGGGTATACGGATAGACCGTCGATGAGCCGACAATCCTGATTTGATCGCGCGCCAGCGCAGGGGTGGTCGCGATCGCGCCAGCCACGGCTCCTGCCGCAGCCAATGCGAACAATTTGGTTTTCACGGGTGCTCTCCCTTATTGAAATGAAAGCGGTTACATGGGGACGACGGGGCCGTCCACGCGAGCAACACTAGAGGCCCGGCGCTATTGTTTTATGACATCTGCTATACAGATTTATGACAGTTTATATCTTTGTTCTTGTTGTGTTATTTCAGCTGACGGCGTTATGGGAATCGGTTGCCGGCGGATTCTGATCCGTCTCGGCCAACCGCTCGCCCGCAATCAGCGGCAGCACGACCCTGAAGGTCGATCCTTCGCCAGGTTGGGAGGTGATTTGCAACTCGCCGCGATGCCGGTTGACGATGTGTTTGACGATGGCCAAGCCCAATCCCGTTCCCCCCTTGTCGCGGCTGCTCGCCACATCGATCCGGTAAAACCGCTCGGTCAGCCGCGGCAGATGATCGGGCGCGATGCCGACGCCCCGGTCGATCACAGAAACCGCGATCTGGGGCTGATCGGACGCCGAGCTCTCCAATCGCTCGATCTCGATCGTCACCGCATCGCCCTCGGCGCCGTATTTGATGGCGTTTTGGATCAGGTTTTGAAAGAGCTGCACCAGCTCGTCACGATCGCCTTGCACGGGCGCGGGGCCGCCATCGTCCCGTAAAATCAGCTGGAGATCGACATCGCGCACCAGTGGCTCAAGCATGTCGATGACGTGGCGGACGGTTTCACCCACATCCACCACTTCCTGCGGCGTCAAATGCGCCTTCATTTCGACCCGGCTCAGGGACAGCAAGTCGTCGATCAGCCGCGTCATCCGGCTCGCCTGTTGGGCCATGATGCCGAGAAATCGCTTCTGCGTTTTGGCATCGTTACTCGCTGGCCCCTGCAGTGTCTCGATGAAGCCGATCAGCGCCGCCAAGGGTGTGCGCAATTCATGGCTCGCATTGGCGATGAAATCTTGACGCATGCGATTGGTACGCTCGTGCTCGCTCAAATCCCGCAAAGACGCCATTACCAATGACGCTTCTCCAACCGCAACGGCGGCCGGCGCCAACATCGCCAGGCTTGCATCGATCCGCCGCTCGAGCGGGACGCGTTCCATAAAGCTCACCGTGATTGGCGCTTCGGCCTGGACGACATCGCGAAGGGCGTCCAAAAATTCGGGATGGCGCACGAAAGAAGAGATGTTCGCGCCGGGGCGCAGATCGCGATACTGCTGCGCGGCGCGCGCGTTGAAGGAGACGATGGTACCTGCCTGGGTCAACAGGATCGCCGGATCGGGAATGACTTCCATGATTTGGCCCAAGCGCGCGGCGTCGCGATCGAGTTCCAGCGCTTTTTCCCGCTCGCGCGCTTTCTGCCGTGGCGCCGCCACCTGTCGTGGTACGAACGCGGCGGCGGCTAAAACGCAGAGCCCGCCAAGCAGAGCCCACGGCAAGGCTAGACCGGCAAACGCCACGAAGGCGGCATCAGCACCGAGCGCGCTCGCCAGCAGCCATTTGCGCAATCGCAGACGGTCAACCGCTTCGCCAAACCATCCGGCCGGGCCCGCGCGCATGGCGCCCCCGGCCGCTTCGTCATCGCTCGCCGGCGTGCTTCCAGCTTGAACCTCGTCCGTCACAAGCAGCCATCTCCAAGAGCTTATTCCTGCCACGCGCCCTCTGGCCCAGCCGACCCGATCGGCCAAACCGCTCGCCGAGCCCGCTTATAGCACGGGCCCGCCTAGCACGGCCGCGCGACAATTTCATTATCGCCCAGACCGCCAGCTGCCTTAGGATGTCGCCCGACCAATGGGCACCGTGCAAGCGGCAACAGGGATACGACGATGACAAACGACACGGGGCACGGCGGCCAAGGCGCGAGCAGCGGCGGCTTCGATTTCACCAACTTCGATCTCGATACGCCCGACCTGCCCGACCACATTGCCGAGGCCGCCCTAGCGAGCAGCGGCTTCCCCTATCACAGCCGTCTCAAGCGCAAGATCTATGACCGGGACTTGGTGCTGCTGCAAATAGAGTTGCTCAAGCTTCAGCGCTGGGCACGGGCAGAAGGCGAACGCATTGTCGTCCTGTTCGAAGGACGCGACGCGGCCGGCAAGGGCGGCGCGATCCGCCGCTTCATGCGTCACCTCAACCCGCGACACGCGCGCGCCGTGGCGCTCACCAAACCGACTGATACCGAGAGCGGGCAATGGTATTTCCAGCGCTATGTCGCCCATTTGCCCACCGCCGGCGACATGGTCCTGTTCGACCGCTCCTGGTACAACCGGGCCGGTGTCGAGCGCGTCATGGGTTTTTGCGACGAGGACCAGGTCCAGAAATTTCTGATTGAAGCGCCCGAGTTCGAAGCCCAACTGGTGCGCGACGGCGTCCGGCTGTTCAAGCTATGGCTGACGATCGGCCGCGAAATGCAGCTCAAACGCTTTCACGCCCGCCGCCATGATCCATTGAAACGCTGGAAGCTCTCGAACATCGATCTGGCCTCGATCGAAAAATGGGACGCTTACACCGCAGCCCGCGACGACCTGTTCAAGCACACCCACACCGAGCACGCGCCCTGGGCGGTGGTGCGCGCCAACGACAAGCGGCGCACGCGCCTCAACGTCATGCGCCACATCTTGAGCTCAATCGATTATGCCGATAAGGACCCGGCGATTGTCGGCGCGGTCGATGACAAGCTGTTGGGGACGGGCGAAGCGTTCTTCGCAACCGCCTGAAGGCACAGCTAGCCACGCGCCAGCCCCTTGGCTTGCAGCTCTTCAAGATACATTGCCCAGCGCGCTTCGTAAGTCTGACCCAGCTCATAGAGGTACGACCAGGAAAACAGGCCGGTGTCGTGACCGTCGGCGAAGCGGATCTTGACCGCGTAATTTCCGATTTGTTCAAGTTCCGAAATGGTTATGTCGCGCTTGCCCGCAATCGTCTTGCGCTGGTCGGGACCATGGCCTTGGACTTCGGCGCTGGGGCTGTTGACCCGCAAATATTCGGCCATCAGGTCAAACATCTGGCCGTCATCGAAACTGATCTGCAGCACATTCTTGTCCTTGGACAGACGAATTTCCGTCGGCCAAGCTTCGGTGTCTTGTGTCATGGCGATCCGTTTCGAAAATGGAGGCGGCTCGGTGGCCGCAGAAGCACGATCGACAACCTAGGTGCGCGACCGGGCCAATTCAAGCTGGTCGAAAGTACCGCCCGCCTAAAGCCTTGGCAGCGGCGCGTTGGTTATCCCGACAAAGCCCTTAGCCGCCTCAAGCCCCGTGGGATTGTGCTTGGCGATCAACGCCAATGTGCGCTCGATCAGTGCCCGGTCGCCCGCGGCCTTGGAGGCTTGCAGCGCCACGCGCTGAACTTCGCGGTCCCAAGGCGCGGTATCGAGCATCCAGCGGACATCGACCAGCGCCTCACGGTGGCGGCGCTGAATGCCCAAGACAATCGTCCTGCCTATGTGGGCATCGACGGCATTGGGATCGATCTCCAACGCGCGGGCAAACAGCGCGCCGGCTTTCTCCTGCATGCGGCTCTTCGACAGAATCTGTCCCGCACCCTCGATCAAATCGCGCGCGCCGGCGCCAAGGCACGCAGCGATCAAGTCCTTGGCAATGTTGTCCGGCAGCACATCGCTGACCCGCCTCGCCTTGGCGGAAATGGCCATGCAGGTGCGATAGGCGACGCCGCGACGCTGGCTCGCGTCCTTTTGCTCGGCGCCACTGGCTTGGGTCAGCGCCGCGACGTGGCGCGCAGGCACCGCCTCCGAGCGCTGCCGTCCGGCCATTGTCTGGATCGCCACCAACCCGCCGAGTTCATCAACCACCGCGCCGCCTGAGCTGCCGCGCTGAGCGGGCGCTGTGTGATGGAGGTGCGCGCCGGGGGCAGAGGCATGAGGCGGCATAATGGCTTTGCCCGCCGGCGTCGGCGCGATGGCGCGCGAGGCCTGATCCAACGCCACCACATACAAGGCGCCATCGTTCTTGCCCGAGACCGAAAGCGCCGGGCCCTCGGGCAATTGGGCGCGGATCAACGCCAGATCTCCGCCAAAAGCCGATGGCACCACCGCGCCTTCGATCGTGGCGCCGTCCGGCAAATGAATGCTCACCCGCTCGCGATCGAGTACCACGCGCTT
>JAJFHN010000032.1 GCA_021775595.1 Hyphomicrobiales bacterium
CGACATGTTTGAGCAGGCGAAGAAGAATGCTCCTTGCATCATCTTCATCGACGAAATTGACGCCGTCGGACGCCATCGTGGCGCCGGTTTGGGCGGCGGCAACGACGAGCGCGAGCAGACATTGAACCAATTGCTCGTGGAAATGGATGGCTTTGAAGCCAATGAGGGCATCATCATAATCGCGGCCACGAACCGCCCAGATGTGCTTGACCCCGCGCTGCTTCGTCCCGGCCGATTTGATCGTCAGATCACGGTTCCGCGTCCAGATATCATTGGCCGCGAAAAGATTCTGAAGGTTCATTCGCGCAAGGTGCCGTTGGCGCCGGATGTCGATCTGAAGGTGATCGCGCGCGGCACGCCCGGCTTCTCCGGCGCCGATTTGGCAAATCTCGTCAATGAGGCGGCACTGCTGGCAGCACGCCGCTCGAAACGATTGGTGACCCATCTCGATTTCGAAGATGCCAAGGACAAAGTCATGATGGGCGCGGAACGCCGCTCCATGGTGATGACCGAAGAGGAAAAAAGCCTCACCGCTTACCACGAGGGCGGTCACGCCTTGGTGGCCGTCCACATGGAGGCATCAGATCCCGTGCATAAGGCGACGATCATTCCGCGCGGCCGCGCTTTGGGTATGGTCATGCGGTTGCCCGAACGCGATCAGTTGTCCATGACCCGGGCCAAGATGAAGGCCGATATGGCCGTCGCCATGGGTGGGCGTGTTGCCGAAGAGATCATCTTCGGGCACGAAAAGGTTACGTCAGGCGCTTCGTCGGACATCAAGATGGCGACAAATCTGGCGCGTGCCATGGTCACGCAATACGGAATGAGCGACAAACTCGGACCGCTGGCCTATGGCGACAACGAGGACGAGGTATTTCTCGGCCACTCGGTGACCAGAACCCAAAACCTGTCGGACGAAACCCAAAAACTCGTGGACGAGGAGATCCATCGTATTGTCGACGAAGGCTACGACATGGCCCGCAAACTCCTCACAAAGCATAAAAAGCAGCTGCACATCATCGCCAAAGGATTGCTCGAATACGAGACCCTATCGGGTCTCGAGATCAATAATTTGCTGAAGGGCAAGCCGCCAATTCGTGACGATGACGAAGGCAATTCTGAACTGGAGCCAATCCGCTCGGCTGTGCCCACGACCGGCAAAACGAAGACACGCCGCAAGAAGGGCGGTCAGTCTGATACCGGTGGAATGGAGCCGCAGCCGCAAACCTAGCTTTGGCAGAGTCTGCCCATTGGGCGGCTGAATATGAACGCATAGAGTGTGAGGAGCGACGCCCAGGTGTCGCTCCTTTTCTTTGAGAGGCAGCTTTCATGGAAGATGCCCTGTATTTGCGCCCAACGGGATTGCTCTATGGTCGGGCGGCGCGTGCGGCATTGCGCGATGGCAAAGCCGGGGCGTTGGCTGGTGGAAACATCGCGTTTGCGTCAGTCCACATCACGGTTGGCAAACCGCCATCACAGTCCAGTGAAATTCGAAATTTCGATGAGGTCGGCGCATCCGACGAAGGCGCGATTGCGGACGCTTTGGTTCGCATCACCAGTCCGCGACCTGCCATTGCCGGGTTGGCGCTGACGACGCCCCGCATCATGGGCGTCGTCAATGTAACGCCCGACAGCTTCTCCGATGGCGGTCTCTATAATGAAACCGACCAGGCCATTTCGCATGCCGCCCAGTTGGTCTCCGCCGGCGCCGATATCATAGATATTGGCGGAGAATCTACGCGCCCCGGCGCAGATACGATCGACGACGATGACGAATGCGGGCGTGTGCTGCCCGTCATTGCAGGTCTGAGGGGAAATCGGGCAAAAATCTCGATTGATACGCGCAAAGCGGTCGTCATGGCGGCCGCTGCGGAGGCCGGTGCGGACATAATCAACGATGTTTCGGCTCTGAGCCACGACCCCAAAAGCATGTCGGCAGCGAAGCGGAGCAATCTGCCAATCGTGTTAATGCACGCCAAATCCGATCCAAAATCCATGCAGAACGAGGCTGTCTATGACGACGTCCTGCTAGACGTTTTCGATTATTTGGCCAGCCGAATTGAAGCTTGCGAAAACGCTGGAATCGGGCGCGAACGACTGATCGCGGATCCCGGAATTGGCTTCGGCAAGCACCTCGAACACAATTTGCAGCTGTGTGAAGGTTTGAGCCTGTTTCATGCGCTCGGCGTGCCTGTCATGGTAGGAGTATCGCGTAAGAGCTTCATCGGAACGGTTACGGGCGAAAGGGATCCGCGCGAACGCGAAGCCGGTTCGATCGCAGCGGCCCTTGCAAGCTTGGCACAAGGGGTTCAAATCGTGCGCGTCCACGATGTCACAGCGACAGCGCAAGCACAGGCGGTATGGCAGGCGGTTACCTCTGGAAAATACGCTAAAAAACAATAGCTTAAAGCCGTTAATCATACCAGACAGGCGATTTCCCTGACTGGTGTAATTTTTGCTTACATTATTTGAAACCCTTTGCAGTGACACTGGTCGCATAATGTTGATCCAATGGCGATATGATGGACGTTTGACGACAGGTGACTGGATGGTCAGTCGGATTGTGTAGGCGGGGAATTGAATGTCGCGAAAGTTATTCGGCACCGACGGTATTCGCGGTCTAGCCAACGCAGAGCCAATGACGGCGGAAATGGCCCTCAAGGTCGGAATGGCCGCTGGGGAACTGTTCACCAATGGCGACCATCGTCATCGGGTCGTGATTGGAAAAGACACGCGGCTGTCGGGCTACATGATCGAGTCTGCGCTGGTTTCCGGATTTACGTCCGTTGGTATGGACGTATTTCAATTGGGACCGATGCCAACGCCCGCCGTTGCGATGCTGACGAGATCATTACGTGCCGATCTTGGCGTGATGATTTCTGCTTCGCACAATCCATACTGCGACAACGGCATCAAGCTGTTTGGTCCCGACGGTTACAAGCTCGACGATGACACTGAGATTGCGATCGAGGCAATCATGTCAAAAGACATGAAGTCGCTGCTCGCGCCATCGGATGGCATTGGCCGCGCCAAACGGATCGACAGCGCTCAAGAACGATATATTGAATTTGCCAAGCGAACCCTTCCGCGAAACATCCGCTTCAATGACCTTCGGGTTGTCGTCGATTGCGCCAATGGGGCAGCATACAAGGTCGCTCCGCTGGCCCTCTGGGAACTCGGCGCCGAGGTCATTTCCATGGGCGTCGATCCAAACGGCGTCAACATCAACCAAGATTGCGGCTCGACATCGCCCGAGGCGCTGTGTGCAAGAGTCCGCGAAGTGCGCGCCGATATCGGCATAGCATTGGATGGTGACGCCGATCGCGTGCTTATTTGCGATGAAAACGGCAAATTGATCGATGGCGATCAGCTGATGGCTGTGGTCGCTGAATTCTGGTCGAGCAGAGGACGGTTGGCGGCAGGTGGTGTCGTGGCAACCGTGATGTCAAACCTGGGGCTCGAACACTATCTGGATACGCTGGGCCTCAATCTTATCAGAACGCCTGTTGGCGACAGGTACGTCGTCGAGCACATGCGCAAGCATGGCTACAATGTCGGTGGCGAGCAATCAGGACACATCGTGCTCTCCGATTTCACCACCACTGGAGATGGTCTTGTCACGGCATTGCAAATATTGGCTGTGGTCGCCTCCAGCAAAAAAAGAGTGAGCGAAGTCTGCAACCGATTTGTGCCGTTGCCACAAATTTTGAAGAATGTTCGCTTCAAACACGGCAAACCATTGGAAGACAGCGCCGTTCGCAAGGTGATCGATGACGTCACGGCGCGTCTTGGGAAAACCGGCCGGCTGGTGATCCGCCCTTCAGGAACCGAACCCGTCATCCGGGTGATGGCCGAAGGCGAGGACGAAAAGCTCGTCGGGACGGCCGTTTCGGAAATTGTCGACGCGCTGAAGCAAGCCGCAGCCTAGTTGCGGCCTGTTCGACACGACGGCAGCCGACCGCATCGATCGACTTCTTGCAGCAAATCCGTAATGGGCACCATGCGAGGCACGGGCACCTATCTGCCGGGCTATGATCCGGCATACGGGGCCGCTGCGGCGTCCGGCACCGATTAAGCTTCTCTTAAATTTTCTGCCCCATAGTCCCGAATTGAGACAGCCTTAAGGGTTCGGCAACCATTAGAGGTCGTGCTGAGCCAACAGGTGAAAACAGGGGCTTCCTATGGGATCAATTCGTCGCTTCACGCTTGCCGCACTGGTCGCAACGGCTATTCCCGCCATGAGTGCGAACGCAGGCGGTTTGCAATATCCCAGTCCGCCCGCGCCGCCGGCATATCCCGTCTATAAGGGCGGCGATGTATTTGGCCCGACAGCGGTTCCGGCGCCGGCGCCCATTCCCGAAGTCGTGGAATGGTATTTCCGTGGCGATTTCAGCCTGACATTTTTCGAAGAGCCCAGCGCTTCCGATGGCATCAGCGATTATCACCAAGAGGATATGCCTGACACATGGGGCGGCGGCGGCGGCATCGGCTACTATTTCGGCGAACACGTTCGTGGAGACCTGACGCTCGATTACAATACCGACACAACCTTCAGCGGCGTTCAGGCGTTGACGAATTCGACACACGACGTGAGCATCGCCAGCTTGGTTGGACTGGCCAACCTCTACTACGACATTCTGCCGCGCGAGCACATCACGCCCTATATCGGCGGCGGCATCGGCTTTGCGCATCATGAAACCGAAAAACGCGAGATCACCTTCGCGTGCCCTTGTCCGCCAAACGGCACCGAGACACCAGGGGCAAGCAACAACTTCGATTTCGCCGCGGGTCTCATGGCTGGCGTCAGCTGGACGTTTCATGAAGGGTTTCTGTTGGATGCGGGCTATCGCTATCTCTATATGGGCGAGGCCTCGACCGACCACTCGACGGATGGCGTATGGCCAGACCTGCAGATCGGCGACATTCAAGCACATCAATTTCGGATTGGTCTTAGATACGAGCTCTATTGAGCTCCAATAATTAACAACTCACCACCGACTACACCCCAAAAACTTCCAGGCGGGCTTTGCCCGCCTTTCTTTTTTGTCGCGCGGGCGCGCGCAAAAGCACTCGTTGACTTGCTCTAGCGCACCCTCTATAGCGCTCCGCGGGACACCCCTCCCCAACGAGGGGCGACTATCTGTAAGGGTAGATTCAAATGACCAATCCAATTCGGCCGGACGAGCGGCCAGCCAATCCGCATTTTTCATCCGGTCCCTGCTCCAAGCGGCCCGGCTATTCACTCAACAATCTGCAGGGCGCTATGCTGGGGCGGTCGCACCGCGCGCCGCCTGCGAAGGCCAAGCTCAAGCAGGCCATCGATCAAACGCGCAATCTGTTGGGCATTCCTGAGGACTACCTCATCGGCATTGTTCCGGCCTCTGACACAGGCGCTATGGAGATGGCCATATGGTCGTTGATCGGCGCGCGCGGCGTGGACGTCCTGGTGTGGGAGAGTTTCGGAAAAGGTTGGGCCAGCGACGTGGTCTCCCAGCTCAAAGTCGATGATGCACGGGTTGTTGAGGCCGACTATGGGAACTTGCCCGACCTCGCCCAGATCGATTTTGATCGGGATGTCATTTTTGCATGGAATGGCACAACGTCGGGCGTTCGCGTTCCCAATGGCGATTGGATAGCCGATCAGCGAGGCGGCTTGACTCTTTGCGACGCGACATCGGCCGTCTTCGCACAAGCGCTTGATTGGCCCAAACTCGATGTCGTTACCTTTTCTTGGCAAAAGGTAATGGGTGGCGAAGCCCAGCACGGCATGCTCGTTCTTTCGCCTCGGGCGGTCGAGAGGTTGGAAAGCTATCAGCCGCCATGGCCAATGCCGAAAATTTTCCGCCTCACCAAGAGCGGCAAGCTGATTGCCGGAATTTTTGAAGGCGCCACCATCAACACGCCATCCATGTTGTGTGTTGAAGACTATCTCGATGCCTTGTCGTGGGCGGCTGAGGAGGGCGGAGCTAAGGCACTGATGGCCAGATCCGACGCCAACGCAGCCGCAATCGCAAAGTGGGTTGAGCAAACGTCTTGGGTCGATTTTTTGGCCGAGCGGCCCGAGACGCGGTCCAACACATCAGTCTGCCTCAAATTTGTCGACCCCGAAGTGACGGCTCTCGAGGCTGGAGAACAATCGGCGTTCGCCAAAAAAATGACCAGCCTGCTTAATGATGAAAAGGTGGCCTTCGACATAGGATCCTATCGCGATGCGCCTCCGGGGCTTCGGATCTGGGCAGGCGCGACGATTGAAACTTCCGACATCGAAGCGTTGATGCCCTGGCTGGATTGGGCTTTCGCCACGGTACGCGCCGATATGGCGACGGCGGCTTAAAGAGGGGAACAATCACGTGGCACCAAAGGTCCTAATATCGGACAAGATGAGCTCGCTGGCCGGAGAGAAATTTACCGAGCGGGGAATTGAGTTCGACGTCAATGTCGGTCTCGATAAGGACGAGCTGGCCAAGATCATCGGTGATTACGATGGGCTGGCTGTGCGCTCAGCGACGAAAGTCACTGAAAAAATCGTTCAGGCTGCCGACAATCTGAAAGTCGTCGGACGCGCCGGGATCGGTGTCGACAATATCGATATAGCCGCCGCCACATCGCGCGGCGTCATCGTTATGAACACTCCGCTCGGCAATTCCATAACCACGGCCGAGCATGCCATCACGATGATGATGGCGCTGGCCCGCCACATCGCTGCCGCAGATGCTTCCACGCAAGCCGGCAAGTGGGAGAAGTCCAAATTTATGGGCGTTGAGGTGGCTGGCAAGACGCTCGGCATAATCGGCTGCGGTAATATTGGCTCGATCGTTGCTGATCGTGCGACAGGACTGAAAATGCGGGTCGTCGCATTCGATCCATTCTTATCGCAAGAAAGGGCTGCCGACTTGGGTGTCGAAAAGGTCGAACTCGATGAGTTGTTTCGGCGCGCGGACTTTATATCGCTGCACACACCACTGACCGACAAGACGCGCGGCATAATCGATTCCAAATCGATGAAAAAGATGAAAAAAGGTGTGCGCATCATCAATTGCGCCAGAGGCGGCTTGGTCATAGAAAGCGATCTCAAAATGGCTCTGGAGTCAGGGCACGTCGCGGGCGCTGCACTGGATGTATTCGAGCAAGAGCCAGCCGAAAGCAACGAGCTATTCGGAATGCCGAACGTCATTTGTACCCCACATTTGGGTGCGGCAACGACGGAAGCGCAGGAGAATGTTGCAGAGCAGGTTGCCGAACAGATGGCAGATTATCTGTTGACCGGCGCCATTACGAATGCGGTCAACTTTCCCTCGATCAGCGCCGAGGAGGCACCCAAACTCAAGCCCTTCGTCAAGCTTGCCGAGCAGTTGGGCTCCTTTGCCGGCCAGTTGACGGAGTCTGGTTTGAAGGCCGTGCGCATCGAGTATGCCGGCGACATCGCAGAAATGAACACGCGCGCGCTGACTTCGGCGGTGCTGGCGGGTGTACTGCGCCCCATGCTGCAAGATGCCAATATGGTCAGCGCGACGTCGCTGGCCAAAGAGAGGGGCATCGCGATCGAGGAGGTCACGCGCGGCCAGGAGGGCGCTTACGAAACCTATATCAGACTGACATTGAAGACCGAGCGTCAGAAGCGGTCGGTCGCCGGAACCGTATTCTCCGATGGCAAGCCGCGCGTCATTCAGGTCAAGGGGATCAATATGGAGGCCGAGCTGGGTTCCTACATGCTCTATACGACAAATACAGATCAACCGGGCTTTATCGGTGCGATCGGCACGGTGTTCGGGGAAAACAAAGTCAACGTGGCGACGTTCGCGCTCGGCCGAGAATCACTGGGCGGAGACGCGATTGCATTGATCGAAATGGATGAACCGATATCCGACAAGGTGCTCGAAGCAGTGCGTGCTCTGCCCCATGTGGTGCAGGCTCAGAAGCTGCGCTTCTAGGTGCCCCTTAGCTCGCCAGGCTATCTGGCGTCATTCGTCATCCAAAAAATCGAGAGTGGCGCCTAAGCGGTCGCCTTGGCGTCCCGCCAGGTCTCTCGCCCGCCGCACCGTACCAGAGGCATATCGCAGGTTCAGCTGATCGATTGCAGCCTCAAGACGCCGATGTTTTGTGCTTTGACCAAACAGATCCATTTGGACTGGCGCAGCCGTAGGCGCGAGCTCGTAGGCTGCCATGCCTATCAACCGAAACGGACCGGCATCATCGAAATCAGCTAGCAGCTCAGCGCCAATTTTATAAATTTGATCTCCTACATCTGTTGGTTGTGCGAGTGAGCGCTGGCGAGAAAGTATCTCGAAGCTGGATGTCTTTAGCTTCACCCTGACCCCGGAAGCGCTCAATTTTTTCTTTTTCAGACGGCTGGCGATGCGGTCCGCCGATGTCCTCAAATGTCGTTTGATGTCGGATGCGGAGCTGACATCTTCGCTTAGGGTGCGTTCGGACCCGATGCTCTTGGGAATCCTTCGTCTGCTCACTCCGCGCTCGTCTTCGGCGTTGGCAAGCGCAAAAAAGTGAAGTCCACTGTTGCCGAGTTTTTCAAACAAGAAATTGGGATCGGCGCACGCAACGTCGCCGATCGTCTTCAGTCCGATCTCGTGCAGGCGCGTCTGGGTTTTCGGTCCAGCACCCCATAACCGCGAAACCGGTTGGGGCGCCAGCCAGGCTTTAGCGCAGTGTGGTTCGACCAAGGTTAGCCCGTCGGGTTTACGATAGGCGCTGGCGACCTTGGCGACATATTTCGTGCCGGAAAGTCCGATCGACGCGGTCAACCCGTTGGTCGCCTCGCGGATCGCGTCCTTGATGCGATATCCAATTTTTTCGGGATCGCCGAATATTCCCTCGGCACCCGTCATATCCAGAAAAGCTTCGTCCAGACTCAATGCCTCCACCGTTGGCGAAAATTCCGAAAACACCTGCATGATTGTTTCCGACACTTGTCGATAGCGCTCGAAGCGCGGTGGAACGACAATTGCGTCGGGACACAATCGCTTCGCCTTTCTCATTGGCATGGCGCTTCCCACGCCAAATGGCCGTGCCTCGTAGCTTGCGGTCATCACAACGCCGCGGTGACTGCCTCCGCCGACAAGGACCGGTTTGCCGCGAAGCGAGGGATCATCGAGCTGTTCGATCGCTGCGTAAAAGGAATCCATGTCCGCATGGGCGACGATACGAGGCCAATCACATTTCTTATCCGATACGGATGACGTCATTGGCTTGTCAGCTTCACTTGGCCGCTATGAGCATGCACTTTGGGTGCCGAGTGGTTTGGCGACTGCTCCACCAACGAGGATGGCGCGATTCGCAGTCCCAGTCCGCCTCCATTCGCTACCAACTTTGCGACTGTTTTGGCACTTGAGCAATGGCACTCGCTTCAACTCAATGCGCGCGCTATATAGAGTTAGGCCCCGGAAAGTTCCGGGGCCTGTTTGTTTGTGAAGCGCCGGTTTGGCGGGAGAAGCACATGGCCAATGTCGTGGTGGTTGGCTCTCAATGGGGCGACGAGGGCAAGGGCAAAATTGTCGATTGGTTGTCTGAGCGCGCCGATGTCGTTGTGCGTTTTCAAGGCGGTCACAATGCTGGCCACACCCTCGTTATCAATGGCGAGGTGTTCAAGCTTTCGCTTTTGCCCTCCGGCGTCGTACGGCCCAACAAACTGGCGGTGATCGGCAACGGCGTGGTTGTCGATCCGTGGGCTCTGGCGGAGGAAATCAAGGGCCTCGAGACTCAGAACATTCCGATCTCGCACGACAATTTAAGGATCGCGGAAAACGCTACGCTTATTCTGCCTATTCATCGTGAATTGGATGCATTGCGCGAATCTGCTGCTGGCGATGATCGCATCGGCACGACCAAGCGCGGAATTGGCCCGGCCTACGAGGACAAGGTGGGGCGGCGTGCGATACGGGTGATGGATCTGCAGAGTCCAAGTGAGCTCGAAGCCAAAATCGCGAGAATTCTCACCCACCACAATGCGCTGCGGCGGGGAATGGGCGAAGCGGAAATCGACGCCGAAGAATTGCGGCGAAAGCTGATAGAAATTACGCCGAGTATTCTGCCTTATATCGAGGCGGTTTGGCCGCTGCTCGACAAGTTGCGCCGACAAGGCAAGCGCATCTTGTTCGAAGGAGCCCAAGGCGCTTTGCTCGATATCGATCACGGCACATATCCGTATGTCACCTCATCCAACACAGTGGCAGCGCAAGCTGCGATCGGCAGCGGTATCGGACCAGGCGCCATCGATTACGTGCTCGGAATCACCAAAGCCTATACGACGCGTGTCGGCGAGGGGCCGTTTCCGACCGAACAATCGGACGATGTGGGAAAAATGCTTGGCGAACGCGGAAACGAGTTTGGAACAGTAACGGGCCGGCCCCGCCGTTGTGGATGGTTCGATGCAGCACTCGTGCGCCAAACAATCAAGGTTTCGGGCATCGATGGCATTGCGCTCACCAAGCTCGATGTCTTGGATGGCTTTGAAGAACTCAAAGTGTGCATAGGCTATCGCCTGGGCGGCGAAACAATTGATCATTTGCCGGCAGCCGAATCCGCACAAGCCAGCGTCGAGCCGATTTATGAGAGCCTCGAGGGATGGTCCCAATCGACGGCCGGTGCGCGCACATGGGCGGATCTGCCGGCCCAATGCGTCAAATACGTCAAGCGGGTTGAAGAGCTGATCGAAACGCCGGTGGCCATGCTGTCGACCAGCCCCGAACGCGAAGATACCATCTTGGTGCATGATCCGTTCGAGGACTAGCGGACGCGGAGCGGCCGCGACGAGCCATCGAGGGGCCTCGATCGAGAAATTCACGAGACCGGACAGAGGAAGCGAACCTTGTCAAAAAAGCTCGATTGGAAGATTTGCTGGATCACAGGCGCCACAGGCGGCATAGGCCGAGAAATTGCGCTCCTGCTGGCCAAGCGCGGCGTCAAGGTGGCAGCGACTGCACGATCAAAGGATCAACTCGCCGACTTGGCAAAGCAGAACAGCGCCATATCGGCTTTTCCCGCAGACGTTACCGATGCCAAAGCGTTGGGCGGAGTTGCACAGCAAATAGAAAAGCAATTGGGACCGATCGATTTGGTGATCCCAAGCGCCGGTGTCTATGCGCCATTCAATGTCGCAGAATTGGACCTCAAAAGCATCCATCGCACGAACGCGGTCAATATCGACGGAGTGGTCAATACGATTGCCGCCGCCTTGCCCTTCATGTTGGCGCGGCATAAAGGACAAATCGCAATTATGGGGTCGCTGTTTGGCTATACGGGGCTGCCGGAAAGCGGCAGCTATGGCGCCAGCAAGGCCTATATGATCAATCTGGCCGAAGGCCTGGAACTCGATTTGGCGCCAAAAGGCATCGCGGTCTCTTTGATCAATCCGGGCTTCGTCAATACGGCGCTCAACGCTGATTATGACCGGCCGAAATATTTCATCATGAAACCGACAAAGGCCGCCCGGCGGATTGTCGAAGGCTTGGACAAAGGCGGCTTCGAGGTCGCTTTTCCCGGACGCGTCGCGATCTTTTTCAAAACCATCAGGGTGCTGCCGAAACGGCTGATGTTCTGGATTTTGCGCACTGCCTTCGCACGCGACTAGCAGACGCTCAAAAATCGCTGCGCTGTCCTATTTTGATTTCAACATTGCTCTGAACAGGCTGTCGAGCAGGCGCTCCTCGGGGTCCCATTTCTGGCGGTACGCGTTGAGCTCATCCAGGCGTTCACCGAATGCTTTGCGCGCCTGCAGGGGCGTCAAGAACGGCGTTTGGTTGAACAGCGGTTTGCCGCCTTCTTTCGAACAGAACTCATTATAGGCGTGTAGGAATTCCTCCCATTCGGGCCCGCCTGTTGATGCCGGGTCGATGCTCATAGTCATGCCGTCCTTCGAATAGGAGAGCAGGGAGCTGTCGTCCTGGATGATGCGGTAGCCGACATGGGGAATGTCGGTTCGGTACCCGGTCTTGCGCCGGTGATCTTCGCAAAAATCGAAATAGCGTTCGAGGATCTCGAAGTAGTTCCGCTCTTGGAATGCCCACATGCTGAAAATGTATTTTTTTGGCCCCGGCGCGCGTGGATAGTTGATCGTTTGTGCATGAGGCCATGTGCGCGAGCTTCGCATGAACCAGACGGCGCCCTTACGCAGTAGCCAATCATTGACGTCAAGCAGCCTGTCGCGAAGTGTCAAACTCGGCGCAAGCTGTTTGATACGGAGCGCCAGCGCTGGTCCGTATTTACGCCAAAACCGATTTCGGTAAGACCAAATGCGCCGCGACCTGGGCTTTTTGCCGGGATTGAAACGCCGCAACTCCACGACGATGCGCCGAGCGTAGGGAAAGAGATAATACATGACCGAATAGCCTTCGCGGTCATACTCCGGCAGCTTCGACTTAAACTCCTCCAGACTAAGCTCGACGTGATGCACTGCGATTGCTTGGGTCGGCATGCACTTGATTGTGACTTCAAACACGATCCCCACCAGGCCATAGCTGGAGCGCAAGAGGCGCATTTCGCCGGGATCGTTCTCCTCGGTGATTTCGCGGATCTCACCTTTCGGCGTCACCAGCTTTACGCCCGTGACAAACGAATTGATTTGTCCGTATTGGCCTGGAAATGAGGCGTCTTTGCTGGCCGAACAGGCCATTGCCGCAAGGGTGGTGTTACCGATTTCCGTAGTGATGTGGAGCTGCAATCCCTCTCGCCGCAACGCTCTCGATAAATCGAGGTGTTCCACACCGGCCTGTACCGTTGCGAACTCCGGCGTGATTTCAAGGATCGCGTTCATGCCGGTCATATCGATGATCGTGCCGCCGTCATCACCATTCATTCGGGCCGTGGAGTGCCTGCTGCCGGCAGGGCGAACCGGCGAGGGAAAACGCTCGGTGTTCGTCAAGACTTCGACGATGTCTTCGACAGTCTCGGGCCTGACCATTACGGCAGGCCGGTAGGTCCACGTGCCATCCCAGTTGGTGACGACAGCGTCAGCGATTACGTCCATAAGGCATGGTCTCTTGAGTGATGACGATTTCGACCCAGCATATCGCAACATTGTCGGCGCCAGTTGACCTGACTCATTGTCGATGTGGGGCCTATCATATCAAAAATGATGCGCGTCAAGTTCCGGTGTTGGGACGTATCAGTTGATTCAGAGCGGCTGTGGTGAACGACAATGCGTGATAGTGATCGCGACCGCATAATGGGCTCATTTGAGTAATAGCGGAATACGCAGTGGCGAAGATTTGGTTCGAAGATTTCGATGTCAGACCAGAAATCCAGCAAGCGGTATTGCATAATTGGCGCAGGCGCGTCCGGCCTAGCCGTCGCCAAGACGTTCAAGGAGCGCGCTATACCGTTTGATTGCTTTGAGCAAACGAACGGTGTGGGGGGAATTTGGAACCCCGAGAGCCCAAATCTTGTCTATGAGAGCACGTTTCTCAATTCTTCGAGAAAACTCTCCAGATATTCGGATTTTCCGATGCCGGCGAACCTTCCGCAGTATCTGAGCAGCCGGCAGGCGTATGACTATATCGATTCCTATGCCCGTGCCTTTGACGTTTCCGACAACATTACTTTCAACTCGGAGGTCAAGCGTGCGGAGAGGGTGGATGGCAAGTGGCGGATCGAAATCTCAACCGATCGCAGGCCGCGAATTTACGATGGTCTAATCATCGCCAATGGCCACCATTGGGATCCGAAGCTTCCAGATTATCCGGGAGACTTTGACGGCAAGATCCTGCATTCGCACGCCGTTAAGCGGCGCGACCAGCTGAAGGACAAGCGTGTTGTGGTGGTCGGCGCCGGCAATTCGGGAACCGATATTGTTTGCGATGCGGCGATCGAGGCAAAGAGCGCCATACACAGCATGCGGCGCAGCTATTTTTTCTTCCCCAAACTTGTTTTCGGCAAGCCGACGGATGTCTTCGTAGACTTGACCAGCCGCTGGCCGCTGCCGCGGCGCTTGCTGCGCTGGATCTACACAAAAGGGCTCATGGTTCTATTCGGCTCTCACGAAAACTATGGACTGCCCGATCCCGATCACAAATTGTTCGAAGCCCATCCGACCGCTGCCTCGACCTATCTCGACCATCTTGCCCATGGCCGCATTGCGCCCAAGCCAGCGATTGCCCGTCTCGACGGCAAAGATGTTGTTTTCGAAGACGGGAGCCGAGAGGAAGCCGATCTCGTTGTCAGCGCGACGGGCTTTCACGTTCGTTTTCCGTTTCTCGATGAATCCACAATTCTGCAAGCCGACGGACGGTCGAAGTTGTTTCTTCACGCCTTTCACCGTGACTTCGACAATCTGTTCGTGGCGGGTCTCATTGAGCCGGCGGAGGGCGGCGTGTGGCAGCTCGCCGACTATCAAGCCAGGCTCATCGCCTCATACATCGTCGCCAAGGAACGCGATCCCGATCAGGCGAAATGGTTTGATCGATTGAAGGCGTCCGCTGTACCAGATGTGGGTCATGGCATTCCGTACCGCGATACCGGCTGGCATAGATTCGAAATCCAGCATTACCGCTATCGCAGTTACATCAAACGGTTGCTGAAAAAATTTGGACCGAGCGCAATCAAACCGTTTGCCGAAGAGAAGACCAGAGCCGCAGCGGCAACATAAATGGCGTCAAACGGGGCCGAATTTGGTAATCCAGCACCCTATCGACTGAGCGTTTTGGGGTCTAGGCAACCGACTGAGCACGAGGCATGATCGCGACTGCGATCAACCAAGCAAGAATGAGGGGAGTACAGGGATGAAGTGGATCGTACGCACTGCAGCGATGGCTGTCTTGGCGATGGTTTTCCAAGTGTCGAACCCACAGACCAGTCAAGCGCGCAGCTGTAGCTTGGTTTCGGGTACCGCTGACGGCTTTACGAAATCACAGGCAGTGACGCGCTCGCGCGAAGCGCTCAGCGAGTACATCGTCCAGTTCAAGAAAAAACAAGGCTGGCGGTCGATGTCGACAACGCCAGCCAAGGCACCACCCAATCCGTATTGGCGCTCAAAGGTTTCGGGCACGCTTTATCTAAAGCCTGACCTGCGGACCAGAACGGCTTACACCGTGTGTTGGGAAGGCGTTATCTCGCCGGCTGTGTGCACGTCGGGCGCGCGGATTTGCGGCTGAGCGCGGCCCTAAAGCTCACCAATAGCGTGGCGGCTTACAGGTAATTCGATAGCTGTCGACGATTTTCGAGCGCAGGTTCACGGCACTGTCTGGTCCGATCCTGTACAAGGAGACCTTGAAGCCCTTGTGATCGAAAAGTTCGATCCACGTGCCCGGACCGGTTGCGACGGATAAGACATCGCCATCTAAATCCTCGCCATGCCGATAATGCAGGTCGTCCAAGTCGTATATCTGCTCGGGTCCGAAACGCGTTAGCTCGGGTCCACGGCCGTCGCGATACTTAAAAAACGACACATAGCAGCCATATCGCTCGTCACCTGCATCGGGCCCGCGGCCGCCATAGCCACCGGCGCTTGCCATTGTAGGAACGAGCAAAGCGAGAATTGCGATTTTGAGGCCAGTGAGAAGATTACTCATAACAGTCTCATCAAATTGTAAGGCCGATCGAATACCTCAAAACATGACAGGCCATTTATTGGCTGCCAAGTGTGCATTGTGATTACCAGGCACTGGGGGCACGATTACGGCAAGGCATCGATCTGACGACTTGCCACGTATGCCAATCGTCACAACATAGCTATTATGTAATTCCGAGGGGGGTCAGCGGCAGCTGGCTGAGATCGCACTGATGCCCGCGCGACAACTCTAATAACCTGATCCGGATCATGCCGGCGTAGGGAGCGCAACCTTTTTTCTTTGCCCAAGCTTTATGACAGCGGCGTCTTGGGGCCAAAATATTGGCCGAATGGGTGTCGGGATAAGGAACATGAGCCGATGGATACATCTATACTGATCGCCAAGCTTATGGGGCTGCCAGTGCTCGTGGCCGGCATGGGCATTCTGGTCAACACCGCAGGCTACCGCGACATGGCCAAAGATTTTCTCAAGAGCGAGGCTCTGATCTATCTCTCGGGCGTGCTCATACTCGTTACTGGACTGGCGATCGTCATCGCCCACAATCGGTGGGCTTGGGATTGGACTCTTATCATCACAATTTTCGGCTGGATGGCCATTTTGGGCGGCATCTTCCGCATGACCTATCCCGCATGGGTCGCAAAGGTCGGGTCGAATTTCATAGATCGTCTCGGTGTCATGCGAGCCGGCGGTGTTATTTGGATCGCGTTCGGCGCGGTCCTAACCTATTTCGGCTTTGGAGCGTAATGCCCTTGCTAAGGGATTCGATAAAGGCGGCCTGAACCAATGAACCATCACGACAAAGATCTCATTTCGACGCGTGTCACAACCGGTCCATTCTCGGGTGGAGCTAAGTCTTACACCAGTCCGATCGGCCATGAGGACGTGAGCGTTCCGTTTCGTGAGATTTCACTGAGCGAGGGCGCGGGTGAAGACAGTTTTCGGGTCTATGACACGTCTGGTCCCTATACCGATGCGGGAGCCGAAATTGACGTGGAGCGGGGTTTGCCGCGGCTGCGCGAGGCTTGGATCCGCGAGCGCGGTGGAACGGCAGACTATGAGGGTCGTGAAATTCGCCCAGAGGACGACGGCAATGTCGGCGAGAAAAAGCGCGCCGAGGAATTCACAGTTAGCCACCGTCCGATGAAAGCCACAGGCTCTGACCCGGTCACCCAGCTCGAATTTGCCCGAGCCGGTATCGTGACAAAAGAAATGGCCTTTGTCGCTCACCGGGAAAATCTAGGGCGCGCACACGTTCTCGAGACCGCGGCTGGGCAACTGTTGGACGGTGAAAATTTTGGCGCTGAGATTCCGGAATACATCACTCCGGAATTTGTGCGTGACGAAATCGCGCGCGGCCGAGCCATCATTCCGGCAAATATCAATCACCCGGAATCCGAACCCATGATCATCGGCCGCAATTTTCTGGTGAAGATAAACGCCAACATTGGAAATTCAGCCGTGACATCGTCTGTCGAGGACGAGATTGAAAAGATGGTTTGGGCGACCCGATGGGGCGCGGACACGGTCATGGATCTCTCAACCGGCCGAAACATTCATACAACGCGCGAATGGATTTTGCGCAACAGCCCGGTGCCAATTGGCACCGTACCGATCTATCAGGCACTCGAGAAATGCGATGGCGATCCCGTCAAGCTTACTTGGGAGCTCTATCGCGATACCCTGATCGAGCAATGCGAGCAGGGCGTGGACTATTTCACCATTCATGCCGGAGTTCGTCTTGGATTCATCCACCTGACCGCAAGCCGCGTTACGGGGATCGTCTCCCGGGGTGGTTCGATCATGGCCAAGTGGTGTTTGGCTCATCACAAGGAAAGCTTCCTGTACACGCATTTTGACGAAATCTGCGACATTTGCCGCGCCTACGACGTGTCGTTCTCATTGGGCGATGGATTGCGTCCAGGTTCAATCGCGGATGCGAACGACGCTGCGCAGTTTGCCGAATTAGAAACACTGGGCGAGCTGACGAAGATTGCTTGGGATAAGGGATGCCAGGTGATGATCGAGGGACCTGGCCATGTCCCGATGCATAAGATCAAAGTGAATATGGAAAAGCAGCTAAAGGCATGCGGCGAGGCGCCGTTCTACACACTGGGACCTCTGGTCACCGATATTGCACCAGCCTACGACCACATCACTTCTGGTATCGGCGCTGCGATGATCGGTTGGTTCGGTACGGCCATGCTGTGTTACGTGACGCCCAAGGAGCATCTCGGTCTGCCCAATCGCGATGACGTCAAACAGGGCGTCATCACCTACAAAATTGCAGCCCATGCTGCAGACCTCGCCAAGGGACATCCGGCAGCGCAATTACGCGACGATGCTCTCTCTCAGGCGCGCTTCGATTTTCGCTGGGAAGATCAGTTCAATCTCTCTCTCGATCCGGAGACCGCGCGCTCTTATCACGATGAAACTCTGCCAAAAGACGCCCATAAGGTCGCTCATTTCTGCTCCATGTGCGGGCCGAAATTCTGCTCAATGGAGATCACCAAACAGGTGCGCGACTACGCGGCCCGTTTGAATGACAAGCAGGCGGGGATGGACGAAATGTCACAAAAGTTTCGCGATCTGGGCGGGGATATTTATGTGGACGCGGACACGACGAAGAAGGCCAATGAAGAGCTCTAGCCGTTGGGCTGGCCGCAGTCGTTTGGCATGCCTATATGAGTGGCCTAGTGTGATTTCAAACCGGACTTGGATCTGAAGGAGCTGAGCATGCGCGATTTTGTGTATTCATTGTTGATCGGCGGGGCGCTTTGCTTGGGCGCAACTCAGGGCGCATATGCCGGGGCAGGGGATCCGAATGATCCAGACAGGCTCGCGGACAAACTGCAAGATCGCGGCTACCGTTATATTCAAGTCGACGCTGGCCATTATCCCGGGCCTCAGGCCTTCGCCTGTAAGGGCAACACGCATTTTCAGATTGATTTTGATACCGCCGGCAATATCGCCGACGTGGATCCGATCGGAGACTGCACTGCTCGCAGCGGGCCGAAGAATGTTCGCGTTCAGGCGCCCTTCGTCGACGTCCAGGTCGGCAGCGGTGTTCGTGTGCGCGCGCCCTTCGTCGACCTCAATATTCGCTGACGCAAGTGTAAGCGCCGTGGTCGCTGTGGGCTGGTTCTCGCTGCCGTTTATTCGGCAGCTTGTGCCTCGGCTGACGCGGCAGCTTTTTGAACGGCCTTTTGGACCTTGTCGAAGGCGCGCACCTCAATCTGCCGAATTCGCTCGCGACTGACGCCGAATTCGCCCGACAACTCTTCCAAGGTCAGCGGTTCTTCAGACAAGCGTCGCGCCTTGAAGATCCGCTTCTCGCGGTCATTCAAGTCTTTCATCGCACCAGCCAAGAGGCTGCGTCTGCGCTCCAATTCCTGAGATTCGCCCAATGCCGTTTCTTGGTCGATGGTGTCGTCGACCAGCCAGTCTTGCCATTCGCCGCTCTCAGAGTCGCTTCGAACAGGCGAGTTCAACGAGCTGTCGCCGGCCAAGCGCCGGTTCATCGAGACGACATCGTCTTCCGGCACGCCCAAGCGAGTCGAGATTTTCTTGACTTGGTCGGGCCGCAAATCACCGTCTTCAAGCGCCTTAAGCTGGCCCTTGATTTTGCGCAGGTTGAAGAACAACTTCTTTTGGCTTGCCGTGGTGCCCATTTTGACCAGGCTCCACGATCGCAGAATATATTCCTGGATCGAGGCTCGGATCCACCACATGGCATAGGTCGCCAGTCGGAAACCTTTTTCCGGATCGAAGCGCTTAACGGCCTGCATCAGGCCGACATTGCCCTCGGACACGACCTCGCCAATAGGCAATCCGTAACCGCGATAGCCCATGGCGATACGGGCCACCAATCGCAAATGCGAGGTAACCAGTTTGTGTGCTGCGTCGCGGTCGTCATGCTCACGCCAGCGTTTGGCGAGCATGTACTCTTCCTGAGGCTCCAGCATTGGAAACTGCCGGATTTCTTCCAGGTATCGAGACAGGCCTCCAGGACCCGCAACAGTAGGTAAGCTTTTAGTGGCCATACAGCTGGTATCTCCAAGGCGGGTAAAATTTCATGCGCAGCCCCCCAACCCCGGTGCACGAATTATATAGGTATTCGAGCGATGCGAAAACACCTCTCTGATAATCAAGTTAAATTTTGTGAAATTCAAAATTGATCGACAATAATCTTCATGTCGATTGGCATCTGGCTCTCAAATAACAATGATTCATTAGAGATAGGATGTGAAAAACCAAGGACTGACGCATGTAAAGCTTGTCGATTAAGCTGCAATACAGCGGTTCGCGCGTCATCAGCCAAGATCTCCATCTTACTTTTAAATCCGCTGCCATAAACGGGATCGCCAATCAGAGGATAGCCGATATGCGCCATGTGGACTCTGATTTGGTGGGTTCGCCCTGTCTCTAGGCGGCACTCGACAATTGAAGCAATGGCATCGGCTTTTGGCGCGGCAGCGCCGTCTTTCTCACCGCCAAGGGGCTCTAGAAACTGGTAATGCGTGATGGCCTCTTTCCCACCCTCTGCAACCACGGCCATTCTCTGCCTTTGCTCTGATTTGCGGCCGATATTGGTATGTATGGTCCCCCGCGACCGCTCAGGTGTCCCCCACACCAAGGCGATGTATCGACGCTCGAGCTTGCCGGTGCGGCCATGGTCGGCGAATGCACGCGACAAAGACCTGTGCGCCAGATCAGTCTTGGCGACGACCATCAGTCCGCTGGTCAATTTGTCGAGCCGGTGAACGATCCCCGGGCGCCGCACACCTCCGATACCCGACAAGCTGTCCCCGCAATGGGCGATGAGAGCATTGACCATCGTGCCCTTCCAATTGCCGGCGGCGGGATGCACCACCATGCCCGCGGCCTTATCGACGACAAGCAACTGATCGTCCTCGAAAACGACATTGAGCGGGATGTGTTCGGGCCGAGGGATCGCCGGCTCGGCTGCTGGAATTGTGATCTCCATCGTATCGCCAGGTTTGACCCTGTGATTCGGCTCATCTAACGTTTCACCGTTGTATTGAGCGTGACCCTCTTTAATGAGAGTCTTGATGCGCGAACGGCTGACGTCCGAAAGCCGATTGGCAAAACACCGATCAAAGCGTTCGCCTGCGTCTTCTTCGGTAATTTTGAACCTGTGTCGTTCCATTGTCTGGCGCGGAATCACTTGAGGAATTCCATGAGTACGCAAAGCGACGAGTCCCTCGAAACCGTTCCGGGTACAGTCTTCAACGCCCGTCAAATTCGATTGTTGAAAATCGTGGTCGTCGCCATGGGGCTGATGCTGATCGGCGGATTTGTGTTGGTCGTTGCGACAATTGTGTACCAGTCGATGTATTCCAGTGGAAGCACGACAAGCAGCGCGGCATCAGCGCCTTCTCCAGAGCACAGCCTTTCGATCGGATCGGATTCGAAAGTGGCTGGCATGGCTGTCAACGGTGATCGGTTGGCCATTCATATTGAGGGACCTAACACATCAGAAATCGTGATCGTCGGAATCAGGTCGGGTCGGGTGTTGAGCCGGGTGCGGCTGAGGGGCGATTAGGCTTGATCCCGTTCATTGCGCCAAGTTATAGCTTTGACCGGTCCGACACGCCCCGATGCCCCCATCGTCTAGTGGCCTAGGACGCCGGCCTCTCACGCCGGAAACAGGGGTTCGACTCCCCTTGGGGGTACCAATTTTGGTTCGGCGCAGAGCATCGTAAGCCTTCGCCGAGCCATCTCATTGTTCCGCCTTTCCATCAGCCGGAACTCGCTCTTCCAATTGCATGCGCAACTGCTCGAAGAATGCGACAGCCTTGTCGTTCACACCCTTGATGGCGTCGTTGCTCTCGAAGGACTTGAACCATGGATCGATGTTGGCCCAGTTGGCACTCTCGAACGGCAAGCTCATGATCGTCAATTGCGAGCAGCAGGCGTAGGCTCTAATATCGGCAAGCGTCATTTCATCGCCCGTCAACCACTGGCGACCGTCTAAGAACCCATCGAGATAGTCGAGCTGCTTGTTGAGATCCCTCCATCGGAGCGTTTTCTCCTCCGGCGTGGGCTCTGGTATGCCGGACGCTTTCCAAAAGAATTCCGCCCCGAGGACGCTGCCCATGGCTCTGCCGAAATCGGTGATAGCCCAATCCAAATACTGGTCCATTTTTGCTCGGCCGGCTGCATCATCGGGGGCTAATCCAAGCTTACGGGTGGAATTGAGATATTTGCATATTGCGTTGCCCTGGCTCAGCGAGAAATCACCCTCTTTGATAGTAGGAAACTGACCAAGGGGGTTGAGCTCAAGGAGTTCAGCCGGTTTGTCGATTACAGATGCAAAAACGTGAACCAATTCGACATTACCGATAGCGGCGGTGTACCAGACGGCTCGACAGGGCGGAGAGAGCTCCACCCCAAAAATTGTAATCGTCGGTTCCATTCGCTCGAACCTGCCAATGTGTTGTCGCGTCAATCTATGATTTCATCCGAGATAGACGCTTCAGCGTTCTAGATTTACAGCTTCGCGGTGGGTAGAAGCCAAAAAACCTGCGCCTGATGGGCCCCTGTTCGGCACCAGCGGTTTCGTCCGGTTGGATTTCTGCCGCCGGGCCCGAATGGGTGGCGACGTCTGTGCGTTTGTTGGTCAATGCAATCGCCTAATTGAAGGTGTTCTAACGGATCATTGAGCCAATAATGGGAGTTGCAACTGTATTGGATTTTACCAGGCCTCTCACGCCGGAAACAGGGGTTCAACTCCCCTTCGGGGCATCAATCCACAATGCGCTGGCTTGACGCCGGGGCGGACTATCAAGTCCCGTCATCTCCACAATTTCCCATTACGTTTCGCTCAGAACAATTGCTGTGTATCGATTGAAACAGGTGGAGCTGCGACATGAACACTCTGGTGAAGCATATCTTGTTGGGCACCTTGATCGCGCCCCTCGTTGCGCCGGGCGCACTCGCGCAAACCGCAATGACTGGCGAGCAAATCAAGGCAGCCGTCTCTGGAAAATCTTACGACTTCGCGGGCCAATACAATGGCGTGATGGAATTCGGCGCGGACGGTTCTGCTTCACTGACATTAAGAATTGGAACCAAGAGAACCGGCAGCTGGCAGGTCAAGGGAAATGAGTTTTGCAGCACGTGGCAGGGCGAGACCGAACAATGCGCAACCTGGACCAGTGAATCGGGCGGAACGATAAAAACGAGCAAAGGCTTTACGCTGACGCCGAAATAGGCGCGGCGAATTTAAGGCGTGCGTTGTTCAGCGACGTTCAATCGGAAAACTCGTCCACCACCGAAGTCTTCGGCTGTTTCGGCATCCGCGGCAACCGCAGCCGCCATCGCGAACGCGTGGCCTGTGTGGATGCCTCTCCGGCTTCGCCTGACGGCGACGCTGTGCTTGAGCCGCTAGAGCCCGTCGACACGGCTACCGGTGCGCCTTGTGGCCCCGACTCGCCGGTGAAGCCGCGAGCCGCGCAGCTGATATCTTGCCGGGACGTGGCGCTTCCAGCTTGAGCGGCGACTTGCTTGGGCACGATGCCATGAGCAAACACCAAAGAGGCGTGTTGCTTGCCACCAGCTTTGAGATCAGCCTCTGTTTCGACGCACACTGCTAATCCAGAGACCGCAGTTCCGCCGCCGCTGACCACCGGCATACATTCGCCTATGCCGCGAAACACGCTGCCACCGCAAATGTCGGTGCCCGAACCAAGCCGCCGCGCATTCCTGTCGTAGCTCGATAAATAGACATCGAATTGCCTCGCGGTTGCACACGTTCCGAAAGCGCATCCCGTCTCTACCCGCCGTTGAATCAGACAGTAGGCGTCGCCCGCTTGCTTATCTTCCATGGCAACGAGTTTGTTGACAAAATCGGTTCCGGCGTCCACGTCGCCATCCGCGCCGAAAACGTGCGCTGATTGTTCACCGAGGTTGTAAATCTCGTTATCGACCCGGGGCCGCGAGATGTATTTCCCCCTCGCTATGGCACAAGCGCCCTTTGCCAGCAGCGTTTCCTTGTGCAGCCCGCTGTCGAGGCTGATATGGCCTTGAAACAGAACGCCTTCGGAAATGCGGGTGACTTTATATGGCGTTGACGAATTCCAGGGGCCGTCTTGTGCCCCTGCCGCAGCAAATGTGAGCGCCGAAAACAGCATCAGGAAAACAAGATTTCTGCGCATTTTCACTACCAGTCATTGAGTGGGTGATCGGGTCAGGCAGCCACTTATGTGCGCCCGTTTGTCATTGAAGCATCCAAGCGCCCAATTTCCAATCTTTTGTGCACGTCGGCAAATCGGTGATGAGGCGCGAGCGGGCGTCTGACTGGCCAGTGGAGCGCTGACAAAGATCTGAATTGCTGATGTCCGGATGGAAACCAAAAAAGCCCAGCGCTAGGAGCGGCTGGGCTGAGTTTGGCTACTGAATGGGGTGCTCATGTAACAGCACAAGGTTTTCAGTGAGACCAAAACCTAGCCGCGTCAGATGACGGCTACTTCTCAGACTAATGACAAGTTGATGACAATAAGGGGACCGGCTATTGCGCGTCACTGCTCAATTTCAGTCGGCCTGGCTATCGGCCATTTCCCGCAGCCGTTGAGTTAAGCTGGCGCGAGGCTGTTTGCCCGATTTTGCGCCGCTGGACGACGCCTTACCGCTTTTCGATGCGCCGCGAGCTGTAGGCTTGGCCTTGGTCGATTTCTTTTGCGACGTCTTGGTCGGCGTCGGTTTTGACGGCGTACCGCTCCTTCGTGAACGGGTCGCCGGTGCAGATTTCGATTTCTTGGCCTGATCGGATTCGCCGTCCATTATCTGATCGGCAAGCTTGCGAATCTCGTCTTTCAAGGCGCTGACATCATCTTCGGAAATGCGGGCGGAATCGCTCAGTTGTTCTTCCAGTCGAGCGAGCTCGCTGCTTAGGCGATTGTTCTCCGCCTTCAGCGTGGCAACAGCATCCGCCTCATCGGCAACCGGAGCCGACGGCGCCAGGTCCAGTTCCGCGCCCGCCTTCTTCAGCGACAGAAGCTCGCTTTCGATGTGCTGCTTTTCGATCTGCAGCGCGTCGAGCGCCGACGAATCTGCCGATGTGAGGTGCTCGCGCAGATTGCTCATCTGGTCGACGAGCTGCTTGTTCTCTTCCTGGAGTTCATCTACCTCACGCCCCATGGATTTGGCGCGGTCGGCTTCGACTCGCTGCTGTTCCTCAAGTTCCTGTTTTGCTTTGGTCAGCGTATCGGCCTGTTTCGCGATCGTTTCCTTAAGTCGATTCAACTCTTTCTCTCGCGCTTCGATGGCCGAACGCGCGGCGGCGTTTTGTGCCTCAAGTTGGGGAATGCGATCGGACACATTCTGCTGGAGCACGGCTGTCTGGCTTGAGCGTGCTGAAAGCTCGCCCTTGATGGTATTGAGCTCCTCTTGGAGTTGGCGCGCCATCACCTGATTTCGGTTGCGTTCGACCAAGTGCCTCGCGGCTTGATCTTTGGATTTCTCCAGCGACAGCTCAAGCTTGCGCAAACTGATAGCGAATTCGGCCCTCAGTTCATCTTTGTCGGCTTGAATATCTGCCACGCTCATAGGCATGGTTGCTTCGATGCGGCGCGTCGTTAGGCGAACTGCTCGACGCCAAAGCGGCGGAGCCAGCAAAACAGCAAGGACGGCGGCACTAAGGAATCCCAAGGCCGCAAACATCAGGGACTCAAGCATGCCTTAGGCTTCCCATAGCATTAAGACGACCACAAATTCGCACCCGGAAAACAGATCGCACGCCGTTGATTGCCATACGCCTGCATGCGATCGAATGCGCAACTCTACCTCAAATTCTAGCCTAACAGATTAGACGACTAGAAGGGATTCCACGTTGGTTTTCGCGTATATTTCAAATAGCCGACATTTGCGCCCAATCGAAGACCCACGCCGGATCGAATTGGGGCCAGCGTCAGATGGTCGCGCGTTTGAAATGTCACGCCGACGCCACCGATAAAGTACGCCGAGCCGTCGACGCCACCGAATGTCTGATAAATCTCGTTCGGATCGCGTAAATTGTAGACCAGGATCATTGTCTTGGAGCCCTCGGCGCCGAAATCGTAGCCGATCGATGGACCCTGCCAATAGACCTTGTGCCGGCCGGCGTCCTTCGTATACAGCGTGCCTTCGCCATAGCGCAGACCAGCCACAAAGGCGCCGCCAGCTTCTTCTCCCAAAATGTAGCCATTTGGTCTGCCCGCACGAGAGAAAGTGTGTTCGATAACCTTGGCGAGGCCTTTTGAAACGCTGCCGAAGAAGCGATGGCCGGTGCTCGTGATTTCATCGACAGAAAATGTATCGCCGTCTTGTTCGTTGGGCGGCGGCCTTAAGGGTTGAGGCTGCTGAGCATCGTAATCGGGCTGTCGAGCATCGTTCTGCGCAACTTGCTGCGGCAGTCTGGAGCGATGATTTGGAATTGGTTGAGTGGCAACCGGCGCTGGAATTTCCGCGACGCTGCCCGAGGAGGTTACCTGCTCGGCCAATGCGGGGGCAAAAAAACCGGCAAAAACTGCAACAAGCGAACAAAGGGATATTCGCAACAATCCCTCGATTAGGGTTCGTGCCATTGTAGTTGTCCTCTCACGGAATGGATCGGGAAAACGAACGGACCGGCGAGCAAAACGTTCTTATATCAAATCCGATTCGCTGCGTGGACGAAGCTGTCATGAAACTATGGCCGAAGGGAGTCGCCAAACCATCCCGTCGAACAGCACGGCAACGGAATATTTTTAACAATTTTGGCCCACAGTGATCTTCTGAGAAGGGACCGAAGATCGCCATGAGCCGACGAAAAATTGCAAACAGGTTTGCGGCGCTGAATGTCCTTTGGTGTCTGCTGGCGGTCGGCCCATGCTTGCCCGCCGTCGCTGCGTCCGCGACGCCGTGGTCTGATCCGGCTACGGGCATGGCGATCGGCGGTTACGATCCCGTGGCTTATTTTACCCAGTCGTCACCCACACGCGGTTACGCCGAATACGAGGCAGAATGGCGTGGGTCGATCTGGCGCTTCGTAAACTCAGGGAATCGCGACGCATTCGTTCGTAATCCTGGGGCCTATGCTCCGCAATTCGCCGGCTATGATGCCCATGCCGTCGCCAATGGCCGCTCCACGCCGGGACATCCTTCGATATGGAGCATCAAAGACAAGAAGCTCTATCTCTTTCATTCCTCCGTAAACAGGCGGCTTTGGCTGCAGGATCCAGCCGGTACGACGGCGCGGGCGAAACAGACCTGGCAGACACTCAGCCAGACGCTTTCAGGCTACGATGAGAGCATCGATTAGGACGGATCCGAACGGCGACCGCCGCGCCTGTCGCCAGCTATGAACTGGGTGCGCGTCCCCATGCGATAAAGGACGGATTGCGGTAATCTGCCCCTTTCTTTCCGTAGCGCAGCGGCACATGACTTTCGTCGACGACGACGCCGCCCGCTGCCCGTAGGATCGCATCTCCAGCTGCCGTGTCCCATTCCATCGTTGGCGCCAACCGGGGATAGACGTCCGCTTGACCGTTCGCCAGCAGGCAAAATTTGATTGATGATCCGGCGGCACGCGTTTGGGAAATATTGTGATCCACCAAGAATCGCTCGGTTGCCGGATCCAAATGCGACCTGCTGGTAACAGCGGTCAGCGAGCCGTTGGCCGGCGTGCGGGTGGTGATTTCTTCTATCTCCAGATCGTTGAACGCCGGAGTGGCCGCTGATGGGTCGAGGGGCGCACGCACAACTTCATCTGGCGAGAGCGTTGCGTAAAATTCCGCGTGAGCCGGCGCGTAGATCAGCCCAAACACTGGAAAACCGTCTTGGATCAGCCCGATATTGACCGTGAAATCGCTGTTCTTATTGATGAATTCCTTGGTGCCGTCTAAGGGATCGACAAGAAAGAACCTATCGGCTGCATTTGCGACGTCGCCTGCTGAAGCTGCCTCTTCAGAAATGACTTGGACATCGGGTGCAATTTCCGCAAGCGCACTCAAGATCACTTGCTCGGCCTCCAGGTCGGCCGCGGTGACGGGGCTGGCATCTTGTTTTCGTTGAACGTCTACGCCGGCGTGCAGGTGCCTCATGATGACGCAACCTGCTTGATGGGCAGCGGGGAGCAGAGCGGCTGCTAGGTCTCTCATAATGATCTCGTTCGTCAATGGGTGCACCAAGTGGCCGCAAATTCCGCCCGCCCAATGCATTACCAGGTTGTGGAATCACGACGGTGATTCGGTCACTTTGTTGCCTATCGCGCCAATTCGTTACACGCTCCACTAGGCGGTGCTACACAAAAAACAGTTTCACAACAAGAAGTTAGTGATCGCCATAGTGCAATTTGTTGGCACCGGCTGGGAGCATGTGTAACAGATGGCATCGCGGTGAAATTTGCAATCAGCCCCGCTCACCGCCGGGGTCGAGGAAGATCCGCATGTCATCGGAAGAAAAACTGTCCGGCCTTGAATTTGCTGCGCTGATTTCCAGCCGCATTTGCCATGATGTCATCAGTCCAGTTGGTGCGATCGCCAATGGGCTTGAGGTTCTGGCTGAGGAAACTGACGATGAAATGCGCGAACACGCATTTGATTTGATCAAGCAGAGCTCGGCGCAGGCTTCCGCGAAATTGCAGTTTGCGCGATTGGCGTTTGGCGCGGCCGGATCAGTTGATGCGCAGATTGATCTGAGGGACGCCGAAAGCGTTTCCAGGGGCATTCTCGATCCAGACAAGCATCAAATTGATTGGTCAGGACCCGTGGCAACGGTTGCAAAGAACAAGGTGAAGCTGCTGCTCAACATGGTCACCATTGGTTTGGCTGCCTTGCCGCGCGGCGGAAAATTGACAGTCGCGATAACCGGCGACGGCGACGCGATGGCATTTGATGTTCGCAGTGAGGGCGAAAAGGTTATGTTGTCGGGCAACGTTGCCGACTTGCTGAACGGCGACCACGGTGCCGACTTGGATGCTCATTCGATTCAACCCTATTACACAGGGCAACTCGCCATTGCTTCAAGCATGTCGCTGACAAGCGATATGAATGAGGATCGCGTTGTTCTTGCCGCCAAACCGAACGCATAGCTGAGCAAGGTTCGTTCTGCGGTTCGGCGGCCGCGTTAACCTCAACGAATCGTAAACCCTTTCTGGCCAATATCATCCCAACACTGGCGGATGGTTCGAATCATCCGTTTCGCGTCTTTGCGTGGGATGACCGTTATGGATGATGTCTTAAGCGAATTTATTACTGAAACGACTGAGAGCCTCGACGTTATCGACGTTGAATTGGTTCGCTTCGAACAAGAGCCGAATAACGCCGATATTCTTGGCAATATTTTCAGGCTGGTTCACACCATCAAGGGAACGTGCGGCTTTCTCGGCCTGACACGTCTCGAAGCGCTCGCCCATGCGGCAGAAACGCTGATGGGTCAATATCGCGATGGTTCACCTGTCACTCCGGACGGTGTCTCGCTCATTCTCGAATCCATCGACAGAATTAAAGAGCTCGTGACCGAGCTTGGATCGACTCAGGTGGAGCCCAAAGGCTCCGATAACGACCTCATTTCTTTGCTTGAAAAGATGGCGACAGGTGAAGCTGAAGCAGCGCCAGTTGTCGAAGAAGAAGTTGAAGAGCAGCCAGCGCCCGACCACGCACCGGGCCGCGTACCGCTCGACGAACTCGAGAGGGCGTTTCAAGAAGCGCCCGGACCAGACGACGAAGCCATTGCCAGCGACGACGCGAGCGACGCGGCAGCGGAAGATGAAGCTGAAGCTGAGGTTGTCGAAGAGGCGCCAGCCGTCGCTGTGGCTGCTGTGCCTGATGCGGACGCCAGCAAGTCCGCAGCTGCGGCGCCGAAAGAATCGTCGGTGAAGCAGTCCATTCGGGTCAACGTCGATACGCTCGAGACTTTGATGACGATGGTCAGCGAGCTGGTGCTAACCCGCAATCAGTTGCTCGAAATGGTCAGGGCACTCGACGACAGCGAATTCAAGGTCCCGCTCCAGCGCCTCTCGAGTGTTACGGCAGAACTGCAAGAAGGTGTCATGAAGACCCGAATGCAGCCAATTGGGAGCGCTTGGCAGAAACTTCCGCGCATCATCCGTGATCTATCCAAGGAGCTTGATAAGAAGATCGACTTGGAAATGGTTGGCGCGGAAACAGAGCTGGACCGGCAGGTGCTTGAGCTCATCAAAGATCCGCTGACACATATGGTGCGCAATTCTGCCGATCATGGCCTGGAAGACACTGCAAAACGGGTCGAAATTGGAAAGCCGGAATCGGGCCAGGTGCGTCTGGCTGCGTTCCACGAAGGTGGCTATATCATCATCGAAGTGTCGGATGACGGTCGCGGCCTGGACGCCGAAGTTATCAAGAACAAGTTGGTTGAGAATGGTGCCGCCACGCGCGATGAGCTCGACAAAATGTCCGAGCAGCAGATCCACAGATACATTTTCAACGCTGGATTTTCGACCGCAAAAGTGGTGACCAACGTGTCAGGCCGCGGCGTCGGGATGGACGTTGTCCGCACCAATATCGAGCTGATCGGCGGCAGCGTGGATGTGAAATCCATTTGGGGTAAAGGCACAACATTCACGATCAAGATCCCGCTGACCCTCGCGATCGTTTCTGCGTTGATTGTCGAGGCGGGAGGACAGAGATATGCGATCCCACAGCTCAGTGTCGTCGAGCTGGTTCGCACTCACAGCAACGCGGACAACCGCATCGAGATGATCAACGATACGCCGGTCCTGCGCCTGCGGAACACATTGTTGCCGCTCATTGCTTTGAGCAAATTGTTGAAACTCGAGAGCGAGCCGAAACCTCAATCGATCGAAACCGAGGCGGAAGCGGTCGAACCCGCTCAATCCAATGAACAAGAAGATCAGATTGTCGACACGGAAGAGAAAAAGGCGAAAGGCGAAAGTTTATTCGTCGTCGTAATCCAGGTGGGCAATCAGTCTTTCGGCATCGTGGTCGACAGCGTTTTCGACACTGAAGAAATCGTCGTGAAGCCGATGTCCAACATGCTGCGGGACATCACGATGTTTTCGGGGAACACCATTCTTGGCGATGGCAGCGTCATCATGATCATCGACCCCAATGGCCTCGCACAGGAAGTGTCGTCGGACGTTGCCAGTCAGCATGACGATGAAAAGGAAAACGACAAAGCGGACCAGCCGATTACCGATCAAACGACCGCGATGTTGATCTTCAGCGCTGGATCTGACGAGCAGAAGGCCGTTCCATTGTCTCTCGTGACGCGCCTGGAAGAAATCGATGTTTCGGCCATCGAGAAATCGAATGGACGAAATCTCGTTCAGTATCGTGGCTCACTGATGCCGCTGCTGCAGCTCTCTGAAAACTTTGCTCTCAAGGAGGAAGGCCAGCAGCCCACTCTCGTCTTTACGGATGATCGCCATTCGATGGGACTTGTGGTCGACGAGATCATCGACATTGTTGAAGACAAGCTGAACATCGAGATCGCATCCGATAGTGATGGACTGATTGGCTCCGCCGTTATCAAGGGCAAGGCTACAGAAGTCATAGACATCGGATTCTACCTCAGTCAGGTCTTCAATAACTGGCTCGAAGACAAAGATGCCGGCCAGCAGCAAAATGCCAGCAAGCTGCTTCTTGTCGACGACAGCCCGTTCTTCCGCAACATGTTGCATCCTTTATTGGCGGCTGCGGGCTATGACGTGACGCTTGCAGGTTCCGCACGCGAAGCTCTCGATTTGCGCGAAACCGGCGTGCAGTTCGACATCATAATCAGCGATATAGAAATGCCGGAAATGGACGGCATCGAATTTGCCCAATCGCTCCGCGGCGACGCAGCGTGGGGATCGATACCGATCATCGCACTGTCATCCCACGGGGCGCCGCATGTCATCGAACGCAGCCGCGAAGCCGGCTTCGTCGACTTCGTCGGCAAATTCGATCGTGAAGGATTGCTGGAGAGTTTGAAGGATTACAGTAAGGACATGGGAGTTGCCGCATGAGTAGCAATCAGTCGGCCGCTGGTGCGGAATTCGCTGCCAACGAGTATGTGACGGTCAGAATTGAGGATCAGCTGTTTGGTCTGCCGATTCACGAAGTGCAAGACGTATTCACGCCAAGTGCGATTACCAAAGTTCCTCTGTCATCGCCTGAGATAGAGGGCGTCCTGAACTTGCGCGGACGTATTGTTACGGCGATAGATCTGCGCACCAAGCTGGGTCTGCCGCCCAAAGCCGAGGGCGAACAGAAAATGGCCGTTGGCATTGATTACAATGGTGAATCTTACGGGCTGATTATCGACAAGGTTGGAGAAGTGCACCGACTTAAGCAGTCGGACTTCGAACCCAACCCGGTAAATCTTGATCCACGATGGGCGGGGGTTTCAGCTGGCGTCTACCAGCTCGAAGGATCGCTCATGGTCGTTTTCGATGTGGAAAAGATTCTCGCAACAACTGAACAGAATTTGGCGGCATAGCCGCATATTGATTTGGCGAAAGCACCAATCAATTCCGCTTAAAGGAGTCTGCAATGAAGCATTGCCTCGTCGTCGACGACAGTCGCGTGATCCGTAAGGTTGCCAGATGCATTCTGGAGGAATTGAGTTTCTCCATTTCTGAGGCGGAAAACGGCCAAGAAGCGCTCGACCGTTGTCGAAAATCCATGCCGGACGCCGTGCTGCTTGATTGGAATATGCCGGTCATGGATGGCCTGGATTTCTTGAATGCCCTGCGCACGGAATCGGGGGGCGACAAACCCAAAGTCATTTTCTGCACAACAGAAAACAACGCCGATCACATCACGCGCGCCATCGCCGCTGGTGCCAATGAATACATTATGAAGCCATTCGATCGCGATATTGTCGAAGCCAAATTGCAGCAAGTGGGCTTGATTTAGCCAGAACTTGGAGCCCGCTTAATGTCACTGTCTGCACACAAGCCGAGCGGTCCGCCGCCCACCGGCGACAAATCTATTCGCGTCGCTGTGGTGGATGACTCAGCGGTTGTGAGAGGATTGGTTTCTAGGTGGGTGGAAGAAGACCCGGGCCTGCACGTCGTTGGCCGTTACTCCAATGGAAAACTGGCGGTTGAGCAAGTCGCCGGCAGTCAGCCGGACGTCATCATCCTCGATATTGAAATGCCGGTCATGGATGGCATGACCGCGTTGCCGGAGCTCCTGAAGGCGCGTCCCGGCGTTAAGATCATCATGGCATCGACGCTGACGAAACGAAACGCCGACGTCAGCATTCGCGCGCTCTCAATGGGCGCGACCGACTACATCCCCAAGCCCGAAGGCAACAGGGGCGTAACGTCGTCCAAGGACTTTCGTCTCGACCTCATCAAGAAAATTAAGGCGATCGCCGGTAAACCGGCTCGACAGCCATCGACACTGAGGGCGCCGCCTGCGGCCGCCCCGCAGGAGAAGGCGCCGACAGCCGGCGCCAAAATTACAGCTGGGTATTCCTTACGCAAATTTTCCAACGTGCAGCCAAGGATCTTGACGATCGGCTGTTCGACTGGCGGACCTCAGGCGCTCATGCAAGTCCTGGGGGACATAAAGAATTCGATCTCTCGCGTGCCGGTGATCATCACCCAGCACATGCCGGCTACGTTTACGGCAATATTGGCAGAACACCTTGAGCGCTCCACTGGCTGCCAGGCCAAGGAAGGCGAGACTGGTGAAGTACCTTTGCCCGGAAAGATCTATGTGGCGCCTGGCGGTCGACACATGATTCTTGAGCGGAGCGGCGCCGGTGTGCGCATCAAGATTTACGACGGTCCGGAGGTAAATTTTTGCAAGCCGGCCGTGGACCCGCTTTTCGAGAGCGTCGCAAGCACATATGGCACTGCCGCTCTAGCGCTTGTTCTGACGGGTATGGGGCACGACGGAGAGACAGGCTCTCTGGCCATCTCTGACGCAGGAGGAAGCGTGATCGCACAAGACGAGGCGACCAGCGTTGTGTGGGGCATGCCGGGAGCGGCTACCATGGCAGGCGCCTGTGCTGCGGTTCTGCCTTTGGAAAAAATAGGTCCGAAAGTGACCTCAATTCTTCAGGGAGCACGCGCATGACGCCCCAAGACTTTGATTTCCTGCGGGAAATGCTAAAGGACAATTCAGGGCTCATCCTGACCGAGGAGAAGCAGTATCTGCTCGAGTGCAGATTGATGCCGGTTGCTCGTGAGCACGGTTTAGAGTCCCTGACCGACCTCGTGCGCGTACTCCGTGATCCCGCAGAAAAGCAACTTTCTGCAAAAGTCACAGAAGCGATGACGATCAATGAATCGCTGTTTTTCCGGGACAAGACACCGTTCGAAAACTTCACTCAGTTGATGTTGCCCACGTTGGCTGCATCGCGAGCGCCAATGCGCAAGTTGCGCATATGGTGTGCGGCGGCCTCGACAGGGCAGGAGCCCTATTCGTTGGCGATGACGCTGAAAGAGAACAGCGGCAAAATTACTGGATGGGACCTCGAGATTATTGGCACCGATCTATCGAGCGATGTTTTGGAGAAAGCGAAAGCCGGCCTCTACAGCCAATTTGAGGTCCAAAGAGGTCTGCCGATACAGCTGTTGGTCAAATATTTCAATCAAGTCGGCAGCATGTGGCAGATAGATTCCTCCGTGCGCGCCATGATCGATTTCCGAAAGTTCAACCTGCTCGAAAGTTTCGCAAGCCTCGGAACTTTCGATATAATTTTTTGTCGTAACGTCCTGATCTATTTCGACTCTGAAACGAAGAAGGACATATTCAGCCGCATGGCACGACAGCTCCAGCCAGACGGGTATCTGGTCTTGGGCGCGGCCGAGACGGTTATCGGTCACAGCGCAGACTTCACACCTGCCGAAGGCGTTCGCGGCGTTTACGTCAAAGGCGTGAAGGATCAAGACGAAGCTGCGGCCCGACCGACGGGGCCCGCGACTGCCCCTGCCAGCGCTGTGCCGCGTCCGACTGTGGCCGTCGGCGGCTCGAATTAGCCGCCCCGGCAGCACTCAATTTTTCAAAACTAAGCAGATTCTCGTGCACGGCTGTTGGTGCGCGCGACACATCGTGCGCGATGCCATGGGCGCAAAAAAAGAGAGCCAGTCGCCTGGCTCTCTTTTCCGTCTAGCCTGATGTTCGGCCAATTAGAATGGCGGTTTGGTCGTTATGCCGCTTCGGATTCGTTTTCCGGATCGCGCAGCACATACCCACGGCCCCAAACCGTCTCGATGTAGTGCAATCCACCCGTTGCGGCCGCCAATTTCTTGCGCAGCTTGCAAATGAATACGTCGATAATCTTGAGCTCCGGCTCGTCCATACCGCCGTACAAATGATTGAGAAACATTTCCTTCGTAAGGGTGGTTCCCTTGCGCAAGGAAAGCAGTTCAAGCATCTGATATTCTTTGCCGGTGAGATGTACGCGTTGGCCGTTTACCTCGACTGTTTTGGTGTCGAGATTAACTCTCAGGTCGCCGGTTTGAATAACCGATTGTGCATGACCTTTTGAGCGGCGAACAATCGCGTGAATACGTGCAACCAACTCGTCCTTATGGAACGGCTTGGTCATGTAGTCATCGGCGCCGAAGCCAAGTCCGCGGACTTTATCTTCGATGCCAGCCAAGCCTGAAAGGATCAGGATTGGTGTTTGGACCTTAGAGACGCGCAGCGTCTTTAGGACCTCATAACCGCTCATATCCGGCAAATTGAGATCCAAAAGAATGATGTCGTAATCGTAGAGTTTGCCAAGGTCGACACCCTCTTCGCCGAGGTCGGTGGTGTAGACATTAAACCCGTCCGACTGCAGCATCAGCTCAATGCTCTGCGCTGTCGCGCTGTCGTCCTCGATGAGAAGAACCCTCATGTCTTTCCTCTTCGTGTCTGGCCCAACATCGGGCCGTTGCCCTCTTAAGAGTTCGGCATAAGACGCGCTCGAACGAATTGGTTAACTCGATTCAATAAGTTAGGCGCGATTAGTTAACAAAACCTAATCTCTGGAACTTTTCGGTAAGAGTTGGGTGTCGAGGAAGACGCATCGGCATATCGCCGAAAACTGCCGTTTTTTGCGATTTGCGACGCTCTCCGCGGCAGATTGTGCGGAAATTCAGTCCGCCAAACTGGCTCAGTTCTGAGATTTTTCCCAGTTTTGCGCCTCAAAGGTTTCCCTCAATTGTCCATTTTTAACTGACGGAGACGCGAAACCGAGCAAATAGGGTGTTTGCGAATCACCCAGTCACAAGTTTTAGCAGAAGAGATGCGTTGCGTTGAGAGCGCAAAAACACACCAATCGCCGCGACTTGGTTTACTGGGCCTTAACAGGTGCATGACAACACTGGTTAATCTCGAATTAGCCGCGCTGCGGCTCGAGCAAAGCGAGGGGGTGCACCAGTGCACGCGTTGCTCAACGAAATCGACGCCGTTCCGGCCAAGTCAGTCTATGGCCGCGTCCAGAGTGTCCAAGGTCTGCTCATCGAAATTGCCGGTCCGGTAAATGCGATGTTTGTAGGCTCCAGAGTGCTCGTGGCGGGTGGACTGCGCGGCGATATCCCATGCGAAGTCGTCGGTTTTCGCGCTGGCCGCGCCTTGGCGATGCCATTTGGGCCGCTGGAGGGCGTTCGGATGGGCAGTAAAGCTTGGCTGCAATTGAGCGATACGACGCTTCATCCCTCTAGATCTTGGCTCGGCCGGGTCGTGAACGCATTCGGAGAGCCGATCGACGGCAAGGGACCGCTCGCTGCCGGGCCAGTGGGATATCCGCTGCGAAATTCTCCGCCACCAGCTCACACGCGCTCGCGCGTCGGAAAAGTTGCCGACCTAGGTGTGCGAGCGCTCAATACGTTCATCACCTGCTGCAAAGGGCAGCGCATGGGAATTTTTTCAGGGTCGGGCGTCGGTAAGTCTGTCCTGCTGTCCATGCTTGCGCGAAACACGGATTGCGACGTTTCAATCATCGGGCTGATCGGCGAACGCGGCCGCGAGGTTCAGGAATTCATCGAAGACGATTTGGGCCCTGAGGGCTTGGCGCGAAGCATCGTTGTCGTGGCCACCTCAGACGAAGCTGCTCTGATGAGGCGACAGGCCGCCTATCTCACTCTGACGCTCGCCGAATACTTTCGCGACGATGGCGACGACGTCTTGTGCATGATCGACAGCGTCACCAGATTTGCGATGGCACAGCGAGAAATTGGATTGGCCGGCGGCGAGCCACCCACCACGAAGGGCTACACGCCAACTGTCTTCAACGAATTGCCGCGGCTTTTGGAACGCGCCGGTCCTGGAGCCGGTAAAGGATCCATAACAGGCCTGTTTTCGGTGTTGGTTGAAGGCGACGACCACAATGAACCGATCGCTGACGCCGTTCGCGGAATTCTCGATGGTCACATCGTGATGGAGCGCTCGATCGCAGAGCGCGGACGGTATCCGGCGATCAACATTCTGAAATCCATCTCTCGAACAATGCCGGCGTGTGTTGAAGAAGACGTGCGGCCGCTTGTTCAAAAAGCCCGTCAATTGATGAGCACGTTTTCGGAAATGGAAGAGCTGATACGGCTGGGCGCTTACCGTCGCGGAAGCAATCCAGAGGTCGATGAAGCGATCGCGTATCAGCCGGCGCTCGAAACGTTTCTAACGCAGAACAAGGGTGAGGCCACCTCGCTCAGCGACGGTTACGCCGATCTGGCACGGATATTGAACTCTGCAGATGCAGATCAAGAAACATCAGAAACCGATTCCTCAGAATCCGAGTACATACCAAGTGAAGGTGTTTAGTCATGAAGTCACGTGAATCACTCGTTCGATTGCGCCGCTTCGACGTTGATGAAAAACGGCAGAAAGTCGCGGATATCGAAGTCATGATCCAAGATTTCAACCAGATGGTAGTTGATCTGGACAGGCAAATCGAAGCAGAGCAAGAGCGCGCCGGGGTTTCGGATGTTAACCACTATGCTTATCCGACATTCGCAAAGGCCGCTGTGCAACGCCGGGACAACCTCAACGCGTCAATCGACGATTTGAATGTCAAATTGGAACGAGCTCGCGATGATTTGGCGGAAGCTTTCGAGGATCTCAAAAAGGTCGAGCTGATCAATGAGCGCGAAGGTGAGCGGGTGCGCAGCGAGCAGATGAAATCCGAGCAAGAAGAGCTCGACCAGATTGGTCAAATCGCACATATGCGGATGGACTATCAGACCTAAGTCTGCATCTCATTTCTGTCAGGTTGCGAAAGCAGCGCCACAAATCACGCACGGCTTGAACCCCGATTTGATGATTGGCGGTCGGTTTGGCATGTGTGGCCTAATGCGCATGTTTGGGGTTATTCTACCTGCGGCAGCATTTAAGAGCGTGTCCACAGGTTAGCGGTGAAATGGTTGTGCGCGGCATCCGTAATTGCGCGGCAGTAATTTGTATTGCAATGGCGTTGGCGGCGTGCGGCGCGTCGACCACGGATCCGATCGCCCATACAGGATCGGCGGTGGTCATCGGACAGAAACCATCTGAGGTCTACACCAAGATCGCCCGATTGGTGCGGATGTGCTGGTTCAAGCCGTCAGATCCAGTTCTAAGCAAACATGTTTTTCATGCCACCGCGCCAGCAGATGGCACAAAAGCGGTCATATCGATTTATGAGGCCGATAATAATCGGTCGCGTGGCCGCAGGGCTTACAGCATCGAGATCAAACGCCGCCTCAAAGCCACACAAATTGAAACCGAGAATCGACTGCTGTCCTATGCACTCGCACAGAAACTGACAGCTGACGTAAATCGCTGGTCGCAAGGCAATGAAGCTTGTCAGTCATATGCTGCCAGCGCGCCGGCGGGTGGTCGCGGATCGCACAGCGGTGCAACGCCCAGGATTAGCCAGCCAGCACAGTAAAGAGGCCGCCATATTTCCTTAGACCTGGGCGACGGTCTTTAGTTTGGCGCGCGGGTAGATTTCGTTTTGTGAGAGGACCGGTGTTTGCGATCGGAAGCGCTCGATGATTGAGCGCACGAACGGGCGTATGCCGGGGCTGGTCAGAAGGACGGGAGATTCGCCTTTGCTGCCTGCCTCTTCGAAGGCACTCCGCACTGCAGCGATGAATTCCTGCAGGCGGCTTGGCACCATCGCAAGTTGACGGTCATCGCCGTCGCCAATCAGGGATTCCGCGAACTCTTGCTCCCACTGCGGCGTGATCGTAACGAGCGGGAGATAGCCCTCGGGTGAATTGTGGCTGGCGCAAATCTGCCGCGCCAAACGCGTGCGGACGTGCTCGGTGATCATTTGAATGTTCTGCGTGAAGCCGGTCGCCTCTGCGATGGCCTCCAAAATGGCTGCCAGGTCGCGTATCGAAACACGTTCGCTGAGCAGCGTTTGCAGCACCCGCTGAATACCGGTCACGCTGATTTGCGAAGGTACGATATCGTCGAGCAATTTCTTTTGCTGCTCGGGCAATTCGTCCAGAAGTTTCTGCACCTCGCCGTAGGACAGCAATTCGGACATGTGGGTTTTCAGCGTCTCTGTCAGATGGGTGGAAATCACCGCCACGGGGTCGACAACCGTGTAGCCCTTGAACGACGCTTCATCTCTCATGCTGGCGTCGATCCAACTGGCGGGCAGTCCGAAGGTGGGCTCGGTCGTCTGTGTTCCCGGCAGATCAATCTGATCGCCCGAAGGGTTCATCACCATGAACTTATCGACGAACAGCATGCCTCGACCTGCCTCGACTTCCTTGATTTTGATGACGTAATCGTTGGCCGACAGCTGCATATTGTCGAGGATGCGGACCGACGGCATGACAAATCCCATATCGCTCGCCATCTGCCGACGCAGCGCCTTGATCTGCTCGGTCAGTTTGTCGGAATCGCCCTTGGGGTCATTGATCATCGGCAACAGCCCATAACCAAGTTCGAGCCGCAATTCGTCCATGTGGAGCGAGTCAGAAATTGGCGGTTCCTGTTCTGCGTTTTCGACTTCCTGCTGGTGACTGATCTCCGCTGCCTGACGGTCGGATTCATCTGTGTCACGCCGGTCGGCGAAATAGGCGAGCCCTCCGGCCGCCGCTGCCAAACCAAGGAAGGGAAGCATGGGAATGCCCGGAAGTGTCGCCATCATCACCATGACGAACGACGACATGCCGAGGGCTTTCGGATAGCCCGACAATTGTTGAAAGAGCGCCTCGTCAGCCGCGCCGTCGACGCCTGCTTTGGAAACCAAGAGGCCGGCTGCGGTGGATACGATGAGTGCAGGGATTTGCGACACCAACCCATCGCCAACCGTGAGCAATGTATAGGTCTGGCCGGCGTCATACATGGTGAGATCGTTTTGACCAACGCCGACGATCATGCCGCCCAGAATATTGATGAATGTGATCAACAATCCGGCTATGGCATCGCCTCGAACAAATTTGGATGCGCCATCCATGGCGCCGAAAAACGAAGATTCGTCTTCAAGCTTCTTGCGCCGGTTGCGCGCGGTGTCTTCATCGATCAGACCGGCTGAAAGATCGGCGTCGATCGCCATTTGCTTGCCGGGCATGGCATCGAGCGTGAAGCGCGCCGCCACCTCGGCGATGCGGCCCGAGCCTTTGGTGATGACGATGAAGTTGACGATGACGAGAATGGCAAAGACGATAATGCCAATTACGAAATTGCCCTGCATGACGAAATTGCCAAACGCCTGGATGACGCGGCCGGCGGCGTCCGTTCCGTCATGGCCGCCTGCCAGAATGAGGCGCGTCGAGGCAAGATTCAGCGCAAGGCGCATCATCGTGGCAATGAGAAGTACGGTCGGAAATGCGGAAAATTCGAGTGGTGTTCGAATGAACAGAGCCGTCATTAAGATGAGCACAGAAAATGTGATTGATACGGCCAGCAGCAGGTCGAGCATGGCTGCCGGCATCGGCAAAACGAGCACGACAAGAATTGCGATGACACCGAGCGCCAGGCCTATATCGCCGCGGCCCTTCAGGATCTTCAGACCGCCGAATTTAGGCAGACCTCCTGCTGAAGATGCCGGACTTGCCGGTTCAGCCACTCCTGCCAGCTCTGCAGATGTATCGCTCACGCGTTCTTTTCTCTTTTAGAAATGTAGAATTAGGAAGCAATTGCCGATGCGTTGCCCGGGACCGGAACATCGAGCCCGTCTTGGGCGTATTGCTTCAGCTTGTTGCGCAGCGTGCGGATCGAAATTCCGAGAATGGTGGCCGCTCTGGTTCTGTTTCCGAGACAATGGCCCAGCGTCTCCAATATGAGATCGCGCTCTACCTCGGCAACAGTGCTGCCGACTAGATTGCGCGAGATGGATTCAGCCGCCAGTGCTGCCATCTCTGCAGGCCCGCCACGTGCTGCGCCAATTTCCACAACAGAGCCATCTGGTGTGCGGATGGCTTGGGCGTCGATTTGGTTGCCGCTAGCCAGCAACACCGCCCTATGGATTGTGTTTTCCAATTCGCGAACATTTCCGCGCCATGGATTGGCAAGCAATTGGCGCCTGGCATCCTCAGTGAGTTGACGCTCGGGCATACCATTGGCGGTGGCGTATTTGCGCGCAAAATGATCGGCCAATTCCAAGATATCCAACGGCCGATCGCGCAGCGCCGGGAGCTTCAAATTGACGACGTTTAGGCGATACAGCAGGTCTTCTCGAAAGCTTCCCTCGTGAACAGCCAATGCCAAATCTCGATTCGACGTGGCGACAATGCGGATATCCACGGCAACAGGCTTCGTCCCGCCGACGCGGTCGATGACCCGCTCTTGGATCGCGCGCAACAGCTTCGCCTGAAGCCGAACGTCCATTTCGCTGATTTCATCAAGCAGTAGCGTTCCGCCGTTCGCTTCTTCGAATTTTCCAATGCGCCGCGCAACGGCGCCGGTGAAGGCGCCCTTCTCATGTCCGAACAGTTCCGATTCCAGCAAATTTTCAGGAATGGCGGCGCAATTGACCGATATGAAAGCATCGCCAGAGCGGGTTGATTTCAGGTGAATGTGCCGGGCCATGACTTCTTTGCCCGTCCCCGATTCGCCGGTGATTAGAATACTGGCGTCAGACCGGGCAACTTGCTCGGCAAGCTTAAGGACATCGGTCATTTTTTCATCGCGATGAATGAGCTCATGAGACTCGGCTGCCACGGCCTCCAGCACAGCCGCGATGAGTTCTGGCTCAGGCGGAAACGGAATATATTCCTTCGCGCCGGCTTGGATCGCCGCAACAGCTGCATCGGCGTCGTGTTCGATGCCGCAAGCGACAATTGGAATATGGATGTGCTCGATCTCGAGTTGCTCGATCAGACCAGCAATATCGATGCGAACGTCGACCATCAGCAAATCCGCACCATTCCCCGCCCGCAGATCTCTCAGACCACTGTCAATGGTTGGCGCATGCGTGACCTTTGCACCGCGATCCATCGCAATTTTTGTCGCGGTGGTTAGATCGCCGCTCAGGTTGCCAATAATCATCAATCTCATCGTGGTCTCCCGAATCTTCTCAATTCAATGCGCGGCGCCCGGCTGCGCGCGCTAAACAGTTTGTTCGCCCTTGATTATCTCAGTCATGGTCACGCCCAGCCGATCTTCGACCAAGACGACTTCACCGCGCGCGATAAGTCGGTTGTTGATGAAGATGTCTATGGCTTCACCCACCTTGCGATCGAGCTCAACGACATCTCCCTCGTTAAGCGCTAGGAGATTGCTAACTTCGATATTCGTTCTGCCGAGGACTGCAGCCACTCCCACAGGGACATCGAAAACCGCTTCAAGCTCAGAAACGGCGCGAGAAGGTTCTTCAGAATTCTCGCCGTCATCCGATTGGCTTGACGCGACGTCGATTTCAGGTTGCGGCGGTGCCTCAGGCGGTTGCGACGCGGCATTATCTGGTGTCGATGGTTGCGCCGGCTCAGCTTGTTGCGTGCTTGCGCTCGCCGAAAGATCTTCGAGCTCGACGCTTTCGCTTTTCACATCATCGCTCATGCCGTCTCTCCAAATTCGAGGGTGCCCACGGTGTCAGAATCCGGGTCAGTTTGTGCATCGACGGCGTTCAGCTCGTCGCGCTGTGCTTGGGCTTGCGATGCCGCAGGGTCATTGGCTTGGACTTCCAGATAGCGATTGACGGCCGCTTCGATCTGTTGACGGATTTCTTCATAGGACCTGGATGCGCCGCCGTCCGCCCAATCGAGCTGTCCGTCACCTGGTGCGATTTCTGGATCGGGTACGACCAGAATTTCGCCGGCGAAGCCTTTTTGCAGCGCTATCTCATTGACCCGAGCCTGGATGCGTTCCGCCATATCGTCGTTGACACGAATGGCGATGTGCGGTGCTTCGCTGACCAACTCAATGCATTCGTCAAACAGAGTTTCGAGCGCTTTGGCTGGATCTTTTCCAAGCAAGCTTGATGCAAGCTTGTCGGCAGCGGTCACGGCGACATGGAGAGCGTCAGACCGGATCGAAGCGCATTTCTCGTTGATGATTTTTGTTGAATCAGATGAGAGGCTCAGGACTTTGTCGAGAGTGGCCGAAATATTCGCATCGAGCGACTGCAGAGCCGAATCCCGACCCTCTTTACGTCCATCGTCGAAAGCTTGCCCACGCACACGCTCCAACTGACAATCAAATTGTGTTTGCATCTCTTTCTCAAGGGATGCGTGCGCCTCTTTTCGGCGGTCACTTCCGTCAAATTGACGGTCGAACAAATATTTTGCGGGCTCAGTCATTGGATAAGATTGCTCTAGTTTCAGTAGACCAGCTCGTCGTCGTCGCCACCCTTGGCGATGACAATGCTGCCCTTGGCGGCGAGGTCTTTCGCCGTGTTGATCATGCTTGTTTGGGCGTCGTCGACGTCTTTCAGCCTGACCGGCCCCATCACCTCTAAGTCGTCGCGCAAGAGCGAACCCGCGCGGGTAGACATATTTTTGAGGAAGAATTCGCGGGCGCCTTCATTTGCGCCCTTCATTGCCAAGATAAGGACGTCCTGCTCAACGTTTCGAAGCAACGTTTGGACGCTCGCTTGATCAAGTTTGGTTAGATCTTCGAATGTGAACATCAGCGATTTGATTCGCTCAGCCGAATCCCAATCGGCCTCTTCCAGCGTCGTCAAAAAGCGTGTTTCTGTTTGGCGATCGAAGCTGTTGAAAATATCGGCCATCAGTTCATGCGCGTCGCGTTCGCGCGATTGCGAGATGTTCGAAATGAATTCCGTCCGCAGCGTCTGCTCGACCTTTTCCAGCACATCGCGTTGCACAGATCCCATTGCCAGCATGCGCTGCACGACCTCCATGGCGAATTCATCGGGGAGAAGCGACAGCACGCGCGCAGAGTGATCGGGCGAGATTTTTGTGAGGACGACAGCGACGGTCTGGGGGTATTCGTTCTTCATGTAATTGGCGAGAACATGGGCCTGCACGTTGGTGAGTTTCTCCCACATGTTGCGGCCAGCGGGTCCGCGAATCTCTTCCATTATGGCGACAAGCCGGTCCTTGGGCAGGTACTGCGCCAGGAGGCGTTCTGTCGATGTGGTTGACCCGATCATCGCTCCGGCCAACGACATTTGAGAGATGAATTGGGCCATCATCGTTTCGACGATTTCGCTGGTGACGCCACCGAGATTGGACATCGCCATGGAAATTGCGATTACCTCGTCGTCATCCAGTTCATCCCAAATGGGGCGGCCCCATTCCGAGCCCAACGACATCAGCAAGATGGCGGCCTTTTCGGATCCTGAGAATCGATCGAGCTCGTGCAAGGGCACAGCTGTGACCTCAGCAATCTCATCGTCTGGCAGATTTTCTGCGATTGACATTCCAGCAGGTCCTTAAGCGGTGCTCTGAATCCATTCCCGAACGATGGTCATCGCCTCTTCGGGATTATTCTGGACAACTTCGCCGACTTCACGCACGGCGGTTGCATGTACCTCGCCGGTGATGCGCGCTTTTTGCAGCAGCTCAGACGCGACGCTCTTGGGCTTCGGTCCCTCGATCATCGCCGCTGCCTGATCGCCGGAAATCGGCGTACCGTCCGGTCCGGTCAGAAGCGTTGGATCTTGGCCGGCTCCGTGGGTCAGCGCAGGTTGAACCGCGCTCTCGTCAGGTGTGATTATCCGCCGAACGAGAGGGCGTACGATAATCAACAGCACCAAAAGCGATACGATAAAGAGCACGACCAACTCTGCGATGTGGAAATAGTCCGCCTTGCTGAAATCAAGCAGGCCTTCCTCTGGACCCACAGCATTGCTGGCCAGACTGTTATCGGCGAATTGCAGATTCGACACATGGACCTGATCGCCGCGGGTTTGATCGAAGCCGACCGCTGATTTGACCAACGCCGAAATCTTGTCGAGCTGTTCTTGGCTGCGCGGGCCATAGACCAAGGCTCCGGTCGCGTCCTTGGTGTAGACACCATCGACCAACACGGCCACCGACAGGCGCTTGATGCCTCCCGCTTCAATGATTTCGGTTTTCGTGGTCTTGGAGATCTCGTAGTTGACGATTTCCTCGACCTTTTCGGCATTGTCCGATTCAGTGCCATTCGCCGCATCCCCGGCATTTGCCGACGGCAGTTCATTGCCCACACTCACCGTATTGCTGGAATTGGGTGATGTGGACGTCGAGCTTTCTTCGCGTGTCTGCGTCGAGCGAACGACTTGGCTTTCTGGATCGTAGAGATCGGATGTCTGCGTAATGCGGTTGTGATCGAGCTCCGCGCTGACGCGCACATGAGTGCGGTCGTTGCCAACCACGCTGACCACGATTTCCTCAATTTCCCGCTGCAGACGCTTTTCATATGCCTGACTGCGCTCATCAAGTGAGGACGCAGTGTTGCTTTGTTCGTCGTCTTGGCCACTCGCCAGAAGCTTTCCAGATTCGTCGACGATCGACACGCGTTGTGGTTTGAGTTCGGGAACGGCAGAAGCGACCAGATGCTGAATCGCTCGGATTTGCCCCGAATCTAAGCCGCCGCGTATGTTGAGGACGATTGACGCAGAGGGTTTCGCTGAAGTCGCGCCGAACAAGCGGCGTTCCGCCAGAACAAGATGCACGCGCGCCGTCTTTACACGGGCAATGGTGCGAATGGATCGCGCGAGCTCGCCTTCGATGGCGCGAAGTCGATTGATGTTTTGAACGAAACTGGTTGCACCAAGTGTGTCGCCTTTGTCGAAAATCTCATATCCGACGGCGCCTCCTGCAGGTAACCCTTCTTCGGCCAACAGCATCCGCAAACGCAATACCCGATCTTTCGGCGCCATAATGATCGCCCCGTTTTGGCGAACTTCATGGGGTTCGTTCATGCCTTCGAGTTTGCTAACGACATCAATGGAGTCTTCGAACGCCAGCTCCGTGAAGAGGACGCCCATTTGCGGCTGCGAAAACCGCATCGTTATGAGGACGAAGAATCCGATGAGTGCGACGGCAACCGCACCAATTGCCGCGAGTCTTGCTGGACCCAGGGCTTTCACGAACTCTGTGACGCTATTCACCTGCGGCGCTTCCTTCTTGTTTCGATTGCCCGTGCCAGGGCAGGGCATTCATTTATGATTCGTTTACCGTGATGATCCGGATAGGCAAAAATTACCCAGTAAGTCCTAAACAGAAGCTTAATCGCTGTATTTTTTAGAAAATTCGCTGACCGTAGCGATCGCCGCGCACGTTTCGATCGCATGGCGCGGCGAGCGCACTATGAAATTCTGGGCTTGCGCGTCAGACACAGGTGGCCGGCATACGGAAATCGTCCGCGCCGGCGATCAATTGCTGGTATCTGGGGTAGGTGGGCGCGGCTAGGCGCGGTAATCCTGGATACGCGTTGCGCGCAATCCAGGCAGTCCATGGCGATCGATCGAGCGTTGCCAGCTCAAGAATTCGTCCACAGTCAATGTGTAGCGGTCGCAGGCGTCTTCGAGACTGATCAGGCCACCGCGCACGGCTGCCACGACCTCCGCCTTGCGACGAATGACCCAGCGTTTGGTATTCTGAGGAGGAAGGTCCGCGATGGTAAGCGGGCTGCCATCTGGCCCGATTACGTATCTGACTCGCGGTCTGTACTGCTCCGTCATACTAAACTCAACACACCTTGATGCACCCACTGCAGAAACTACCGGATGCCGCTTAAAATTTAGCTAAGCGCCAGGGTTAAGGGTGTGCGAACAGTCGTATCGAAGCGGATCGAATTGAGACGGTCTGTATTAGGGTATCGACGGCGAGTTGATCGATATCACTTCGTCCAACTTGATTGTGCGGGTGCCCGATGTCAGCAACACCTCGCTGCTGCTCATGTCGACACCATCGACGATACCCGTAAACGATGTCGACGCATCGAGCAGATTACCGGAGGCATCGGTGGCGCGTATCGAAAGCTGATAGGCGCCAGCAGGTGCGGTTCCACCGCCCGTGGTTTGACCATTCCAGACAAATGAGCCGGGTCCTGCGGGAATCGATTGGCTCTGAGAAAACACAATATTCCCGTCGGCATCCGCAACCGTGAACAGCGCATCGTCGCTGCTCGCTGGCACGCTATATTGCCAGCTGGCCACCCCGTTTTGCAGATCCGACACCGAACCCGAGCCAGTGATCTCCTTGCCAATGTAGCCGACGACATTTGTAATCGTCGACGCGGCGGACAAATTGATCAGTGTTTCGAGATGGTCGTTCATTTTGACCGTCTGCTCGACCTCGGTGAATTGAACCAGCTGTTGGGTGAATTGATTGGTGTCCACGGGATCAAGCGGATCTTGATTTTGCAGCTGCGTGATCAACAACTGCAGGAACGAATCCAGACTTCCTCCCAACGACGCCGCGTCGGTTGAGGCTTGACTGACCTGATTGATGGCCGAGAAGGGATTGACTTCAACCATTGGATCGTTCCTCGCTAAATTCGGATGTCAACGCGGTCGGATGCGATGAGATTCTGATATTGCTTCTGCAGACCGCCGTTCAGCGCGCCATCGTCGTCTCGTGCAGCGGCGTTCTTGTCTTGGCCGGCCGCCTTGTCAAAGTTGTTGCCGTCACCCTGCCGATTCCCGCTGCCGCTGGATTGCTGGTCTTTCAATGAGAACGTCAGTCCATCTTTCGATGTTTCCAGACCGGCGTTTTGAAGCGCACGCTCGAGGCTTCGCGCGTCGCGCTGCAGCAGGTCGAGCGTTTCAGCCCGCTCAACCACCAGATGCGCGGTTGCGCGACCGTCGCGCGCCACATCGAGCCGGATTTCGAGACGGCCAAGCTCAGGGGGGTCGAGTCTGATGTCAAAGCGTTTTGCGCCAGCTTGTGCTTGCTGAGCGATATTAACAGCCAACGAATTTAAGGGCAGCTGCGGCGCCTGAGGTTGGGAAGCAACCGGCGATGCCAAACTTCTGAAATTGATATTTTGCGAAGCGATGTCTCGCCCCAGGGCCCCGAGCGATTCGATATCGCCGGCAGCTGGGCCAATTAGATTCGCTTCGCGTGTGCCTGGATTGACGGCATTTTGCCCAAATGCGTGTGCGATGGATTTGGCATTTGCCAATGAGTATTGCGAACTGGTGCCTTGTTCAGCCGTGGTTGCGCCAGTGAGACTTGCTTGATCGGCATTGGAGCCAGCAGCGGCTCGGTCGGTATGCAGCGGCTGCCCTGCATGGTTTGGTCGGATCGTTTGAGCAATTGCCGGATCAGCCGATCCGCGAGTTTCACCAAGCGCTGGAGCGGCGCCTGCGATTCGGGATTTTGCCTCGCGGGCAACATCCAAACCCAGGCGGCCGGCATCACCTGCGCGTTCCTGCGCTCGATCCAATCCAGTCAACTTGTCGGCGCCTTGCTCGGCCGTGGGAACTGGATGTTTCGCAACTTTAGTGTTTGCGATTGTCGCATCCAATGGCGTGGCGCTGGCGGTTGCTGTCCCCGCTTGAGCCGTCGGCTCAGCGACACCGTTGATCACCGGCGTCCCGTTGGCGGACACTTGTTGTTGAGTGGCGCCCGGCAACGCGGTCGTTGCGGTCTGGCCAGCGATAAGCGGCCGCTGTTGGCCAGCCAATTTGGATGCTTCGTCGTGACCGGGCTGGAGACTCTTAGTGAGCTCGTCCGCTTGGCCGTCGATCAGCGGTTGTCCGGGCGTCTGGCCGGAGTGCTCGGCGAATTTGCCCCCAAGTCCATCGGTTGAAAGAGACAATGTGGGCGCGGTGGACGGATCTGCTCCAACGGCACTTGATTGATTTGCCGATGCCGTCGAGATTTGCTGAGTCGGCGTCCCTGTGGTTTCTCCCGGTGGGACGATAGTGCCAACGGGGGTGCTGCCGGCACTATTCGGTTCTCCACCGGGCAGACCCGCTGTCTGAGGCGAATTCGCTGCGCCGGCACGCTGATCGAGGTTGCTGGGCGTGTTTTCAGATTGTGATGGGTTTGCAGTTCCAGCGTTCTGACCGATGGCGGCGAGCAACGAAGCGAACAATCCATTCGGCTGCTGGGGCGAACCAACTGGATTGGCGCCAGCACTTTGAGTGCTAGTCTCGCTGAGACTCAGGAAAATATTCGAAACCGATGTCATCACTCGACGCCTGATACATAAACTCGCGTGAATAGAGCAGCAAGAGTTGCGCCAACGGCGAGACTGATAAAAAACTCAATTAGAACAAATAATTAGAGGATCGTCGACGTTAGATCATCGAGCAAAAATTGCGCTCTGCTCGGCAAAAATTGCCCGGACTCGGTCAAAATTTCCCGCCACCGCAAGGAGTTGGACGACTTGCGAATGATTTGCCGCAGCAATATGGTGAGCACAGTCTGTTCTAGGGGTATGCCGCGCGAGGCAGTTTGGCCGCGCGCCGATTTGGCTGCTGTCAAATTGCGCAGTTGAGAGTGACAGAAGCCGTTCTTGGGGCCACCGAATTTCACGTATGCCTGATTTCGATCCACTAGATTTACAGGGTTTGCAGCCAGGCGCGCGTGTCGTCGTGGCGATGTCTGGCGGCGTCGATTCTTCCGTCGCCGCAGCCATGCTCGAACAGGCTGGCTTCGATGTGATCGGCATCACCTTGCAACTTTATGATCATGGCGAGGCGGTGGGCCGCAGCGGCAGCTGTTGTGCGGGCCGCGACATTGCGGACGCCCGGCACGTTGCCGAAGCCTTGGGGATTCCCCATTACGTGCTCGACTACGAGAAGCGGTTTCAACATCGCGTAATAGACGAATTCGCCAACAGCTATTTGGCTGGGGAAACACCGGTTCCATGTGTCGCTTGCAACCAAAATATCAAATTCTTGGATTTGCTGGAGACCGCGAACGAGCTGGGTGGCAAGGCGCTGGTGACCGGGCATTATGTGCAAAGCCGCTGCGTGTCGAACAGCTGGCAGCTGCATCAGGCGGTGGATGCCGAGCGCGACCAAAGCTACTTTCTTTTTGCCACCCAGCAAGAGCAACTCAAGCAACTGCGGTTTCCGCTGGGCGGCCTGGCCAAATCGAAAACGCGCGAATTGGCAAAGAGCTACAATTTGCCGGTTGCCGAAAAATCCGATAGCCAAGACATCTGCTTCGTGCCGACCGGGCGGTATTCGAGCGTTATCGAAAGACTGCGGCCCGACGCCGTTGAGCCGGGCGACATCGTTCATGTCGATGGCCGCGTACTGGGCAGCCACCCGGGCATCGTTCATTACACGGTTGGTCAGCGTCGAGGTCTGGGCGTAGCCCAGGGCGAACCGATGTACGTCGTGCGATTGGATGTCGAGCGACGTCAGGTTGTTGTGGGACCCCGCGAATGTCTGATGATTGATCAGATTTACCTGCGCGACACGAATTGGTTGGGAGACGGCAGGCTCGACGAAATCGCAGAAGATGGAATTGACGTGCACGTCAAAATCAGGTCGACTCAGCAACCTCAGGCGGCAAGACTATCAATTGATGACGGTAAGCCTGTTGTGGAATTGGCTCGTCCTGAGTATGGAGTTTCTCCCGGACAAGCTTGCGTCTTTTATAATGGCGCGCGAGTTTTGGGAGGCGGTTGGATCGCATCGACCAACACGATAGACAATTCGGCGGCAAACGTTGGCTGTCGCCATAAAAATGGGAGTGCGCAGAGTGCGCACGTGATTGCGACCTGACGTGTGTTTCGTAAGCAAGGTTGCGCGGAGCTGCGGGTATTTGCCCGGCAAGTGGAGTAGAGGGAAGACGGTGTGCAGACACAGCCAGTAATCGATACCACCGCCGTGCGGGATGCTTATCGGCGGTGGGCCCCCATCTACGATTTGACGTTTGGGCGCGTGGCCGAAACCGGTCGCAAACATGCGGTCGATGTCATCAACAATCGCCAAGGCTCGGTTCTCGAGGTGGGCGTTGGTACGGGATTGTCGTTGGAAAGCTATGGGTCGCATCTGGAAATTACCGGCATCGATCTCTCCACCGACATGCTGAACAAGGCTCAGACCCGGGTCGAGGAACAGAGCCTGGACAATGTGGTCAGCCTGCATGAAATGGATGCCGGCGAGCTCGAATTCGGCGATGCAAGTTTCGATACGGTCGTGGCCATGTATGTGCTCACGACGGTTCCCCATCCCGAGCGCGTCATGGCGGAGCTCGAAAGGGTCTGCAAACCCGACGGCGAGGTGATCCTCGTCAATCATTTCAGCCAAGACAGCGGCTTCAAGGGATGGGCCGAACAGCGCATGGCGCCATTGGCGCGCGAGCTAGGCTGGCGCCCGGTTTTTCCGGTCGAGCGTGTCATGGGTTTTGGCGATCTGCGGTTGGCCGAGCGCCGAGCCCTGAAGCCCTTCGGTCTGTTCACCATGCTGCGTTTCGTCAAGCAGCCAGATCTGGCCGAGGCCCGTGTTGGTTCGGAAGCCGACGCCTCAAGCCCATCGCTCCGGCCGGCTGCCGCCGAGGCGCTTTACCGCGACGGCGAGGCGAACGGCGCTGCTTGACACCCTCTGGCGCTGCTTCTTATATCGGCACACTTCACGATTGCCTGGCGGAGTAGCTCAGCTGGTTAGAGCAGCGGAATCATAATCCGCGTGTCGGGGGTTCGAGTCCCTCCTCCGCTACCAATCTTTTCAATAGGTTAGCCGCAGATCAGGTCCCGATTGGGGCTGATATTCTCGCTCGGGTTACACTTCGGGTTACAGCGGCATATGAAACATAAACTCGTCATAGTCCTAGCATTGTACGCGGCACGAATTACAGTCAATCTGACCGATTAGTTTGATTCGGACGGCTAAATTACTGGTTTTTACTTTCCATATCGTCAAATGCAGGAAATAAATGACTTTGTTGATGAGCGCCACAAAA
>JAJFHN010000033.1 GCA_021775595.1 Hyphomicrobiales bacterium
TTCCAAGACGTGCTGGAGCATGGTTCTGAGCGGAGCGATCTTCGCGGGCCTCGGCGCCGAACCTGCACTGTCCCAAGAGAGCACTTTCGACTTCGAGGTTATGCAGCTGAAGGACACGAGCGTCATTTGGCGGGTCGACCGCTTGAGCGGCGAGATCGGCATGTGCCGGTTTGAGCAAGGCAAACGCGATGCGGTCGGCGCGTTGGTGTGCGCCAATCGCGGCGCGGGTGCGGGCATCCAGGACGAGACAGGGCCATACGGCCTAAAGACGGGTCGGTTCGAGGACGAAAACGGCATGTTTCGCATAAATCTGCGTACCGGCTCGGTGAGCCTTTGTTACGATATCAAGCGAAAGGACGACCACCGGGTCGTCTGCACGGAGCAAAATCGATGAGCGTCAACGAACTCAGTCCCGACAACGATCAAGCTGCAATTCCCAATCTAAAGGACCCCAGCCTGCTGAAGGACCAGTGTTATGTGGATGGCGCCTGGGCAGGCACGCCAGATTTGCCTGTGACCAATCCCGCAACGGGCGAGCTCATCGTCAAGGTGCCGCGGTTTGGCACTGCCGAGACGGCCCAGGCGATCGACGCAGCACACGAGGCCTTTGCGAGTTGGAGCCAGATGTTGGCGGCAGAGCGCTGCAAGCTGGTGCGCCGTTGGTATGAGCTGCAGATGGAGCATCTCGACGATCTGGCGCTGATCATGACGACCGAACAGGGCAAGCCGCTTGCCGAGGCGAAGGGCGAGGTCGCATACGCCGCGGGCTTCACCGAATTCTATTCGGAAGAAGGCAAACGCGCCTACGGCGAAACCATTCCCACCCACCGCAAAGACGCACGCATTGTTGTCATCAATCAACCGATCGGCGTCGTCGGCGCGATCACGCCTTGGAACTTTCCGATGGCGATGATCACGCGAAAGGTCGCGCCGGCCATTTCGGTGGGCTGCACGGTGGTCTCCAAGCCTGCGTCCGAAACGCCGCTCACCGCTTTGGCGCTCGCCGAGTTGGCCCACCGTGCCGGCATTCCCAAGGGCGTCTTCAACGTGATCGTCGGCAAATCGAGTGAGATCGGCAAGGAACTCACCACCAGCAATAAGGTGCGAATGATCACCTTCACCGGGTCGACAGAGGTGGGTCGGCTCTTGATGGAGCAGTCGGCCTCGACCATCAAGCAGGTCGGTATGGAGCTTGGCGGCAACGCGCCGCTCATCGTGTTCGACGATGCCGATCTCGATCAGGCGGTCGCGGGCACCATGGCCTCCAAATTCCGCAACACCGGCCAGACGTGCGTTTGCGCCAACCGCATCTTGGTGCAGGAGGGCGTCTATGACGAATTCGCCGAGAAGCTAACCAAGGCGGTGGCCGCCATGAAGGTCGGTGAGGGCATCGAAGAGGGTGTCGCGCAAGGACCGCTGATCAATCAGGCGGCGCTCGAAAAGGTCGAGGCGCACGTCGAGAACGCGCTGAAGGGCGGCGCCAAGGTGCTGACCGGCGGCAAGCGGCACGAGCGCGGCGGCACGTTCTATGAGCCGACCGTTTTGACCGATGTGACGACGGACATGCTCTTCAATACCGAAGAGACCTTCGGACCGATGGCGCCGCTGCAGCGCTTCAAGACCGAAGACGAGGCGATCGCCATCGCCAACGATTCCGAGTACGGCCTATCGGCCTACTTTTTCGCCCGCGACATTGGCCGCATCTGGCGGGTCGGCGAAGCGCTGGAAGCCGGCATCATTGGCATCAATGAAGGCGTGATTTCCACGCCGATCGCGCCCTTTGGCGGCATGAAACAATCGGGCATTGGCCGCGAAGGCTCGCACCACGGCATCGAGGAATTCCTCGAGATGAAATACATGTTGATGGGCGGGCTTTAAGCACGCGATCCGTCCGCCCGATGGTATGAAATCATATTCGTTTCAACGCATTAGAGGGACATATGAGCGCTGACGTTCAAAAGCTTGCCGCAGCTGAACGCGCGCTCGATTTTCTCGAACCCGGCATGCGGCTTGGATTGGGGACGGGATCGACGGCCGAAAAATTCGTCGACTTGGTGGGTGCGCGCGTGGCCGATGGGCTCGATCTCGTGTGCGTGCCCACATCTGAGACGACACGCTCGCAGGCCAAGGCGCTCGGCGTGCGGTTGACCAATCTGGATGATACGCCGGAGCTCGATCTGACCGTTGACGGCACCGACGAACTCGACGGGCAATTGCGCCTCATTAAAGGCGGCGGCGGCGCGCTGCTGCGCGAAAAGATCGTGGCGGCGGCTTCGAAGAAGATGGTCGTCATCGCCGACGCCAGCAAACTGGTCGAGACGCTGGGGCAGTTTGCACTGCCCGTCGAGGTGATGCCATTTGGCTTGCGCGCCACGCTGGGCCATGTCGAGGCCACCGCGCGCGCGGCGGGGTGTGAAGGAAAAATCACGCTCCGGCAGGCCGGTCCCGGCAATCACTTCGTGACCGATAGCGGCAACCACATCGTCGATTGCGCCTTTGGCAAGATTGCCGACCCCGCGGGCTTGGCGGCGGCTTTGTCCGCCATGCCCGGCGTGGTCGAGCATGGCCTCTTTCTCGGGATGGCCACGACCGCGATTGTCGCGGGCGACGATGGGATCGATATCATAACGGCTGCCTAAGGCTGCCACCCCAAACCTTGCTTTAGGGCTCATCATTGAATTGAATTGGCGCGCGCAGTGCTGGAACCCTCGTTTCTGGGAGAGAATTGACTATGGCGACCCACGACTTCGATTACGATCTGTTTGTGATCGGTGCAGGTTCAGGCGGCGTGCGCGCCTCGCGCATGGGCGCCAAGCATGGCGCCAAGGTTGCGGTTGCGGAGGAATACCGGGTCGGCGGCACCTGCGTGATCCGCGGCTGCGTTCCCAAGAAGCTATTTGCCTATGCGAGCCGGTTCGGCAAGGCATTCGAAGATGCCAAGGGTTTTGGTTGGAGCGTGACGGGTGCATCCTTCAATTGGCCGACGTTGATTGCAAACAAGGATCGCGAGATTGACCGCCTCAACAGCATCTATATCCGCAATTTGGATCGGGCCGGCGTTGAGATTCTGCAGACACGCGCGATCTTAAAGGACCAAAACACAGTTCATCTGGTGGGCGAAGACCGCAGCGTAACGGCAAAAACCATTCTGATCGCGACCGGCGCGACGCCCTTCGTACCCGAGCTGCCAGGGGCTGAACACGCCATCAGCTCGAACGAAGCGTTCCACTTAAAGAACCTGCCCGAGCACATCACTGTTGTTGGCGGCGGATATATCGCGGTCGAGTTCGCCGGAATTTTCGCCGGCCTTGGCGCGCGGGTGTCGCTGCTTTACCGCGGGCCTCAAATCTTGCGCGGATTTGACGACGATGTGCGCGATCATCTGGCGGCTGAGATGAGGAAGCGCGGCATCGACGTGCGGGTCGAGTGCGAGGTGGCGGCGATCGAACCCAGCAATGACGGCTTTGAGCTGGCGCTGAAATCGGGCGACACGCTTGCGACGGGTTTGGCGATGTACGCCACGGGCCGGGTGCCCAACACACGCGGTTTGGGGCTCGAGGAGGCGGGCGTCGAGCTTGGTTGGAATGGTCATGTGGTGGTGGATGAGTATTCGCGCACCTCGGTGCCGAACATCTACGCGGTGGGCGATGTCACCGACCGCGTGGCGCTCACCCCTGTGGCAATCCATGAAGGTGCGGCTTTTGCCGAGACCGTCTTTAACGATGCGCCCACGGCGGTCGATCATGACATGATCCCGACGGCCGTTTTCTCAGAACCAGAAATTGGCACTGTCGGCCTGAGCGAAGCAGATGCGCGCGAGAAATACCGCAAGGTCGACATTTACAAGAGCACCTTCCGCCCGATGAAACACACATTATCGGGGCGTGACACCCAGATGCTGATGAAGCTTATTGTCGACGGCGAGTCCGACCAAATGCTGGGCTGCCACATCATTGGCGAAGACGCGGCGGAAATGGCTCAAGTCTTGGCCATCGCGCTACGGATGGGCGCAACCAAGGCCCAATTCGACGCCACCATGGCGCTGCATCCAAGTGCGGCCGAGGAACTGGTTACAATGTCGGAGAAGTGGCTGCCGGAGCAGGCCGAGGCGGCCGAATGATCCTTGCGCGATTGAACCGACGATGCGGTCTGGCCTTTCATTGGGGCGAAGGTGAGCGCTGATGTCGCGTCTGGAAGGTAGGACCGCTCTGGTGACAGGTGCGGGCGGCGGTATAGGCCGGTCCATTGTGAATTGCTTCGCGCAGGCAGGCGCCGTGATTGTTGCCAATGATTGCGATGGCACCAGGCTGGCGGAACTGGCCAAGGAACAACCCGATATCATCACCTATGAGGCCGACGTCACGCGCCTTGAGGATGTTCAGGCGATGGTCGCGAATGTCGGAGAACGCTTCGGCCGGCTTGATGTGCTGGTCAACAATGCGGGCGTTCCCAGCCGATCAGATTTTCGGCATTTGAGCGATGAGGATTGGGCGGGAGTGATGGAGGTCAATCTGCAAGGCACGGTGCGATGCATGCGCGAGAGCCTGGACCTGCTCAAAGTCCCCGGCGATGCGGCAATCGTCAATATGGGATCGATCATGGAGATGCGTCACGTGCGGCAACTGTCGGCCTATGCTGCGAGCAAGGCGGCGGTTGGTGCGCTGACACGCAGTGTTGCGATGGAGTATGCGTCATTTGGTATCCGGGTGAACGCGGTCACGCCGGGCTATGTCGAGACGGCTATGACCAAAACCGTGTTGCGTAACGAGGCGATGCGCGAGGCGTTGCTCTCACGCACGCCGCTACAGCGCTTTGCCGAACCGGACGATATCGCGCAAGCTACGCTGTTCTTGGCATCAGGCGAGGCCAAATCCATCACGGGCCAGTGCCTCATTGTCGATGCCGGTGCGAGCGTGGCGCTCTAGAAATGGTGCGTGTTGTTGACGCCAATAGGTGCTGGCGGATCTGACTATGGCAAAGCGGTTGTTCGATATCATTCTGGTCCTGCTGGCCGCACCGGTCGCCGTGCCACTGGGACTTGCCGTCGCCGCATTGGTGCGCGCGACAATGGGTGCGCCGGTGCTGTTTGCCCAGGCGCGCCCCGGCCTGCGCGGCGAGCCGTTCGTGCTTTATAAATTCCGTACGATGAGCGCCGGCCGCGACGCGCAAGGTGAGATGCTGCCCGATCGCGCACGCTTGACGCAGACGGGCCGGCTGCTGCGCAAAACGAGCCTCGATGAGTTGCCCGAGCTTTGGAATGTGCTGAAGGGTGATATGAGCCTGGTGGGCCCGAGGCCGCTGCTGATGGATTATCTGCCGCGCTACGACGAAGAACAGGCTCGCCGGCATGAGGTGCGTCCCGGTCTGACCGGCTGGGCGCAGGTCAATGGCCGCAACGCGCTGTCATGGGAAGACCGCTTCGCGCTCGATGTTTGGTATGTCGACAACCGCACGCTTTGGCTCGATGTCGTTATCCTGGCGCGCACGGTCTGGATGGTGCTGAGCGGTAAAGGTATCACCGCGCCCGGTCATGCCACCATGCCGCCATTCGAGGGCAAGGGCAGCGGCCGATAGGCCGCCTTCAGGCGCCGCGCTTCGATTTAGCCGAAGCAGCCGGCTTGGACGATTTGGCCGGCGCCTCCATCTCCGTGCCGCGAAGCGTCTCTTCGATGATGTCGTCGACAACGCGCTTCAGCGCGTCTTCCTCGCTCATGCCGACACTGGTCAGTTCATGATAGGTGCGGATCTGGCGGTCGGCGCTGGTGCCCATCTCAACGATCTGGCGCGCCCGCTCGACATCTTCAACACAACCGAAAAATTCGGCGTCTTCGCGGATGATCTCCAAAAGCTCATCGATCAATTCATCGAGCGGCACGATCTCGCCCTTGCCGAAATCGACCAGACCCTGATCGACGCCGTAGCGTTGGGCGCGCCAACGGTTTTCGTTGATCAGAAACGCAGGATAACTGCGCCAGCGCTGATTGGAGCGGCGCAAGCGATAGAGCATGCGGCAAATACACAGATAGAGGGCTGCAATGCAGAGCGCGTCATCCAGCAACGGGCAGACTTCAATGACCCGCATCTCAAGGGTCGGAAAGCGAGCTGATGGCCGCAGATCCCACCAAATCTTTGTGGCGTCCTCGATCAAGCCGGCCTTCACCATCACATCGATGGTTCGCTCGTATTCGCTGAAGCTGGAGAACTGAGGCGGCAGGCCGGTGCGCGGCAGTTCGTCGAACACTGAGAGGCGATAGGATTTCAGCCCCGTATTCGCGCCCTGCCAAAACGGCGAGGAGGCCGAGAGCGCGAGCAGGTGGGGGATGAAGTAGGCGGCTTGGTTCAACAGATCGATGCGCAGCTCGTCATCTTCAATGCCGAGATGGACATGCATGCCGCAAATCACCAGCCGACGCGCGACGACCTGCAGATCTTCGGCCAACACATTGTAGCGTTCCTTATCGGTATGGTGCTGTTGGGTCCATTTGGCGAAGGGGTGGGTTGAGGCGGCAATCGGCGCCAGATTGAAGGCGCTGGCGACCTCGGCGATGGTGGCGCGCAGCCGCGCCAGCTCTTGGCGGGCCTCGCCGAGTGTACTGCAGACCTCGGTACCGATTTCGATCTGAGAGCGCAGAAATTCGGGGCTGACCTGGCCCTCATAAATTGCTTCGCAGGCCGCCAAGAGTTCTTTCGGAGGCTCGCTGGCGAGGTCGCGTGTTTCCTTATCGACGAGGAGATACTCCTCTTCGATGCCAATTGTGAAACTCGGTTCGGGTATCGACATAAAGGCCATGGTGGCACAATCTCAGAGCCCATGGTAGCGCGGTTGGCGGCTTCATCCCGCCTAGCAATCGGCGATGCGATGTCCTATAAGTCGGGCCGATTTTGGCGGCGGCTGACGAGGGCGGGGCAATCGCCTAAATGGCAGTCCGGGCGATAATAGGCGGCTGGACGACGCGAAGGAGTGTGCGTAATGGCAACGACCTGGTCCAGGGACAGTTGGCGATCGAAGCCGGTCGTTCAAATCCCTGATTATCCAGACGAACAGGCACTGGAAGCGGTGGAGAAGCGGCTTGCCGGATTTCCGCCGCTGGTGTTTGCGGGTGAGGCGCGCGAGCTTCGCGAACGACTGGCGCGCGTTGCCGCTGGCGAAGCGTTTCTGCTGCAGGGTGGGGACTGCGCCGAGAGTTTTGCCGAGCATCACCCTGACAACATCCGCGATTTCTTTCGGGTGCTGCTGCAAATGGCGGTCGTACTGACATTTGGCGGAAGCTGCCCTGTCGTGAAGGTCGGGCGCATTGCAGGCCAGTTCGCCAAGCCGCGTTCATCGCCGGTCGAGCAGCAGGGCGATTTGGAGCTGCCAAGCTATCGCGGCGACAATGTCAACGAGATCACTTTTGACGAAGCGGCACGGGCGCCCAATCCAGAGCGCTTGCTGATGGGTTACCGTCAGGCCGCCGCGACGCTCAATCTGCTGCGCGCGTTTGCCCAAGGCGGTTACGCGAATTTGGAACACATGCATCAATGGACGCTGGGTTTCGTTAAAGACAGCCCGGCCGGCGATCGCTACGAAGAATTGGCGGAGCGCATCAGCGACGGATTGGCTTTCATGCGCGCTTGCGGCATCACGCATGAGAACACCGAAAAACTGCGCACGACAAATTTCTACACCAGCCACGAAGCGCTTCTGCTTGGCTTTGAAGAGGCGTTCACGCGGGTCGATTCGACGACAGGTGATTGGTATGCGACCTCGGGCCACATGCTTTGGATTGGCGACCGGACGCGCCAACCCGATCATGCGCACGTCGAATATATGCGTGGCATTCACAATCCAATCGGACTGAAATGCGGCCCGAGCCTCGAGCCCGATGAACTGATCGGACTGATCGACACGCTCAATCCGCACAATGATCCAGGCCGGCTGACGCTGGTTTGCCGTTATGGCGCCGAGACCATCGGCAAGCATCTGCCCGGATTGATCCGCGCCGTCGAGCGCGAAGGGCGCAGTATCGTCTGGTCGTGCGATCCGATGCACGGAAATACGGTGAAAGCGTCGTCAGGCTATAAAACGCGGCCGTTCGAGCTCATTCTGAAAGAGGTCGGTTCCTTCTTCGACATTCATCGAGCCGAAGGGACCTACGCGGGCGGCATACATCTGGAGATGACTGGGCAAAACGTCACCGAATGCATCGGCGGCTCCCATGCCATCAAAGACGCGGATTTGTCCGATCGCTATCACACCCACTGCGATCCACGGCTCAATGCCGATCAGTCGATCGAACTGGCCTTTTTGGTGGCAGAGCTGTTGAAGCGCGAGCGCGGTCAAAATCAGGCAGAAAAGCCTCTGGTCGCGGCAGGCCAAGTCATTTGACGCATCTAGCCGATTTGACGGCGAAAGACGAACTCGTCGCAGCCTGAGCCGAGCAGGCCCAGGTCTTTGGGCCGGGCGAAGCGTTTGACCTCTTCGAAGCCCATGCCGGCCATGTGATCTGCGAGCTCATCGGCGCCGATGGATTCGTAGGGATATCCGCCCAGCCAGTCGTGCACGTCGTGGTCCAGACTCATGCCGCGGCGGCTCACATAACCCTCCCGGAAGCGTGCAAAACTGCGGCCCCTTACAAGGTGACCAGCCCGCAGCGCAGCCATATAGATGCCGCGAGCCGTGGCCTGCGCGCTGCTCGAAGCTCCGGTATACCAGCGTTTTTCGGCCACCCAGAACGCGTCCAGTGTTGTTGGGCGGTAGAGCGCAATGGCGAACAATCCGCCGGGCCGGACCATGTTCGCGGCGCACCCAATCGCACCCAACATATCGCCAGTGTGGTGAAGTACGCCCCAGGAATAGACGATGTCGAAGACGCCAAGTCGGGCGGGGTCCAGTTTGAACACGCTCAAGGCCTCGATCGACCACGGCCCCTCGGCAGCAAAGCGGCCGAGCACGCCCTTGGCGGCAGCGACCGAGTTGGGGTCGATATCGACGCCCATCACCCGTGCAGCGCCGAAGCGCAAGGCGGCCAGCGCGTGCACGCCAGAGCCGCAACCGATGTCGAGGAAACTCTTACCCTCAATGTCGTGCGCGTCGAGCAACTTGGCCAGACCCGCCTCGGCGTGACTGATCGCCTCGCCGTCGAGGCTTTTGGCGAAATCGGCCCAGTTTTCGCCAAAGGCGAAATGGCTGTCGAGGCGTTTGAGACTTTCGTTCATGGCTGCGCCACAATAGAGCCAATGCGACGGCGGGCAAGATCCTCTGCTAACCATGCCAAACGGTGGTGTGATGGCGCTATTGCTCGGGGCGGGCACGCGCCGCTAATGTCCCGTGATGGCCAGCACCACCACAGATAAAATGCGTATCGCGCTCGCCCAGCTCAATCCGCTGGTCGGCGATCTGGAGGGCAACGCCGGAAAGGTGCGCCAAGCCCGCGCCGATGCCGCAAAACTGAACGCCGATCTGATTGTGTTCTCCGAGCTCTTTATCACCGGCTATCCGCCCGAAGACCTGATCCTCAAGCCGGCCTTCGTCGAGGCTGCCCAACACGCGGTGCAGGCGTTGGCTAAAGAGACCGCCGACGGTGGTCCCGCCGTCCTGCTTGGAACACCATGGGCGGAGAATGGCGAAGTCTTCAACTCCGTCGCCTATTTGGACGAAGGAGATGTGCTCGCGGTGCGCCATAAGGTCGAATTGCCCAATTACGGCGTTTTCGACGAAAAGCGCGTGTTTGCGCCCGGACCGCTGCCGGGGCCCATCAATGTGCGGGGTGTTCGCATCGGCGCGCCGATTTGCGAGGACATCTGGCGCGAAGAAGTGTGCGAATGCCTGGCGGAGACGGGTTCCGAAATTTTGCTCGTGCCCAATGGCTCGCCCTACAGCGAATCCAAAGTTGAGCGGCGCATCAACCATGCGGTGGCGCGGGTGGCGGAGACCGGACTGGCGCTGCTCTATGTCAATCAGATCGGCGGGCAGGACGAGTTGGTTTTCGATGGCGCTTCGTTTGTGCTCAATGCAAATTCAGCGCTGGCCCTGCAGATGCCCGCCTGGGAGGAGGGGCTTGCGGTCACCGATTGGACGCGTGAGGGCGACGGCTGGGTGTGTGAGACCGGCGAGCTCGCAATGCTCGAAGAAGATGACAGCGCACACTATCTCGCCTGCATTACGGGGCTGCGGGACTATGTCGAAAAGAATGGATTCCCGTCGGTCGTACTGGGGCTTTCGGGCGGTATCGATTCTGCGCTGACGGCCGTGATGGCGGTCGATGCGCTTGGTCCCGACAAAGTCCATTGCGTCATGTTGCCCTATCGCTACACCTCAAATGCGAGTTTGAACGATGCGGCCGAAATGGCCGAAACGCTTGGGTGCCGCTATGACATCATGCCGATTGAAGACGCGGTCGAGGGCTTGAGCGTAAGCCTCAAGCCGATCTTCGATGGCGTCGATGGCGGCACGGCGGAGGAAAACATCCAGTCGCGCGCGCGCGGTACGATCTTGATGGCGATTTCCAACAGGTTTGGTCCGAGGCTGGTGACCACGGGCAACAAGTCCGAGGTCTCGGTCGGATACGCGACGCTCTATGGCGACATGGCGGGCGGTTTCAACCCGATCAAGGATCTTTACAAAACGCAGGTCTACGCTTTGTCGCGCTTCCGAAACGAGACGCGCCCCAAGGGTTGCCTCGGTCCAGATGGCGCCGCGATACCCGCTAACATCATCGCCAAGGCACCGACCGCCGAGCTGAAAGAGAATCAACTCGATCAAGACACGCTGCCGCCATACGATGTGCTGGACGATATTCTGAAGTGTCTGATCGAAGATGAATTGCCGCTGCCGCAGATCGTCGCCCGCGGCCATGACGCCGAAACGGTCTCACGCGTCGAGAAAATGCTTTATCTGGCCGAATACAAACGCCGCCAAGCCGCCCCTGGCGTAAAAATTTCATCGCGCAATTTCGGCCGCGACCGTCGCTATCCAATCACCAACAGATTTAGAGAAACACCCTAGGGCTTGCGCTATTGCGTCTTGGGAGGCTCGCCCTCGGTGGCGATTTTGCCGTCGCCGGGTCCAGTTGCCGCGGGCGTGGCACCTTCGGCCTTTTTCTCTTGGTTGGCCTTATCGATCTCTTCGAGATCGTATTCAGCCACTTTGCACGAGCAGCCCTTGATGTATTCCTTGCGGTAGCGCCAGGCGCTTTCAAGGTCGTTGTAGGCGGTGCCGCGCAACGACACCATTTGCTCGGGCTCTTCGCCGGGATTGCGGTAGACGTAGAGTTCGGCCGGGGCCGCGCAGCCTGATTTGCAGGCATTGGCATCGGTCGGGAAGCGCGATGGCAAGGTGGAATAACTGATCGGGTAATAATAGCCGTCGCACGTCCGCACGCAGAGGGTTCGGTAGGTGGCGTAAGGGACGATGCGGGAGGTTTCCAACCCGCGTCGGGGCTCGAAGAAATCCCGGTCGTTGTTCGAGAACCAAGAGAAAAAGCCCTGCCGGCGGCGCGCTTCGCGGGTGTATTGATCGCCACAGCCGTTTCGCGCCAGCGAATTGATCAAATCGTCCTGCCGGGCCCGCGTGCCGCGGCCCCGCGTGATGAATTTGCGCTCCTCTTTGAGGCGCGCCAGCTGACGCTTAGCGTCCTCAATGCGGTTGTTCATGCGCGTGCAGCGCGGCGTCCGGCGCAATGAGCGGCCGAATATGAAGACGCTTTGGTAGCAATCGCCGCGCTCGGCGGCAGCCTGGCTGGTTTGGTAGGCGCGTTCGTATTTGCGGATCTCTTGATCGATGCGCGGCAGATCGGTTTGGCCCTGGTCGGCGCGCACCCAATCGTTGGCCAGTCGCTGCTCGAGTTGCGTGCAATGGCGCTCCCGTTCGTTCAATTGGCGGCCTTGCTGGCGATATTGTTGCTGGCCCTGGGGATACTGTTCTTGGGTTTGGGGAGACGCTTGGCGCGGCGCATCACCATAGACACCCTGGGAGGGTACAGGTGGATCGTCGTAGTTTTGCGCGTTCGCCGCTGGGAGTGCGCCAATGCTCACACCCACAGCCAACAGCACAGCCGTCAGCAGTCCATTGGCACCTAAGCGACGCGCGCCCAGCCATGATCGTATGAGATGTTGCGCCTTCGACATTGCAGTGGGGCCCCAAGGCATAGGCCTGGATTATGTGGCCGGAATGCCTAAACGGTCAATGCGGCAGGCGTGAGGCGCCCAGCGCATTCTGCACCATGGGAGTCCCGGCCAAAAATCGGGCTATTTCGTCATCATTTTGCGGACGACGCCGACAAGAACCATCAAGACGGCGCCGCCGACGCCGCCGCCTGCAACATCGGAGAGAATCGAGCCTATATCGGCGCCGCCGGTGCTGATGCCCGCCTCAACCAGCGCGCCGACGAGTTGGCCGCCGATGCCGCCGCCCAAAACGCCGGCGATGGTATTGCCGACGGGGCCGAGGCTATATTTCTTTAACGCCGCGCCCGCAGCATTACCGCCAATCGCGCCACTCACCAGCTGAATGATCAATCCGACGATGTCCATGCGCCAACTCCCTGTCGCTAAGCCTGCGCTATTGCAAGATCTTCCACGTCGCTGAATCCGATGAGTTTACGCGAATCTTCGTCCCAGAGCGACAAGCGTGCGCATTTGATGCTCTCGCCAAGTGTGAGCCTCGGACTGACGTATTCGAGCTCGGGACAATCATCCATGCACTCTTGCAGCCGGTAGTTGGGTATACGGCTGCACAGGTGATGAATGTGATGCAGTCCAATATTGCCGGTGAACCACTGCAGCACCCGCGGCAGGACGTAATAGGAGCTGCCATGGATCGCAGCGATTTGCAGATCCCAATTTTCCTCATCAGCCCAATAGGCGTCTTCGAACTGGTGCTGAATGAAAAACAGCCAACCGCCGATTGCCGCCGCCATGATCCATACCGGAATGTAGGCCGCCACGAACGGCATCCAGCCGACGCTCGCCATCAGCACGCCGTAGACGCAAATGATCGCGATGTTGAGCGCGACGATGCTGCGCCAGCCGCCATTGCCCGAGACGGGCGCGCCGAACGGAAAACGGTGAATGAGCAAAAAATAGACCGGCACACCGACCAGAAACAGGATGATGGGATTGCGGTAGAGACGGTATTGCAGCCGCTGCCAGGCTGACAGCGCCGTGTATTCGCGCACGGTCAGGGTGTTGATATCGCCAACGCCGCGGCGCTTCAAATTGCCGGAGGAGGCATGATGGAGCGCATGGGAGCGGCGCCAATGGTCATAGGGTGTGAGGGTGAGAACGCTCAACAGGCGGCCCATGATGGTGTTGGCGCTGCGCGACGGAAAGAACGAGCCATGGCCACAATCGTGTTGAATGATGAAAATTCGGACCAAAAGACCGGCTGCCGGAATTGCCAGGAGCAGCGAGGCCCACAGCGCATGCTGGGACAGGTAGGTCATTGCGCCAGCGACCGCGAAGAATGGAATGACGGTGGTGAACAGCTGGAACAGGGCGCGGCGTGTATCGGCGTGCCTATAGGCAGAGCAATGGGCGGCCAAGCGGCGGCCCTTTTGCATGTCTTGTGATTCAACGCCAGCCGATTCTGTGGCGCTGGTCAGTGCGTGTTGCGGTTTCACGGCCTGCGAAACTCCGTAGATTGCGCGCCTCTCAAATTATTACTTAGTACGGACCACCGATGGCGGCAGACGCGCTTGCCGCGCTCTTGAACAAGCGTCGGCTGGTTGGAAATTGGGCGAGAATGTGCCCCCGAAGGTCGTATTTATACGCGGGCCTTCAAAAAAGTGAAACCATTCGCTTATGCCTTTTTTTGAGAAAATTATTTGGCGTTGTTTGACAGATTTGCCCCCTCGGCCCGCTTGCAGCCGTACATGACCGCTTGGTTGACTGATCGGGCGCGCCTCTTACATGCTGAGGGACGGCACGGACGGTGGAAGGAACGGCCATGACAATGACAACACCCGACAAAGTGAATGCAGATTTTACGCGGCCCGCCGCGCAGGCCGTAGACGAGATCGACTGGATCCCGACACCAGAGCCTGGCGTGCTGCGCAAGCCGCTCGACCGGGTCGGCGCCGAGGTGGCGCGGGCAACGTCGATCGTGCGCTTCGACGGCGGTAAGAGCTTCCCTGCACATGGCCATCCGCTCGGCGAAGAAATCTTGGTGCTGTCGGGCGTTTTTTCCGATGAAAGCGGAGACTTCGGTCCTGGCGCCTATGTGCGTAATCCGCCGGGAAGCAGCCACACACCCCACAGCCACGAGGGATGCGAGATTTTCGTCAAACTGCGCCAAATGCGCGAAGAAGGCGAACCCAGGGTCGTGCTCAACACGGACGCAGCCAGCTGGCAACAGATCGCCGAAGGCTACCAGCGTATCCCGCTGTTTGAGCCCGACGACGGCAGCGAATTTGTCGCATTGGAGCAATTGGCTGCCGGGGCCCAGACGGTTGAGCGCAAATTGGATGGCGGCGAAGAGATCTTGCTGCTCGATGGCGATTTGACGGTCGATGGTAAACGCCATGGCGCGCTGTCCTGGATCCGTCAGCCGGCGGGTGCAGCTTATGCGCTCTCGAGTTCGGGCGGTGCGCGCTTCTGGGTGAAGCGCGGCCATCTCAAGGTCTGACTAACCCTGAGCCGAGAGCGGCCTTGACCTTGGAGACTGCCTCGCTCATGGTCGGTTCATGATGACGGACACGCGTAAATCTTGCGCCATCATTTGCGGAACTTTCATTGCGTAGCCAACTCGCTGGCGCGGCCGTTCATCTCATTCTAAAAATCGATGCATCGAACGCCCCGCCTCAGGCGAAGAGCGGGCAGGGAGCGTGATTTGACATTGAAGCTTTACAATACGCGTACGCGCGAGGTGCAGCCCTTCGAGCCGCTGGAGGCCGGAAATGTGCGCCTCTATGTCTGCGGACCGACGGTCTACGACTATGCCCATATCGGCAATGCGCGTCCGGTTATCGTGTTCGATCTGCTGTTTCGGCTGCTGTGCGACATCTATGGTGTCGACCATGTCACCTATGTGCGGAACATCACGGACGTTGATGACAAGATCAACGCGCGGGCGGCCGATGAAGGTGTCGCTATCGGTGACTTGACGGCGCGCACCACCGCTCAGTTTCACGACGATATCGCCGCGCTGGGGGCGCTGCCTCCAACGATGGAGCCGCGTGCGACTGACCATATCGATGCCATGAAGGCGATGATTGAAACGCTGGTCGCCAAGGGGTGCGCCTACGCCGCGCAAGATCATGTGCTGTTTGAAGTGGCCTCTGCGCCCGGCTATGGCGGACTGTCGCGCCGCTCGGTCGACGAGATGGAGGCGGGCGCCCGCGTCGAAGTTGCGCCCTATAAGCGCGACCCAATGGACTTCGTGTTGTGGAAGCCATCGAAGTCCGGTGAGCCGGGTTGGCCGGCGCCATGCGGCATTGCGCAAAAGGGACGGCCCGGCTGGCACATCGAATGCTCGGCCATGGCGGCGACCCATTTGGGCGAGGTGTTCGATATTCACGGCGGGGGCATCGATCTGGTCTTTCCGCACCATGAAAACGAGGTGGCGCAATCGACTTGCGCGCATGGCAGCGATGTCATGGCGCAGGTTTGGATGCACAACGGCTACCTGCAGGTCGAGGGCGAAAAAATGTCGAAGTCGCTCGGCAACTTCATCACCATTCGCGACCTGCTCAATGAGTGGCCGGGCGAAGCGGTGCGGCTCGCCATGCTGGCCAGCCATTATCGCCAACCGTTCAACTGGACGGAGACCGGCGTGCGCGAAGCAAAGCGCACGCTCGATCACTGGTATGAATTAACCGACAGTGTGGAGGCGGCGAGCGAGGCGCCACGCGAAGTGCTAGAAGCGTTGCAAGACGATTTGAATACGCCCAAGGCGCTGGCCGCAATGCACGAGCTGCGCCATCAGGCGTCGAAGGGGATCGAGGGCGCAGCCGCGAAGCTGAAGGCGGGCGGTATGTTTTTGGGGGTGTTACAGCAGACACATGACCAATGGACCGGTTGGCGGCCGGCGACGTTCGATCTCGACGAGGATGAGGTCGGCCGATTGATCGAGGCAAGGCTGGCCGCGCGCGAGGCAAAAGACTTTACCGAGGCCGATCGGATCAGAGACGAATTGGCTACCATGGGCGTGGCACTCAAGGACGGTCCTGAGGGCACAAGCTGGGAAATCGCACGATGAGCAAGTTTGAAAAACCCGACACACCGTTTCCGCGCAACTGGCTGAGCTACATCTCGGTCAAGTTCCTGATCCTAGCGATCGCGGTTTTGATCACGCTGCATTGGCTGGGTGTGCTGTGAGCGAGACGATGGCGAAGGAGCGCCTTTATTTGTTTGATACGACGCTGCGCGACGGCGCGCAGACCCATGGCGTCGACTTCTCCGTCGAAGACAAAATGGTAATCGCCACGACTTTGGATGCGCTTGGCGTCGATTACATCGAAGGCGGCTATCCGGGCGCGAACCAGACCGATACGGAATTCTTCACCGGCAAACAGGCGCTCAAGCGCGCCAAGCTGACGGCGTTCGGCATGATCAAACGGACCGGTCGCAGCGTCTCGAATGATCCAGGATTTCAAACGGTTATTCAGGCGGAGTGCGACGCAATCTGTCTCGTGGCCAAGGCCTGGGACTATCATGTGCGCGTCGCGCTTGGCATCGAGAACGATGAGAATATCGAAGCGCTCAAGGACTCGGTCGAGGCGGCGGCCAAGACGGGGCGCGAGGTGCTGGTCGATTGCGAGCACTTCTTCGACGGTTTCAAGGAAAACAGCGCTTACGCGCTTGAGTGCGCCCAGGCCGCCTATGAAGCAGGCGCGCGATGGGTGGTGTTGTGTGACACGAACGGCGGGACATTGCCTCATGAGATCGAGACGATCGTCACGGCGGTCGTTAAGAGCGTGCCCGGCGATCATTTGGGCATCCATACGCACAACGACACCGAAAACGCGGTTGCCAATACGCTTGCCGCCATACGCGCCGGCGCCCGCCAAATCCAAGGAACGCTCAACGGGCTCGGCGAGCGCTGCGGCAACGCCAATCTCACCTCCATCATTCCGACATTGATGCTGAAATCAGAATTCGCCGATCGCTTCGAGACGGGCGTGACGCCCACGAGCCTGCGCGACCTGACCCACGCCTCGCATGTGCTGGATGAGGTCTTAAACCGCGCGCCCGATCGCCAAGCGCCCTATGTGGGGGCCTCGGCCTTTGCCACCAAGGCCGGAATCCACGCCTCGGCCATCATGAAGGATCCCAGAACCTACGAGCACGTTCCACCCGAGTCGGTGGGAAATGAGCGCAAACTCTATGTCTCCGACCAGGCGGGCAAGTCGAATGTGCTGGCCGAACTCGATCGCATTGGCATCAAGGTCGACGAAGACGACGATCGGATTTCCAAGTTGCTGGACGAGGTCAAAAAGCGCGAAGCGAAGGGCTATGCCTATGACAGCGCGGATGCGTCGTTTGCGCTGTTGGCGCGGCGCACGCTCTCGAACGTTCCGCGCTTTTTCGATGTCGACAGTTTTCGCGTTCTTGTCGAACGGCGCCATAACGCGCTCGGCGAATTGGTCACGATCTCGGAAGCGACCGTCAAGGTTCATGTCAATGGCGAGACGAGGTTCAGCGTTGGCGAGGGCAACGGCCCGGTCAATGCGCTCGATACGGCGCTGCGTAAGGATCTCGGCAAATATCAGAACTTCATCGATGACCTGGAATTGGTCGACTATAAGGTCCGCATTTTGACGGGCGGCTCGGATGCAACAACGCGTGTCATGGTGGAAAGCCGGGACGGGGCGGGCGAACGCTGGTACACCGTCGGCGTGTCGCCGAATATCATCGACGCTTCATTCGAAGCGCTGATCGATTCCATCAACTACAAGCTGCTGCGCGATGGTGCTCCCGCGCCATAGGGCGGGCAACGGGCTAAAACTTGCTGACCACCGTTTCCTCGTCGGCGCGCACGGCTGCCCGGCGCGCCATGTCTTCCAGCGCGGGCAGAATGTGCTCGACACGATCGACGACCTCAAAATCGACACTCAAACCCTTGCGGATGAATTCTTCCTCGCGCATGTGGTCGATCAGAGCCAGAAGCGGTTGCCAAAACTCTTCAATGTTGGCCAACACGATTGGCTTGGCGTGCTGCCCAAGCTGCGACCAAGTCAGTTGTTCGACGAGTTCTTCCAAAGTGCCGACCCCGCCAGGCAGCGCCAAGAAGGCATCGGCCCTATCAAACATCAGTTGCTTGCGCTCATGCATCGAGGTGGTGACGATCAACTCCTCGACGTCCCGCAGCATTTGCTCGCGCGCGATAAGAAAGTCAGGGATGATGCCAGTGACACGTCCGCCATGGCGCAATACGGCGCGCGCCAAGACACCCATCAGTCCGATCTTGCCGCCGCCATAGATCAGGCCGACATTGGCCTCCGCCATGGCCCGGCCCAAAGCATCCGCGGCCTCGGCGTAGGCAGGATTGACGCCCTCTCCGGAACCGCAATAGACGCAGAGCCATTTTACGTGCTGTGACATGGCCCCCGATGTGGCATTGCGCCGAGCAAGGGTCAAGGCGCAAAGGGGCGGCTTTCCGGACATTGCGCTGGCGTGATTAGACACTATCTTTGGCAAGCGAAATCGAGGGGATTGTAGGCATGACGTTGGGCCGTTGGATTGTGGGTCTGCTGCTGCTTGCGGCGCTTGGCGTATTGATCAAGCTGATCTTGCAGCTGACGGGCGTGTACGTGCCCCCGGCATCGATGTCAGCGCAGCGCGCGCCGGCGACGCGAACTCAAAGCCAACCCATTCAGCCGCCGCCCAACGCCCAATCCGAGACGCCGGCCGTTCAGCCGGAAGCTCCGGCGGCGCCAATGACTCAACCGGCGCCGGCACCTGTTCCCGAGAGCCAAGCAGCGCCAGAACCCGAGCGGGCGATTGAACCCCAGGCGGCGTCCGAGCCTGAAGCCGCAGCAGCCGGGCAAGGGTCCGACGAAGCAACCAAGACCGATGATCAGACCCAAAAAGGCGGACAAGACGCTGTCTCCGGTGCATCGAGCGCGCCCGCTGCTTCAGCGGATGCGACGCCCGGTGGCGCGCCAGTGCGCTATCTGGTTCGACCCGGCGACACGCTGTGGCACATCGCTCGACGCTCATGCGGAGGGGGCGTGAGATATCGTGCGATCCACCAGGTAAACCGGACGCAAATCCGCAATCCGCATCGCATTTGGCCGGGTCAAGTCGTTGTAATTCCAGATATTTGCCGTTAGACAGCGACGCTGCGCCCAGGACCCTGCCGAGCCTGCATATTTTTGCAGCGCAGTTATTTATGATATCGAGACCCAAGCGCGGAGTTCATCGGCTTTTGCCCACTCCGTGATTGCCCGATTCCTCTGGTGGACTTGATGGCCGAGACCGAAACCGCTGTCCCGCTCAGCGACGACATTCTATCCGCGCGCACCGGCCACTATTCGGTGTTGATGGGGCTCATCCCCTATGTCTGGCCGGCGGAGCGGCCCGATCTGCGGCTGCGGGTGGTGTTGGCCTTTATCGCGCTCATTGCCGCTAAGCTGGTCACCGTCGCCGTGCCCCTGGCCTACAAGGGTGCGGTGGACTTTCTAACCGGCTCGGCAAGCGGCGATAAACTTGCCGACGTTTCGCTGCTGGCCTGGGCATCGATACCGGCTGTGTTGATCGGCGCCTACGGTCTTGGCCGCGTTTTGATGATCGCATTCGCCCAGTTGCGCGACGTGCTGTTTACATGGGTTGCACAAAGAGCGGTGCGCGAGATTGCCAATCGCACCTTTCGGCACCTGCACGAGCTCTCCCTGCGATTTCACCTGGACCGGCGGACGGGCGGTTTGAGCCGGGTGATTGAGCGTGGCACCAAAGCCATCGAACTCATTATCCGACTGGCGGTGCTCAACTCGATACCGACATTGTTCGAACTGATCTTTATGTCCCTGATCGTGGCCTATTATTTCGGTTGGGATTTTGTCGCCATCATCTTCGTGACCGTTGTGCTCTATGTCTGGTTTACGGTCAAAGCCAGCGAATGGCGCATTGCAATACGCCGCGAACTCAACGACGCAGATACCCAAGCCAACACCCATGCCGTCGACAGTTTGCTGAACTACGAGACGGTCAAGTATTTCGGCAACGAGGCGCATGAGTCCCGCCGCTTTGACCATTCGATGGAGCGTTACGAGGACGCGTCGATCCGGACCTACACATCGCTTGCCGCGCTCAATATTGGCCAGACTGTGATTTTCACCGCGAGCCTGACCCTGATCATGCTGCTCTCGGCCCGCGGCGTCGTCCAAGGCAAATTCACGATTGGCGATTTTGTGATGGTCAACGCCCTGATGCTGCAGCTCTATCAGCCGCTCTATTTCATGGGCATGGTGTATCGCGAGATCAAACAAGGCCTTGTCGACATCGAGGCGATGTTCGCGCTGATTGGCCAAGAGCCCGATATCAACGATGCACCCGACGCCAAGGACCTTGTGACCGCGAGGGGCGATATTCGCTTCGAGAATGTGTCGTTTGCTTACGAGCGAGAACGCGGCATTCTGAAGAACGTCAGTTTCGAGGTGCCGCCCGGTCAAATGGTAGCGATCGTCGGCCCATCGGGGGCTGGCAAATCAACCATTTCAAGGTTGCTGTTCCGCTTCTATGACGTCAGCGGCGGACGGATCACGATTGATGATCAGGACATCCGCAGCGTGACGCAAGCCTCGTTGCGCCGAGCCATTGGCATGGTGCCGCAGGATACGGTGCTCTTTAACGACACCATCGCCTACAATATCCGTTACGGCTGGCCCAAGGCCAGTGACGAGCAAGTGCGAGAGGCCGCCAAAATGGCCCAGATCGACGAATTCATTATGGCGCTACCGCAAGGTTATGGGGCCATGGTCGGCGAGCGCGGATTGAAGCTTTCGGGCGGCGAGAAGCAGCGGGTGGCGATCGCGCGCACGATCCTCAAAGGGCCGCCGATCCTGATGCTGGACGAGGCGACATCGGCGCTCGACAGCTACACCGAAAAAGAAATACAAGGCGCGCTCGAGCGCGTGGCGCGCGACCGCACGACGCTTGTGATCGCCCACAGACTCTCCACGGTGGTGCATGCAGACAACATCATTGTGCTGGACAAAGGACAGGTCGTGGAGCAAGGCACCCATGCCGATTTGCTTGCGAAGCAAGGGCTTTATGCGGGATTATGGGAACGCCAGCGCGAAGCCGAGCAAGAGCACGACTTTGCTGCGTTGGATGTGGGCGACAAACCGGAAGACCAAAGCCCCCGAGTCAAGGCGCCGGTGGACTGAGGACCGGACAGGGCGGGATGCCGATGCGCAATCGAGCGCGCGACACTATCGAATTGTTGGAGTAACTGCGTGACAGACAACCACAATCTAATCGACACAATACGATCTCAGTTCGTGCCCATTCATCCTGATGGGCATCGCTTTATCGCGGCCTTTGCGGTGGGCTCGCTGGTGCTCTACTGGCTGTCTGAGCCGCTTGGCTGGATCGGCTTTATAGCCACCGCTTGGTGCGTCTATTTCTTCCGCGATCCCGAACGCGTAACGCCTTTGCGGGAGGGGCTGGTGATCGCGCCAGCCGATGGACGCGTGACGGCGGTCGAGAAGATCGTGCCGCCAGCCGAGCTCGAGCTCGGACCCGAACCGCGTACGCGCATCTCGATTTTTCTTTCGGTGTTCGACGTCCACATCAACCGCGTGCCCGTTGCCGGTACGATCGTCAAAAGCCACTACGTGCCGGGTTTGTTTTTGAACGCTGAACTCGACAAGGCAAGCGAGGACAATGAACGCATGTGTCTTGTGGTCGAGACCGAAGCCGGCGACCGGTTCGGCGTCGTGCAGATCGCCGGTCTGGTGGCGCGCCGGATCATCACATTCGTGAGCGAAGGACAGCGACTGGGCACAGGTGAGCGTTTTGGCCTGATCCGCTTTGGCAGCAGGGTCGATCTTTATTTGCCGCCCGATCAGGCGGCGTTGGTGGCGGTGGGTCAGATTGCTGTGGGTGGCGAGACGGTGTTGGCCGATACGAAGTCGGTCGAGGGCGCGCGCGACGCCAGGCGCGAATAGGACTGTGCGGATGGAGCGTTCCCGATGAGCAACGTGTTTCCGCCGTTTGAGCCCGAACAGGGCGAAAAGCGGCCACGACGCTTGGGATTTGCCGCTCGCCAAGTTCCGATCCGCGTGTTGATCCCCAACATCTTCACGCTGGTGGGTCTGTGCGCCGGTCTGACGGCAATCCGCATGGCCATCGAGCACCGCTACGATCTGGCCGTTGCGGCCCTCGTTCTGGCGGCGTTTCTCGATGCGCTCGATGGACGCGTGGCGCGTCTGCTCAAAGCGACGTCACGCTTTGGCGCCGAACTCGATTCCCTGGCGGATTTCGTCAATTTCGGTGTCGCACCGGCGATTATTATTTTCACTTGGGCGCTCAACGATCAGAAGAGTTTTGGTTGGATCGTGATGATGATTTTCGCGCTGTGTGCCGCGTTGCGGCTTGCACGATTCAATGTCGCTATCGACAGTCCCGATCAACCGCAATGGAAGAGCGCCTATTTCATCGGCGTTCCCGCGCCGATGGGCGCGATCATCGTGATGCTGCCTCTTTATTTGCAAAGTCTGGGGTTGCCGGCGATGCTCATGCCGCCGGCCGTCATCATCGGTTATACGCTGGCAATCGCCTTCTTGATGGTGAGCAACTTCCCGACGCTTTCCGGAAAGCTCTTTGGTCAACGCATCCCGCGCGAATTCGTGCTGCCAATTTTCATGTTGGCCGCGCTGTTTGTAGCGGTTTTGCTGACCTATCCGTATTTGACGCTAACGGGATTGACGCTTGGCTATCTGGCGACGATACCTTTGGGAGCGGTTTTTTACCGCCGCGACGAGCGCAAGGCTGAAGAGACGGCACAAGCGCAGAACGGTTCGAAACGAAAACCGCCAAACGAAGAGCGTCCCGCTCCGCCAAGCTAGATCCTGCCTTTCCCAAACGATCGGTTATCTTCGAGAGCAGCGGGGAAGAGCTGCGCCAAAACATCCAGGATTTCTATGACGATACGTCCGCCTCAACGGCTTCTTGAGGGATATCGCCGCTTCAAGAAAGAGCGCTATCCCAGTGAGGCCGAACGGTTTGCCAAGTTGGCGCGCGGACAAGCGCCAGCAACAATGGTGATTGCTTGCGCTGACAGCCGCGTCGATCCAGCGACAATTTTTTCTGCCGCGCCCGGCGAGCTCTTCGTCGTGCGCAATGTCGCGGCATTGGTACCGCCTTACCAGGAGAACGCCGGCTATCACGGCACGTCCGCAGCGCTCGAATTTGCAGTCACCGGGCTTCAGGTCACCGATGTCGTCGTTCTTGGGCACGGATTGTGCGGTGGTATCGCGGCCGCATTGGCCGACGCGCAGAACAGGCCGGTCGGACGGTTTATCAAGCCGTGGGTCGACCTGCTTTCGCCAATGCGCGATGCGGTTATAGCCGACGACGCCTTGGCGACACCGGAAGAACGTCAGGAAGCGTTGGAATTGCTGGGGGTTAAGCAGTCCCTGGCCAACCTCGCGACGTTTCCATTTGTCCAATCGGCCATCGATGCTGAAACGCTTAAACTACACGGCGCCTGGTTTTCGATCGCCAATGCCGAGCTGCATTGGCTCAACGATTTGGGCGAGGACTTCGAGCGCCAGGGCGTCTGAGCAACGACCGAATGAGCAGATCCGGGGCACTTGCATACCGGTGAACGCCCGACTTGGCGGGCGGCGGCTTTGTGCAACGCAATATTTTCGCGTTGCACGCCTTGACGCGTTGCCTATAGTCGCGCGAATCGCTCCCGAAACATGAACTGAATCCATATGGCACTTCGCAACGTCGCGATCATCGCGCATGTCGACCACGGCAAGACAACGCTGATCGACGTGCTTCTAAAGCAATCCGGCTCGTTCCGTGACAACCAGCGGACCGAAGAGCGGATGATGGATTCCAACGATCTGGAGCGTGAGCGCGGCATCACGATCTTGGCCAAAGTCACCTCATTGGTCTGGAGCGATACGCGCGTCAATATCGTCGACACGCCAGGTCACGCCGACTTCGGTGGCGAGGTCGAACGGATATTGCATATGGTCGACGGTGTGGTGCTGCTGGTCGATGCCGCTGAAGGCCCGATGCCCCAGACCAAGTTCGTGCTTTCCAAGGCGCTCAAACTCGGCCTCAAACCGATCGTCGCGATCAACAAAATCGACAAGCCCAGTCAGCGCGCCGACAAAGTCGTCGATGAGGTCTTCGATCTGTTTGTGGCGTTGGACGCCGACGAGGAGCAGCTCGATTTTCCAGTGCTATATGGCTCTGCCAAGGACGGCTGGATGGCGGAAGAGACCGATGGCTCGCAGGAGTCCATGGCGCCGCTGTTTGAAAAAATTCTGGCGCACGTGCCCGAGCCAACAGCCGAGGAGGGCTCCTTCCGCTTGCTGGCGGCGACGTTGGAGTCGAACCCCTATCTTGGACGCATACTGACGGGCCGCATCGCCTCGGGCACGGTTGTTCCCAACATGGCGGTGAAGGCGCTCTCTCGCGATGGAACGGTGATCGAAGAGGGGCGCGTCTCCAAGCTTCTCGCGTTTCGCGGCCTGGAACGGCAGCCGGTCGAAAGCGCTGAAGCCGGCGATATCGTTGCGATCGCCGGTCTTGAGAAAGCAAGCGTTGCCGATACGCTGATGGCGCCTGATGTGAGCGAGCCGATCGCCGCTCAACCAATCGATCCGCCGACGCTGTCTATGACTTTCCGCATCAATGACGGCCCGCTGGCTGGCACCGAGGGCGACAAGGTGCAGAGCAGGGTCATCCGCGAACGGTTGCTGCGCGAGGCCGAGGGCAATGTGGCGCTTCGGATTGAAGAAACGGACGTGGCGGATGCTTTCGTGGTGGCGGGGCGGGGTGAATTGCAGCTCGCCATCTTGATCGAAAACATGCGCCGTGAGGGCTTTGAGATGTGCGTCGGGCGCCCGGCTGTGCTGTTGCGCGCCGATGATGCCGGTAAGCCGATGGAGCCAATCGAAGAGGTTATCATCGATGTGGACGACGATTTCTCGGGCACCGTCGTACAGAAATTGACCGAGCGCCGGGCGGATTTGATCGAGTTGCGCCCGTCGGGCGGGGGCCGCACCCGGCTGGTGTTCCACGCACCGACGCGAGGTCTGATCGGTTACCAGTCTGAGCTGCTGTCCGATACGCGCGGGACGGCCGTCTTTAACCGGCTCTACCACGCCTATGCCCCCTATAAGGGCGATATTCCGGGACGCAATACAGGCGTACTGATCTCCAATTCCAATGGGGTGGCGGTCGCCTACGCTCTCTGGAACTTGGAGGACAGGGGGCCAATGATGATCGAGCCCGGCGCCAAGGTTTATCGCGGCATGATCGTGGGTGAACACACGCGCGGTAATGATCTCGAGGTCAATGTGATCAAGGGCAAGCAGCTCACCAATATCCGGGCTGCCGGTAAGGATGATGCGGTCAAGCTCTCGCCGCCGCTTCGCCACTCGCTCGAGGTCGCGCTCGCCTATATCTCGGACGAGGAACTCGTCGAAGTGACGCCCAAATCGATCCGCTTGCGCAAGATCGAGCTGGACCCGAACGTGCGCAAGCGGATGGGTCGAGAGAAAGTCAAAGTGGCGTAGAGAACCGTCGTGGTGGCCTATTGCGCCAGTTCGTGTAGATGGACGTCTTGGCCGGAGTGGCGCTTTAGAATCTCGACCGCCGCTTTCTCGTGGGATTCGTCACGTGTGCGCACCCATAGCAGCAATCCCCCATGATTGAGCTGTTCTTCGATGCGGAGGGCGTGCTCATCGCTGATGACAGAAGCCAACACCGCGCCAACTAAGGCGCCGACGCCGCCGGCTTGGGCGGCTGCGATCAAGACGGCGGCCATGGTGCCGCCGGAGGCAACCACCGTGCCAACCGCCAGTCCGGCGCCGACATACATCAGGCCACCGATCAGCGCGCCCTCGGCACTGCCGACGGATTCGTTGGCAACATAGGCCGCGCGCGGAATCTCAGAATCGTCCTCGAGCTCGCCGACCTTGTAGTAGAGGTGGCCGAGTTTATCCTCGATCGCCTTCTCGCTCGCCAAGAGGCTGAGCTCCGACCGATGAAAACCAGACAGCTGCAATTCATCGATCGCAGCTTCGAGTGCTTTGGCGTTATCGAATACCGCCACCGCCTCGGTGACGGTATTCGAAGTATTTTCGTTGTTGTTACCGGGCGCCATGCACTCACTGGCGCCCAGATTGCTCACCGAATACGTCGCTCACGCTCTAGTGGCCCTTTTTCATCAAAACCTTGTTCGCCATCTTCTTTTGATCGTCATCCAGCACCGCATAGAGCGCCGCGGCGAGGGGCTTGAGGGCTTCCAAATCGGCAATGTGGGTTTGCATCATCGCAATGCGCGAATCCATTTGCTCCATCGCGGTCTTGTTGCCGCCATGGCCGTCGCCGTGACCCTTGCCGTTGCCTTTGCCCTTAGCGTCGCCTTTGCCCTTGCCGCCGCCATGGCTGCCGCGTGAGCTGTGGCCCTTGTGTTTTTGCGCACGCAATCCGTCCGCGTAGGCGTTCCATGCCGCGAGCTGATTTTCCTTGATGCCGAGCGCGGCCTTCAGGAAAGCGATGCGGCCTTCGATTTTGGCCGCCCGCATTTCGGCGCCCATCTTGCCGCCGCCGCTTCCGCCATGCTGTGCGGCCGAGGCCATGCCAAATGATGCCGTCAAGACGAGGATGCCCAATACGAGCGGCCTAATAACTTTGCCGATCATGAAACTGCTCCTTGAAGTTATGGATTTTCCGAATTTGCGGTCAGCCTAGCCGAACTCCATGGCCGCAACATGATCATTATCAATTTTTGTATGTGTTCGGTGGCAAGTGCTCGGGCGCAGATAAGCTCAGTCACCATAATAGTCGCGATACCAGGCAACGAAGGCTGCAATGCCGTCTTCGATGCTGGTGGCTGGCGTGAATCCCACAGCATCGCGCAGTGCGTCGATATTGGCGTAAGTCTTGGGCACATCGCCGGGTTGGAGCGGCAAGAAGTTCTTCTTGGCCTCGCGCCCCAGCGCGGTCTCGAGGGTTTCGATGAAATGCATCAACTCAACGGGAGAATTGTTGCCGATGTTGTAGAGCCGGTAGGGCGCCGTCGATGTGCCGGGATCGGGCTCATCGCTGTTCCATGCGGGATCGGGCTCGGCGACGCGGTCCAACGTGCGCACCACGCCTTCGACGATGTCGTCAATATATGTGAAGTCGCGAGCGTGATTGCCGTGATTGAATACGTCGATTGGTTCGCCGGCCAAGATCTTTTTCGTGAACAGAAAAAGCGACATGTCCGGCCGGCCCCAGGGCCCGTAGACGGTGAAGAAACGCAAGCCCGTGACCGGAAGGCCATAGAGATGAGCATAAGTGTGGGCCATCAGCTCATCCGATTTCTTGGTCGCGGCATAGAGGCTCAAAGGATGGTCGACGGTGTGATGCACACTGAAGGGCATTTGCGTGTTGGCGCCGTACACCGAGCTTGAAGAAGCATAAACCAGATGCTCGACGCCGTTGTGCCGGCAGCCCTCAAGCACATTCAGAAATCCGACGACATTCGAGTCGACATAAGAATGCGGATTTTCCAGCGAGTAGCGCACGCCAGCTTGAGCGGCCAGATTGATGACGCGATCGAATTTCTCTTGCTCGAACAGAGCTTTCATCGCGGCTTGATCGGCAAGATCACACTTTACGAAGGCGAATCCGTTGCGCCCCTCAAGCCGCTTGAGCCGCGCTTGTTTCAGCGTCACGTCGTAATAGTCGGACATGTTGTCGAGGCCGACCACCTGGTCGCCGCGGTCGAGCAAGGCGATGGCGGTTTGCGAGCCGATGAAGCCCGCCGCGCCCGTGACCAAGACTTTCATCGATCCGCCCCCTAAATCCGCGCGTCGACAATGTCAGCCGGCAACGCTGATTTGATGTCATAGACCAAGCCGTCATCGGTCAACAGCCCACTGATCTCATCGCGCTTCAGGCTGGCGATGGCGTCATGCTTCACCGCCACCACGATGACATCGAATGGACCCTTCGGCATCTCGTTATCGATCTCAAGGCCATACTCCTTGCGCGCCAGGGCGGCGTCGGCATGGGGGTCGTAAATGGCGAGCTCAGCAACGTAATCGGAGAGCTCGCGAGCCAAATCGGCGACCTTGGTGTTGCGCGTATCGGGGCAATTCTCTTTGAAGGTGAAGCCCAGAATCAGCGCGCGGGCGCCGTCGACCCGCTGCTTGCGCTTCAGCATGGTTTTGATCACGTCCTGGGCGACGAAGGCGGCCATGTCGTCATTGATGCGCCGGCCGGCCAAAATCATTTCGGGATGAAACCCGATCGATTGCGCCTTGTGGGTCAAGTAGTAGGGGTCGACACCGATGCAGTGGCCGCCAACCAGCCCCGGGCGATAGGGGTGGAAATTCCATTTGGTGCCGGCCGCGCCCAAGATCTCGTCCGTATCGAGCTCCAGTTCCTTGAACAACATGGCCAGTTCGTTGATCAACGCGACATTGACGTCGCGCTGGATGTTCTCGATTACCTTGGCCGCCTCGGCGATGCGGATCGAACTGACCCGGTGCGTGCCGGCGGTGATCACCTTGGCGTACAGGGCGTCGATCAAATCGCCCGCCGCTTCGGTCGATCCCGACGTCACCTTGACGATGTCGGGCAGGCGATGGGTGTGGTCGCCGGGATTGATGCGTTCGGGCGAGTAGCCGGCATAGAAATCTTTGTTGAAGGTGAGGCCCGATACTTCCTCCAGCAGCGGCACCGCGACTTCTTCCGTTGCGCCTGGATAAACGGTGGATTCATAGACAACGATATCACCCGGCCGCAACACAACGCCGACGGTCCGGCTTGCGGCCTTTACTGCCGAAAGATCAGGCTGCTTGCCCGAGTCGATCGGCGTGGGAACGGTGACGATGTAGACATTGCAGTCTTCGATGGAAGCCGCTTCGTGCGAGAACAGCACATCTTTGGCCGCGGCAAATTCCTCCGACGTCACTTCGTGCGTATGATCTTTGCCTTGCTGCAGATCGGCGATGCGGGCGGCGTCGATGTCAAAGCCGACAACGGGGAAGTGCTGCGCCATATAGACGGCCAGCGGCAGCCCCACATAGCCGAGGCCGACAACGGCAACGCGAATATCTTCGAAGGCGGGAAGGCTCATACCTTGTTTAGGCTCCAAGTGGATGGCGGCGGGCGGCTCTTACCATGGCAGAGCAGCACAAACCAGTGACGGATCCATACATGTATGGCGGTACATGCCAGCGAATAGCACTCAAATCACATAGAAAATATGCGGTTTGTGCTGCCGGGCTGTTTCTGATAATCCAGCGGCGCAGTGGAGCGCAACGTCTTCTGGGCGTGAGCGTTAAGCGTTTCGCAAATGGGTATTTTCCTAGACACTTCAATGACAACGACAGTGATTAAATTCGACGGCTCGCCTGATGCTGCGCGCCTTAGGGTGCGCCCGTGCACAGCCAGTGCTTCAATGGGACAAGCAAGGAGTTGACGCGTTGAACCAGTACCGCGAATTGCCAAGGCTCGATGGAGAGTCATTGGCGTCCTTATTCGAAGCGGCGAAAGCCGATGAGTTGGCCGTTTCAAAGCCATTCCGCATGCCCTTGGAAGGGAACGGTGAGGGCGGAGGTTTTTCAGGGCTCATTACGAGCGGCCGCATTGCGGTGGGCGATCAAGCCGTGCTGTTGCCCGGTGGTGAGCGCATCACGGTCACGCGTATCGGTGGGCCCGGGGGCGCGCTTGAGGAAGCCAGCGCCGGTGACAAGGTTACGGTATTTGCCGATGCGCCGCTCGATGCCTCGGCAGGTCAGGTGTTGGCCGCGACCGATGATCAGCCAAGCGTTGCCGATCAATTTGCCGCCCATGTGATCTGGTCGGGTGGCGAGCCGATGCTGCCAGGCCGCCTCTACAGGCTGGAAATGGGGCCGCAACGTGCGCGCGCTACGGTGAGCGCGCTGAAGCACAAAGTCAGACCGGAAGACGCCACGCATGAAGCGGTGACCACGCTTGTTGATGGCGAGATCGGTTACTGCAATCTCAGCGCCGAGCGTCCGATCGTCTTTGACGGCTACGACGACAATCCGGCGATGGCGCGGTTTGACCTGGTTGACCGGCAGACCGACAAGCGCGTTGGCTCCGGTTTGATCGCGTTCGCGCTGCGGCGGGCGACGAACATCGCGTGGCAGGCGCTTGAAGTGAACAAGGGCGCGCGCTCCGAGCTCAAGGGACAGCGGCCGTGCGTGCTCTGGTTCACGGGGCTCTCGGGCGCCGGCAAGTCGACGATTGCGAGCCTGCTTGAAAAACGCCTGCATGCGATCGGGCGTCACACATATGTGTTGGACGGCGACAATGTGCGCCATGGACTCAACAAGGACTTGGGCTTCACGGACGTCGACCGCGTCGAAAACATCCGGCGCATCGGCGAGACGGCCAAGCTCTTTGTTGATGCCGGTCTCATTGTGATGGTCTCTTTTATCTCGCCCTTCCGGATGGAGCGGCGCATGGCGCGCGACCTGCTTGAGGATCATGAATTTATCGAAGTCTTTGTCGATGCGCCTTTGGCGGTCTGCGAGGAGCGCGATCCCAAGGGCCTCTATAAGAAGGCGCGCGCCGGCAAAATCAAAAACTTCACCGGCATCGATTCCGACTATGAGCCGCCCGAACGCGCCGACATCCGACTGGCTGCTGCAGAGGCTGGCGTCGATGAGATGGTCGAGACGCTGCTTGGTGATTTGGAACGGCGCGGCTTGATCTAACTGGAAAACCGGCTGCGATTAAGCCTTTTCGGCAGGCGCGGCTTCGATTGGCTCGTGGCCCATCATGCGGTCTGCCTTGTTGGTGAGATCGGTGAGTGCGGCTTCAATTTTCGCAGCCAGCTTGTCGGCGCCTGCGTCGTCGAGATCCTTCGGGACGTCGAAGCCTTCCTCCCAGAGTATGACGCCGGTGTTGAAGGGCAGGGGCAGAATGAAGCGATCCCAGCTGCCCAACACGACGCGCCGCTTGACCGAATAGGTGATGAGCGCGATGCGTGCGCCGGCCAACCGCGCCAGCGTTATTGCTGGAGTCTTCATGCGCATGCGCGGTCCCCGCGGCCCGTCCGGCGTCATGCCGATGGTGCGCCCGGCCCGGATGGCGCGCAGCACGCTCTTGGCTGCCGTCAGCTGCTTTTCCTTGGATGAGACGGGCACGTGTTCGACCTTGAAGCGATCCATCGTGGCTGAGACCATGCGCCCGTCGCGGTGGTCGGAGACCACGATGGTCAGTATTTTATCGCCCCCGCTAACGCGCCAGGGATGCTGTTTCCAAATGAGCGGCATGGCGGCGATGCGGTTGTGCCAGAGAAAGACGAAGAGCGGTTCGCCGGCCATGATGGTCGCGCGGCTTTGCGGCCAGGCGTCGAACGTCCAACGGGTGGTGAAATAGGCAAGCTTCAGATATTGCGCGATCAGCCAGTTCGCCAGGCTCTGCACCCGCTCATTGCGGGTGATGCGGCGCGTAATGCCAGACAGCTTCATTGGCCTGTCACGCTTCAAGCCGTCTTGGCTTTAAGCTTGGCCCAGCTGTCGCGCAAGGGCACCGCGCGGTTGAAAATGAGCCGCTCCGGCGAGGTGTCGCGATCGGGGCAGAAATAGCCCTGGCGCTCCAATTGAAGGGTTTGATCAGCCTTGGCCGAAGCCAATGACGGTTCGAGTTTGCAACCTTGCAGGATCTCTAATGAATCAGGGTTGAGAGCGGCGGCGATGTCGTCGCCGATATCTGGTTCCTCGTCGGTGAAGAGGTGGTTGTAAAGCCGAAGCTCGGCGTCAATTGCGTGACGCGCCGAGACCCAATGCATCGTCGCCTTCACCTTGCGGCCATCGGGCGCATTGCCGCCGCGGGTCTCAGGATCATAGGTGCAAATCAGTTCGACCACTTCGCCCGCATCGTTCTTGACCGCCTCGCGGCAGGTGACGAAATAGGCATAGCGCAGACGCACCTCGCGTCCCGGCGCCATGCGGAAAAATTTCTTTGGGGGGTCCTCCATGAAGTCGTCTTGCTCAATATAGAGCTCGCGCGCGAAGGGCACCTGGCGCGTGCCGGCGGTCTCGTCGCCCGGATTGTTGACCGCTTCGAGCATCTCCTCCTGGTCTTCCGGATAATTTTCGATCACGATTTTGAGTGGCTTGAGGACGCCCATACGGCGGGGCGCACTCTGATTCAATTCCTCGCGCACGCAGTGCTCCAACAGCGCCATCTCGATCACATTGTCGGACTTGGTGATGCCGACGCGGCCGGCGAAATCGCGGATCGCGGCGGCCGGATAACCGCGCCGCCGCAGACCGGCGATGGTGGGCATGCGCGGATCGTCCCAACCGCTGATATGTCCCTCGGCGACCAGTTGGATCAGACGGCGTTTAGAGAGCACCGTATGGGTCAGATTGAGCCGCGAAAATTCATACTGGTGGGGCGTGGCCGGAACCGGAAGGCTCTCGATGAACCAGTCATAGAGCGGGCGGTGATCGGCGAATTCGAGTGTGCACAAGGAGTGCGTGATGCCCTCGATCGCGTCCGACTGGCCGTGCGCGAAATCATATGTCGGGTAGATGCACCAAGCATTGCCGGTGCGCGGATGCTCGGCCTTCAATATGCGGTAGAGGACGGGATCGCGCAGATTGATGTTGCCAGAGGTCATGTCGATCTTGGCGCGCAGCACGCGTGCGCCTTCTTCGAATTCGCCCTGGCGCATTCGGCGGAGCAGGTCGAGGCTCTCATCGGCGCCTCGGTTGCGATGGGGGCTGTCCTTGCCGGGTTCGGTCAGCGTGCCGCGATGGGCACGGATCTCATCGGCTGAGAGATCATCGACATAGGCTTTGCCCTCTTTGATGAGGTGCTCGGCCCAATCGTAGAGCTGCTCGAAATAATCGGAGGCGTGGTAGAGGTGTTGGCCCCAATCGAAACCAAGCCAGCGCACGTCGTCTTGAATCGCGGCGATGAACTCTTGTTCTTCTTTGGCCGGATTGGTGTCATCGAAGCGCAGATGGCAGCGGCCGGAGTATTCTTGCGCGATCGCGAAATTCAGGCAGATCGATTTGGCATGGCCGATATGGAGATATCCATTGGGCTCAGGCGGGAAGCGGGTGACGACCTCGCTCACCCGGCCGCTTTGTAGATCGGCGTCGATGATCTCACGGATGAAATCTTTGCCACGCGCCTCGTCGTTGGGCTTATCGATTTCGCTCACTTCAGTTGCGCTCCCGTTGCGCGCTGATCGCTTCTGCCCACGTGATCCGAATTTAAATCTTGGGAATCGAAGAATTTGATTGGCGGATTGGCTGGGGCGCAGGGATTCGAACCCCGATATCTCGGACCAGAACCGAACGTAATGCCATTATACGACGCCCCAAACTGTCATCGGCAACATCTAGCAGCAGCCCTTGCAGGCGGCAAGCGCAGCCGGTGCAATGCCTCATTGTGGGGGTATGAGCGTGCGATAGAAGGCGTCATAGGCCTTGGCGCAACTGGTGATGGAAAACGCGTCTTCGGCGCGTTTTCGCCCAGCCCGGCCCATGGCTTGGGCTGCCTCGGGATTTTGTGCGATCTCGGCGATGGCCCGGCCCAATGCTTCTGCGTCATGAGCATCGACGATGCGCCCCGTCTCGCCATCTTTGACCGCTTCGGCATTGCCGCCGACGTCGGTTGCGACAACCGGCAGGCCGCAGGCCATGGCCTCTAGAATGGCGTTGGCGAAGCCTTCCTGATGCGAGGGCAACACGCTCATGTCGGAGGCGGTGAGATAAGAGGCGACGTCTGCTTGCTCGCCCAGAAATCTGACGTTCTCGCCGAGACCGAGATTCTCCGCCAGTTGCGAAAGCTCACACTTCAGGCCGTCGTCGCGGCCAATGCATTGAAGCAGCCAAGGCCTGGGCAATTCGGCTTGGACGGTGGCCAGGCCCGCAAGCAGGTCGGCGTGCCCCTTATAGGCGATCAGATTGGCCAGCACGGTGATGACGAATGTGTCTGGCGCAACGCCCAATCGCTCGCGCAGGGCGGAGCGATCGGAAGGAACGTGAAATTGCTTGGTATCCACGCCATTGTAGATGAGATCCACGTGGTCGGGCGCGCAACCCTCTTCGTCGATCAACTGCTGACGCACCCGCTCCGAGTTGGCGAGGATTGCGCTCATATGGTTGTGCAGGCGTGGCTCCAGGTAACGCGCAATAGGGTGGATGTCTTGATAGACGTTCAAGCTGCGGCGGCTCATCACACAGACCGGGACGCGGGTGAGGAGTGCCGCCGGCGCGCCGATCAAATAGGCTGCGGGCAGGAAGAAATGAACGATTGTCGGCCGGCGGGCAGCCATGACAGCGGCGAGTTTGATGGCCGAGAGCGTGATGCCGACCGCCTTGAGAGGCCGGTTGCCGCTGGCCAGAGACAATTCCATCGGCGGAGCGATCACCTCAATGCCCGAAGCCTGCACGCTCTGGGCTTGCCGCCCGCACCGGCCCAGACAATAGATGGCCGGACGCCAGCCCAAATCTTTTAGCAGCGGGGCGATTTGGGCGACGTGGCGCTCGGCGCCACCCAAGTCGAGCGAGCCGATCACATAGAGCAGGCTTGGTTCGCGCGTGCTTTCTGGTGGCGTCATTGGCGCGACACTCACGAATAGCCGAGACGCGTCATGACGGCCCCGCATACATCTTCGATGATGGCGGCCTCTTCGCGCGAGACGGCTTCGCGCGCCTTGTCGGTGACGGAGCGGCGCAGCGGGTACCAGCGCCGGCCCATTTGTTGATAGACGGTGGCGGGTTGATCCGGCCCCGGCGCCATATTGGGATCGAATTCGAGGCCCGCGAATTCGCACACCGAGCGAAGATAGGCCGGCGGGTCGGCGAAGAAGTCTTCGACCCGCGTGACCATGAAGTTCGGCACCTTGGCGCCATCGTCGAGCGCGAATTGAAACGAATTGCGCCAATGTTGGGCGCACAGCTTCACGGCGTCCAGATAATCCATATCGAAGCCGTGCTTGTCGGGGTTGAGATAGTAATTTTTTGCGGTGCGGGGCACGCCGCCATAGGGCGAGCGCGCGACGACAACGAAATAAGGATCGGATTCGGCCAGGATGTGCTGCAGTGCCGCGACATTGACGCTGAACAAGTGGCTCTTGTCGATCAAGCGGCAATTGTCGAGATCAATTGCGTGCGCCCGGATCATCTTCTTTAAGGCCGTACGAAAGCCATCTGCCATTTCGGTGCTGACATTTTCGGGTTCCCAGCGGTAGTGGCCCACATTGTCGTCGGTGCCGAAGGTCCAATAGCGGAACAGATTGGTCGGCATGTCGGGCGGGAAGAACGAATTGTGGTAAAACGAGAGTTCTCGCGGCATATCGGAATCGCGCACGCAGACGCTCATTTCATTGTCGGCCGCGTCCCAAGACAGCCGGTTGCCATGGCAAAAGCAGGTGTTGGAGAGGCGTTGGAAGCACTTCAACAACAGCGTCAGCCCGCCGCCTGGAACGCTTAAGAAGAAGATCGGCCGGTCGATTTTGACCTGGTCCAGCGGCACGGTCACACGTCGCGGCGTCAATTCAATTTTGCGCACGCGATAGCGCCGCAACACAGGTGCCATCATGGTTTCCAGCAGGTCGGCCATAGCGTTTATTTTCGCTGCCGGGCGATTGGTCGCGGCAGGTCCTCTTCGAGGGTTCTAAGCCATAGTTCGACATTCACAAGATGCGTCAAGAGCGCGGCGTTGACGGAATTGGGCTCGGCGCGGAAGGAGTTCACCAATCCTGAAAGCGCGCCGGGCTCGGCGTAGCTTGCCAGGCGGCAATCTGGCTCTGCCAGATATGAGACGTAACGTCCCAATCCCGCATCGTCTTGCAACCAATCGGCTATGGGCAGCGTCAACCCGACTTTGCGGCGGTCGACGACGTCGGTGGGCAACCATTTGCGCGCGATGGTTTTAAGCAAAGGCTTGGTCTCGCCACCGGGTATGCGGATCGGATTGGGCACGCGGTTGAGAGCGCGGGCCAGCGGCATATGGGCAAAGGGCACGCGAGCCTCGACGCTTGCCGCCATCGCCATTTTGTCCTGACGCATGAGCAATGATCCCAAATAGGCCGTTTGGTCGACTGCCAGCATGCGGTCGCGAAAATCGCTGAAGCGGCTGGCTGCTTTTCCGCGCGCGCCAGGCGACGGTATCAGGCCGGGAAAGAGTTCAAACAGGGCCGGCAGATCGACCAGCACGGAGGCGATCAATGGTGCATCGAAATAGCTGAAGCGCCGCAAATAGCTGTAGCGTGGAATGAGCGGCCAAAGCGCCTTGGGCACCAGCTTACCGATCATGCCGTGACGGGCCAGGGTGCGCCATTGGCGGTAACGGTCGTAACCGCCGAAAAACTCATCAGCCCCTTCGCCCGTCAGCACCACCTTATGACGTGCTTGGATTTTTTCGCACAGCAGCATCAGCATGACGCAGCCCAGGTGTGGCGTCGGGCCTTCCATATAATGGTTGGCGCGGGGCAGGGCATCGGCGAAGGCCCGGCCATCCAGGTCGACTTCCAGATGGTTTGGCTGGTAGCGCTCGACGACGGGCGCTCGGAACCGCGATTCATCGACGCGCGGGTCTTCGAGCCGGATCGAATAGCTGTCCAGGCGGCGGCCGATTTTCTCCGATGCCAAAGCCAGGACCAGACTGGAATCGACGCCGCCCGAGAGCTGGATCGAGAAACCGACATCGCTTTGGAGATGATCATGCAGCGACCGGACCAAAACGTCTTCCGACAGTTCGAGCGCATGCTTGTGGTCAATGGCGGGATCGGCGTGCAGCGTGTCGAGGAGATCGGCGAAGCGGCGTTCCTTGTAGCTGCCCTCGGTGAGCGAAAACGTCGCTACGGTGCCTGGCGTTAGCATCTCGATGCCGCGCAAATTGGAGAGGTTGCCGGCGGCGAAACGGAAAACGAGCAATTCGGCCAGCGCGGCTGGATCAACTTGCGTCTTGCCGATCAGGCGCCGCAAGGGCCGCATTTCGCTGGCCGCCGCGAACAGGTTGCCAGCGCGCGCCAGATAGAGCGGCTTGATGCCCAATGGGTCGCGTGCGGCGGTAACGCGTTTGGTCTCGGTATCGAAGACGACCAGCGCAAACATGCCTTCGAGCTTGTCGAACAGGGCTTCACCCCAATGGGCGAACCCCTCGGCGATCACTTCCGTATCGCCCTTTGTTTTGAGGACAACGCCGTGACCTTCAAGTTCGCGGGCAAGCGACTTGAAATTGTAGATCTCGCCATTGAAGACCAGGACATAACGGCCAGAGCGGTCGCGAAAGGGTTGGTCGGAGCGCGACTCGGGATCGAGGATTGCGAGGCGCCGAAAGACCATTGCGGCACCCGGTGTCTCATAGCGGTGACCGCTGTCGGGACCCCGGTGGAACAGGTCGTCGTCTGCGCCATCCAGCAGGCCGGGCGAGAATGTCCGGTCGAGTTCGAAAAACGCAGCGAAACCACACATTGCCGGTGCTCAATCCCGTGGCCGCGGGTCGGCTTGATCGTAATAGACGGGCTTGCCGCCGCGGAAATAGGTCCGGCAGAGCGTCATATAATCCTTCAGTGGTGCGACGAAAAACATCTCGGCATAGCGGGGTCCGGGCGCGGACTTCAAGAAGCGCAAGTTCCACGCATTGAGACCGAGCGCGTAATGGGCCCAGTCGCGCTTGGCCATTTCCGAAGCGTAACAGCCGATCATATCGCGCTTGTCTTGCGCGACATCGCTGATGTCGATCACAACGTTGCCGAGCACGGCGGTATAGACCTGATAGGCCCAGATCTCGAGCTTGGGAGAAAATCCCGCCGTCTCGTGCGCCATCAACACCATGTCGGAGACCCGGCGGTGATCGTCGTGGTCGTCGAACAAGAAGGGCAGGAACAGCGTATCGGGCTCAAGCTCGCGCAATTTGTCCGCAAGAGCCTTGGCGCTGCTCTCCGTCATTGCGATTTCGCGGGTCATATGGCCCAGATAATGATGGCGCGCGCCGATCATCGCGAGCGCGGCTTCGGCCTCGGCCATGCGGTTATCGCGATATGCGTCGCTCTCATGGGAGCGCCCGCGGGTAAAATAGACAACGTCGATCTGCGCGCCAGCACGCGCCGCCTTGATCAAGGTGCCGCCAGGACCAATGGCTTCATCGTCGATGTGGGGCGCCAGAACGCAAATACGCTTTCCCTGAGGTTCGCTCATTTCAAGCGGCGTGAGATTGCGCGAAAACCGCAATGTGTTGATGGCCTGGGATGCCGTTTCCAGGTCGCTCAAACTTTGCCAATCCTGGATCATGAAGCGATAGCTTGCCCGCGACCAGGCCAGCGCGAAGAAGCGTTCGAGCAGTGCGCGTATGCGGTTGGTCGCGGAGGCCATCAGATCAACCGGTGCAGAGCTTTGAGTTCGCGCAGATTGTGCCGTTTGGCAACGGGCGGCAGCAGCGGCCAGACATAGCGGGCTGCATAGTGGAGCCTCTCATTGAGCGAGGGCCGCGCGGGCCGGGGTTGGGCAAACACATCAAAATGGTGCATGGCGAACTCGTCGCCGCCAATCTGTTTTTTCTTGAATTCGTAGACGCCGCTGCCCTCTCGCGATTCCCCCAAGTCGATCCGCGCGACACCGCGTTCTCGGGCCATATCGGCAAACTCTTGCATCAGAAGTGAATTGACGCCCATCGGCAGCGCTTCCGGGCGTGAGGCGTTGAAGAGGTAGTGGGCATAAGGGCTTGCGATCAGAAACACCATGCCGGCAATCACCCGACCTTCTTGAGATGCCGTAATCAGAACGGCATCGCCGCCAAACCGCTCAAGCAGCAGTTCGAAATAGCGCTCATTGTGGATCGTCAGGCGCTTGGCCAGGCATTGATCGGCATAGACGCGGTACCAGGCGCTCAAATTTTCGGGCCCGAACTCGATCTCAAGCGCCTGTTTTTGCGCTTTGCGAATGGTGTTGCGCGCCTTCGAGGGAAGGGCCGACCAGAAAGCCTGGGGATCAGCTTCAAGTTCGAGCATGAAACTGGTGCGCGTCCAGTGGCGCGCCGTATTCGCGTCGATGGGCGCAGAGCCTGACGTCAAATCGCATGCGGCAATGCCGTGGCGCAGGGCATGGTCGCTCAGGGCTTTCAGCAAGGCCTTCGTGGCGCCGCTGTCTTCCGCCCTCACGCCAAAGGGCGTGCTGTAGAGCATTCGATGGCGCTGGGTATGATGGTAGACGAGTGCGCCACCATGAATGCGTTCGTCGTCATCTTGCACGATGAAGAGCGCGGGCTCACACGGATAGGCTTGGCCAAGAACGTCGAGCCATGTGGGCTCGAGGAACGCCGCCGGGCTCTGCAGGCGCCCCAGATAGCTGCGCCATGTCGCGTACCGTGATGCTGGCGCCTGCTCTACTTTGTACATGCTGTCGTCCAGAAAAGCCGCAGAAACGCGCGGCGTGTCGGTGTTGTCATAGCGCGTCGGCGTGCTTTAGGCATGGCCGCGCGGTCGTTTACGTTAAGTCCAATTTGCTCGGTTCCGCTCGGCTCGCTGATTGACCCAATCGGGCATTCGGGCTAAGTGTTCAGCTTCTGAACACGGTCGCAATTTAGAGTATTTGAGTCCGAACGCAAATGCCCGACGCCGAAGAGCAAATTGTCCGTCGCCTATTGACGGCGATTGACCACGACGCCAGCGTTTCGCAACGGGGGCTTTCCGATGAGATCGGCATCGCGGTTGGTTCGGTCAATTGGTATTTGAAGCGCTGCGTCAATAAGGGGCTGATCAAGCTGCAGCAAGCCCCGGTCAAGCGTTACCTCTATTATCTGACCCCACAAGGCTTCGACGAAAAAGCGCGGTTGACCGCGTCGTTCATTCAATCCTCCTTTGCGCTCTATCGCTTGGGCCGCAAGGAGTGCGCCGATTTCTTTCGCGACTGCGCGCAATCGGACAAGCAAAACGTGATTTTGGCGGGCGACGGTGATTTCGCCGAAATTGCCGTGCTCTCGAGCCTCGACACAAAGTCCACCGCGCGCATGGTCATTGATAGCGCTTCAAAGCGCGAGACGTGTGGTGGCGTTCCCGTTGTCCCCAACCTGAAGGCGGCCCTCGGCCAGCTCGACGGACCGCCTGGCGCCATCCTGGTCTCGTCCCTCAACGATCCCAAGGGAACTTATCATGCCATCAGGGCGGAGGCGGCCGCTGCAGATCTCTCGCCCGACATCATTCATGTCCCGCGTATTTTGAATTACAGGCCGGACCGCGATGACTGAGCACCAAAAAGACATCCAGCCGGGCATGTGGATTGCGGCGACGACGCACCATTTCAAGGAATCGTTGGCGACCGAAAACCTGCGAGCGCAGGGCTTTCAGGCCTATTGTCCGATGATCCGTAAACGGGTGCGCCACGCCAGGCGTCAAAGCGAAGTACTGCGTCCGCTGTTTCCAGGTTATGTCTTCATACGGTTCGATCCGCTCAGCACCCAATGGCGGCCGATCCTCTCGACGATCGGGGTGCGCACGCTGATCCGCTTTGGCGATCAAATTGGCGTACTGCCGACCAACTTTGTGGAAAATCTGAGGATCCGCGAGGACCATGGCGCGATTCCGCTGCCGCGCGCCCGCGATCATTACGCGGCGGGCGAGCGCGTACGTATGCGCGAGGGACCCTTCGACGGTGTTATCGCGACGGTGCTGGTGGCCGACGACAAGGACCGGCTGCTTGTGCTGATGGATCTTTTGAAACGCGGCGTCAGAGTGAAGGTATCGATTGACGACGTCGTACCGGTTTGAGCCATCAATGAATGCCGTCGCCGGTCCATCGACCGTCAGGGCGTTGTTGACGTTCAGTTTCTGAACATGATATGGCCGAACCGTCGGGACTGGGTGAATTTCACCCGGTCTGCGGTAGCCGTGGCGCAACTATGATTGCGGCAGCCGGTCGAACGATCCGATAAGCACACTTTCCAAAAATCACAAATAAGCTCTGATCCATTCCTATGGCCAATCCCATTCATATCCTCGGTATCCATGACGGCCACAATTGCGGCGCCACGCTGGTCAGCGACGGCGTCGTCGTTGCCTCGGTCAGCGAAGAACGCTTGAGCCGGCGCAAGAACGAGGTCGGCTACCCGGCGCGTGCGATCGAAAATGTTTTGAAAATCGGCGGCGTCGATGCCGCGGAGCTTTCAGAAATCGCCTATGCGTCGCTCTTTATGCACGCATCCGATTATCTACAAGAAATCGATGCCTGGTACGCGGTGGGGCTGGCCGATCAGATGGCGGCCGAGCAAAAGCCAAAGGATTATCAAAAAATCGTATTCGAGCAGCGCAAGCGCGACCGCATCGATCAAGTGGTCAAGCATTTGGGCGTAGCCGAATCGCAGATCCATTTCATCGAGCACCATTTGGCGCATTTGGCGTGTGCCTATTACACCGATCCCAAGCCGCAGGAGGGCCAGGCTGTACTGGGCCTGACATGCGATGGGGCAGGCGATGGGCTTTGCGCCACGGTCTCGGTCTGCGAAGGCAATACAATCACCCGCATCGCGGATACCGACCGCCACGCGTCGCTGGGCAAGATTTATTCGCGCGCCACGTTTTTGATGGGCATGAAACCCTGGGAGCACGAATACAAGCTGATGGGGATGGCGCCCTATGCCGATCATGAGCGTTCGGAGCGAGCGGTTGAGCCGCTGCGCAATCTGTTGAAGCTGCGAGATGACGGCTTGGGATTTGCCCGGGCTGGCGAGTTGTCGACAAACTATTGCTACGAGTATCTGCGGGATTGTTTCGAACGCGTGCGGTTCGACACCATCGCCGGCGCCTTGCAGCGGTTCACCGAAGACATGCTGATCGACTGGGTGCGCGCGGCAATCGCCCATACCGGGCTCAACCACATCGTGGCGGGTGGCGGCGTCTTCATGAACGTGAAGGCAAACATGCTGATCGCGGCTCTGCCTGAAGTCGCCTCGCTCTATGTGATGCCATCGGCTGCCGATGAATCCTTGTCGATCGGATCGGCGCTGCACAGATTCTATCAGAAGACCGATGAGCGCGATCACACAGCAAGCCGCCTCGCCAACCTCTATCTCGGCGGCGAATTCAGCCGCGCCGAGGAACAGTCCGCTGTCGATGAGGGGCTGAATGGAGGCGCGTTCAACGTTCAGTGTCCCAACGACATGAACCGCACGATTGCCGACCTGCTCGCCAAGGGTGAGATCGTCGCCAGTTGCCGAGGGCGCATGGAATGGGGCGCCCGCGCACTCGGCAACCGCTCGATCCTGACCAGCGCGGACGACTATGCCCGTGTCGACGTGATCAACCAAATGATCAAGATGCGCGATTTTTGGATGCCATTCGCGCCCTCCATTCTGGAGGATGCCGCGCCGCGCTATTTTGACGATCCAAAGGATCTAAAGCCGTGGTTCATGACGATGGCCTACGCCGCAAAGGAGAGCGGTTACGGTGACCTCAAAGCGGGCGCTCATCCGCGCGACCGCACGATCCGTCCCCAGTTGGTGACCCGTAAAGCAAATCCCGATTACGCCAGCGTGATCGAGCACTTCGATAAGGAGACCGGCCGCGGCGTGGTGTTGAACACCTCATTCAACTTGCATGGCGAACCGATCGTTCACTCACCCGCCGATGCGATCCGCGTGCTCAAACTCTCCGGGCTCAATCATTTGGCTCTCAACAATTTTTTGATCACCAAACAAGACGCGGCATGACGGCTCTAAGCCTCGGCGAGAAAGGACACGGGACGCACCCCGAGGGTGGCAGGTGGTACCGGCCATCCAAGGTGACCGTCCGGCGGCCGCCGCTGCCTTGGAAAGAGCGCCAATTGCGAGATGTCGATGTCTGGCAAGCC
>JAJFHN010000034.1 GCA_021775595.1 Hyphomicrobiales bacterium
TGGGCAGCAGTCGTTTTATTGCCTTTACGCTGTTTTGCGGCGTGGCGGCGGCGTTTGCCCATCTTATGGTGCATTTGGGCGAAGCGGTGCCGGTGGTGGGCGCTTCGGGTGCGGTGTCGGGCCATATGGCGGGCGCAATTCGTTTTCTTTTCAGTGCCAGAGGCCCCGCGTTTGGGCCAAATACCGATCTGGCATCACAACCCCTGGCCAGCCTCCAGCAAACCTTCACCGATCGGCGTATTTTGGCCTTTTTGGTGGTTTGGACGGTCGTCAATCTGATGTTTGGCATTGGCGATGTCCGCCTGGAGGGCGCTGGCGGCGGCATCGCTTGGGTGGCTCATATGGGTGGATTTGCCGCTGGATTGCTGGGTATCGGGCTGTTTGACCGCCGCTCACCGGCCGCACCGCAGCAATCAAGCCTACAATAACGACCCTGGACGCCGCGCCGCGCAGCGGCTCGGATTGGCCGTTTTCGGGCCGAATTAAGCCTGCAGCGATTTCTCCTATTGCGCGGATCCGCCAGGAGCCCCATCATAGGTTTTTATGGTTCTCGCGCGCCCATGGCGGCGCCAGCGGCCGCACCGGTCCACCGATCGATTGCGATGCGAACACGCAGACATACTGAGCCGCGATGTCGCCCCATACGACGCGAGCTGGCGCAACAGCGCCCGCATGACAAGCGTTTTAGGAGGTGAAACATGAACGTGGCGGCAATCCTGAAGGAAAAAGGCCGCGACGTGGTCACGTCGCGTCCCGATGTAACCTTGCTTGATATCGCCAAACAACTGTCTGATCGCCGCATCGGCTGTATCGTTCTGGTTGGCGACGATGGAGAGATCGCTGGAATTATCTCTGAACGCGACATCGTGCGCGTCATGGCGCGCGACGGCATCGACAGTTTGCAAACGCCCGTTTCCCAAACGATGACCAAGGACGTCGTCACCTGCGGCACGGCCGATACGATCGACTACCTGATGTCCGAAATGACCGTGCGCCGCACGCGCCACATACCGGTGCTAGAATCGGGGTCAATCGCTGGCTTGGTCTCGATCGGCGATGTGGTCAAGCACCGCATTGCCGAGGCCGAAATGGAAGCCGAAGCGATGCGGGCTTATATCGCCACCGGTTGAGCGCCTAGCGCTGTAACCGCGCGATCGACTTCGCTGAATTCGCGCTCGACCGCTTCTTCGCCGCGTTTGATGGCATCGCTCGCCCGATGAAAATCGAACAGCCCGATTCCACAGAGCTTGGGAGAAATCATGATGTCTGGCGGATCGCCCGCCAGGCGCGAGCGCGCGATGCGGTCTTGAATGATGTTGAAGGCATCCACCATCACGCTTGAAATTCCGGGCGCCCCGTCACGTTTGCCAAAGAACTGACGCTGCATGACGCGCAATGCCGCCCGGCCGTTCCCCTTGGGCGGAAGGGGTTCGTCAATGCCCTCGACCGTGTCCTGGCGGGCCTCTTGATTGGCGATCACGGTGCCACGGCCAAACGTGTCCCATACCGGATTAACGGCGATCACGATTCTCGCGCCAAAGGCGCGGCAGACCGAAACGGGCACGGGATTGACCAAGGCGCCATCGAACAGCCAGCGCCCGCCAATCTTGACGGGGCGGAAGATGCCGGGAAGCGCATAAGATGCCCGCATCGCGCTGACCAGGCTTCCATGATCCAACCAGATTTCGTGGCCGGTACCGTATTCGGTCGCCACCGCGACGAATTCGCGCGCCATCGCCTCGATCGAGACGTCATCGAGATGGCTGTCGAGACTGTCACACAGGCGCTGCCCGCTGATCAGGCCCGAGCCGGCAAAATTGAAGTCGAGTAGGCTGAAAACCCGCCGCCGCGTCAGCGATCGCGCGAAGTCTTCCAGGGTGTCGATCTTGCCTGCCACGTAGCAGCCACCCACGACCGCGCCCATCGAGGTGCCGGCCACGATATCAGGTTCGATTCCGTACTTCGCCAGAGCGTTGAGGACGCCGATATGCGCCCATCCGCGGGCGGCGCCGCCGCCAAGCGCAATTCCGATTTTCGGCTTTTGCATGTCAGGTTCCTGCCGCGTGCCTAATCAGCGAGGACGGCCGGGCGCGCGGCCCGATGCCGGGCCTCACAACCCATGGTGATCCAGCATGATTAATTGGCCGTTAAACGACGCATCATCTAGGGATCGGAATTGACCGGAAAAGGGCGGCAGTTTGGTTATTCAAAGGCGCGTCGGATTGGGAGCGTCGCCATATACATCATTGGGATCGAAGGTTTTTTCTTGTTCTTCGAAGGTTAGCTCCAGATCGGGCGAGGGCGCTTTGCCGGTTGGAATCGACCGGTAGAAACACGACCGATACCCGACATGGCATGAGGCGCCCGAGCCCGCCACCTCGACCTTGATCCACAACGCGTCCTGATCGTCGTCGATGCGCATATCGACGACGCGCTGCACCAAGCCACTGGTGGCGCCCTTGTGCCAGAGCGTTGCGCGCGAGCGGCTCCAATAGTGTGCCTCGCCCGTTTCTATCGTCTTGGCGAGGGCCTCGGCATTCATGTAACCAAGCATCAACACGTCGCCGCTGGCGGCGTCCGACGTCACCACGGGCAGTAGGCCGTCCTGGTCGAATTTGGGCGCCAGATCGCGGCCTTCTTCGACCTGTTCGACACTGGTTCGCTCTGTGAAGCGCTGGTCTGTCATCGTTGAATTGTTTTCGCTGCGGGCGAGCTTCAGCAGCCGCCGGTTTTGGTGAGCATCATGAAGCGCTGTTGCTCCGCCGGGTCGTCTTTGAAGATGCCGGTAAATTGGGTGGTGATCGTGGCCACGCTTGGTTTCTTGACGCCGCGCAAAGACATGCACTGATGCACCGCCTCGATCATCACGGCCACGCCTTTGGGCTTTAGAACCGTATCGATCGTCGAGGTGATCTGTGCGGTCATGGTCTCTTGGGTCTGCAGCCGGCGCGCATAGATCTCAACGACTCGCGCCAGTTTCGAAATGCCGACAACCGCCTCGTTCGGAAAATACGCCACATGAGCCTTGCCGACGAAGGGCACCATGTGATGCTCGCAATGGGAGCTCAAATCGATATCGCGCAGCATCACGATGTCGTCATAGCCGCCGACATCGTCGAACGTTTTCGACAGCGCCTCGATCGGGCAGTCGCCATAGCCGTTGAAGAATTCGTCATAGGCATTGACCACGCGCTTGGGCGTTTCCTTCAAGCCTTCGCGATTGGGATCGTCGCCGGCCCATGAAATAAGGGTGCGCACGGCCTCTTCGGCCACCTCGCGGCTGGGTCGTTCGACCTTCGGTCCGCGGCCCAGAACCGGCCGAGATTGGGGTCTTTTTTTGACACTTGCGTCCATGAATCACCCTTTGCATTGCCGCTTGCGACATCGAACTGGCGCGACATATTACATCAAATCGCTCAAGCTTGCGCCACCCATTAGGCGTCTCTCGTGCCGTTGGCGCGTCGCACAGGTCAGCTCGTGCGCCCCATTCCCCGTTTTCGCGCATTGGCTTGAAAAGGTCGCTTCTGGCTGCAATATGCAAGCATGATGAACCCTCAGGGAAAAAACTGGGACGCAATATATCCAAGTCTCGATATATTATCTGCGCGCCCTTGCCACAAGAGCAAGACCCGCCACCTAACCCGGTTCGGTCAATGACGCAACTTAGCGAAATTTATAACCAAAAGATCCTTGAGCTCGCGGCAAATATTCCGTGTACCGAGCGTTTGACCGATCCCCAAGCCAGCGCGACAGCCCACTCGAAACTGTGCGGCAGCACGGTAACGGTTGATCTTGATATGCATGATGGTGTCGTCGCCGCTTATGGCCAGACGGTCAAGGCATGCCTGTTGGGCCAATCTGCTTGTGCAATCATGGGCCACAACATCATCGGCTCGAGCGCCCAAGAGTTGCGCGATGTCGGGGCTCGGATGCGCGCCATGCTGAAACAGAACGGGCAGCCGCCCGATGGCAAATGGGCCGATCTTGCCGTGTTGGAGCCAGTGCGCGATTTTAAGGCGCGCCACACCTCGACACTGCTGGTGTTTGATGCGGTCGAGGAGGCGATCGGCAAGATTGAAACCGCGGCCCAAAGGGGTGCCGCCGGCAGCCAAGCGCGTGGGGTCGAGCAGGAGCACGCTTGATGGCCAGCTCCGGCAGTCGGCGTACCAGCGGCGGCGGCGCCCTTCTCCAGGCTGCCGCCAAGGCGCTGCTCAAGGCGCCGATCATGCTCTACCGCTACACCCTCTCACCGCTGCTTGGCGTCAACTGCCGCCACATTCCAAGCTGCTCGGAATATGCTCAGCATGCCATCGAAACGAATGGCGCCTGGAAGGGCGGCTGGCTCGGGTTCTCGCGCCTGATGCGCTGTCACCCTTGGGGATCCAGCGGCCACGATCCCGTTCCCGATCTGGCTCGGGAGCACCATCCCTGGTGGGCGCCCTGGCGTTATGGACGCTGGAGCGGACGCCACATCAAGACGCGGTTTGGCGACTAGCCCCTATGCCCATCGGCCGATGACAGGGCGGTGAGAAACCGCTAAAAGCATCAGCAAATCGAACGTCGATTCGGTTCTTCTTACCTGCGTGGTCTGCAGCGACTGAGAGGAGGATGTCATGGTTAGCCTCACTTTTCCCGATTCATCCAAGCGTGACTTCGAGCCCGGCGTGACCGGCGCCGACGTTGCCGCGTCGATTGCAATATCGCTCGCCAAAAAGGCGGTCGCCGTGAAACTCGATGGCGAACTCAGGGATCTGGCCGATCCGATCGAGACCGATTGCGCTATCGAAATCGTCACCCGCGACGATGCGGACGCGCTTGGCCTCATTCGCCACGACGCCGCGCACGTCATGGCCGAGGCGGTTCAAAGTCTTTTCCCCGGCACCCAGGTCACCATCGGACCGATTATCGAGGATGGCTTCTATTACGACTTTGCTCGTGACGAACCCTTCACGCCGGAGGACTTTGAGGCCATCGAGGCCAAGATGGCCGAAATTATCAAAGCGGACCAGCCGTTCACCAAAGAGGTGTGGGACCGCGATAAGGCCAAGCGCCACTTCACCGAACAGGGCGAGACTTATAAGGTCGAGCTGATCGACGCCATTCCCGAAGACGATGAAATCCGGGTTTACAGCCAGGGTGATTGGCTTGATCTGTGCCGCGGGCCCCATATGACCTCGACGGGCAAAATCGGCAGTGCCTTCAAGCTGTTGAAGATCGCCGGCGCCTATTGGCGCGGCGACTCGAACAATCCCATGCTGCAGCGGATTTACGCCACCGCTTGGGCCAACGACCAGGATCTCAAGGCCCATCTCGAGCGTTTGGAGGAAGCCGAAAAGCGCGACCATCGGCGCCTGGCACGCGAAATGGACCTCTTTCACTTCCAAGAAGAGGCGCCGGGTTCGGTGTTTTGGCACGACAAGGGCTGGACGCTTTTCCAAGCCCTCATAAACTACATGCGTCGCCGCCAGGCCGCCGCCGGTTTCGCCGAGGTTAACTCCCCCGATATGCTCGACCGCGAACTGTGGGAACGCTCGGGCCACTGGGAGAAGTTTCGCGAGAACATGTTTATCTCGCAAACCCCAGACGAGCGGGTCTTTTGCTGCAAGCCGATGAATTGCCCGGGTCACATTCAAATTTTCAAGCACGGCCTGAAGAGTTATCGCGATCTTCCCGTCAAGATCGCGGAATTCGGCAAAGTGCACCGCTACGAGCCCTCGGGTGCGCTGCATGGTCTTTTGCGCGTGCGCCACTTTACCCAGGACGACGCGCATATCTTCTGCAGCGAGGATCAGGTCACCGAGGAGTGCGTCAAGGTCAATGACCTGCTGCTCTCGATCTATCGGGATTTTGGATTTGAGGACGTGATCATAAAGTTTGCCGACCGGCCGCCAAAGCGCGTCGGCGCGGATGACGTCTGGGACAGATCCGAGGCGGCGCTCAAGACGGCGGTCGAAGCGGCGGGCTGCGAATATGAGCTCAATCCGGGGGAGGGCGCCTTTTACGGGCCGAAGCTTGAATACGTGCTGCGCGACGCCATCGGCCGCGATTGGCAGTGTGGCACGGTCCAGGTCGATCTCAACATGCCCGAACGGCTTGATGCGTTCTACATTGGGCCGGACGGCGAGAAGCACATTCCTGTCATGATCCACCGCGCCATATTTGGTTCGCTCGAGCGCTTTGCCGGCATTTTGATCGAACACTATGCCGGCCATCTGCCGCTTTGGCTTTCACCCACCCAAGTGATGGTGACAACCATCGTCTCCGAGGCTGACGGATATGCCGGTGAGGTCAGGGACGCGCTGATACGCGCAGGCCTGCGCGCCGACATCGATCTGCGCAATGAGAAGATCAATTACAAGGTGCGCGAACACTCGGTCGCCAAGATGCCGGTGATGTTCGTGGTGGGCAAGCGCGAGGCCGAGGAAAAGTCCGTTTCGATCCGCCGTCTGGGCTCAAAGGATCAAAAGGTGCTCGGGCTCGATGAGGCTATTGCCTTGCTTGTCGACGAAGCTCTCCCGCCTGATCTGCGCGAAGCGGCATCGGGGCGTCAGGCGGCCTGACCCGGGCTCTAGCGGATCACCACTTCGATCTGCTTGACCTCTCCGGTGTCGATGGCGAAATCGCGGCTGTAGTCCTTGCCTTGATAGCGCGCCAGCACCGTATAGCGGCCAGCCGCCAAGATGTGGCTGGGCAGGGCGCCGGCGCTTTCCTTCACCACGTCGCCGCCGGGCGTCAAGATGCTCCAGCGCGCATCCGCCAGCGCCTCACCGCCTGGTTTTGTAACCAGCTTGAAAGTGACGCGCGCGGCCGCATGATTGACCGTCGCCTCCGTCAATTTGCCGGGCTCGACCGTGACGTCCGCGCGCACGATCGCGTTGGCGTCGCCATACGTGCTGACGATGTGATATGCGCCCGCATTGAGCCGGATAATCAATCCCGGCTTGGCATCCCCGATGACCTTTTCGCGATTGCCGAATTGATCGGACTCGTCGGCGAAAATGTCATAGTTGACGCTGTTGGGGGGCAGCTTCTGGCCGTTCGCCATTGTCGAGCCAAGTCTCAAGCCGCCAGCGTTCAGCACCAGCGTTTCCTTGATGGCTTCGCCGCCTTGCACCGTGACCATTTTCGTCAAGTGCGACAGGCCATAAGCGGCATTGATCAAGTACTGCCCCGGCTTCAGCTCGGTTGTTGGCGAGGCCTCGCGATAGGTGTTGATCAGCTTGTAACGGCCGTCGGTGCCAGGCTTTGAATCGAAAATCCGCCACACCAGGCCGTGCTTTATCTGTGGCCCGGTTTCGGTCAGCAGCGCATCGAAGCTGACCGCCACGGGGGGTGCAGGAGCGGCGGCCACTTGTTTTTTCTCGGGCGCCGGCGTGACTGTCGGCTGGCGTGCAGGCGCGACGCTTTCGGCCTGGCTTGGTGTTTCACTTTGGGGTGGCGTGGCCGTGCCATCGAGCGCTGCCAGCTCATCGGTCTTTTGTTCCGCGCCCGGCGCGGTTTCGGTCGCACCTGCGGTCGCTCCCGGTTGCTCTGCGGCGGCTGGCGCTGCAGCCACCGGTGGCGCTGGCGGGGGCGGATCGAGCACCAGCGCGGTCGCTTTTGCGAGCGCGGCCTGCAGTTCGCCTTCGTTTGTCGCCGAGGCAAACGTTCCGCCGGTGTTTTCTGCCACGCACGATAACGCTTCCAGCGCCTTCTTTTCTTTTCGGTCGAAGGCGATTGTGTGAATGGTCAAATCTTTGCCCTTGGCCTTGAGATCGCTGGCAACGGCGCAAGGGTCGCCCTTGCAGTTGTCCAGCCCGTCGGCGATCAGGATGATGCTGGCCTTGTGCTGTTCGCTGCCCACCGCCTTGGCGCCTTCACCGAGCGCGGCGGCGATTGGCGTCGAGCCCTTGGGCTTGATGCCGTTGACAGCCTTGGTAATCGCCTCGGCCTTGTGCGGACCCATTTTCAGAACGGTTTCGATATCGCGGCAGCCGGCCGCCTGGCGATGGCCATAGGCCATCAGGCCGAATTGGCTCTTGCCTTCAAGTTGATTGGCGCTCTGGCCGATGACGCTGCGGGTGCTGACGATTTTATTGATGCCATCGATCTGCCCCCACATGCTGCGCGATGCATCGAGGATCAGCAGCAGCCTGGGCTTTTCCGATTCGCTTTCCTGCGCCCGCAGAACAGGCGCTGTCGCCGCCAGCAACACCGCGAGACCAGCGGCCAGGCAGCCGAGCAAGGCTAAGCGCGATCGCCCGCCAAAACGCGCCAAGCGTCCGGTCGGCCGCCAATGGCGCCACCAAATTCTCAGTGTCGGTCGAATGTCTCGCCTCATGCCGCGCGCATTGTGACAGCCCGCGCCTGCGGGCCGCCACTGCCTCTGCCTCATCGTGCTGCAAGGATAACGCTCCCCTAGGTCAGCGTCCACCGGCTGCGAACCCATTGTCGTGGCCCGCGACATGCGCTACCCAATGCGCACCGCCACGCCATTGACACACGCTTTCAGGAGCTGCCGAGCCAGTGTTTTACGACGCGTTGAGCAACACCCATGGCCTCGCCCACGACCCGTTCAAAGCGCTGGTCGCGCCAAGGCCGATCGGATGGATTTGCACGCTTTCTCAGTCGGGGATCGTCAACTTGGCGCCCTACAGCTTCTTCAACGCCATCGCCAGCAACCCCCATTACGTCATGTTTTCTTCCGCTGGCCGCAAAGATTCGACGCGCAATGCCGAGGAGACGGGTGCGTTTGTTTGTTCGCTCGCCACCTTCGACCTCAAGGATCAGGTCAACGCCACATCGCGTCCCGTAGCCCCCGATGTCGATGAGATGGAGTTGGCGGGCCTCACTCCGGCGCCGAGCCGTCTGGTCGCGCCGCCCCGCGTCAAGGAATCGCCGGTCGCCTTCGAGTGCGAATATTTTCAGACCATCGAGTTGCCCAGCCAAAATGGCTCGCAAGATACGTTCTTCATGGTGATCGGTCGGGTGCTGGGCATCTATATTGATGACGCCGCAATCGTCGACGGAATGGTCGATATCACCCGTTTGCGGCCAATCGCGCGGCTTGGCTACCAAGACTACGCCGTGGTCGATTCTGTGTTTCAGTTGATCAGGCCAGAGCGCTGAAGTCTTCAGCCGCGCCCGGCTTGGCGTGCGCGCGTCAGAATGTTCTCAGCTTGACGCAGATGCGGCCGGTCGACCATGCGCCCGTCAATGGCGAGCACGCCTGCGCCAGGCGCCGCCTCAAAAGCCTCGACAATGGCACGCGCCCGCGACACTTCCTCGCCACTCGGCGTGAAGACCTCGTTGATCACGTCGATTTGGGCGGGATGGATCGCCATTTTTGAGCTGAAGCCATCGCGAACCGCCCGCACGGATTCGGCGCGCAAGCCCTCGGGATCGCTGAAATCGGTGTAAACGGTGTCGATCGCTTGAACGCCTGCGGCGGCTGCCGCAAACAGGCAGAGCGAACGGACGAGCTCGAACGGCGGCGTATAGGTGCCGTCGGCCTGCCGATTGGCCGTCGCGCCAATGGCCGCCGCCAGGTCCTCCGCTCCCCAAGTCAGCGCCAGCAGCCGATCACCGCACTCGGTATAGGACTGGATGGCCAGAACCGATTGCGGTGTCTCGGTGGCGATCGGAAATATTCCGATGCCGCCCAGATGAAGCCCGAGTTTCGCCTCTGCGCCGTCGAGCAATTTCGAGAGCTGGCGCACATCGTCTCCCGAGCGGGCCTTCGGCAGCGCCACGCCTGCAATTTTGTCGCTGAGTGCCACATGGAGATCGGCCTCGAGTTCGCCCGAAGCGATTTCGTTCACGCGCAGATAGAGCGTCGGCGCATCGGCGAGGTCGTTGGCCAGAAACGCGGCTGTCGTTTCGCGCGCATTGCGCTTTTGATCGGGCGCGACCGAGTCTTCCAAATCGATGATCAGCGCATCGGCGGCGCTGGCGCATGCTTTCTTCAGCTTGGCCGCGTCATCGCCCGGGACAAAGAGAAGCGACCGCACGTCTTAGCCTTCCTGCTTACGGCGCATGAAGGCCTGTCGGTTGCAAGTCGCCACCAGTTCGCCGTCTTGGTTGAACGCTTCGTGCAAGAATTCCACGATTCCCGCCTCCGGCCGCGACTTGCTCTGGCGTTTGGAAACGACTGTCGTCTTCACATTCACCGTGTCGCCATGAAACAACGGGTGGGGAAAGCGCACGTCCGTCATCCCCAGATTGGCAATCGTCGTGCCCAGCGTGGTGTCGTTGACGGAAATGCCGATCATCAGGCCCAGCGTGAAGATGCTGTTGACCAAGGGCTTGCCGAATTCGGTCTGGGTTTCGGCGAAATGACGGTCGATATGCAACGGTTGAGGATTGTGGGTGAGAGCGCTGAACATCACATTGTCCATTTCCGTGACGCTTCGCCGAATCTCATGATCGAACGTTTGCCCCGCCTCGAACTCGTCAAACCATAAGCCAGCCATGAACTGCTATCCCGTTGCCCACTTAAGCCGCCGCGCCGTTGCCGCCTTGCCCGAATTGCGGGCTTGCCAGAGATGGCACGATGTTTAACGCCGCGTTTACCATAAGGATTTAACCTCTGCGAGGTGAAGATTCCGCTCAAAGGTTAGGGCGGGCGTCCAAGTGAGTTGAATAGGTTGAAGTTGGAATGTCGTTAGTATCTGTTCTCGAGGCTCCGGTTCGCGTTGCCGAAGCCATCAAAAGCGCCAGCCGGGCAACGGGGGCCGATTTCGACTATTTGTTGAAAACGGCCGCGCGCGAAAGCAGCTTCAACAACAGCGCCAAAGCCAAATCCTCCAGCGCGGCGGGACTGTTCCAATTCATCGAAAACACCTGGCTCGAAACCCTGAAACAATCGGGCAGCCAATTTGGCCTGGAAAAATACAGCGACAGCATTTTCAAGACCAGTTCCGGCCGCTACTACGTGCCGAACCCGCAAATGCGGCAAGAAATCCTGAAATTGCGCCACGACCCTGAAATTTCTTCCGTCATGGCGGGCATGTTCACCCAGCAGAACGCCGAGTACATATCATCCAAAATTGGCCGCGAGCCCACTGAAGGCGAGCTCTATATCGGGCATTTTCTGGGGCCCAGTGGAGGCGCGCGCATGATCGATCTGGCGACGACGCGGCCTGGTGAACGCGCTGACCATCATTTCCCCCAGGCAGCGCGCGCCAATCGCAGCATTTTTTATTCCAAGGGCAGGCCGCGCACCTTGGGCGAGGTCTACCGGGTGCTGGTCGCCAAACACAACCAGAACCAAGTGGCCGCGCCCACCGTCGCCCAATTGCCCGAACGCAATCCCGTCGCCGCTGCCGAGCTCAAGGCCGTGGCGGCAATTCCCGATAAAGTCCCGCCCTTGCCCCAGCGCCGACTGGCGCTTGGCCAGCAACCCAACGGCAGCGAGGGATTGGGCAGCGTCGGCCAGTGGGTGACCATTGTCCAAAGCGCCGATGAGGGAGCGGCGCCGCGCGCGGCCGCCGTTCGCCCGGAAGTCGCCGGTTGGTTGAAAACCGCCCGCATCCCGGCGCGCCCCGCGGCCGAGGGGGAGACACTCTTGCCCCGCCGCTCAATCGGCGCCGTGGACAAGGACGCCGCACCCGCACCTGCCAAATCCGCAGATCGCGTCGAGCCGCGCATCGAAACCGAGCCCCGCCGGGCTCCCCGCGCGCAGCATCACGCCCCCATCGCCAAGACACGCGATGACATTGCGTTTGAGAATTTCTTCCAACACATGTCGCTCAGCGGCTAGCAGCACGCGCGAGCGCTCGCCCCTCGGTCGAGCCCGTCCGATCTGAAATCTGGCTGTGGCTGTGTTAGGCCGTCTTGGCGGGAGAAACGCGCGCTGCCTCGTCGGAGATATAGGCGTCGGTCACGCTGCACAATCGCTCCAGCAACTTGCTCGCCACTGGATTTTCCCGGCCCGTCACGTCCTCGCGCACAAAGGCGCGAACAGCATCGACGTGTTGATCGACAAGCAGCGGCGGAATGCGTTTGGCCTCGGTCACCATCTCCAGCAAACGGCAGAGCGAACCGCAGACCTCCGCCGCGAAGGGGTAGCCAAGCGTGCTCGCCTGGCCCTTGATGTCGTGCGAGGCGTGGAACAGCTCTTCGCGCGAGGCTAGGACAAATCCGGCCGATTTGGCCTCGTCGCGCGCTTTGGCGAGGCGAATGGATTCGTCGCTCATCCAATCGGTAAAATTGACCGAGAGCTCGTCCATCGCTTGTTCGGCGTTGGCGATTGCCTGCAGCGCGGCGGTCGATGGATTGCCCGGCCGCAGACATTTGGATTTCAGATCGACCGGCGAGTTAACGACTTTTACGGCGTTCTCGGGCTGGGCGGCTTGGGTCTGTGTTTGCATATTGCTCATATCCAGGTCTCGATCCGGTTGATCAGATTTCAAGCGCCACTTTGTCTGGGTCGACGATGTGCATGGTGTTGTCGCCTGAGCGCCGTTCGACGCCGGCGTAGTTTGGGTTGACCGAACGGCGCCGGTCGGGTCCGAAATAGGTTTTGGTGCGAATGAAGTCGCGCGGGTTCACCACGATGTTCTGGATCCGGCGATAAAGCGCCGACGCGGAGACGGGTTTGCACAGAAACTCGGTCGCGCCAGCCTCGCGTGCCTCGACCACGTATTTCTTCTCCGAATAGGCCGAGAGAATGATGATTGGAATGAAAGGATGGCGGCCGCCTTCTGGGTTGCGGATCATGCGCGTGAGTTCGATGCCGTCGAAGATCGGCATCATGATGTCGGAGATCAGAATGTCCGGCGAATAGGCTTCAACCGCCTCAAGGCCCGAAGCGCCGTCTTCGGCCTCATAAATTTCGCGGGAGCCAAATGCGCGAAGCAGCGTCCGCACAATCCGCCGCATGTGCGTATTGTCGTCGACAACAACGAACCTCAATTCGTCAAATGCAATTTTTGCCATGGCTGTTCGCAGTCGTCGCAAAAAGTATCAGGACAAACCCGGCCTATGGTAGGCACGCGCCCGGATAACAACTGCTTAATGCTATAGGTAGAAACACTTAATATACGTTGAATACTTCCGTTTGGCGGCGTACCGGGGCGTATCCGCCGTTGCTTCAAAAGCGGAACTGTTCCGCCAGGATCCGGTCCTCCAGCGCATGACCGGGATCAAACATCATAAAGAGGTCGATCGAGGCTTCTTCGGCGATATCGACCCGTACAACCGACCGGAACTCGGTGTGATCGGCGACGGCGCTGACGGGCCGCTTGTCCGCCTCCAGCACATCGATGACCACATTGGCCTTGTTGGGCAGCAACGCGCCGCGCCATGATCTGGGCCGGAAGGGTGAAATCGGGGTCAGCGCCAGCAGCGGTGCGTTGATGGGCAGAATGGGCCCGTGCGCCGATAAATTATAGGCCGTGCTGCCGGCCGGCGTCGCCACCAGAACACCGTCACAGACCAGTTCTTCGATGCGCTCCGTGCCGTCTATTGTGATGCGCAATTTGGCGGCTTGATAGGTCTGACGAAACAGCGAGGCTTCGTTAATCGCCAGCGCCTGATGGTCCGTACCCGAATTATCGAGAACGTGCATTCTCAGCGGATGAATGACGTTGATCTTGGCCTTTGCCAGCCGCGCCTTGAGATCGTCCTCGGCGTATTCGTTCATCAGAAAGCCGACCGAGCCCCGGTTCATGCCGTAGATCGGGATGGCGGTACCCATATGGGCATGCAGGGTCTGAAGCATCAGCCCATCACCGCCAAGCGCGACGATCGCATCGGCCTTGTCGGGCGAGACGTTGCCATAGCGCTGCCGCAGCCGTTCGGCTGCCGAAACCGCTTCGTCCGTATCGCTAGAGACAAAGCAGATGTTTTCGAATGACTTGGATTTCGCCGACATTGCCCCTTGGCCCCGATGCTGCGGAGCGGCACTATAAAGGCAAGGCTAGGGACTGCGCGAGCCCCATCAGACCGCGTCGTTAAGGCGAGAGGGCAGGAGACAATAGGCATGCCGGCCAAAGACCAAGCGATCCTCGTCTATACCACCTGTCCCTCGCACGCCGAGGCCAAGCGCATCGGCGCCATGCTGGTCGAGCAAAAGCTCGCTGCATGCGTGAACATCTTCCCGTCCATGACGGCAATCTATGAGTGGCAGGGCGAGCTGGAAGAGGCGGTCGAGGCTGCGATGCTCATAAAAACCCGCACGGGCCTGAAGAGCGCGGTGCTTGATGCGGTCAAGCGACATCATCCCCACGATACGCCTGCTCTTTTGGTGCTTGAAACCGGCGGTGGCAGCGCCGAGTTCATCCGATGGATTGTTGAGAATACGACCGCGCCGGTTGAAGCCGTTGAGTGACGAATAGCGCCTGTCTGTGATCGCAAGCAATGGCATGAAAAAGCAGCGGCCGCTTATCGCGGCCGCCGCTCTTTACGCATCGTCTTTGCACGCAATCAGCTTATGTGATCGCAATTCCTATCCCGAGAAGCGCCCATATTGACGCTGCCAAGGCTAAACCTAGCCAGAATTGACTCGGGAATGTCATTTCCAGACGGGGGATGCAGGAAACAGACATTTCACGCCTCCATAGCTAGGCCGAGCAGGGGGGGGCAAACTGTGGCCATTCAATCGGTGTGCTTCTTATTCCCCATCTGTTCGGCTCGTTGATGGTTGTAATTATAGCACAGGCAAGCGTTTTGTGGATTCAGTAAATTTCACAGATGTGTGAGGTGGCGGTGAATATGTAAAAAGTCGAGTTATGTGAAACATCGAAAATTATTCAAAATATACGCGCTGAATTAATAGGCCAATTGGATGTGTGAACGAGAAATGAACATATATATTATCGAATTTGAACGAACAGTATTAGAGTTCAGTCAGTCGCCGGGTTTTTGCCTTATTCTCAATTCTGCATTCTTCCATGACAAGCCCGCTCGCACGCGGCGATAGTCTTGGTTAACGCGGCTCCTCGGCGGCGCGTCGCAGACATTTGCGCCGGACGAAAGGCTCGATTAACGCCCATTTGATAGAAGGTGACCTATGAGCGCAGGCGTCTGGGGCGCGATCTCGCCAAATTGCGACGACTCCACGCGTGGGCGTATTGGCACGCCGATTGCTCTGCTGTGTGCACGGTGTGCAAACGCGCTCACGAGGAAAGAACCGGGTTTATGAGTGTAACAAGTCAAGCCGCGCCGCTGGCGTCCGCCGATCATGCAATGCAATTGCAGGGGTTGCGGCATGACGCCGTGATCGATGAAACGGTTGAACAGCGGCTGCGGCGCTGTGCTCTGGGTTTGGCTTGGTCGGTTCGCCCCAAACGCATCGGCGGTGTGGCGCCCACGCTTGCAATGCTGGCGGCGCACTATCTCAGTGCCGATCGCTCACTGCCCAATCCCGATGACGCGCTCGATGTGCCCGATGGCCTGGCGGGTATCTGCGACGCGCTCGATCCTGAAACGCTGCTGCCGGGCTACGCCCGCGGCCTGTATCCTTGGTGTCATCTCGGTCCGATGAAATGGTGGGCGCCGCGCGAGCGCATGGTTCTCTTCTTCGATCGCTTCCACATGGAGAAAAATCTCCGCCGTCGGCTGCGCAACAACCATTTCAACGTCACCTTCGATACGGATTTTCTGGCCGTCATGCAGGGCTGCGCCGAACCGCGCCCCGGCCGGCCTTCTCTGACCTGGATCACGCCCCAAATTATGCGCGCTTTTCTCAAGTTGCACGAGTTGGGTCACGCCCACTCGGTGGAGGTCCGGGACGGAGACGGTGAATTGGTTGGCGGGTTGTACGGCCTCGCGGTCGGTGGCGTTTTCTTCACCGAGTCCCAATTCACCCGCAAGCGCGACGCCTCGAAGGTCGGCTTTGCCACGCTGAACTGCCATTTACAGAACTGGGGATTCGCGCTCAATGACGGCAAGCACACAACCGCCCATCTCGTTCAGTTGGGTTTTGAGCAAATTCCGCGGAGCCGCTTTAACGGAATTTTGCATGAGCATTGCAGCCGTGATCGACAAGTTGAAGGTCCCTGGCAGGTCGATACCGGTTTGGACGTCGGTGCCTGGGACCCGGCGGCAACCGCAGGCGTAGACGGCTAAAACGTCTCACCTTGGCCGCTTCAGGCCGATTGCGCTCATAGCGGGCAGTTGATAATTTGATTTTGCGTTTGAGGCGATGGACGTCGCCGCATGCGCCGGTAGCGCAGCCAGTCGACGGGATTTCACGCCATGACGTACGAAAACCTCGACATGTCCCTGGTAGAAAAAGCCGGTTGCGGATCGGAATCCTATGACGCCGGCGCGATCATCTTTTCCGTCGGTGATAAGGGCGACCGCATGTACGTGCTGCGCTCGGGTCTTGTCGATATCGAACGAAACGGCAAGGTGATTCACACGGTCAAGCCCGGCGGCGTGTTCGGTGAAATGGCGTTGATCGACGGCTCGCCGCGCAGCGCCACAGCCCGTGCAATCGAAGCCTCCGAGTTGACCGCAATCCGCGAGAGGGCCTTCCTATACTTGGTGCACGATACACCGTATTTTGCGCTCGACCTGATGCGCACGTTGGCCGAGCGCCTGCGCGCCATGAATGAGCTGATTTGAAGGGGCACAACTATCTCCTTGCAAAGCCTAGCCGCCCGTCGATGATCAGACGATCTGAACAAATGAAACTGACCGAAGGCGGACCGTGGTCTCACCTGCCAATCCCGGTGGCGCGCTCCTGAGCGGTGCCACATCGAAAAACTTGATGCGCGACGCGATGGCCGGCGCCGTGACTGCGCTCGTCACCATCGCCTATTGCATTTCCTTCAGTGCGCTGATTTTCCAAGGACCGATTTCCGGTGGCTTCGCGCTCGGGCTCTCGGCGTTGCTGGTCGGCACCGCCGTCACTGGCCTTATTGTCGCGCTGACGACGACTTTGGCGCCGGCGGATGCGGGCCCCGATACGCCCGCTGTCGCCGTCATGAGCGTGCTCGCCGCCTCCATCGCCGCCAGCATGAGCGTGGCGGGTATGGGTCCCGACGCCATCATCACTCACGCCTTGCTGGCGATCAGCATTTCAACTGCGCTCACGGGCCTGCTGTTGTTTGGTCTGGGCGCGATGCGTCTCAGCGTCTGGCTGCGCTTCGTTCCCTTTCCGGTCATCGGCGGTTTTCTGGCCGCCTCGGGCTGGCTGTTGATCACCGGAGGCGTCGAAGTGATGGCGGGCGTCGCACCGGCGCTGTCATTCGATGCCTTTGCCGCGATGGCCGATCCCGCTCATTTGCCCCAGCTTCTCACCGGTCTGGGTTTCGCCGGCACCGTTTTGCTCGTGCGCCACTACACCAACAGCTTCCTGGTGCTGCCGCTTGCCTTCTTCGCATTCTTAATCGTGCTCGATACGCTGTTGCTCGGCGTGGGGTTGGGTGAGGGCAGCGCCTGGTTTCTCGATGACATCGGCGAACTCACGCTGTGGGCGCCGATCGCGGCCATTGCCAACGAAACGATCGATTGGCGGGTGCTGGCCCAGCACAGCGCTGAGATCGGGGCGGTCTGCGGTGTTACGGCCGTTTCGATGCTGCTCGATGTCTCGAGCCTGGAAGTGGCGCGGCAAAAATCGGCCGATCTCGACCACGAGCTCAAGACCAGCGGCGGCGCCAACATCATCGCGGCCGTGCTCGGTGGCGTTGTCGGCAATCTGTCCCTGAACGGAAGCGTCTTGATCCGCGAGGCCGGCGCCGTAAGCCGGCTGAGCGGTCTGTTTGCGGCTCTCGTGTGTGGATCGGTCCTGTTTGTCGGTGCCGATCTCGCCAGTCTGATTCCGACGCCGCTGCTCGGTGGTCTGCTGGTCTATATCGGCCTGATTATTTTGGACGAGGCGCTGTTGCGCTCGCCAGCCCAGCGCAGCGCAACCGACCTGACGTTGGCCGCCACCATCATGTTGGTGATCGTCTATTTCGGTTATTTGACCGGTGTTATGATTGGCGTCATTGGCGCCAGCTTGCTGTTTGCCTTTTCCTACAGCCGCATCGGCGTTGTTCGCCGTCATTTGAGCCGGGCAAATTTTGCCAGCAATGTCGAGCGCCCGCCTGCCGAAGCGCGCATTTTGCGCGAGCACGGCCAACAGATTCAGATTTTTTGGCTGTCGGGCTTCATTTTCTTTGGCTCCTCCAACGGCCTCTTCGAATATGTCCGCCGTTCGATCGACAGCCAGACATCGTCCCCGACACGCTTCATCATACTGGACTTCACCACGGTGCCCGGTATCGACACCTCGGCGGTTCTCTCGATCATGAAGCTCGCAAACTACTGCGATGAGCGCGGTGCGGTGCTTGTTTTCTCCGGTCCAAATGAGCGCATAAGCGCCATGATCCGGGCCTCAGGCATATTGGGCCGCGGCTCGAAACATAAGCTCTTCGCGACCCGCAACGACGCGCTCGAATGGTGCGAGGACAAGCTGCTCACACGCTATGACACAACGCATATCTCGGAAGCTTCTTTCGCTGAGTGGCTCTCCGACGAGCTTGGCGATGAAGACGATTTCAAGCGTCTGATGTCCTATTTCGAACGCCTGGAGCTGGCCAAGGGGGACATGCTGTTCGAGCAGGGCGACCCATCGGACTCGGTCGAGCTCGTTGCCTCGGGTTGTGTCGCCGTCACGGTCGCCCAACCCGACGGCAAGATCGCCAAGCTGCGCCGTATGGCGGGCCAGACGGTGATCGGTGAAATGGGTTTCTATCGGGGACAGCCGCGGGCCGCGACGATTTTGGCCGAGGAGCCAACCGTGGTTTATCGCCTCACCCGCAAGGCGTTTCTGCGCATGCACAAAAGGGATCCGGAGATCGTCTCCTCGTTCCACCGGCTGATTGTGCGCGTCTTGGCCGATCGGCTCGATTTCGCCAATCGCGAGGTCGCTGCACTGCTGTGAGCGCCTAAAGCGCAACTCCGGTCAGCAGCGTGATGATCGCGACATAAGTGAGCCCGTGCAGAAGCTGGTCGATTCCCAAGATTCGCCAAAACCACGAATGGCCGACCTTGAAGGCGTACTTTTTGACGATCTGCTCCTTGAGCCAATCGATGTGGTAATGCGCCACGAATTCGCCCGCCAATATGGCGATCGCCATGACGCTGCCGCTGGCCGCCAAGATCCAAAACACCGGTGCAGTCAGACTCGCATGGATGCCCGCATGCAGCAGGCCGCCCGGATGGCCATAAGTCCCTTTGTTCTCGAACTGATAGGGCGTCTGCAGGAAGAAGTCGCCGAGCATGTGTTTGACCGCCAGATAGGTGAAAGCCAGTATTATTGCGCTCGCAGGATCGGGCATTGGTGCGGTCATCTGGCTTGGTTCGATTGGATCGCCGCTCGGGCGGTTGAAACGTAAGATGGGCAGGGCCGGGTGGGAATGTCGGCCCCGAAAGCGCAATTGGGTATATCAATATCGGCTTGCCCGCCATGGTCAAGGCGGTCTGTGTCCCTCACCGCGGCTGACCTGGTGCGAAAAAGCTCGCGATCCTGGCTTGCGCCAACTCGGGCTGCTCGTAAGCGACGAAGTGGCCGGCGCCCATTGCCAGCTCGAGCGTAAAGTCGTCGAAATAATCGCCGAGCTTGTCCGCCCATTCGGCCCTGATGATGGGATCCTTCTCGCCCCACAGAAAAAATGAGCGCGCGGCGATCTTTGGCCGCGGGCGCGGCCCGTGTTCGATCATGGCCAGCCGCGCCTTGTTGGACGACGTGTACCAAGCAAAGCCCCCCTCGAGGTTTCGGTCCTTGAGAAAATTATCGACCCAGATCTCGATATCGTCGTCGCCAAAGACCATCTCGTCGCCTGACCAGTGGCGCAAGAAGTGCTGGAAATAAAGCCGGCAGGCATCGCGGCTCGAGCGCAACAGCTCGGGCGCCCAGTCGAGCTGATGAAAGGTCTGATACCAGATCTCGTTCACTTGGCTGGCATCCACCCAGCGCTTTCCGATACCGGGATAGGGGCAATCGAAGAAAAACAGCCCATCGACGCGTTTCTCGAAGGCCTGCGCGAACCCTTGAGCGACATAGGCGCCCACATCATGGGAGATGAGACCCGCCCGCTCTATACCGAGCGCATCCATCAGCGCCTCCAGATCGCGAATGTAATCTTGAATGCGGGGAATGCTGTCCGGCGTTTCGCTGTCGCCGAAGCCCCGCAAATCCGGCGCAATGACGTCGAAGTTTTCCGCCAGACCAGGAATGATCTTGTGCCAGGCGTACCAAAATTCAGGCCAGCCGTGCAGCAGCACCAGCGTCGGTGCGTCTGTATTGTCGGGGCCCTGGCGAACCGCATGAACGTCGATGCCGTTCACATTGAGATTGAGATGGTTCCAGCTCTCGGACGTCAATTCCAATGACATCGATCAAAGCTCCATGTGATGATCGGCCCCAATAAGGGAACTGCAATCGGCGGCAAGATAGGATGATGCGTACCCAGATGAAAACAATCGCGCGTCACGCGGATGTGCGAGCGTGCGGTCGCAGACTTTGTTAGAGTTTTAACATGAGCGCAGAGAAGAACGACCGCAAGGGCCGCCGCATCCATCCAGGCTCGGGGCGGCGAAAAGCTCCGGTCTTTCCCAAGGGTCGCCAATTGCAAGCGGGTGAGGTCGATCGCCTCGCCGGCTTGTTGGGCGAGGGCGGCCTCGAGCGCGACATGCTGATCGAATACCTTCACGTCATTCAAGACGAGGAGGGATGCCTGCCGGCCGGTCTGCTTCAGGCGCTTGCCGAGCGGCTGTCTATCCCCATGGCCGAGGTCTACGAGGTGGCTTCGTTCTATGCCCATTTCGATATCGTCGGAGACGGCGGGCCGCCGCCTGAAGCTGTGACGGTTCGGGTCTGCAACTCCTTGAGCTGCATGCTTGCCGGATCGAACAAGCTTTTGAAAGAACTCGAAAACAAGAAATTGCAAAATGTCCGCGTGGTTGCCGCCCCGTGTATGGGCCGATGCGACTGCGCGCCCGTCGCTGAGATCGGTCACCGCCACGTCGATCACGCCGATGCTAATGCCATCGTTGCGCTGGCGAACGGGCAATCGCTCGAAGCGGAGATACCCGATTATCCCAATCTGGCCAGCGCCCTGTCCGATGGCGGTTATGGCGAATTGCGCGCCTGTTTGGCGGGCGAGCGTTCCATCGAAGACGTCATCGAGAAGCTTTCAAGCGCCGGCTTGAGCGGTTTGGGCGGTGCCGGATTTCCAACCGGACGCAAATGGCAATTGGTTCGCGCCGAGGCCGCGCCGCGCCTGATGGCGGTCAATGCGGATGAGGGCGAGCCTGGCACCTTCAAGGATCGGCATTACCTCGAGCACGCCCCTCACAGGGTCCTTGAAGGCGCTCTGATTGGGGCCTGGGCGGTCGAGGCGGAAGCGGTCTACATCTATCTGCGCGACGAGTATCCGGCTGTACGCGAGATCCTGCTGCGCGAAATCGCGGCGCTCGAAGCCGAGGGGCTTTGCCCGCACACACGGCTCCATCTGCGCCGCGGTGCTGGCGCCTATATCTGCGGTGAAGAGTCGGCCATGATTGAGTCCATTGAGGGCAAGCGCGGGCTGCCGCGCCACCGCCCGCCCTATGTCGCCCAAGTCGGCCTGTTCGGCCGTCCGACACTCGTCAACAATGTGGAGACGCTCTATTGGGTGCCGGAGATTTTACAAAACGGCGCGGACTGGTTTGCCGAACTAGGACGGAATGGCTCGAAGGGCATGCGCTCTTATTCGGTCTCCGGGCGCGTCACGGAGCCGGGCGTCAAGCTGGCGCCGGCCGGCATCAGCGTGGCCGAGCTGATTGATGAGCATTGCGGCGGTATGGCCCAGGGCCACACCTTTAGGGCCTATCTGCCGGGGGGCGCATCAGGCGGCATTTTGCCTGCAACGCTCGCCGATCTGCCGCTCGATTTCGGAACCCTTGAGGCGCATGGTTGCTTCGTTGGCTCCCACGCCGTGATCGTTCTGTCAGACCGCGACGACCTCAAGGCCGTGGCGCTCAATCTGCTGCGATTTTTCGAAGACGAGAGCTGCGGTCAGTGCACGCCCTGCCGCAACGGCACCGAAAAGGCGGTCAAAATGATGGAAGCGGACCAGTGGGAAGCCGGTGCGCTCGGTGACTTAGCGCAAGTCATGGCCCAGGCCTCCATTTGTGGTCTGGGACAAGCCGCGCCCAACCCCATTCTCTCGCTGTTGAAGCACTTTCCGGAGGATCTCTCGTGAGCAAAACGATCGCTTTCACCCTCGACGGACGCGAGGTAGAGGCCCAACCGGGCGAGACCATTTGGCAGGTGGCGGCGCGCGAGGGCATTGACATCCCCCATCTCTGCTGGCTGCCCGAGGCTGACTACAGATCGGACGGAAACTGCCGGGCCTGCATGGTCGATATCGAGGGCGAGCGCGTGCTTGCGGCCTCCTGCATTCGTGAGCCGGCTCCCGGCATGGTGGTCAAGACGGCTTCCGAGCGCGCTGAAAAATCGCGAGAAATGGTGTTTGAACTGTTGTTGGCCGACCAGCCGGCGCGCGAAGACGCGCATGATTCCCAATCGGTGTTTTGGGGCTGGGTCGATCGCATGGAGATCGCCGATGTCAGCCGCTTTGCCGGACGTAGCCAAACCACGCCAGACAGCTCGCACCAGGCGATCGCCGTTAATCTCGATGCCTGCATCCACTGCAATCTCTGCGTGCGCGCCTGCCGCGAGGTGCAGGTCAATGGCGTCATCGGCATGAGCGGGCGCGGTGCGCAGGCCAAAATCGTCTTCGACTTCGATGCGCCGATGGGGGCTTCGACCTGCGTGGCTTGCGGTGAGTGCGTGCAGGTCTGCCCCACGGGCGCGCTCATGGAGGCCAATCTGCTCGATGAGGAGGGCGTGCGCACCGGTTTTGAGGACCGCTCGGTCGATACGCTGTGCCCCTATTGCGGCGTAGGCTGTCAGACCCGCGTTCACGTCAAAGACGACAAGATCCTCTACGTCGATGGCCGCGACGGGCCAGCCAACCGCAACCGGCTCTGCGTCAAGGGGCGTTTCGGTTTCGACTACATCAATCACCCCGACCGCCTGCAAAAGCCGCTGGTCCGCCGCGACGACGTGGCCAAGGACGCCGCCATGCAATTGGCCGCCGGGGAATGGCGGCAGGTGTTTCGCGAGGCGAGTTGGGAAGAGGCGCTTGATCGCGCCGCGGGCGGCCTGAAGACCGTTACCGACCGTGATGGCGGCAATGCGCTCGCCGGCTTTGGTTCGGCCAAGGGCTCGAACGAAGAGGCCTATCTGTTTCAGAAACTGATCCGCCAAGGCTTCGGCACCAACAATGTCGACCATTGCACCAGGCTCTGCCACGCCTCGTCCGTTGCGGCCCTGATGGAGGGCTTGAACTCGGGCGCCGTCACCGCGCCCTTCACCGCCGCCAAGGACGCCGACTGCATCATCGTGATCGGCGCGCGGCCAGGCGAGAACCATCCCGTCGCAGCGACATTTCTGAAGAACGCCGTAGAGCAAGGAAAATCGCTGGTGCTGATCGACCCGCGCGGTCATTCTCAAGGCCTGGCGCCCCACGCCAAGCACGTGCTCCAGTTCAAGCCCGGCACCGACGTGGCGCTGCTGAATGCCATGCTCCACACCATCGTCGAGGAAGAGCTCTACGACCGGCAATACATCCAAGCCAACACCGAAGGCTTCGAGGAATTGGCCGAGCGGATCAAAGCATTTCCGCCAGAAGAGATGACGGATGTGTGCGGCATTGCGCCCGAAACGATCCGCGAAGTCGCGCGCCTTTACGCCACATCGCGCACCTCGATCATCTTCTGGGGCATGGGCATCGCCCAACACGTGCACGGCACCGACAACGCACGCTGTTTGATCGCGCTCTCGCTCATCACCGGCCAAGTGGGCCGGCCGGGCACCGGACTGCACCCTTTGCGTGGTCAGAACAACGTTCAAGGCGCATCGGATTCCGGCCTGATTCCAATGGTTTATCCCGATTATCAGTCGGTCGAGGATGAAGTTATCCGCCAGCGTTTCGAGCAAGCTTGGGGCAGGGCGCTCAGTCCCGAAAAAGGCCTCACCGTGGTCGAGATCATGCACGCTATTTTGGCCGACGAGATCAAGGCGATGTACATCTTGGGCGAAAACCCGGCCATGTCCGATCCCGACCAAGCCCATGCCCGCGAGGCGCTGGCGCGCCTGGAACACCTCGTTGTTCAGGATATTTTTCTAACCGAAACCGCCTGGCAGGCCGACGTCGTCTTGCCCGCCTCGGCGCACGCCGAAAAGTGGGGCACCTTCACCAA
>JAJFHN010000035.1 GCA_021775595.1 Hyphomicrobiales bacterium
GGCGCTGCCCAAGTAAAACGACGCAAGCGTGTCGATTTCGGCGCCGATCTTTTCGTCAAGGAACGGCGCCATCGTGACAACGTTTTTGACCTTGTTGGGGTCGGCTGCGACCGCAATGCCTTCGGTGAAATAGCGGCCAAAGATCACGACAAATTCATTGCGCTGTTTGACTTCCGGATCGACGGGCACGTGCAGCATGACATCAGCTACGCCGCCGCCCAGATAATGGCCTTTCCAGACGGCGTTGCGCAGATCGTCGTCGACGTCTTCGTCGGCTTGCAGGTTCATGAAGCTCGGTTTGAGATTGAGCGACTTGGCCAGCGCCTTGCCGATGTCGACATCGATGCCCGTAAGCTCGCCATTCTCCATGTAGGAGAAGGGTTCGAAATCTTGATAAACGGCAATGCGCAGCGAACCGGATTTGGTGACGTCGTCGAGCGGGCGGGACATTGCCTGGTGGGGCCAGATAAGCGCGACGAGCGCGGCGAGAAAACATACGACGTGATTGGGCGCTGTCATGACTGGGGCTCTCGCGGCGGCGGCTGGCGGACGTTTGACCGGGATCAATCCTCGGGCAGGGAATCTATATAGCTACGTATCGCCCAGAGTGCCTCTTGGCTCAAGAGCCCCTCAAAGGGCGGCATCTTGGTGGCGCCGTTTTGAATGAAGCCGTTGCGCACGCGTTCGACATACCATTCCTCGCCCTCTTCGTCGGTCTCCAAAAACCGTAGATCGGGCGCCAACCCGCCGGATTTGCCTCCAAGGCCATGGCACCGGGCGCAGTTTTGGTTGTAGGCGCCGGAGCCGATCTCGATGGCAAGCTTGTTGGTGCCGTAGGGATTGACGGTCTTCCATTCCTCGCCGAGTTCGTCCAGTCCGGTGGTGTCGACCGGCTGGGGCTGAACATCGCCATGGCCAAGCGCGCCCGTGGCCATTACCGCGGAAATGGTAACGACGGTGAGCCCGCCGAGAATCTGTTTGGACAATTTATGCATCAATCTCTGCTCCACATCGCGCGGAACTCGCGGCCTCCTCCATGGTCGGGGCGGCGCGCGCTCACAATGCGACTACCGGCAGGCTCAATAGCGGAGTTAATGGCCAATGATCAAGTGCGGCGACGTAATTGGCGAAGCTTCAGTCCACACGCATTCGGTAGCCGCGGCCGCGTACGGTCTCGATTAGCCGTTGCTTGCGATCGCAGTCGAACTTTTTGCGCAGCCGAGCGATATAGACGTCGACCACATTGGTCAGGGGGTCCTCGCTGTAGCCCCAAACATTGTTGAGGATGCGCGTTCGCGAGAACACCTTTCCCGGTGAACTCATCAGGAGCTCGAGTAATGCAAGCTCCTTGGCCGTCAGCTCAATTCGGCGCTCGTTTAGACAGACCTCCAGCAAGTCCCGATCAAAAGTGAGTCTGCCGATTTGGAGTTTGCTTTCTTCGCTTGGGAAGTTTTTAGCGCGGCGCACCAAGGCCTCCAGCCGGGCCAGCAATTCCTCAAAATCGAAGGGCTTGGTGAGATAGTCGTCTGCGCCAAAACGCAGACCACGCACTCGGTCGTCCGGGCGGTCCAATGCCGAGAGTATCAGGACCGGTGTATGGACGCGATTGTGACGAAGACGCTGACAGATGTCGTAGCCGTGGATGTCCGGCAGCATGAGATCTACGACGATTACATCGAAATCCGCGTTGCAGCCGAGTTCCAGTCCGTCCTGTCCGTTGGCGGCTTGGGTGACGCCGTGCCCTTCGGCGCGCAACCCGCGATCGATGAATTCGGAGACACGGCTCTCATCTTCGATCAGGAGTACGTTCATGCGCTGCCGCCGGCATGTCGGTCCTTGGGCAGTGTCACACGCACTGTCGTGCCGACGTTGAGTGTGCTCTTCAACTCAATCTTTCCGCCGTGGGCCTCGACGATCGCCTTGGCGACCGGAAGACCAAGTCCGACGCCTTCGGCATGGTATTTACCAGCGTTGATGCCGCGGCGGTAGCGCTCGAACACCTGATCGACCTCGTCGGCCTCGATTCCGATGCCCTCGTCTTTGACGATCGCCAATACATGGTCGCCGCTGCTGGTGAGCTCGACGATCACCTTGCCCTTTGGGTTTGAGTAGGCGATCGCATTGTTGAGCAAGACAAGAAACACTTGGTGCAAACGCACGGCGTCACCCAGCACGGTAAGGTCTTTTTCTTGGCAGCTCCAGCGGACAGCGATGTTTTTGGCCGACGCCGTCAGATTGAGATCGGAACAGGTTTTTGCGATCACGTCGCCGATTGGCACCTCATCCAATTCGAGGCAAATCTCGTTGGCATCGTGGCGCGCGATAAAGAGCAGGTCGTCGACCAATGCGGACATTTGTTCGGCCTGTTCAGAAACACGCTGCAATGCCTGCCGGCTTTCGCTGGCGGTCGCGGGTTTGCCCCTGAGGGTCACTTGGGCCTCACCGCGAATGATCGTCAGGGGCGTGCGCAGTTCATGGCTGATATCGGCCAGGAAACGGCGGCGCACCTCGTCTGCGTGTTCCAGCGCCTGGTTCGCCAAGCGCAATTCTTCGGTGCGCGTGGTTACCGCTTTTTCCAGTTGGACCTTGGCGTTGTTCAGTTGAGAGCGCTGCATTTGCAGATCATCCGCCATGCCGTTGAAACTGCGGGCCAGGCCGGCAAATTCGTCATGACCGGAAAGCTGGATGCGATGAGAGAGATCGCCCGCTGCAAGCGCCTGAGTTCCGGTCATCAGGTCGGCGAGCGGGCGGCGCAATCCACTCAACAACATCAACACGCAAGCTGTGGCAAAGAGCGCTGCAAACAGCGCGTGCAGTTTCACAGCCGTCGCCAGGCGGTCATAAAAGGCGAATGCGGCGCGGTCGGCCTCGATGACTTCGCCGGTTTCATCCTCGATCGCAGCGTCGATATGTGCCTTAAAGCCAGCGTCGACACCGATCTGCATCAGAGGTTCTGCCAGCAGCGCGGTTGTTGGCGCGGGCATTTTTTGCAGACCCGCCGCGGCTCGCCCGAGCGTCTCGCCCAGAGCCTCGATATCGGCGCGGATTTGCATTAGGCGCTGTAGCTCGCGTTCCTCGGCCGGCTTCTCTCCGTCGCGCACTATGGCCATCTCCGCGATTACCATCCGACGCGCGCGCGCCAGATCCGCCGCAGTGTTTTCATCGGGCGGAGCAAGCGAAATGGCCCGCTCAGAGTCGCCATTCATAAGGGCGATCAGCGATTGCAGCGACGCGCCGTAAACATGGCGGGAGAGTTCCAGCAAAGCCTCGAGGTGACGGCTGGCCAGACGGGATCGCTCGAGAGTGTAATGAGAGCGCTCGGTGCCCCAATAGGCAAGCGCTGCTGCGCTCAGCGACAAGGCCAACAAGGCGCCTGTGACGAATAGAAGCTTTGTCTGGAAACGCATTGATGTCCTCGCTTTCGGATGAGGCAAGCGCTCTCAGAATGCCGTATTGAAGCACTCGAAAACGGCTCAGGCGCGAACAATGATTACGCAGATTTGCCTTTGGCGTCCGCCTGTTAATTGGGGAGTTAATGTTCTGTTAATGAATTTGTCAGGCCAATTTCATGTGAACGTCATGCGGCCTGTTCGGGTTTTGTGGATGATCGGCTGGGCGCCGCTGGCTGGTGCGCGAGGGTATAGGCCGGACGGCGAAACAATGCAGTTGCGCACCAGGTGGGGCGAGTTCCGAATATTTATGGCGTTCTTTCGAGGAGTTAACGCGCACGTCTTGGCTGCGTCATTGTCCGGCGCTTTGCTCATGGGTACGTCGGCGATCGCCGGTGAACTCGAAATCGAGGAGCCCGAGATCAGCAAGGGCGAGGTCGAGCTGGAATATCGCGGCGGTTGGTCCACGGGCCATCCGGCCTCGATTCCGATGGCGGAAGGGGACGGTGAGGACGACGACGAAAACAAACCTGGCGAACTCGAAAACGAGGTGGTGCGCCAGGTGCATGAAGTTGAGCTTGAGATCGGTTTGACCGATTGGCTGCAGTTTCAGGCCGGTGCCGAATTCGAGCAAGAACGTGACGACGCGGGCGGGGGATTTGACAGCCTTAAACTCAGCGAAATTGAGCTCACTGCTCTGCTCGAGTTGGTGTCCGTAGAACGGCACGCGATTGGTGCAACCTTGTTGCTCGGACTCGAGGAAACGCTGGCGGAGGGCCAGGACCAAACAACCTTTGTAATTGGCCCAATCGTGAAGGCCGTATCCGGTCCGCTGTCTGCAACCGGGAATTTCTATTTTGCCCATGCCTTCGACATTCGCGAACGGGAGATCGAAGATGGTGAGACCGAGGAAACGCGAACACCAGATCACTGGACGTTTAGCTACGCATCACAAATCCGCTATCAAGCGGGCCAATGGTTCGGCTTCGGCGCAGAAGCCTTTGGAGAAGTCACCGACATTGGAGGTGACGTCGCAAATTCAATGCTCGGCCACGACCCAAGAAGTCACAGAATTGGTCCGGCACTCTATTTCACTTTCGGAGGCGAGGACGCGGAGAGCAATTCGGATGCAGAGGCGCCAGCAGCGGCGGAGGAAGATGCGCCGTCGTTGGAGACTGCGCTGGCCTTGCTGTTTGGCTTGACGGACGATGACTCGAACCTCACGTTCAAGTGGGACGTTCAATTCGAGTTTTAGCGGAGTGCGTTATGAGTTCTGGAGCGCAGGCAAGGGCCGGCGGAATGTATCTGGTTCGCCGGGCGTTGATGGCGTGTGCTTGGCTGGCGCTCCTGGCCTGCCCCGTGCGGGCAGAAGTTGAAGTCGAAATTCTCTATCTCGAGCATCAGCGCGCCCAACCCCCGACGCTCTCAAATCTTGATGCGCCGCCGTCAGACGACGGACTTCAGGGTGCACGGCTCGGCATTGCGGATAACGCCACCACCGGGCAGTTCTTGAAGCAAAACTATGCGTTGCGCGAAGTGATCGTAACGCCGGAGAACGATTTTCTGGCGCGGGCAAAGCAAGCGCTGGCCGAGAAGGCGGCGCCTTTTATCATCGTCAATGCGCCTGCCCAAGACGTCTTGGCGCTGGCGGATTTGCCTGAGACGAAAGACGCGCTCATTTTTAATGCGGGCGCGCCCGACACGCGTCTGCGGCAGAACGACTGCCGCGCCAATGTGCTCCACACACTGCCCAGCCGCGCCATGCTGGCCGACGCGCTGATGCAGTTTTTGACGAAAAAGCGCTGGACCAACATCATGCTGATCGAGGGTCCGGGAGACGGCGACAAGGCCTTTGGCGCGGCGCTTCGAAATTCGGCAGAGAAATTTCGCGCTTCGATCACCGCCGATAAGTCATGGACGCTGAAGGCTGACATGCGCCGCAACGCCGGCGCCGAAGTGCCGGCGCTGACCCAAGATGCCGACTACGATGTGGTCTTGGTCAGCGATGAGGCCGGCGATTTCGGCCAGTATATTCTCTACAACACATGGCTGGCGCGGCCCGTTGCGGGGAGCCAAGGCCTGATGCCGCTCGGCTGGCATCGGGCGGTCGAACAGTGGGGCGCGGTTCAGTTGCAAAACAGGTTCAAGGAAGCCGCCAAGCGCGATATGCGCGCGCGCGACTACGCGGCCTGGGCTGCGGTGCGCAGCATCGGCGAGGCGGTGGCCCGGCAAAACACCGGCGATCCAAAAGCAATCGTATCCTATGTTAAAAGCCCGGACTTCAAGTTGGCGCTGTTTAAGGGCCGCGCCCTTGATTATCGCTCCTGGAACGGTCAATTGCGCCAGCCGATCCCGTTGGTTCACACCGGCGCGCTGGTCGCGCTGGCACCGATGGAGGGCTTTCTGCACCAAACGAGCGATCTCGACACTCTGGGCATCGATGGCCCCGAGACCAAATGCAAAATGAACTGACTGGATGAAAGTCTTGGGAGAGCAATTTATGCGTCTTGGATTCCTGTGCGCTCTGGCATTGGCGATCGCAGCCAGCGGACCCGCCCACGCCCATCTGCTCTATGTCACCAACGAAAAGGACGACACGGTGTCGATCATCGACACCAAAACCCTGGAGGTCGTCGACACGATCAGTGTTGGCGAGCGGCCGCGCGGCATCACGCTCTCAAAGGACAAAACCAAGCTCTATGTCTGCGCCTCCGATTCCGACACGGTGCAGGTGCTGGACATTAAGACCAACAAAGTCCTGCACGAACTCCCCTCCGGCGAGGACCCGGAACAGTTCGCGCTCCACCCCGATGGCCGGCTGCTGTTCATCGCAAATGAGGACGACGCGGTTACGACGATCGTCGACACGCAGACGCGCACCGTGGTTGCGCAAATCGATGTCGGTGTCGAGCCCGAGGGCATGGCGGTCAGCCCCGACGGCAAGTGGGCGATCACCACGTCGGAAACCACCAATATGGCGCATTGGATCGACGTCGCCGAGCGCAAGCTGGTGCACAATTCGCTGGTCGATCAGCGCCCGCGGCACGCCGAATTCGACCCCGACGGCAAGCGGCTTTGGATTTCGTCTGAAATCGGCGGCACCGTGACGGTGTTCGACGTCGACAGCAAAAAGGAAATCAAGAAAATCTCCTTCACGCTGCCAGGGATCTCGCAGGATCGCGTTCAGCCCGTGGGCATCCGCCTAACGCGCGATGGCTCGCTTGCCTTCGTGGCGCTTGGTCCCTCCAATCATGTGGCCGTGGTCGATGCCAAGACATACGAGATCAAGGACTATTTGCTGGTGGGACGCAGAGTCTGGCACATGGTGCTCACGCCGGAGGAGGATTTGCTGTTCACCACAAACGGCGTCTCGGGCGATGTCTCGGTGGTGGACGTCAAAGACCTAAAGGTGATCAAGACGATCAAGGTGGGGCGCTATCCTTGGGGCGCGGAAATCTTGCCCACGAACTGAGCCTGCTTGAAGAATAAGGGAGACGTTGGAAATGTTACGAGTTGGTGCCGCGGCCTTGGCCGCAATTTTGGCCGGGTTGCCGTATGCGGCCATTGCAAAGGGCAATATGGCCCGCAAATGCGTCGAACTGCCCGAGCTCGTATTGGGGACCGATGAGGCGGGTTATAAGGTCTCGCAGTCGGCTTATGAGCTCGAAACAGGCAAGTGTTACAAGCTTGAAATCAAATCATCAGGCCGCAAGGAATATGCGCTGCGGGGCGCCGATTTTTTCCGCAATATCTGGGTCCGCAAGTTGGAAGCCGGCGGAATGGAGATCAAGGCCACCAATCTCTACGAGCTGGAATACGAGGACGAAGCAGAATCCGAGCTGTATTTTGTTCCGATAAGCACGGGCAGCTTCAAGCTTTCGGCCATGGGGCTCGAGGACAAGGGTACGGTCGTCACATTCAACGTGAAATAGCCGCTTAGGTGGCGTCGAGCAGTTCCAGATTGGCGATCACCTGCGGGTTCGACGGATCCATATTGTGGGCGGCATCGAAGTGCTTGCGCGCCTTTTTCATGTCGCCCTGAAGATAGTAGTGATAGCCCAAATTGTTGTGGACCGGCACCGTGTAGCCGACCATTTTTATCACCACCTTGTAGGCGCGGTCGGCGAGATCGAAGCGTTTGAGCCGGTCGTAACTTGCGGCGAGGCCGATCCAGGCGTTTGCATTGTTCGAATTTTGCTCGACCGCTTGGCGGAAGTATTTCTCGGCCAAACCGTAATCGCCGCGCGAATAATGCAGCCGGCCGCGTTCGAGCGGGCTTTGCGAACCTTTGGAAAAAGTGGCGGGGCGAATGCCGTCGATGCCGTAGGTGATGTCGTTGTCCACGGCCTTGGCTTTGCAGCCGACGAGCGCAAGTGCGGCGGCTAGAACAATCGCTAGCCGCATCGCCATGACCATTCTGGTTAAAGCGTGCCCCATAAGCTCATGATTCTACGCTGGATCACCCATGCACTCACGCGCTCGACACAATTAGGCTAAACGCGGCGTTAACGGCGTCTGGCGGCGCGGCACCGGCGATTGCGGCTTTAGAGATTGGTGGAGACGCGGACGAAGACGGGGAGCAAAATGACAACCAGGATGATCGGGAAGACGAAGATCATCATCGGGATCGCCATCTTGGCAGGCAAGGCATGCGCCTTTTCTTCGGCCGCCGACATGCGCTTGTCGCGCATTTCGTCGCTGAAGACGCGCAACGCGTCAGACAGGCTGGTGCCGAGCTCCTGGGATTGCTGAAGCAGGGAGCCCAAGTTGAGGGCCTCCTGAATGCCCAAGCGTTCGGCCAGATATTGAAAGGCATCGCTCAGACCTTTGCCGGCGCGCAATTCCAGCGTGGCCATGTGCAGATTCGTGCCCAAAAATGGATAGGAGGTCGTCAATTCGCGGCTGACGCGCTCAAGCGCCGCATCGACGCTGAGACCGGCTTCGGCGCAAACAACCATCAAATCCATAAAATCGGGGAAACCCTCCCTGCACTGACGCTGCAGAACGCTGGTGATGCGGGCCAGAATGATGCGCGGCAAATAGAGGCCCAACACCGCCAAAGAGGCCAGCGCCAAGAGCTCGCGCGTGCCGGTAAATTCCAAATCAAACTGCTGGTTGGCGAAAAAGAAGGCGCCCGGCATGAGGACCGCGAGCACGACGCGCACCAGGTAATAGTTGGCCACTGCCGAGGGCTGATAGAAGCCGGCCTGGGTCAGTTGTTTGCGCACGGCCGAAATCGACTTTTCGTCTTGCGGCACAAAATTGGAGGCCGCTTGCGTCAACAGCCGCCGCGTGCGGGCCATCTGTTGATGGCGCAAGCCGCGGCGGTCGTCTGGATCGACGTTTTCGATGGAGCCCGAAAGCAAAACGCGCCGGCGGATCCCTTCGCGGCTGCGGATGGCTGTCACCACCGTGAAGGTGATCGCGGCGACGAACAGGAAGACGAAGAGAGCAACAAACGCGGTGAGGTTGTCGAGCAACATGTCGGATATGGCGGTGAGTTCGAATCCCATCGGTTCACATCCTGAACTGGATCATGCGGTACATGATGAAATTGCCGACCATCATGAAGGCAAAGGCGGAGCTCAGCACTTGGGCGACGACGGGTTCCTCCCAAATGCCGCCGTAGAAATCGGGGGCGAAAATGGTGAGGGCGCCGAACACCAGAAAGGGCAAAATCGACAATGCGAGCGCCGAAAAACGCCCCTCCGCCGAGAGCGAGCGAACGCGGCGGCGCATCTTGAAACGCGTGCGCAGGATGTGTGAAAGATTTGAGAGAATCTCACCCAAATTGCCGCCGGTGCGCGCCTGAATGGTGATTGCGACGATCAGCAGCGCCAAGTCGTCCTGGCCGACGCGGCTCGCCATATTGCCCATTGCGGCTTCGAGATCGAGACCGTAAGTCAGCTCATCCGCCGTCAGGCCGAATTCACTGCCGATCGGATCGGCCAATTCGCGGCCGACCATGGAAATGGAGACGGGCAGCGGATGGCCGGCGCGCAGGCTGCGCACCATCACATCGACCGCGTCGGGGAGCTGCGCCTCGAAGGCATTCCAGCGGCGTCCACGCAAGAATTTCAAGACCATCAGCGGCAAGACCGTCGCGCTGGCAAAGCCGGCGGCGGCGGCGATCATCACGCTGCCCTCAAGCGTATAAGCTGCAAAAGCCGCGACCACGGCCAGACCGGCGAACATCATCGCAAAGCGTCCCAAGCCCATGGTGATGCCCGATTGCAGGACCAGCCGGTTGAACCAGATCAGCGGCAGCTTGAAGTTGCCCTCTGAGGTGAGGCTGCGGGCGCGGCGCAGCTCGACTAGCGCGTCGAGTTGGTCACCGGAATTCTCCAAAATGGAGAGGCGCTTGTTGATTTTGCGCAAATAAGACGCGCGGCTCGAGACGCCGAGATAAATTGCTTCGGCCGCCAGGAAGACGGCGACGCCGATCAACAGAAAAATCGCCAATTGCAGATTGTCGGACGTGATTTCGAACATCACAGCGGGTCCTTGGGATCGAAATACTCAGTCGGGATTTGGATGCCCTGGGCCTTGATCTCGTTCAAAAACTTCGGCCGCACGCCGGTCGCGCGGTACTCGCCGTGAATTTTGCCGTCGTCGTCGGTGTGACTGCGCACGTAGGCGAAGATCTCCTGCATCTGGATGATGTTGCCTTCCATGCCGGTGATCTCGGCGATGCTGGTGACCCGGCGCGTGCCGTCGCTCAGGCGCTGCAATTGGACGACCAGCTGGATGGCGGCGCCGATCTGCGCGCGCACGCTCGATTCACTCATATTGAGGCCCGCCATACCGACCATGTTCTCAAGCCGCGAAATAGCTTCGCGCGGATTGTTGGCATGGATGGTGGCCATCGACCCTTCATGGCCGGTGTTCATGGCTTGCAGCATGTCGAAGGCTTCCTCGCCGCGCACCTCGCCCAGAATGATGCGGTCCGGACGCATACGCAGGGCGTTCTTGACGAGCTCGCGCTGACGCACCTCGTTCTTTCCCTCGAGGTTGGGGGGGCGTGTTTCAAGGCGTCCGACATGGGGCTGTTGCAGCTGCAGCTCGGCGGCGTCTTCGATCGTAACCAGCCGCTCTCGGACCGAAATAAAGTTGGAAAGGGCGTTCAGCATGGTGGTCTTACCGCTGCCCGTGCCGCCCGAAACGATCAGAGTGACGCGCCCCTTCACGGCGCCAGCCAGCACTTCGCACATTTGTGGCCGGATGCTTCCAATCTCGACAAGCTTGTCGAGGGAGAAGGGCTTCTTGGAGAACTTGCGGATTGAGATCAGCGGTCCGTCGACGGCGAGCGGACGGATCACCGCGTTGACGCGCGAACCATCGGCAAGCCTGGCATCGACCATGGGTTGGGATTCATCGACCCTGCGGCCGACGCCCGCCACGATCTTGTTGAGGATGCGCAGCAAATGCGCCTCGTCCTTGAAGCGCACCGGCGTTTCTTCGAGTTGACCGAAGCGCTCAACAAAGACCAGCGCGTGGGTGTTGATTAGAATATCGGAGATGGTGGGATCGGCCAGCAGCGGTTCGATCGGGCCCAGCCCTGTCATCTCGTCGAACAGCTCATCGGCAAAGGCGTCCAGCTCGTCGGCGTTGAGCGGAAGGCGCTCGGAGAGAATATGCACACCGAGCATCTCGGTGATTTGTTTGCGCAGTTCGGCTTCGGGGATCTTCTCGATTGCCGAGAGATCGATCTCGTCGATCAGCTGGCGATGGAGCCGGACCTTGGCATCGAGCAAGCGTGATTTCAGGAGCTGGGGATCGGCGGCGTTGACGTCGTTCTCGCCAGTGGCGGCCTGGTCGTCTTCGGCCTCTGTGGCGGGTGCGTCGCTGGCCTCTGTCGTGGCCGGCTGCAACAGCGCCGAGGGATCGATCAATCCGCTCGCGCTCTCTTGTACTCCGGCTGAAAACCGCCCCATATCGCGCCTCGTTCGTTTTTCTGCTTGGCGCCGGGTTGCATCTCCGCCGCTCACGCAAGTCTACGAAAGAAAAGAAAAAAAACGCCCAATTTGACCGTTCAAATTTTAACGATCAGGCCGCTCTATGCGGAAATGAGGCCAGGTGCGGCTGGGACCTGAACGCTGTCTGCCGCCGGCGTCTTGCGCAGTAGAATCTCGCCCAAATCCTTGTCGATGCGATTGTGTTTGTCGATTTCGTGCAGCGGCACACCGCGGTCGATCGCTTCGCGCACCAGTGGATAGTCTTGGGCCACGAATCCAGCCAGATAGGGCCCCAAAACGTCTTCTGCGTCCTGACGGCGAACGGCGTTGATGCCGCCCCAAAGCGTTTTCTTGAAGCGGTTCACGATCACGCCGATTTCGAGCTCGTCGCCGCACTCAACCACCAGCGCGTCGGCGAGGCGCCGTGCCTGACGCAGGCCGGGCACGGTCATTTCGGTGACCACGAACACATTGTCTGAGCCTTGCAGCACACTGCGCGACCAGGGCAACCAAACCCGCGGCATATCGAGGATCAAATTGTCGAATTTGATCGATGCGAGATCCAGCATATGGGTCACGAAGTCAGCGCCGATCGATTCATAGGAGCGCAACGCGTTTTTGGCCGCGAGCACGGCCAATCCGGTGTCGTGGCGCGAGACCATAACTTCAAGCAGTTGCTCGTCCAGACGGTCGGGAGTGGGCGCGATCTCGTCAATCTGCAGATTGGGCTCGAGATCCAAATAATCGATGATAGCGCCGCGTTGGAAATCCATGTCGATGAGACAGGTCGATTGATATTGGCCGGTGTCGCGGGCGACGACGAAAGCGCTCTGGATGGCGAGCGAGGTGTTGCCCGCGCCACCGCCGGCTGAAACGAAGGCGCTGCATGTGGCGCCGCCAAAGCGTGATTGCCCGGTATCGGAGCGCAGTGCGCGCTCGCAAGCCATGATCAAGTCCTGTTGCGAATCGCGCTTGGACACGAGATCGGTGATACGAAGCTGCAACAGCGTGCGAACCGCTTCCTCCGACAACGTGTCGACAACGGCAACCACCGCAAGCGCGCTGCCCGAGCGGCTCATCATGCGCTCGAGCGCGGCCAATTCCTCGCTGTTTGAGGTATCGAGCTCCGCCAACAAGATGGCCCGGCCAGCTGAGGCCGCGGGCGCGGCCTCGGCTTCGGCGACGCTCGCCGTCACGTCAGCCATCGTAAAGCGGGCGTCTTGCTCAAAGATCGAGCCGAGACGGCGCGCCAAGTCTTGGCTTGCCGTCACCAGCCTGATGGCGACCGTGTCGTCGCTCGATTTTGTGAACTGCTTCAACATCTCAGCTCTGCCGTTGCACTCCGTTGGCGGGGCGGGCAGGGTTTCCTGCCGCCCCAATTGGTGTCGTTTCTCCGCGCTTAAGGCGCGCCCGGACTGCCCGGTGGCGCTGGTGGCGGCGGACCTTGCTCATCCTTGAACCGCTCGGTGGTGTCCGAACCCTCCGGCTCCAAGCTTTCGTTCGCTTGGTAGCGCTCGATGCCCACCATCATGCGCTTGCCGTCGGTATTGAAGTACGGGTTCTGCGAATGCTTGGGCCACGGATTGATCACCTGGATCGCGTTGTTGCGGGCGACTGCTTCGCCGGCGCCCAGCGTGATCGTGTCGCGGCGGGCGAGGTAGCGGTTTTCCGCCCGGCATCCGGTCAGCATGATCAGCGAGGCCGCGAGGCTCAAGGTGATGGCGGCGCTCAGGATCTGTGTCGATGGATTGGTCATGATTAGGATCCTTTCCTGGCCAAAGAGCTGGTGTGAAGCGGAGCGACGGGCGCCACCGGCACGTAGCTGCTGGCGTCCAGCATGTGGCCCTCGTCACCCAAGCCAACGTCTTCACCGGCGGCGTCGAGCACGCGGGTGTTCCACAGCTCTGCCTTGCCGTTGACGAAGAAGTCGATGTCGTTGCCCGGCATCATCTGATCGAGCGGCGTCACCAGCCGCTGTTGCGGCGTGGCAGGCTTGACGAGATGCGGTGTGACGATGATCACCAGATCCGTTTCTTTCTTCTCATAAGATGCGCTGCGAAACAGCGAGCCCAGCACCGGCACTTGGCCGATCCACGGCAGCTGACGGGCCGCCTTGGTGTGGTTGGACTGCAGCAAGCCGGCAATGGCGAAGCTCTGGCCGTCGCGCAACTCGACAGTCGTCTTGGCGCGGCGGGTCACAAGACCGGGAATGGTGGTATCGTTGACGACCAACGTGTTGTTGGGGTCGATCTCACTTACCTCCGGCTCAATCTTCAGATTGATGATGCCGCTGGAAAGCACGGTCGGCGTGAAGGCCAGGCCGACGCCAAACTTTTTGAACTCGATGGTGATGGTGTCGTCTTCACGCGCGATCGGGAACGGAAACTCACCGCCCGCCAGAAAGCTCGCCGTATCGCCCGAAAGGGCCACCAGGTTCGGCTCGGCTAGACGCCGGGCCATGCCGCGCTCTTCCAAGGCTTGCACGATGGCATCAGCCGTCATGCCGCCATTCAGCAGGCGCGCCACCATCGAACCGAACGGCAGTACGGTGCTCGGAAAGGCGCCGAGGCCGATATTGGTCGGCAGATTGGTCAGCGCCAGGAAGCTGCCGGCCTCACGAGAGGCCACGTCCCAGCTGACGCCCAGATTGCGCGAGGCATCGCGCGATGCTTCGACGAAGCGAACTTCCAGCAAAACCTGCTGGGAACCGGCGACGGTCACCTGATTGGTCACCGCGTTGGGTGCGTATTGATTGGCGATCGCCACGGCTTTTTCGAGCGCGATGGCATCCGACGTCCAACCGGTCAGCAGCAGTTTGCCGTTGGCAGAGGTCACATTGACCTTGCTGCCGGGCAGGCTCTGCTCCAGCTGGGCCGAAAGTGCGTCGGCGTCATAAGACACCTCGATCTCAACGATGCCCATCAACTGTTTGGCGTCGTTGAGGACGGAAAGCCGGGTCGAGCCGATTTTCTTGCCGAGCACATAAAGAGTGCGGTCGGTCAGCGGAATGACGTCGGCGATGTCGGCGTTGCCCACCAGCGCCTCGACGAAAGGCTGCTCGATGCGCACCGTCTCCGACTTGTTGACCGTGACCGTCATCCGCGTGATGGTTTCAGGCGATTCCAGGCTCACGACGCGATCGATGCGGGCGGCCGGATTGGCTTGGGCCGCGCTGCTGTTGGCAGTCACGCTGGCGCCAAAGACGATCGCGAGTGAGATGAGCAGGGCCCCGACCGATGCCAGATGCGACATCAATGACGGCATCTTCGGCGCTCGGCCGGCGGCTGCTGCTTCGTGAGATATTGACATCATCCGGCGCATGCGCGGAATGACTGATCCCGTATCCAAAGTCATCATTTCCCCCCAAAAGTCATTATTCGACTTTTTTATTCTTTATGGCTCGACAATAGCGGCCATTAGTTATGGAAGGATTTCTTGCAAGCAGTTTTTCTTGTGTTTTGTAATCGTGCTTGAGGAATAGTTAGATTTATTGCTTATCGGAAAGTTACCGAGACTCGCGCACCACGCTGTAATCCTCGCGTTCGACTGCGCGCGTCACTGTGATGTTCACGGAAGAGCCCGTGGCCGACGGGCCGGCGAGCTTGGCCACCCGGCGCGAAAGCGACAGGTCGCTGCGCAAATCGGTCAAGGTGATCCGGCGCGCCCGATTGGGCGAGGTGGAGCCTGCGCTGCGCAGTGCCAGCGACAGTTGGCCGACGGCGGTGGCCAGTGCGAGCTTTTGAGCCTGCTCGGTGTCGACTTCGATGGTGACGGTCTTGACCAGTGTCGGCTTTTCGCTGCGGTCGTCGGCGAGCTGATCCACAGCCAGCACACGGACGTTTTGCAGCAACACGTCGGTATGGGCGCCGGTTTCTTTGGCGCCGCCGCCTGGTTGAAGTTCATTGCGGGGCGTTTGCGTCAAAAGAATATCGACGCGCTCGCCGGGCAGAATGAAGCCGGCGACGCCCAGCACGTCATTTACGCGCACGGAGACGGCATTCATGCCTTCCGCGACCAGTGCTGAGAGCGTCGCGCGTTGACCGGGTCCGGTGATCTTGGCTTTCAGAATGGGCTCATTGGCGGCAATGGAGGCCAACACCACGCGTTTGCTGCCATCGGTGAACATGGCCGATTTGGAGCGATAGGCGCCCTCGGGTATTCCGCTTTTGGGCCAGTCGACCTCGCGCAGCATGCTGGACGACACCTTCATGCCAAAGCGCAGCGGCTTATCGGCCACGACGACACGACCCATCTCTTCGTTGGGCCGCTGGATGACGACGTCGGGCTGGCCGGCCTGTTGATCCAGCCAGACCTTGGCCAAAATCGCAGCGATCAGTCCAAAGACCAGCGCAACCGAAAGCATTATAACGCTTGAAACTCGCATGACGCTCCCTCGCATTGAGGATTATTGATTTGTGGGAGAGCCTAGCGCTCTTGTCTTAAAGAAGACCGAGCGTGTGGACGTTTGGCCGCGGTAACTTCCGCCAAGCTTAATGAATGGTGTTCGTGCGCGCTTGGCGGAAAGACGGGGGACGGCTAGGTTTGGCGCATGAGTGACCGCGGACGAAAACCAAAGAATTCTAACGCCAACTCAATGAGATCGGGTCAGGCGTCAGCGCTGTCGGTATCGGGCGTGAGTTTCTCCTATGGCGCGGTACGCGCGCTCGACGACGTCAGTTTCGATGTTCTGCCGGGCCGCTTTACCGGCCTGCTCGGACCCAACGGCGCGGGCAAGACGACGCTGTTTGCACTGATCACGCGCTTGCTTAGCCAGGAGCGCGGCGAAATCGAGATTGCGGGGCGCGATTTGGCGCGCTTCGGCAGTGCTGCGCTTGCGCCGCTGGGCATCGTGTTCCAGCAGCCCACCCTCGATCTCGACCTGACGGTGAGACAAAATTTAGCCTATTTCGCAAGTTTGCACGGGCTGAGCGGCGCCGCGCGCACACGCGCGATAGAGCGTGAATTGGACCGCATGGAAATGAGCGGGCGTGCGGGCGAACGCGTGCGCGTGCTCAATGGCGGCCATCGACGCCGCGTCGAGATTGCGCGTGCTCTGCTGCATGATCCCAGCGTGTTGATTTTGGACGAGCCGACGGTCGGGCTCGATGTGCCGAGCCGTGCGGCGATCGTCGCCCATGTTCATGCGCTGGCACAAGAGCGCGGTCTGGGCGTGCTGTGGGCGACGCACCTTATCGATGAAATCGAGGCGGGCGACGACATCGTGCTGCTTCACCGCGGCCGCATCGTGGAGCGTGGCCCGGTCGCCGATGTGGTCAAGCGGACGGGCGCCAAGGATATCAGTGAGGCTTTTGACGGTCTGACGCGGGCAGGTGCCGCATGAGCCAACAGGCACCGGCTTACGTCAGCGCTCTGCGCGGCGTCGTCTGGCGCGAAGCCCTGCGCTTCCTACAGCAACGCGAACGCTTTCTTGCCGCCATGGTGCGCCCCCTGGTCTGGCTGTTTTTGTTCGCCGCCGGATTCCGCGCCGCGCTCGGTCTCTCGATCATTCCGCCCTATCAGACCTACATCACCTACGACATGTATATCGCGCCCGGTCTGGTGGCGATGATCCAGCTCTTCAACGGCATGCAGAGCTCGCTTTCGATGGTCTACGACCGCGAGATGGGATCGATGCGAGTATTATTGACCGCGCCGCTGCCGCGCTGGTTCCTCTTGCTGTCGCGGTTGAGCGGCGGCGTGTTCGTCTCGATACTGCAGGCCTATGCCTTCCTGGCGATCGCCTATCTGTTTGGCGTCGACTTGCCGCTTTGGGGCATGGTCACGGTGTTTCCGGCGCTGGTGCTCTCGGGCCTCATGCTGGGGGCGCTCGGCATGCTGCTCTCTTCGACCGTCAAGCAGCTTGAGAATTTCGCCGGCGTCATGAATTTCGTCATTTTTCCGATGTTCTTCGCCTCCTCGGCGCTGTTTCCCTTGTGGAAAATCAAGGAATCAAGCGTGGCGCTCTATCACATCTGCAGCTGGAATCCCTTCACCCATGCGGTCGAGTTGATCCGATTTGCGCTCTATGGCGAGTTCAACGGACAGGCATTCGTCATTGTCGCGGCCTCGTTCGCGGTATTCTTGCTCGCTGCGGTGTGGGCTTACGACCCCTCCAAGGGCCTCCAGACGCGGGGTGGACGGGGATGAGGCCAAATGTGTTGCGTGCATCGCGAGGCCCCAATACCCATATGGCTGATTGAGCAACCGAGCGAAAGGGCAGAAGCATATGGCGACAAACCGGCTGGTTTCCTGGCTTATGCGGCCTCAGATTTGGGCGGGCCTCAGCATGATCGGCTTCACGGCGATATTCGTCACGCCCTATTGCGGTTATCTCTTTGAATGCGGCTGCACCTGGCCTTGGTCGGGACTTGATGCCGATTGCAACATCCATCAAGCCGACGCCGAACACCGATGCCCGTGGTGTGCGTCGCTTGTGGCGGGCGGCGTCTCGATGCTGGTGCTGTTTGGCGCGACATTCATGGCAGCGGCGACGCGGTCGCGCGGCGCTCAATCATCGTTCATAGCCGGCTATGCAAAGGGGTTGGGCCGCGGGTTCGTGGCTTTCCTGATCGCGGGATTTATCACCGCTTGGGGCGCGGCGCTCTATACGGGCTATCCGATGTTCATCATTTCGGCACTGGTCTAGGCGCCATGACGGAGCTCTATCTCTTTCCCCATTCACACTATTGCGAGGCCGCGCGCTGGGCGCTCGATCTCAAGGGCGTCGACTATACGCCGACGCCGATTGTTCCCGGACCCCATCTTTTCTCGATCCGCCGCATCGCGCCCAAATCGTCGCTGCCCGTGCTGCTGGTCGATGGTGAGGTGGTGCAGGGCGCGCGCGAAATCATCGATTTCCTAGATGCGAAGTTTCCCGCAAACCCGTTGGCGCCCGACGGAAGCGCGGCGCGTGAGGAGGCGGCTCAATTGGAGGCCGAAGCCGACGCCAATATCGGCATCCCGCTGCGCGCGGCGATCTATCAGCATCTCATTCATCACAAGGGACCGATGAAGCACTGCTTCACTTACGGCATGCCGGCTTACAAAAAGGCGTTCTTCTCGCTGAGCTACCCGATTCTGAAGAAGCGCATTCATGACACCTATGTGCGCGACGACGCCTATATCGCGCAATCGCGGGCAAAACTCGCCGAGCAGATCGCCCGCTTCGACAAGCGCGTCCAGGGCCGCGAGTTTTTGATCGGCGACAGGTTGAGCCGCGCCGACATCATGGTCGCCTCGATGTTGTCGATTGGCGTCTTGCCGAAAGAGCATCCATTCGAATGGCCGCAATTTGAAGACGATCCGGAGTTGCTGGGCGTCTTCGAGCAGTTTCGCGACAGCGCCACCTTCGACTGGGTGCGCCGGATCTACCGCGACCACCGCGGCGCATCAAGCGAGATCAGGGCCGCGGCCTAAGGGCTCAGCGGCTTTTTGCGTCGCGGTCAATCTGACCCAACAGCTTTTTGCGGAAGGCGGCGGTGCGTTTTGCCCGCGGCGTTGAAATTTGGCGCACAGACTTGGCGCGGGCGGGACGGGCCGTCAGCGTGACGATCTGATCGGCCAACTCGACCGCTTCACGCAAATCATGGGTCACAAGCAGCGCTGTAACCGCATGGTCGTCGAGAATCCGCGCCACCAACATGCGCAGGGTCTTGGCGGTGGCTTCGTCGAGCGAAACGAAGGGTTCGTCCAACAGCAACAGGTCGGGCTTGGCGGCGATCGCGCGCACAATCGAGACACGCCGCGCCAGCCCCAAGGAGAGCTCGCCTGGAAAGCGGGAAGCCTTATCGGCGATTTCGGCTTGATCCAACAGGGAAGCGAGTGCGCGCGCGCTTAAATCGGGGGCCGCAAGGCGGATGTTGTCCTCGACCGTGCGCCAGGGAAGCAGCGTGGGTTCTTGGAAGATGAACCCAATGCGCGCCTCCTCAATGGGCGCGTCGGCCAAGGTCACCTCGCCGCTGAATTTGGCATCGAGCCCGGCGACGATGCGCAAAATCGTCGTCTTGCCGCAGCCCGAAGGCCCGACAAGGGCGGTGCAGGTTTGTCCTGGGCACGACAGATCGAGCCCTTTGACTGCTTGCACCGCATTGCCGTCGGCACCCGCATAGGTCTTGTCGCTGATGCGAATCTCAAGCGGAGCGGATGCGCCAGCGCGTTGCATAACGTTCATATGGCTGGACCATGAAGACTTCGATGGCGATCATCAGCGCCACGAAGACGAGCGTGTAACCAAGGATTGCGGTGACGTCGAAGAGTTGGAAATACAAATAGAGCTGAAATCCGACACCGTTTGAGCGCCCAAGCAGTTCGACAACCAAAACGATTTTCCAGATCAATGAGATGCCGGAGCGCGCGGCTGCGGCAAAAAACGGCTGGAGCTGGGGCAGCACCACTTGTCGCAAGCGCTCAATTTTACTCAGCCTGTATATGCGGGCCAGATCATCGAGATGGGGATCGAGCGTGCGCGCGCCCTCGCGCACGGTGACCGCGACATTGGGAATCTTGTTGAGTGCCACCGCGCCGATGGCAGCGGCTTCGGTGAGGCCGAACCAGACATAGGCCATGATGATGATGACAAGCGCCGGGGTGTTCAAAAAGAAAATCAGCCACGGATCGCCGATCCGGTCGGTGAGTTGCGACTGACCCATGGCGAGGCCAATCGCCAGGCCGAGCGCCATCGCGATGACGAAGGAGGCGGCGACGCGCCCCAGCGTCATGGCCATGTGGTAGGGCATTTCGCCTGAAATCATGGCCTCGCGGATAAAGCCGACAACTTGAACTGGACCTGGCAAGAGGGGACTGGCGGTCAATTTTGCGGCGACGAACCAAATAGCAAGACCGCCGACGATCGACAGCAATTGATAGATGAGGGGACTGGTGGGTGCGGATTTGCTCATTTTGATCAGCTTGACTTGGTGCCCCAAAAATTGAGCCTAGTTCGTTCTCCAGATCGTGCCTGGCGAGAGCGATGTCTGCGGACCAACGAGCTCTTTCCCTGCGGATTGGGACAACACCCTATAAAGCTCTTCGGCGTTGAGCTGCAATGAATTTGGACCCTCCTTGGGGACGCCTGAGCGGAAGCGATTGCGCAGATTGATAAAGATCGCCTCCGAATTGGCCCGCATCAGCGGACGTAAAAGGTCCCACTCGGCGTCCGACTCCAACATCAGAGTTCGCGCCTTTCCCGTTGATCGCAAGAAGCCCTCAATCAGCGCCTTGTTTTCCTTGGCCCATCCGTCTCGGAACACATAGCCAACGATGGGCGGGGCCCCGGTCAATCCGAGTTGCTCAAGTGCTTGCCGCACCCCAATGAGCCGCTTGAAGCCCTTGGCCTCCAGCCGCGCGCTGTATGGCCAATAGTTGAGGACGGCGGCGAGTTCGCGTTGCTCGGCCTTTTGGTTCAGCAGCGGGGGAGCGGCGAAGACGGGCTCCGCAGCATTCGCCAAGTCAATGTCGGCTAGCTTGCGCGAGAGGGCGCGTATGATCAGCCAACTCTTATCAAGCGGGCCGCCGGCAACGCCGATCTTGGCGCCGGCGAGCTCAGCGACAGTGCCGATATTGCTCTCCGGCGGGACCATCAAATCGCCCATGCTGGCGGAATAGGGCGCGAAGACGAAATCGCTGCCCTTGGTTCTGGAGCGCGAGACCCAGAGCAAATCGCTGACGATAACGTCGACGGAGCCGGCGTGCAGCGCCACCTTGGCGCTTTGACCCGACGCCAGTTCGACCAGTTCAATCTTGATGCCTTCGGCTGCGTCAAAGCCGTTGCGGCGAACGACGTCCATTTCCCAGTTGACGGTGCCGAATTTGAGAATAGCAATGCGCACGGTCGCGGCGAAGGCTTGGCTGCTTATCAGGAAGGCGAATAGACAAGCTAGGGTGGCGATGAAAAACTTTTGCATGGCGCGAGAATTGTTCGAAACGGCTGATTGCCTTGGGACCGCTGGTACCAACACCTATATGATTTCGGTAGAGCGAGGTGAAGGTAAATCGATGACGCAAGCACGCAGAATTGCCGCGAGCGGCCAGACTGCAGGGCGGGCGATGCGCCGGGGGCGGTGGATTGGCTTGGCGCTCATCGCGTTGTTCGGGCTAATGGCCGTTCTCACTTGGCCGGCGGCGCTCCAGGCCGAGCAGTCCTATCCCCATCTCGATCCAAAGACCGGTTATCGTATGGGGCATTACCGCGCCGCCTTGCCCGACGCGGCGCCAGGCTCCACGCGCATTGACGCAGCCACGCTGAAGCAAAAGATCGATGACAAGGAAGTCATCCTGTTGGACGTCAACGCCCATGTGGGTGCGGGCTTCGACCCGATCACCGGCGAGTGGTTCGTGCAGCAAAAGCGCTTCGATATTGCCGGCAGCACATGGTTGCCGGATGTCGGCGCGGGATATCTGACGCCGGTGATGGAGCAGTATTTCAAGGAAAACCTCGAGCGCTTGACCGCTGGCGACAAATCCAAGGCGATCGTGCTTTACTGCCAGTCGGACTGCTGGATGTCGTGGAATGCCAGCAAGCGCGCATCCTCCTGGGGATACACCAATCTCTATTGGTTCCCCGAAGGCGATGCGGGTTGGAAGGACGCGGGCAACACGCTGGTCGAAGCGAGCCCGGTTCCGCTCTCGGTCGACTGACGGAGGTAGAGGGCAATGCAAGACGGGGAGGTGGCGAATGGGCAAATCTGAGATCAGCGTGAGATTGGGCGCGTTGGCTATTGGCGCGCTTGTTGTGATCGCGGCGCCCCATGCCGCTTGGTCGGCGCAACTGCAGGGCGTCAAGAAGGTGCACCTCGTCTCCCAGTCGGGCGAGGAGGTGGTGATCGGAACGGTCGAATTTGCAGCCCGGGATGGGCAGACAGGCTACTCGATCAAGATCGACAATCCGGGCTTCAGTGAACACTTTTTGTCCATGCGGCCGTTCAAGTGCCTCGAGGGGGCCGAGCAGATGGTGTGCCATCTGCCGTATCCCCATGCCTTGCGGCGCCAGGTCACAGCGGAGGATTTGACCGATCTCGAATACGATCTGCTGTTCCTGCACAAATCGAGCGGCGAGTACGGCATAAATTTCTGGAACGGCATCTATTACGACTTGGTGCTCGGCCCTGACGGCACGATCACAGGGACGCTCAAGGAAACAGATATGAACGAACTGGCCTCGCCGCCGGTTGAAGAATTCGGGCGGCTGATCGGACCGGCGAACCTGAGCGAGGCAGACGGCGCCACCCATCGTTTTCCAAGACTCGTCATCCGTTGAATTTCATAGAAATTTAGGTCACATTGGCCATTGTGAATGCGCGCGGCGTTCTCCGGCGTTGCGCTTTTAACGTCTGTCCCTGGCTCAAGGACCAAGCCCCATGCGAATTCTTGCCGTTGCCCTTTCCACGATGCTGTTGATCGCAGGTCCCGCTTTGGCTCAGGACGCTCGCGAACAGGTGGTCGACGAAGAGGGCATAACGAATCCGGAAGAACTCACAATCCAGCACTTCGCCAAATACCACGACTTCAAGCAGGGCGACCCGATCATGTGCACCGTGGGCTGGCTTGCCATCAAACTCGCCTATTACGACGAGGGCGCCAAGATTTTCAAGCAGTGCGCGGAGATGGGCAATGAGGCATCGATGATTTGGATGGCACAGCTCTATGACAACGGCCTGGGCGTGGTGAAGGATCCTAAGATCGCGGTTGAGTGGGAGCGTAAGGCGGCCGAACTTGGCTATTCGATCGGCGAATACAATTACGGTCTTTCGATATTGCGCGGCCGCACCGAAATCCAGGACATGGCGGTCGGCAAGAATTGGGTCAAACGCGCCGCCGATCAGGGCGACAACTCAGCGCGGACGTTGATTGAATCCGATTTCGATCTTGATGTCGCCATTCCCGACGCCGACGAAAACAAGCTGCTCTTCTGAGCATCAGCACGCGACTAGGCTGAATAGAGACCAATCCGCCGGTAGATGAAGTCGGTCGGCTGATCGGCGCTTTCGCCGTCGGCAAGGTCGCGCATCGCGCCGTGGTGGGGCGAAAGCGTGCAGGCTGGATCAGTCGCCGCCGCGTCACCTGTTAGCGCATAGGCCTGGCAACGGCAGCCGCCGAAGTCGACTTCCTTGCGCTCGCAGCTGCGGCAGGGTTCCTGCATCCATTCGGTGCCGCGGAAGGCCTGAAAGGCCGAGCCCTGCCACCAGATCTCGGCCAATGGCCGGTCAATCACATTGTCGAATTCGAGCGTCGGGATGGTCTGGGCGGCATGACAGGGCAGCACCACGCCGGTTGGGGTGACCGCCAGAAATTCGTTGCCCCAGCCGCACATGCAGGGCTTGGGATATTTGGCGTAATAATCGGGCACGACGCAATCGATGTTGAGAATGCCCTTGAGGCGCAGGCGGGCGTCGTCGACCACCTCCTGGGCGCGCGCCGTCTGTTCTGCGCTCGGAATGAGCGCGGCCCGGTTCTTCAGCGCCCAGCCGTAATACTGCACATGGGCGACCTCGATTCGTTCGGCGCCGATCTCCACGGCCTTGTCGAAGTAAGCGCCGATTTCGTCGATGTTTTGCCGGTGGATCGGCGCATTCAGTGTGATGGCGAGACCCAGTTCGCGGGCCCAGGCGGCCGTCTCAAGCTTTTTGGCGAGCGCGTTCTTGGCATTGCCGATCCGATCGGCGCGCTCGGCGTTGACGCTCTGAAAACTGAGCTGGATATGTGCCAGTCCGGCCTCAGAAAGTCGGGCCAGCCGGTCGCGGTCGAGGGTCACGCCGGCGGTGATCAGATTGGCGTAAATGCCGCGTTTGGTGAGGTGGGCGACCATGTCTTCGAGGTCGTCGCGAAGCGTCGGCTCGCCGCCGGATAGATGGACTTGGAGAACGCCAAGTTCGGCGGCTTGGTCGAACACCGAAAACCAGGTTTTGGTATCGAGCTCATCTGCCGCCTTGTGCAATTCGAGCGGGTTCGAACAATAGGGGCACTGCAGCGGGCAGCGATGGGTGAGCTCGGCGAGCATGCCGCTTGGCGGCGCCACATGCGCCGATCCATTCGACTTGCCGTTTTGTGTGTCGCTCATAGGCGCACCAACATCCTGTCGGACCACTCTTGGACAAATGCCAAAACGTCTTCGGCAATCATCTCTTCAGGAGCATCGTAGGCCTTCGCCAGCTCGCTTGCCAGCGCCTGGATCGTTCGGCTCCCGTCGCACAGTCGAAGGACGGCGAGGCTGCGTTCGTCGAGCTCGACGACGCGTTCTGGCGCCAGGGCGACCCAGCGTTCGCGCACGCTATCATGATGCAGCCGCACGTGGCATGGCAGTGTCGGCGTGCTCGCAAGCGTTGCGATGTTGCGCTCGGCCATGGCGGCTCAACCACCCACAGCCGAGGGATCGAAAGCACCCGGCGGGATGTTGCGGGGTTCGACATAGGCGTGATGGAGCGCGTCGAGCTGGGCCCACAAGACATTTGTCTTGAACAAAAGTGCCCGCAGCACGGCCTGCTGTTGGGGTTGGGTCTTGGCTTCGGCCTTGACGTATTTCAGCGCGAAATTCACATCACGCGGCGCTTGGCTCAGGCGCCTGCGAAAATAGGTCATCATCGTTTCGTCGATAAAATCATAATGCTCGAGCATGCCTGCAATTCGTTCCGAGTGGATGGTGGGCGCAAACAGCTCGGTGAGCGAAGAGGCGATCGCTTCCAGCAGAGGCTTGTCGCGCACGAAATGCACATAGGCATCGCAGGCGTGGCGGGTGGCGGGCAGGATGCCCTCCGTCGATGCGACATAAGCGCGCTCGAGGCCCAGCGCGTCGGTCAGCCGCAACCACCGTTCGATGCCGCCCTCGTCCTCGCCGATGCCGTCGTGATCGAAGTAGCGCTGGCGCCATTCCAAGCGCAGCGCCCGGTCCGTCATATTGGACATGATCGCGCAGTCCTTGCGCGGGATCGATGCTTGGTAATAGTAGCGGTTCAGCGCCCAGGCTTGGACCTGACCGCGTTCCAGTTTGCCGCCGTGCAGCAGCTTATGAAATGGGTGCAGATTGTGATAGCGCTCGGCGCCAATCTGGCGCAATGCCGCCTCCAGCTCGCTTTCGCTCATCAGTTTGTCGCTTTGGCCGGGATAGGCGCTCACAAGGTGATCTCCATTCCGTCATAGCCAACATCCCACCCGGCGTCCTCGACAGTGCGGCGCGCCTTGGAACTCTCGTCCAGGATGGGATTTGAGTTGTTGATGTGAACGAAAACTCGGCGCCCAATGGCAAGATCGGCGAAGCGGTCCAATGTGCCGTTTGTGCCGGAAATCGACATATGGCCCATGCGCTTGCCGGTCTTGGCGCCAAGGCCTGCGTCGACCATCTCGCTGTCGTTGAATAATGTGCCGTCGAAGAGCACGAGCTCTGCGCCCTTTAGGCGCGCGCGCAGATCGTCATCGACCCAGGCGCAGCCCGGTATGTAGTGAAACACGTGATCGTCGCCGGCGCTGATCGCCAGGCCGATGGCATCACCTGTATCGGAGAGAAACTCTTCGGGATCACGCCCGGGATCTTCGAGATAGAGCGGAATCTTGCCGGGCACGGCGTAAGCTTCGATCGTGAGACCGAGAGGCCCGTCCGGTCCCTCCAGCGCGGTTTTCTCGCCAAGCGCCAATTGGCGGCGCGCCACCAAGCTGGTGTCGAGCACGTCAAAAATCGGGTTTTGCGCGATCGTTGATAAAACCGCCGGTGCGCCGTAGAGCGCAAGGGGCTCTTTTTCGCGCAAACACAGCAATCCCGCGATGTGGTCCACATCGGCGTTCGTCACCACCACCGCTTTGATCGGCGAATGGCGCAACGGCCCGTCGGGCTGGGGTTGGAGGGCCGGCGTCGCCGCGATTTGCTGGCGGATATCGGGAGAAGCGTTAAAGAGAGCCCAGTCTCGTCCGTTGGCCGAGACGGCGATGCTCGATTGGCTGCGGCTTGCGAAGGCGGCTTCCCCAAGACGAACGGCCCGACATTGCGGGCCGTTGCAATTCCATTGCGGAAAACCGCCGCCGGCTGACGAACCAACGATCTTGATGATCATCGATGCGGCCCCCTAGCGGGACCCGCCGAGACGGCGAGACTTTAGAGCTACTTGTTGTTCAGAAGCTCGTCTTCGAGCTCGGCTTCCACGTAGCTGGTTACTTCAAGTGACGTTGCCGTCTCGGTCGCGACGGGCTTTGCCCATTCCTTTTTCACCGCGTGTCTCCTTGCGAATCTGAGCGAAAACTCTTTGCGGTTGCAAGCAGTTTGGAACCGCATTCTCCCTTTAGATAGCGGTTCGCCGTTAAAAAATCTATGCCATTTCTGTCTGGATTGGAAAATTCCGGCAGGCGAGGGCCGCAACTTTCGTATGAGGTGCAGGCCATTAGCTCTTCCAGGGACGCTTGAGCGTGGCTAAAAGAATATGCAAATTGGACAATTCATCGATCAAAACCCATTTCGAACAGCGACGCGGTGGCCATGACACACTTCAGATCTCAAAAGACCCGATTTTCACCCGTTCTCAGCGCGATTGCGGGTTTCGTACTTTTGGCGCCGCTGGCGGGTTGCTCTGATCCGGAGGCGTCCAAAGCGGTTGAATTCGATTATACGGCCAAGGCCACCGGCTGGCCCACGTGCCAATCGCCAAAGACGGGAACCGGCGAACAGCCGGGTGAGGTGGCAACAGCAGCCGGCACGCGGATTGTCGTAAAAACGCCAACCAACTATCGCCCGGAGGTGGCTCATCCCCTGCTCGTGCTCTATGCGGCGGGCGGACAGGATGCTGAAGACGCCGAGAATTCATATGAGATCACCGCCCTTGCGACGGCGCGTGGTTTCGTCGTCGCATCGGTCGACGATAAGCGGCCGGTGCCGGAAGCGGTGGTCGATATGGCCGGCGTGCCCAAGGCGGTGGCCAAAAGTTGGTGCATCGACGAGAGCCGCATTTTCGCGACCGGCCACTCCAACGGCGGGCTCTATTCCAATGCGGTTGCCTTCTATCCCGAAGCGCGCGGCGCGTTCCGGGCGATTGCGCCTAGTGCTGCGGGAGTGCGCAAGCAGGATTTGAAGGACTACAGCTGTCCCAAGCCGACACCGGTCAAGATCTATCACGGCGCTTATGACATGGGATTTTCTGGTTGGGGCCGGGGCGTGGCCGAATGGTGGGCGGAGTGCAACAAGTGCGACGGTGAGGAACCGCTGGAGACCGAGGAGGGCTGCGTGGTCTTCAAGGGCTGCGCCAAGGGCGGCGAAACGATCTATTGCGAAGGGCCGTGGATTCACATGGTGTGGCCCGGCCGGACGACCGAAATCATGGACTTCTTCGACGAGTATCCCACGCGCGGCGCAGGCGCGGCTCCTGCCGGCTGACGGCCACAATACGGCCTTTGGTCGGCCACGAACACGCATGGGCGACCGTTAATGCACATGATGAACATGGGCTTTAGCGATTGCCGACTTTGGCATCGCGTTAAGGCTTATGGCGTCGCCGATTCCGCAATTTCCCATCTCAAATCAAGCAGTTATAGAGAATCCTCGACGCTGCGGCCTTAACGATTCGGGCCACGATTTAGTCATGTGCTAGCCAAAAGTATGACGAAGTGCGAAAGGATCTTGCCTTGTTTTGGTTGCAATCGGGCACCTGCGACATTATGATGCACCCACTTGTAAGAGTGCGACATTGAGTCGCATGCGCGATGCAAAGTTTCATTCTTACGAGGCATTCGCTTTGGGGCTTTGCTCTGAAGAGGATGATTATCTATACGGACCTTACTCCTAAGGAGGGTATATATGTCTGTGACAACTGACGTTGGAGCTGGTGCCAGGAGAGAAAGAGAAGGCGACGGACTTGCTTTCTATCTCAAGGACGCCCCTTGGTGGATCCTTGGACTCGTTGGCATCACCGTGGTTATGGTCTTCTCGATCTGGTATCAGCAGACCTTTGGCCACGCATATGGCCTCGACTCCCACTCAGAGGTTTTCCAGACCTACTGGATGAACTTCTTCTACATTGAGTCGGCTGTCTTGGTCATGTTTGGTGCAGGTCTCTGGACCTGGCTGTGGATGTCTCGCGAAAAGACTCTCGACATTACGCCGAAAGAGGAATTTCGTCGTTACATCAACTTGGTGATGTTCCTGTGTGTGTACACCTTCGCGGTGTACTGGGCAGGTAGCTACTTCGCCGAGCAGGATGCAGCCTGGCATCAAGTGGTGACGCGTGACACGAGCTTTACGCCGAGCCATATCATTCTTTTCTACCTCACCTTCCCGCTCTAC
>JAJFHN010000036.1 GCA_021775595.1 Hyphomicrobiales bacterium
GGCAAAGCTGAAAAAATCAGTTCCCGTGCACTTTATATATGTCACGGCATGGGCCGGTGGCGACGGCACGGCGCACTTCCGGCAGGACATCTACGGCCGGGACGGCCTCTTAAGCGTTGCCGGTCACGATCAGGACGACGACGCGCCACAGCTAAGCTCAATCACACCCTAAAACGGCAGGTTTTCTGCGCGTTCGGGCAATGGTAGGTACCATGCCCTCCCTTTGGCCAATGTGGCGACGAGGACACAGGCGAACCGCATTCTAGTGGCTCAGACGCCGATACAAGTTGTGGCGAACATCGCTCGACTGTCTAATCGCGTTCCAAAGGAGTGCGAACGCCATGACTTGGCGCCTGAACGTGTCACGACGCAAATTCATCGCCTGCCTGGCCGCCCTGTGCGTGCTGGTGCAAGCGGGCTTGGTTGCGTGGCACGTTTCCACAAACTTTGCGGCAACGGCCCATGCCAGCGGCGATCAAGCCGCGATGTGTCACGCCGAAGGCGCAGCATCAAACGCGCTTCATGTTGATGGCGCGCCCACCGACGGCAGCCATCACGGATTGCCGGACGGTTGCAGTTGTTGTCAGGGTCTGCTGGCTGGCGGCACCATACCGCAAGACGCGGCTATGGCCTCGTCGCAGCAGCCAGAATCAGTGAAAGTTTCGGCGTCCGCCGGCAATATTTCGGCCGGCAGCCACCCGCTCGCGCCAGACAGCCGAGCGCCGCCTCACCTCATCTGACATATCCGCTTTCGCTTGAACCGCGCCGACAATCGAGTTTTCGGCGCATTTGGTACCGGGAACAGCCGTCGGCTGCCCGATAGATTTGAGTAATTCGTGTTTTTGGGGGAACCAATGTTGAAACGATTTATCAAAAAACCACGCGCTTTAGCCGCCGCGGCCGTCTTAGGTTTGGGCGCAATTGGATTTGCCGGTCAGGCGCTGGCCGATCCGAATCACAGTGCTCCGCAGGGCGGCGCTTGGACCATTGAAAATGGTGAATTCAAAGTGGCGCCGCGCGTAGATGATCACGCGCCAATCGGCGTCATGGGAGAGCATCGCCACAAACCGGGTGATTTGATGCTGTCATACCGCTTCATGCGGATGTGGATGGAAGACAATTTGATCGGCAAAGACGAAGTCGATCCAGCGGGCATCGCAGCGAACGTGCCGAATATCTTTTTCGGCAATGCACCGTTCCCGACTGGCGTTGCGCCCAATCTGCGTATCGTACCCATCAACATGATGATGGACATGCATATGTTTGGGGCGATGTACGGTTTGACCGACCGCGTTACGCTGATGGGTATGCTTCCCTATGTCGAGAAATCGATGGAGCATCTGACCTTTTTGGGGCCAAGAGGCACCAATTTGCGCGGCGCCTTCACGACCAAGTCCAAGGGCATCGGCGACATTTCGGGTACCGCTTCGATCGGCTTGATCGATAGGGAAGCACCTGACGCCGAAATGCATGTCGATCTTCTGTTGGGTCTCTCGGCACCAACGGGATCGACGTCGAAGAGCGACGAGGTGCTGACACCGATCGGCACGCGGCCGACGACGCGTTTGCCCTACCCAATGCAAATCGGCTCCGGCACCTGGGATTTCTTGCCAGGCGTGACCTATACCCAACGCGAAGGCGATATCTCTTGGGGTGGTCAGTGGCGCGGAACTGTCCGCTTGGAAAACAGCAATGACGATGGGTATTCGCTGGGCGACAAGCATATGGGCACGGCATGGGCGGCATACCGCTGGGCGCCCTGGATCAGCTCATCGCTGCGTGTGATGGCGCAAACGATGGAAAAAATCGATGGCTTTGATCCGCTGATTGTGGCTCCGGTGCAGACCGCGAACCCCAATTTCCAAGGTGGCGAACGGGTCGATCTGCTGCTCGGCGTCAACTTGATCGCGCGCGAAGACGCCGGTCATCTGTGTGGTCATCGTCTGGCGCTTGAAGCCGGCATGCCGGTCTATCAGAACCTGAATGGTCCCCAGCTCTCCACCGACTGGACTTTCACGGTCGGTTGGCAAAAGACGTTAGGCGACTGCTAGGTATCGCATCATCTAAGCCGCGCTCGGTTTCTACCGGGCGCGGCACAAACTATCGACTGTAGTGACAACCGGTCGGGGGCGGCCCAACCCGATAGAAGGACTCGCTGATGCGCGCCTCAATGTCCGACAGCATTACCAGGCGATTGTCGGCACAATTTATCGCAAAAAATCCGTTCGCCGGGCTGGCCCAGCGAAGCTCTTTGTTGCCGCGCTGGGGATGGATTGCATTGCGGCTGCTCCTGCTTGGTTTCACGGCGGCGATGATCTGGTTGCTGCTCAGCCAACCAAGCCTTGGCGTGGCGGTATTTTGGCTGATCGCAATTCCTGGGTTGCCGCTGTTGTTTCTCGTCGCGCCAGGAGTCTGGCGCAATGTCTGCCCGATGGCGACGCTCAATCAGCTTCCAGCCCAGCTGGGCCTGAGCGCCAGACTGAGACTTCCGAATGCGCTCAAGCGAAACGCTTATCTGGTTGCTGTCGGGCTGTTTATGGCTCTGATCTTTTTGCGCCACCCCTTGCTCAACTACGATCCCGGCGCGCTTCTGCTCTTGCTGTCGGCGGCGTTGGTATCGGCGTTCTTAGGTGGCGTACTGTTTCAAGGTAAAAGCGGTTGGTGCGGGACGTTTTGTCCGTTGTCGCCCATCGAGCGGGCCTACGGACAGTCACCGGCTTTCGTGGTCGCCAACAGCCACTGCAGCCTTTGCAACAACTGTCAAAAGAACTGCTACGACATCAATCCCAACGCGGCGATCTTTAAGGACCTGGAGGACGATAGCGCCTGGTACGTCGAAAATCGCAAACTGTTCTTTGGCGCGCTTCCTGGTCTTATCTATTGGTTTTTTACAACTGCCGACCCGGGCCAGATCGGCTATGGCGCGTATCTCGCGGGCTTGGCGCAAAGCGTCTTGGTGACCCTGGGCTTGTTCTATGCAGCCATATACTTGACGCGGTTGCGGCTGTTTCATGTGGTCCAGCTTTTCACGGTTTCGGCCATCTTGATTTTCTACTGGTTCGCCGCGCCTTCCGTGCAAGCTGGTTTGAGCGAGCTGTTTGCCGCAAACATCCCGCGTTGGACCGTGCCGGCACTCCAGGTGTTCGTTGTGCTCGCTGTCGCTCTGACATGGATGCGTGGACTCGGGCACGAACTGGCCTATCGACAACGCGTGCCCGTGACAGATCAATCAACTGGATCAAGCTTTTCGGTTGTGAGAGGCCAACCTCTTCTAGAGGCCATCGAAAGCGCGGGAATTTCCATCCGACATATGTGCCGCAGAGGCCAATGTGGCTCCGACCCCATCGTGATCGTTACGGGCGAAGAAAACGTCGACACCGCCACGGGCGACGAACGTCAGACGCTGCGTCGCCTGGGACTGGAAGGACAAGTCAGGCTGGCCTGTTCGTGCATCGTCAATGGTCCCATAACAATCGATACGGCAGCGGGGAAATTGGCCAAAATTGACGCGTTGCGGCAATCTGGATTTGTGTGCCCAAATGCCGTGGAGAACGCAGAACGCAGCAGCGATTGATTGCTCCCATCGGCAAGTTGCAGCCCCTCACATAAGTTTACCTTGCCGCATGAAGTTCGCGGACGCTAGCATTCGGCCAACGGTCGCCGAGGTCATGGCAGCCAACGGCTTGCAGGCACGTGGCGGGCAATAAACTCTGGGAGGATCGCATGACAGGGACAAAGTTGCCGAGCGAGCGCGGTTTGTTCGAACTCTACGAACATGATGCAGAAGAAGCCGATGCGCAGATTTTCGGACGCGCCCCCAATCATGACCGGCGCGGCTTCCTCAAGGGCGCTGGACTGGCGGCCATGAGCGCGGCGCTCGGCGCCACGATCCCCTTCCACCGCAACATGCCCGCTGGCTTTGTTCCCGCCGCGTTGGCTGAGGAAAGCGATCCAATACCCGGCAAAGAGGGTCTCACCATTCTCAATGATCGCCCCCTCAATGCGGAAACGCCGGCTTACCTACTCAACGATGCTATCACGCCCACCTCGCGCCATTTCGTTCGCAACAATGGCGTGCCGCCCGAGAGTCCCAACGCGCAGGATTGGGCGCTCACGATCGATGGGCTGGTGGAAAAACCATTGAAGCTTTCGATCACAGATCTGCAAAAGCAATTCGATGTTGTCGATTTGGCGCTTCAAATCGAATGCGCCGGCAATGGCCGCGCGGCGTTTGATCCGCCCGCCAGGGGGAACCAATGGACCTATGGTGCGATTGGCTGTGCCAAATGGCGTGGCGTTCGCCTGGCTGATGTTCTAAAGGCAGCAGGTATCAAGCCAAACGCGATCTATACGGCGAACGAGGGCGCCGACACGCACCTCTCCGGTCAAGCGGACAAGAAGCCGATTTCGCGCGGCGTGCCCATGGAAAAAGCGCTCGATCCCAGCAACTTGATCGCATTTGCCCAGAACGACGCGGACATCAACCCGATGAACGGCGCACCGCTGCGCTTGGTGGTGCCCGGCTGGCCGGGATCGTGCTCGCAAAAATGGCTTACGCGCATTTGGTTGCGCGACGTGGTCCATGACGGCGCCAAAATGACCGGCACGTCTTACCGCGTCCCGAGGGATCCCGTGGCGCCCGGCGAAAAAGTGCCGAAGGACGATTTCGTCATCATCCAGTCCATGCCGGTGAAATCATTGATCACGCTGCCCCGAACGGGACTGAAGACGGCGTCACGGACGCTGGATGTCGGCGGCCACGCCTGGGCTGGCGACCGCAAGGTCAAGGCGATGCATGTCTCTTCCGACTTCGGGGCAACCTGGATCGAGGCGAAGCTGGATGATCCGGTCAATGCCTTTGCCTGGCAGCAATGGAAGGCGACGGTCGCGTTTCCGAAACCCGGTTATTACGAAATCTGGGCACGGGCAACTGACGATAAGGACGTCACCCAACCCTTCGCCATCGCTTGGAACCCAAAAGGCTATCTGAACAATTCCATGCACCGCATCGCCGTGACCGTCAGCTGACGGCGTGGCACGGTCACTTTTCGCTCATATCTTTTTCGGGTTTCTGTTGGTCAGTGCGCCCATCGCCTGGGGCGAGGAGGATACGGATTCGGACCTGCCCCCAGGCGAAGGACGCGAGGAAGTCGAAATCTATTGTTCGGCCTGTCACTCCCTGAAAATCGTTACCCAGCAGGGGCTGAGCCGCGCAGACTGGGACGAGCTGCTGGTCTGGATGGTGGACGAGCAGGGCATGGATGAATTACCGCCCGATGACCGCAAGTTGGTTTTGGACTATCTGGCCAAGCACATCAGCATTGAGCGTGTGCGCGAAATGCGTAAGACGCCATAACGAAAAGCCGTTCAAGTGCCACTGACCGCGCGTAAAACCGGCTGATTGAGCGCGTGCGCTTCGACCAAACCGCGCACCGAATTACCGAGATAAACGCGGTCGGCTGTCTCGAGATCGGCCAGAGTGAGGACGCCTTCACGCGCCTCACCTTTGGCGAGCAGCTCCGCGCGCAACGTGCCTGGCAGGAGGCCGCATTCGAGTGCGGGAGTTATCAGTGTACCGCTGCGCTCGAGAAAAATATTGGTGCGGCTGCCCTCCGCCAACTCACCGCGTTCATTGAGAAACACGACCTCGTCGCAGCCAAGCCGGCCGCTGAGCGCCGCGTGTTCGCCGTCATAGAGCTCCCGGCGCGTGGTCTTATGATAAAGAAACGTGTCGTCGGATCGCACGGCATGCTCCGACACCACATATGTCATTTGCGCCGCAGACGCCGGATGATCAATTTCAACGGCGGTCACCGAGCACTCGCCGTTGCTGTCGAGCAACAACCGCACCCGCTGAACCCGCTGCCCGAATGTGCTGGCTTGGCTTTCCAGCGTAGCCACCACAGCCTTTTGGTCGATTGGGTAACCGAAATAGCGTGCTGAATCTGTCAGCCGCTCCAGGTGGCGATCGAGCAGGTAGTATCCGTTGTCGGGCTCGAAACGCATTGTTTCTATCAGCTGGAAGGTGTGCGCCGGTTCGGAGAGAAAACGCAGTTTCAGCAGGCACTCGTCATATTCGGCTTCGGCGCTTGAATCTTGAACAATGCCGCTGCCAATTCCGATTTCCCCTTGGCCATCGCAAATCGTCAATGTGCGGATTGCGACATTGAAGCTGGCGTCGCCGCTGGGCGCGACCATGCCCACTGCGCCGGTATAGACGCCGCGAGGATCGGTCTCCAATTCATTGATGATCTCGATGGCGCGCATTTTTGGCGCACCGGTGACAGAGCCCGGCGGAAAAATGTTCGTCACCAATTCCGCCAATCCCACATCGGTGCGCAACCGGGCGCGGACACCTGACGTCATTTGATGGAGTGTGCTGTATGGCTCGACCGTGAAGAGATCGCTCACCGTGACGCTGCCCGTGTCGGCCACGCGACCGAAATCGTTGCGCATCAGATCCACGATCATCAAATTTTCAGCTCGCGATTTGGCATCTGTCCGCAGCCATTGCTGCTGAGCCTCGTCAAGTTTTGTGGTTGGGCCGCGCGCGACCGTACCTTTCATCGGACGCGTGCTGATCTCTTGGCCACTGCGCAGCAAAAACACCTCGGGTGAAATGGAAAGAACCGAGAATTCTTGGGTTTCGATCAAGGCGCCATAGGCGACGGGCTGCTTTTCACGAAGTTCAGCGAACAGCGACCGTGCATCGCCGGCGAAATTGAAGTGCGCCTTGAAAGTGAGATTGAGCTGGTAGATATCGCCGCTGGCGATATAGCTCTTCACTTTCTCGAAGCGCTCGCGATAAGCGTCGAGGTCCATGCTGAACTGCAATTCCGACAACTGGCATGGCGGCGCATCCGATCGGCGCAAGTGGTCCCCGACATTACGGCCTGATAGCGTCCGGGGCGCATCGAATACGCCAAACCAGAGAAGCGGTACGCGGCGCTCCGTGGGCATCAACGGCGCCAGCCTGGCCTCGAACGCATAGCCCAATTCAAATGCAAAGAAGCCAGCTAGATATGCGCCCTTTTCAAGCGCCGCCTGCATGGCCGCCAGCGCCGATGGCACCTGATCGGCTTCGCTCGCGCTGATAACGCCGGATGGCTCTTCGAACAACAAGGCGCTGCCGCCAACGGTATTGTCATCGATTAAAACGGACGTGGTCACGGATCCGGCCGATCACTGGGGGATGTCTTGTTGCTTTTCTGTGGCGCCTCGTTGCCGGCTCCTGCCAGCCCGCGCACCGCGAGCGCGCCGCTTGTGGCCATCGCGGCCAAGCGCGTGTGAACGGGTCCGTCATCATTCAGCGTGGCCGAGGCAAACTCAAAAATCAGCCAATGAACCAATTCGGCGATCAGTGCCATCAATACGCCCGCAAATATAACGTCGCTCAAAAAATGCCCGCCCTGGGCTATACGCACAAAGCCCGCGAGTGTTCCAGCCAGTATGCCCAGTCCGATCAGCCGCGCGCGTCTCCGGCGCGCCAGCAGCGCCAAGGCGAAAAACACCATATAGATCGAAGACGCCTCACCACTGACGAATGAGCAATTATCTTCACACTGGTCGGAGCGTGCCAGCGCCGGAGTAAAGCGCTGTTCGCCACCGTATTCTTGGACATGGAAGGGCCTTGCACGTCCCCAGTTGTCTTTGAGAATCACATTTGCGGTCAGACCGGGGCCAAGGGCCAAACAGGCGACGAGATAGAACCACTTCTGAAAGCCCATCGTTAGGAAGGTGCGCCTGGTCAGGGCAGAATACAGCAGGCCCACGATTACCAGCGCGCTGGCTGCATAGAAGACGATTTTAAAGAAAACGCGCAGATCCTTGCCGACGCCAGGAAAATTGAAAATAAACGCGCGGTTGCCGCCATAGAACAAATTCGTCACGGCGAAATCGATTTGCGGAAAACCGACAAAAATGAACGCTGCCGTCAGGCCCACAAATGAAGTCCAGGCAAAAATCCTCCATCGTCCGGCGCCTTGCACCGCTTGGTCTTGGGCTACGTTCTGTGTCATTTCATTTGCCCTTGTATCCGCTCAATGCGGTCAAATAGACCGTGCGAACCGATTTTGGTCCAGCCGCCACCTTTTGGCTCGTTAATGGCTCGGCGCGGGCGAAGTGATCGCTGACGTGGCGCACATTAGGGCGAAGCGAGACGAGCAATACGGGATCCTGCGCGTTCCCATCGAACGGTCGGGAAAACTCGAAGTGATCGCGCGGCACATCCCCCGGGCGCCAAGATCGGACGGGCACGCTTTCGTCCCGCAAATAATAAAGCATCTCCGCCGTTACCAAGCGGTCTTCGGTCAAAATCGTACCGTAAGAACGCCCATCCAGCGCGCCGCGAACCGACTGAGCCGTTTCCCGCCAGCCCAACACGCGCGCAAAGGGATCGATGCGCCCGGGGAAGTATAGACCGGGCGCAAGAATTGCTCCCACAGTGATCGCCAATAACACGATTGCGTGGAGACCAAGCGAAGCGGCGAACAGGCGTTTAAAGTCATTTTTGAGCAGCGTAGCGGTGACCAGAATTGCCGCTGCCGGATAGGCGGTCGCCGCCCAATTTGCATGCGCCCGCGACAGCAGTGCCTGAACCGTAACGAGCGCAATGATGGGAAGCGAAAACGACAGAAGCGTGCGGGCCATCTCGTTCGTACCCTTGCGCGCGGCGCCGTAAGCAACACCGATCAGCACGGCCATCAGAATCGGTCCGAAAACACCGAATTGAGAACCGGCAAATTCCAGCATCTTCAAGGGCTTAATGAGATTTCCGCGCCAGTTAGCGTTGTCGGCCGTGTGGCTGACTGTGATCCAGCCATTGTCGATATTCCACAATATGTTCGGCAGGACGATCAGCGCTGCGAGCGCCAGAATCGTCAAGCCCTTGACGTCGCGCAACATCCAACGTGGCCTTTCCGAAACCACCATATGGACACCGGCACATAGGACGAAATAGACCATGGCGTATTTCGCCATCATGCCGAGCCCCAGTGCCGTGCCCAGGACCAGGGCCCACGACCATGACGGGCCCTTCTGTAAATTGATCCAGGCCAAGAGCGCCAGCGTCCAAAAAAACAGCAGCGGCACGTCGGTCGAGATCAGGCCGGCGGAAAATGAAATACCCGGCAGCGTGGCGAAGACAATTGCCGACCAGAAGCCGATACGTTCGTCGTAAAGCGCTCTGCCCGTTAGATAAATCAAACCAGCCGCAAGCGCATAAAGAACGGGCGAGGCGGCTCTGATGCAGAATTCGCTGTCTCCGCACATTGTACCGAAGCCGGCGATGAGCCAGGCAATCAATGGGGGTTTGGAGAAATAGCCGAAATCGAGAGCCTGCGACCAAGACCAGTACTGCGCTTCATCAAAAAACAGATCCGTCCCGGCATTGGCCAACCCAAAGAGCCGCAGCAGCAGCAATAAGCCCAGGCAGATCAGGGCAGCTAAGGCATATCGGTTTGTGGAGGGCACGAGGCTGCTGAATTCCGATCGTGTCATAGGGGGGATCTCATCGCGCGCCAGGCGCCGCGGCTACGGTCATTTGTGCCATCCGCAGACGGTCTTTCAAACCGGTCGATGGGCCCCGGCGGGTCCGCGTTGGTGATTTACATGGTTGTGCGCTGCAACGGAAGCTTGTTATTGGTTCGCGCCCCGCACCCGTCGGGACTGCAGCTGGAAAAATGAGTGCAATGCGTATCAGTGTCGTTATCCCCGCCTACAACGAACAGGGCAATATCGGCCGGCTTGTCGAAGAAACCTTCGGCGCTGTGTCCGACGACGTACTGGGCGAGGTGATCGTCGTTGACGATTGCAGCGATGACGGGACGGGCGATGAGGTTAAGGCGCTGCTGGCGCGCCATCCCCAGCTGCGTTACATGCGCCACGCCGACCGTGCCGGCCAAAGTACGGCGCTCCGCACGGGCGTTATCGTTGCCGATCATGACGTCATCGCAACAATGGATGGCGACGGACAAAACGACCCGGCGGATATCGAAAAATTGTTTGCTCGGCTCGCCGAGCCGGGCGCCGTGGGACCGGCACTGGTGGGGGGCATTCGCACCCAGCGAAAAGCCAGCGGATCGCGACGCTGGGCCTCGCTGTCGGCCAACTGGATCCGAGATCGCGCGCTCAAAGACAATTGTCCCGACACCGGTTGTGGCATCAAAGTTTATTGGCGCGATGCATTTATGCGGTTGCCGTTTTTCACCAGCATGCACCGCTATATGCCAGCGCTTTTTCTGACTTATGGCTATAAGGTTGACTACCTGCCAGTAAACGACCGCCCCCGCGTGGCCGGCGTTTCGAAATACTCAAATCTTGGCCGCGCACTGGTAGGCATATACGATCTGATTGGTGTCACCTGGTTGCGCAAGCGAACCAGTGCACCCGCGATCTCCGAGGATTCCTCGGGCGGCGCTGCATGATGCCGGATCAGGAATTGGGACCAAAGGTGGATTGATGAAATGTCTGGATTAGCCACGTGGTGGGCAAGCGTAACGACAACTGAGCTGATATGGCTCAGCGTTGGCTTCCTGGCCCAGTTCATGTTCTCGATGCGCTTTCTGCTGCAATGGATCTACAGCGAGCGGGCCCAAGCGAGCGTTGTCCCCGAAGTGTTTTGGTATTTCAGTTTTCTGGGTGGCGCGATGTTGCTCGTTTATGCAATCCACCGCGTCGATCCGGTCTTTATCCTTGGCCAAGCGATGGGCCTCGTCATTTACAGCCGCAACATCTATTTCATCTGGCGATCGAAACGTCAGGGCGAACAGTCCGCTCCAGGCGCGGCCGAATAGCAGGCGCATCCGCGCAGCGGAGCTGTTCTGCGCCAGCCACACAGCATGACACTCGGCGAGGGACCATGGCATCGGTGAAATCAGTCTTTGCGCCCGCTGGCAGGATGAGCCCGTTGGAATGGCTAGCGATCTTGGGATCGATTTTGCTTGCCTCATTCCTGTTGGTCGATCCCCTGGTTTATTCGCTCGTGAGCGAATTCGATCCCCAACTCAAGGGGGTATTTCAGCGCTTGACCCATTTGGGGCGCTCGAGCTGGATCCTGTTTCCGACGGGGGCGGCGATTATTGTGCTCCTTGGCCTGCGTACCCGCGATATCGGAGCCAGAAGCACCGTGGCCTACGCCTATGTTGCGCAGCTCTGTGCGTTCGTTTTCGCCAGTGTGGCCGGTGCGGGCATCATCACATCTCTCGGCAAGAACATCATCGGCCGCGCACGGCCAAAGCTGTACGACGCGGTCGGTTCGGTTGAATTCGAACCGTTCACGTTTCACGCCGACTTCGCATCATTTCCTTCGGGTCATGCGACGACGATATTTGCGCTGGCCGCGGCGCTGGCGATTCTATTTCCCAAGGCGCGCATCTATCTCTTCGTCGCGGCCGCTTGGATCGCTGCGACACGATTTCTGATCGGAACGCACTACTTCAGCGATGTGGTGGCGGGCGCCATTGTCGGAACGGCATTTACACAATTTTTGATGCAACGCATGGCAGCTCGGCGCTCGCTGTTCCAAACAGCGCAAGACGGCACCGTTCAGCAGCGCGGGCGATCCTTGATGCCATGGATGGTATCGCAACTGCGACTGGCGATCTCGTCGCGTGGACGCTGAGCGGCAACACGATTCAACGGGGACTGGGCAGCAATGATATTTTCACTTGAGTTCGGCGCGCGGGTCATTCGCAAGCCGATTGCGCGCGCCTTGGGAGGAGATGTTGGAGCGTCACGCCGCCGCGCGTTGGTGTTTACCGCCATCGCACTTGCGGGCTTGGCCTTCGTATGGACCGCGATTGCGTGGCCCGCAGCACAAAGCGTGCTCGCAGACGCACATCAATCTTTCGAACTGACCCACGCCTTGACGGCGGCGTTTGTTCTGTTTGCGCTCGGCAGTTGCGGCGTCTTGCTGACTGGCGCCGGACTCGAACTTGTCCTCAGCGCCGAAGCGCTTCACAAGGCAGCGCTTGGTCTGGCCGTGCTCGCGCCCTTGAATTTTGCCGCCAAGCCAGAATCCAACAAAGCCACCGCGACGACAGAACCTTCAGCGGCCATTTCAGCCGCTCAGCCCGAAATTCAGCTCGGTATTTATGGCGGCGGCAATTACACGCCCGATGCCGATGTCTTCCTCAAGCAACCCAATGGCACCGACATGGTTCTCAAGAACGTGCCTTGGACGGGCGAGCCATTTGACGATCCGCCCTATTACGGATTGCGCGGCACCTATTGGACCTCTGCAGCACCCAAATTCGGCGCCATGTTCGATTTCACCCACGCAAAAGCCATTTCGCGACGCAAGCAGGAAGTCGAGCAATCAGGCACCCGTGACGGCAAGGCCGTGCCGCCCAGAGAACAGGTCGACGCGACGTTTACAAAGCTCGAGTATTCACACGGGCTCAATTTCCTGACCCTCAACGCGGTCTATCGCATGAGCGGTTGGCATAAGCGCTTTGTGCCCTATGTGGGTGCTGGCGCAGGGCTCGTGATTCCGCATACCGAAATCGCGCGCAAGGATATCGGCCGGCAGAATTGGACCTACCGATACGAGATAACAGGACCGGGCTTCCAGGCTCTGGCCGGCATCGAGTGGCGGATTTTCCCGTCCGACAAGTACAGCGTTTTCACCGAATACAAGGCGGGCTACGCGATCAACAGCACCGAATTGCTCGAGGGCGGGACAGTCACAAATCAGCTTTGGGCGCATCAGGCCATTTTCGGCCTCTCGGCAATCGTCTACCGGCCGGCATTGGCGAGCGCGACCCGCTAGCGCTCTGGGGCTCGTGACGCTGGCCGAAGGCTAGCGTCCAAACAGCGCGCGCGCGTTTTCACCCAGCAACAACAGCAACCGATCTGCGAAAAGTCCAACGAGCAGCGCGACGCTCAAATAACCGTAAGGATTGATGCGAATGAGGTTTGCGTCGGGTTGGAACAAGGCTCGCAGCAGCAGATAGACCCCGATGCCGAGCGCGGCGGCCATGAACGGTCGCAACAGCGTCCAACTGATCGAGAGCCCAGCCTCTGTCCGGCCCGCGACCGCTAACCCAAGCGACAACAGCGAGCGCAGCAGCGCGCCGATCGCGGCCATGATGCCGGCCATGGCAAACAGGCCCTGGTCAGCGGAAAGAAACGTGTGGGTGCCGCCAAGATTGACGCGCGTGACGGGCAGGTCGCCAAATTTGCAGTTCACCTTGCCCGCGCGCTTCACCGTTTCGAGATATTCGGCGCGGTCGGCTTCAGGGATCGTCAATGACCGCTTGCAGAGTTCGGAGTGAACGCCGATCGAAGGCCATATATCGATCATCGTATCGATCAAAACGCCTGTGAGGGCCACCATCAGCAATCCGGTTAGTGCGAGCGCGCCCTTGCGCACGGGCGATGTTGTTTGCTTGGCCATTACTTGGTCCCCTCGTTGGTGATCGTCATTGCCCAGCGCTTAGCCAGTCTGTCTGGCCAAGTCTAGGATTTGTTCAATCCTGTGTTTCACATCGCGCGAATTCAGGCAACCGGCAGGCCGCAAGTTCATTTTCGTTCGCAACCACATAGAGCGATATGTTGGTCCAAAAAAACCGCCCGACATTGAAGCCCCGGGTGCATGCGATGCGCAGCGGAGCCTTCAGACCGATGCGTTTGACGTGATCGTGAAAATTCGCATCGGCGTGGTCGGTTACAAATGCGATGCGCCCCTTGCCCTCATCCAGCCAGTTGGCAGCCGATTGGCCCGCGGCCGGGCCCTTTGTGACATAGGTCGTAGAGCCGATGTCGAACACCGCGCTCGGTTCGCCGTAATCGGCGACCAGCACGCGGCCGGGCACACAAGGTTCGATCGCACGCGAGATTTCCGCCATGCGCGCACTGGTCCAAATGCCTTTGAAATTCGGCACAACAATCTGAAGCGTGGTGACATAAAACAGAAGGCTCGCCGCGACTGATAGGCCCAGCCATGCGTAGATTCGCCCTTTCAATAGCCCCAGATGCGCCATGACAACACCGGCCGCGGCGACAAGCGCCAGGATCAGCGGTAGCAACGTGAAGGGGCGCACCGACCATAAAACAAAGCCCGCAAGACCCAGTGCAGGCAACAGAGCGTGAAGAAGCGCACCAAGCCAATAGGCTTTCAAGCGCCGCGTTTTTGGAAGCACGGACGGTGCAAAATTGGTCAGTGCCGAGGCGATTGCCACCATGACGGCCGGCAGCACAACTTGCAGAGAATAAAGCGGCGGCTTGTCGGAAAGCACCTCCAGCACAATCAAGTAGGGCACAATCCAAGCCAGCAGAAAACGATGCGCGCGTTCTTCGCGGGAGGCCCAGCTGCGTCCAGCGGCAAAAAGAAACAACACCGAGCCGGGCAGCAAGCAGAGCCAAAGGCCCGCGAAATACATGCCGGGAAATCCGCTCCAGTTCATCCTTTGCGGGCCTGCGAGCTTGTCGAAAAATCCGTCTGTCCAAGCCCCCCGCACGAGATCGGGATCGGCGTTGAGCGCGAGCGCCACCATCCACGGCGCCGCGATCAGGCACGCCAACGGCAAGCCCCAAAGGATGTGCAGGCGCCGCAGCCAGCCGGCATCGCGGTCGGCGGCGACCAAAGCGACAATCGTGCAGAACGACAGCAGCGGCAGCGCCAACACGCCGGTCAAGATGCTACCGCCTTGCGCCGCCCAAAATGTTAGTGCGTGGCGCCAGCGCCGGTCGTCGCGCCGGCCAATGTAGAGATGAGCGAGGCTCCATTGGCCCAGTGCGACAAAAACCAAATGCAGCCCCTTGGACAGCGCCAGATGGGCTTGCAAAACGATGACGATATTGACGCCAAGCAAAACCGCGCCGATCAGGGCCGTCTCACGCCCAAACAGGCGATAGGCGCCAAGATAGGTGATGAAAACCGCGAGCAAAGCGCCAAGCAATGAAGGCACCCTGTATGCCCATATGGGGTTTTGCACCCCATCGCCGATTAGGCTGGCGCTGGCGGCTTGCAGCCAAAAAACGCCAATCGGCTTGGTGGGCTCGCGCTCTTCCAAAAAGCGTGGATTGACGTAATCGCCCGTCTCGAGCATTTGCTTGGAGATCTGGGCATACCGCACTTCGGTCCGGTCGATCGGCGGCAGATCGAAAAAGCCAGAGAGGAAGGCCGGCAGCACGATTGCAAGCAGCAGCAACGCGCCGCGCAATGGGTTTTGCGCAGCCAGGCTCACGCCGTGGCGGCAATACGTATCGATCCGATCGAGCGCATCGGCCAGGTGTTTAAACCATCGGGCCGATCGCTGGGGGCTGTTCGTCAGCTCCGCCTCCAATGACAGCTGTGACCCCCCTGAGGGCGCCTGAAAATCAGTAATGGATTGGGACGGCAGACCATCCACGTCAACCGCCAATTTGGCAAAGACACGCATCGGATGACGATAGCGAGTAGCGCCTGTGTCTTTTTTGAAAAGAACTCAGATCTGCAAGCGCGAAACGATTGTGTCATCGGTATCGACTGGATGAGCGAGAACAGCGGCGATTGCCGCGCTCACACCCGCGGCGGCAGTTTCCACAGACATGCTCGGTGCGCCCAAATTCCCTTCAAGGACTGCGACCTCGGGCAAGTGGGGCAGATGTATCCAGCCCGCGCGGATTGCCAGATTGTTGACCGCGATGTGATGCAAGATGCCGTACATCAGATGGTTGCAGCAAAACGTGCCCGCCACATCGGAGATGTCGGCGGGTATGCCGGCATCACGCATCGCTCGCGTCATCGCGCGTATCGGCAAGGTGGCGTAATAGGCGGCCGGTCCGTCGGGGACCGTGAGTTCGCCCTGCATCCTGCGGCCGTCATTGTCGAGCAATTGATAGCGGGCGCCGTCGTTGAGGTTTTGCGCCATCCTTTCGACAGTCAGCATGGCTCGCCCGCCATATTCACCCATCATGACGACGGCTTCGGGCTGGACCTCTTCGATTGCCGCGCGAACGACATCAATGCATTTGAAAAAAGTATTGGGAATGACGCGGGCCACGACCTTGGCGCCGCTGATTTTAGAGCCGCCCAGATGCATGGCCACCATCTCGGCAGGATTGATGGGCGTGTCGCCGAACGCTTCGTAACCGGTAACAAGGACGGTGCTCATTGGACTGGAAACTCTTCAGGCGCTGATTTTCTCATTTCCGTAAACGTACAATGTCACTCGTTGCCCACGACCTTTTCCCACAGAGTGAAGTCGTCGGCGTGGTGGGAAATCATCTTCCAGTCACCGTCTTCTTTGCGAAAAACGCTGGTCTCTCGAACGGTAGATTCTTTCATTTGCCCATTGGCGTCCGCCACCGAGCCCTTGGTGTAGTGCTGGGCAGTTGCCATGTCGCCGCCGATTACGATGTGAATGTCGGAGCCTTCGAGTTTGCCGCCTTTGGCTTTTTCCGCCTGAAGTTTCCAATCGGCATAGGTCGCTTCCCAACCAATTCGATAGGTGCCCTCGGCGCTCAAATAGCTGACGTCATCGGCATGAGAGTAGAGCGCAGCGAATGGTGCGGGGTCGCCGTTCAACATCGCATTGAGAACGACAAACCACTGGTCGACTGCGGCTTTCACTGCCTTTTGATCTTCCATCGCTACCCCCTGTTTTGCCGCCGTCTCCGCCCTAGACTCCACTGGGACGCCCAGCACCAACAGGACAAAGACGAAGCGGTATGGTTTCAACAGATCCATAAATTCAAACCAGAATTCGATTTGGGCCGGTCAGTTGCAGAAATCAGCCATATTGAATGGCTGATATTCGGTGGTATCAAGGACGCTCTGCGGCCTTTGGCCAAATTTATCAGGTTGGTGGCGGAATGCCCATGATCAGCGCCGCAAGTCGCAAATGGTGGATTTTGGCCGCGATGGGCGGTGCCCTCGGGCTCGTTGTGCTCGACGAAACAATCGTAGGCGTTTCGTTGCCGACCATCCGACGCGAACTGGGCATGAGCCTGGTTGCTTCCCACTGGGTCATCAGCGCCTATTTGGTCGTCCTGACCGGGCTCGTGGCCGCGGCAGGAAAAATCGGCGACCTGATCAACATCCGAAATCTATTTGTCGCCGGTGTGCTGATATTCGGGCTCTCCTCTACGGCTTGCGGATTTGCCCAAAGCGGAACATGGCTGATCACGGCGCGCATTTTTCAGGGAATTGGCGCTGCCATCATATTTCCGACCACAGTGGCCATGATCGCCAAGACATTTCCGCCCGAACAGCGCGGCCTGGCATTGGGAATCCAAATCGCTTGCGGCGGCACATTCATGGCGCTCGGGCCTCTGGCCGGCGGCTTCATTATCGACGTCTTGTCCTGGCGTTGGATTTTTTGGATCAACATGCCCGTGGCAATCGCAGTTGCCTCGATCGTGTGGATGGGTTGGATCGATACGCTGCCATCGGGCCCCAAGCCGCGCTTTGACAGCGCTGGCCTGGTCACCCTTGTTGGCGGGCTCGCTGCGCTGGTCTTGGGAATTATGCAAGGCGCCGACTGGGGCTGGACGGCGCCAGCGACCTTGGCGCTCTTGGCAAGCGGTGCCGTTGCGTTGGCTGCTTTCGTTGTGATTGAAATCCAAAAGTCTGCACCGCTCATCGATGTCCGGCTTTTTCAGATTCCGACCTTCAGCATCGCCGATCTGGCGATCGCCACCGGTCAATATGGTCAGATGGCTGTGGTCGTCTTCGTCGCCATCTATCTCCAACACGTGCTTGGCATGGGACCGCTCCAGGCTGGCATCGCCATGCTTCCGGCGGTTTTGCCATTGCCCATTTCACCCATTGTCGCTGGTCGGTTGAGCGACCATTTCGAACCGCGCCACCTGATCCTTATCGGCCTGCTGCTTTTCGGTATGTCGCTGTTTGGCATCGCATTCGCCGTCTGGGCCAAGAGCTACACGCTGCTCGTGGCGCCATTGATCGCTTGGGGCTGCACGATGCCATTGCTATATGTGCCGACCCGGCGGGCGGTCATGGCGGTCGTGCCCGCGGCCGCGCACGGCGAGGCGGGCGGCATCAATCTGACAGCTCAGTTGCTCGGTGGAACGATCGGCGTGGCTGTCTCCGGCGCGCTGTTGAACGCGACCGGTGACTACCGCGTCATTTTCCTGACGGCGGGCTTTTTGGCGATGGCGGTTCTGGTCATCGCCTGGTTCACACTCGTGCGCCACCGGAGCGCCGAGTCCGTCCCATAGTGCGGTCGAATCCATATCGAACTGCCCTATTGTAAGATTTGCCGGCCACGATTACCATGAAGGCCAGCTGTGGACGCGTTCAAGATGTTGATTTCACTGCTAAAACTCTCCGAACACGCATCCGACAGCAAAATCAAATGAGAACGCGGGCTGATTTGCGTCCTCTTCGTTTTGTCGGCAGAAATGGAAGACGCCGCTACATTGAAAACGATCAAGGAGAATGAGTATGAAACTGCGTATTCGTCCCGCTAATATTTGCGCATCAGCGATGGCTTTGTTTGTTGTGGCCGGCATGAGCGCGCCGGCAGAAGCTGCTTGCACCGTGAACGTATTTGTCAAAAACGTCGGCAAAAACAGAATTTGGATCAGGAACGAGTTGGCGCCGAATGGTGATGGCACAGCCGTGCAGGCGACGGCTGGCGGTTGGCGTGCTCTCAACAAAGGTGGCTGGGCGCCGCAGGGAATTGTTGATCGCGAGCGAGGCCCCTTTTTCGGATTGAATTCGAACCAGCGCATTGGCGATGGCTACGACACCGCTCTTGGTTGCAACGTCCGACGCCGCTTTCGCTTTGAATATATCTGCGATTCTGGGCCGAGCGACGGATCACGCTTCGTAAAGTACTACCCCTCGGTCGACACATGGACACCCCAAGCAGGCATGGACATCATCGATGTCGAGTTGGGCAGCAAGTGCAATTAGGCTGAGTGGCGGTTGCGGCCTAATCCAAGGCGAACCCGTTTCAAGTGGCTGGATGTCACGCGGAAAGAGGTCGGACGATAAGGCTTAACAGCGTGTGTTCGCTCGAAAAATCGGGCGTAGAGCCAATTGGCTCAAAGCGTCCGGTGCTTCCGAGCGGGCAGCCATTTTTGCAATAATTTTCGGCGGTTGCGTCAGGGCACCTGCTCGCCTACATATGTGTGCCACGCGGCCAAGCAGAATTGTATTCGGTCGCCTTCGAATGACGCGGGGTGGAGCAGTCCGGTAGCTCGTCAGGCTCATAACCTGAAGGTCGTAGGTTCAAATCCTACCCCCGCAACCAATAAAAAGACCCGGCTTCAGCAACCGGGTCTTTTTTGTTGGCTTAGAGCGGCGATCGCGCTCGGATTAATCGACGAGCGTGCGCATCAAATCGAGCACGATACGGCGGACCTTCGGCTCTTTGATTTGCATAAAGGCGCGATTGAGTTCGACGCCCTCATAGGAATTCAAGAAATCGTATATCGAATAAGCGTCGCTCTCATCTTGCCCATCGGTCCGCGAGCGCTCCAAATCATCATCGGTGTCTTGAAAAAAATACTCTACCGGCACGTCCAGTATCTGAGCGAATTCAAACAGTCTGCTTGCGCAGATCCGATTGGTGCCCTTTTCATATTTTTGAATCTGTTGAAACGTCAAACCGACTTGTTTTGCCAGCTTTACCTGGCTCAGTCCGGTCATCACACGCCGCATACGCACGCGATTGCCAACGTGAACATCGATCGGGTCGGGACCGGCTTCCTTCAATGTGTTTGCTTTGGCCAACGAAGGTGACTCTCATCTGCCCAGTTGAGTGTAGCTTACGATGAAGCCAAAAGAAGGCATAGCTTCGTCTTGTTACAATCTTGTAATCAGATTGCATCTCGCGTTGCGAGCTAAGCTAGAATTTCAGTCCTCCAGTAAAGGTGTAGAGATCACCCTGGAAACGGTTTCTCACGTCGTATTCGTGTAGCCACTTGGCAGAAAAATAAGTTTGCTTTCCAGAAACCACCGGGCGGAATAAAACGGCCGGGCCGATCGAGGATGCCTCGCCCTTGAATGATCCGAGCGCCGCGCCGGTGCCGCTGTCGCCGGTGAATTGCCTGTAGTACGACCCGTGCACGCCGATCCCGAACAAGGGCGTGAAAAATTTGTTGAACATGTAGTCCAGGTGAAACTCGGCGCCTGTCTGATATTTCGTCGCCAGGTCCTCTGTATTGACGATAATGCCCGGCACCAGTGAGACCTCCAGACCGTAGTTCCAGTCGAGCCAGGTCATGGCCAACACCGTATCAAAGCTCCACTGATTGCGGCTGATATTCGGAAAGTCGTTGCGGTCGAAAACGGCCGTCGGCGCCGTGATCGTCTCATACAGATTGAAATGGAAGTTGCCGCGCTGCCAGTAGAGCGAAGCCGGTATGAAGCCGAAATCGCCCAATTGAGCGTTCACTTTGGTCGCTTCCAGAGCGCCGATCGGCGTTTCAACGGTCACGTCCAAGTCGATGTGGATGATGGGAATGCGGATTCCCATGGCGAATCGGTCCGACCCCAGGAAACCACCACTATCGGTGATCCAAAAGCCTCGGATGAGGTTGAGATAGGCAAAACCGTCGAAGGTTTGTTCGGTTTCGAACGGAAATGGCAGGGTAGGATAAATGCTTTTGGCATCGAGATAGGTGTTGGTCGTCAGCAGGTAGAGACCAGGATCGGGCGTGAAGGCCACGCCGAAGTCACCGTAAAAGCCAGGCAGATAAAAACTAAGCGCACCCTCGCCGGCGTTGACCCGCTTGCTCCCAGAAATGGAGATGAACATGGCCAGCAATAGGAAAATCGATACACGGCGCAGCCGCGCCGAAAAATTGGATACGCTCACTGAAATTTTGCCCCCCGCTATCACTTGCGAACGAGCGCAGCGCAGCCAGCGACGACATCGTCCGCCTCCTCACCCCCATGAGAAGTGGTTGTACTATAGCGCCGACTGCCAGAAGGAGTTGAGTGAATCGCGTTGGAAGCATGCCAAAATTACATGATGTTGCCGAAAAGCAACAAATTGCGCGACGGAATTACCACAGACGACTCATTGAGTTAGGTCTAGGAGTTGACCTGGCGGTCGCTTCGAATATGTGAATTAGCCACAGTCTGGGACGATGCGCGCTTAGGCGCGGTGCTATGCGGCGCGCTCGAGCACCATGATCTGAATCCCGATCTGGTTATAGGCGGTCTGGTTCTGCGACCAGGAGTCGATTTCGCATCGTGCGTCGTCAAACGGGAAGTCGATTTCACCTGCACCCTCGAGAATATCGATCCACAACCGCAGCATCTGCAGCAGCCGCGTATTGGCGAAGGGGCCGGTGTGGGGAACCGTCTTGCGCACGTGGCCCACAAGTCGCCATCCAGGCACGGCATCCAGCCCCATTCCGAGCCGGGCGAGATTGCCCTTGTTGCGTGCATTGCTCGTTGCGTGGTCAGCCACCGCCTGCAGGAGCGCGTCGAACACAGGCGTCTGGGGATGATTGGCGAAGTGTTCTGGATCAGGCTCGATGACCACGACACGGCCGTCATCTTTGATCAAGTTTGCGGCGCGATCCAGGATATCACCGATGCCCCTCATGTGCTGCACGATAAGGCGCATCAAAACGATGTCGTGTTGTTCGCGGGGCACGTAGTCGAAAAAGTCGGCGGCTTGATAGCGGATGCCGTCCGCCTGGCCAGCCGTGTTTGCAATTTCGATCAAGCGCGGCGAAATATCGATACCCGTGTAGCGCTTTTGCGGGAAGAAGGTCTTTAGTTTCGACAAATAGTAGCCGTTGCCGCAGCCCACATCCAAGACTGAGCCGGCTTTGGCCCATGCTTTATCGGAAAGAAAGAATTCGATCTCGTGGGGCAGGAAAACATCCGTCTGCGCTTCCAGCAATTGGTCCCAGCGCGAGGCGGCGCAGACGCCACCCATGTCGAGCAGCTTGTTCTGATCTGGCAACTGGCTTTCGACGTGCATCGGGTGTGCTCCATTAGACTCAAGACACGCTTGTTCGCTGGGTCTAGACATCAAATGATTTGTCGTTTCTTGGCGTCCAATACGCTGATGGCGTCATCGTGCCAGTGCAGAGTGTACAAATCGATTTCCTTGATTGCATGGCGAATAATGTCCGACAATTTATCGTTTTCGATCGCCTTCGCTTCATGACTCGCATAGGTCAACAGTCGCCGAAGGGCATCGATGTTTTCTTTGCTTTTGTTCATGATCATTCCTGTCTTATTCAGGCACGACTTCGGACAGATATGAGATAACCTCGCCCGCCGAGGCCGTGTCGCCGTAGAGCGATATCAATTCGAAAATCGACTTGTGCGCCTCGGATTCCGACAGGTTTCCGAGCGGTCGCGATGCCGAGGCATCGGATACGAAGATGACGTCATGGGACTGGTGATGGGCGTGAACCGATGTTGATACGAACGATGATTCACCGGAGAATCCGAGAAAGATGGTTGTCGGATTGTCGATGGTCGACAGCAGGTTCAAGTAATCGATATTGCTGTAGCAGGATGGCATCCGCCGCTCGAACACCATTTCGTTCGGTTTCGGTTGAAACCCGTCGATCCAGCCAGAGAATTCCGATGACTTATTGAAATAGGCGGAGGATTTCAGTTGCCGGAAATGGGCGATGGGAAGGCCCTCTTTCCTGCAGTACTCGAGCACCTCCTTGCATTTTGCCAGCATCGCGTCGGTTTCTTTGACGCAATAGGCCCTGCCGTCGGCGACATATTCGACTTGCAGGTCGACGAAGGCCGTAATCGGGACTCCGCGCACCTTTCTCCAATGTGGAAAATTTTGGATATTCATCGACGTCAGCCGCTCGCTTGGCCATTGAGATCATGGCGCTGGGGTGAGGAGGCGGGGCGTTGGGCCGAGCCATCCAGCACGCCGGACCGGTGCCAAGATCCTTCTGGACGGATGATGGTGTATGGGTCGCTGTCCAGTGTGATCGGGTCGGAATGCAGGTCCGTTTCCAAGAGCATCTCGGTGTAGGAGTAGTCCGAAAAGACGAGCTCCTTGTCCTTCGTCTTTGGCAGCGGACGCGCGCCGAAGCGCGACCAGAAATTGACCAGCCTGTCTTGGGCGTGGCCGTAGACGCGTCGGTAGCCTTTCTTGCGCGCGAGCTCGATTCCAGCCTTCACAATGGCGAAGGACATCCGCGTGTTGCGGTATTCGTGGCGCACGGCCAGCCGCTCCAGCTTTGCGAAATCGGCAAAGAAACGCGCCCGCAGACACGCGACCGGTTCAAACCCGCGATATCCAATCAGATGGACGGCGCAAAAATCGTTGCCGTCGAATTCCTCGTGATAGGGACAGTTTTGTTCGCTTAGAAAAACCGCGGCCCGGATTGCAGCCACCTGCATCATGTCGTTGAGCGAGTGGGCCACTTTGATTCCATAGCGCGTATCGTTCGGCCGGGAGGAATTTGCATCCGGCTCCCAGAACGTGTCGTAAATTGGCGTGGATTCAGTCACCTTGTGCCCCCACTATCGATTACGCAGCCTGAGACATCGGCGACGCGCGGTTGACCAGACGGGTGTAGCGAAACAGTCCCGGCGTCTGTGATTCAATGGGACGGAAGCCGAGACTGTGGTTCAGCTTGATGCCCACATCAGTGTTGGGCCGCGAGAAGAAATTGGTGCGCAAATAAAGCGGCTGGCGAAGAAAACGGCTGACGTGCCGAATGCCCTCCGCGGCCATACCCGGCGCAACGACGGCCCATTTGTAGATCGCCACCGGCCTCTCGCCGCCTGGCGTCAGAAAACGAAAATCAGGGTCGATGGCGTTGAACTCGCCGAGCAGCAATTGCTCAAGCGCAACCGGGCCAAGCATCAGCATCGCCCATACGCCGACGATTTTATCGTCCCGGCTGAAGGCCAACACGCTGTCTGGATTGTGCAGAATAGCTTTTTCCAGGACCTCGCCTGCCGCGATATTGCCGGGCAGTTCGCGCTGTGCGAATTCGCGCGCGGTGTCGATATCCTCGACTGTAGCGTTCCTGAGCTGTATCCGAGCCACCTTGGGCGGCTCAAGTAAATCGAATTCGTGACGACTATATTGAATATTTTCCATGAGCTTGCCGTTGCACATTCCCATTAAGCGTAGTTCAATTGCGTAATACCCAGTTTTGACTTACCCATATGCGGTTCTCATCCATATCCATTTTGGGACATCTGAGATGCAGCAAAGTGCGCAGCGGCCTGTTGCAAGAATCGAGCACACAGCTTTACTTCCCAAAATTGGCCATTTCTCCTGGGATGATTTCAGGATCTTCTTGGCCTGCGCCGAAGCCGCCAGTTTCAGAAAAGCCGCAATCACGTTGGGTCTGAGCTCCTCTACGGTCGTTCGTCGTATTGAACGCTTGGAGTCCGCGCTCGGAACCCGATTGTTCGAGCGGGTTCCCGATGGCATCGCACTCACAGGCGAAGGAAACTCACTGCTGCAAAACGCGCGCCAGATGGAACAGGCGATATTCGACGTCATTCACAAGCAGGCGGCCCAAGACGTAACGGCGTGTGGACCGGTAAGCATTTCCATTACGGAAGGGCTTGGCTCGTATTGGGTCATGCCGCGGCTCGTCGAATTTCAACGGCAATACCCCTTCATCATCATCAATTTGCGCTGTGCGATGGATAACGCAGACGTGTTACGCCTCGAGGCCGATATGGCGATCCAATTCAGCAAGCCGACAAATCAGGATCTGAAACAGGTCAAATTGGGACGGCTGCACACCCACGCGTTTGCATCAAAACGGTACCTGGAGACCTATGGCATGCCCGAGACGGCCGCCGATCTCAGAGAACACCGATTGGTGCAACAGATTGCGCCGGGCCTCGATGACTCAGCGTTTGCGGAATTTTTCGGCCTGCCCAGCGTCGAAAAAATAGTGGGCATCCGCACGAACACCAGCACGGCTCATTTTTATGCTGTCGAAAAGGGCGCCGGCATCGGAGTGCTGCCAACCTTTGCCGCTGCGCTTGGAGCACCGGTCGTGCCGATCGACATCGGCGGTCGATACAATCTCGACATCTGGCTGACGTACCATCCAGATGCGCGCAAAACACCGCGACGCGCTCTGGTAATCGATTGGTTGAAGCGGATTTTCGATCCCAAACTTTATCCCTGGTTCCGCGACGACTTTATTCATCCAAGCAAGCTCGCCGAGCACATGCCGCCGGAAGCAAAAGCCAATATTGGTTCAGGTTTTTTCTCCGCCAATCCAGTGTGACGTACAACTACCCCGCCGATCCAAATGGTCAGCTCTTATGAACAGGTTGGCACCGAGTTCGTTCGAAGACGTGATCGAGACGCCTGCGGGCAGCACGTTCGTGAAAACGATTGGGCAAGGGCCATCGGTCTTCGTCATTCATGGCGGGCCGGGATTTGACCACACATATCTGTTGTCCGCTCTAAGCTCTTTGGCCGATCGCCGAACACTGGTGTTTTACGACCAGCCCGGATGCGGCCGTACTCCACTCCCGCCCGAAGGATTGTCAGTGGCGGGCTGCGCGGCGCAGCTGCGCACTTTGTTCACGCGCTTTTCGGCCGACGCGCCTGTCGGCGTTATTGCTCACTCCTGGGGCGCGCTTGTGCTCGCAGCGGCGCTCTCGCGCCCCAAACAGCACGAGCGGCCGCTGCCCGAAATAGCTGAAGGCTTGCTCATCAATCCAATGCCATCCACGAGCGGCAAATACGACTCCGCCCGCGCCACGCTGATCGGCAGGATACCCCTGGCGGCGCGTATCCGCGCACCGCTCACAGCGCTCTTAACCGGCAACGGCGCCGCCGTGATGAAGCTTTTGCTGCCCTACTACGTTGTCGATCAGGCATCTATTCCGACCGATGCTCTGGCGTTGAATCTCGCCACCTTCAAAGCGTTGGACGCCCAGCTCAAGCAATTCGATTTCACCGACAATCTGGCGGCTCTGCGACGCGTTGCAATTGTGCGCGGCAGCAACGAGTTTGCTTCTTGCGAAGACATCGCCGATCTGACCGACAAGTGCGCTGCCTTGCACACAATGGATCAGGTTGGGCATTTCCCTTTCTGGGAGTCTCCCAAGGCATTCCGGGCCATAATCGAGCGCACCTTCGGCTGAGGGCGGCGACGAGCACACAGCAAACGCCGGCCACTCGGCTCGCCGGAAAAACCATCCGCACAGAATATCAACCGCGGCTTAGAACCGGACGCGGCAGGCCCCTTCTTGACCTGAATCAAAGCGCCCCTTGCGGGGATTCGGCACCACAGACGCGCGTAAGCGGCGCACTGAGTCGTTCGGGAGATTCTGCCGTGCGACCGCGCGATTCTGCATCGATGTGGCGAGGGGCCAGTCATGAGCGAGACAAAAAACCTGCGTCTGGGAGAGGGCCTGACGGCTGCCTGCCTTGGCCTTGGACTGATCTTAATGATCGTCATTGCCGGCAAGACGCATGACGGCGCCATGCAATTTCATGCCTATCTGTTGGCCGCTGCCGCCCTTGTCGCCATCGCTGCAATCGTCAACCGCTTTCTGGACCGGCAAGAGACTGATGCCTGGCGAACTGGTGAGTCCGGCTACAATTTGGGCGTGGTCAAGCTCGCGACGGTAGCGGCTGTTTTCTGGGGACTTGTAAGTTTTCTGGCCGGTCTGGTGATCGCGCTTCAGCTGGCCTATCCGGCAATCGATTTGGATTTGCCGTGGTTCAGTTTTGGACGACTCAGGCCACTGCACACTTCAGCCGCCATTTTCGCGTTCGGCGGAAACACTTTGTTGGCGACATCGCTTTATGTCGTCCAGCGCACCAGCCGGGCCCGTTTGGCCGGCGATATCGCTCCGTGGTTTGTGGTGTGGGGCTACAATCTGTTTATCGTGCTTGCCGCCACCGGCTATCTGTTGGGCGTCACCCAATCGAAGGAATACGCCGAGCCCGAATGGTACACCGATCTGTGGCTCACGATCGTTTGGGTGGTCTATTTGCTGGTCTATCTGGCCACCCTGATGAAGCGGAAAGAACCGCACATTTACGTTGCCAATTGGTTTTTCCTGGCCTTCATCGTGACCATCGCGATGTTGCACGTGGTCAACAATTTGGCCGTGCCGGTATCAATCTATTCGACCAAATCCTACATCGTCTGGGCAGGCGTGCAGGATGCCATGACCCAGTGGTGGTACGGCCACAACGCCGTTGGCTTCTTTCTGACCGCCGGCTTTCTCGGCATCATGTATTACTTCGTTCCAAAACGCGCCGACCGTCCGGTTTACTCCTACAGGCTTTCGATCATCCACTTTTGGTCGCTGGTGTTTCTCTATATCTGGGCCGGCCCCCATCATCTCTTCTACACGGCGCTGCCCGATTGGGCGCAAACACTCGGCATGACGTTTTCGGTGATGCTGTGGATGCCGTCCTGGGGCGGCATGATCAATGGCCTAATGACGCTCTCAGGCGCTTGGGACAAGTTGCGCACCGATCCGGTGCTGCGGATGCTCGTCGTATCGGTCGCCTTTTACGGCATGAGCACATTCGAGGGACCGCTGATGTCGGTGAAGGCCGTCAACAGCCTGTCGCACTATACCGACTGGACCATTGGCCACACTCACTCGGGCGCGCTCGGCTGGGTCGCGTTTGTCAGCTTCGGCGCGATTTATTGCCTTGTGCCGTGGCTGTGGCAGCGCAAGGGGCTCTACTCCGACAAACTGGTCAATTGGCATTTCTGGATATCGACCCTGGGCATCGTGCTCTACATCACGGCGATGTGGGTGTCGGGAATTCTGCAAGGCCTGATGTGGCGCGCCTATGACAGCCTCGGCTTCCTCGAATACAGCTTTGTCGAATCCGTGGAGGCGATGCACCCCTTCTATGTGATCCGTGCCTTTGGCGGTCTGCTCTTCGTCATCGGAACGCTCATCATGATCTACAACCTCTGGCGCACGGTCCACAGCGGCGAGGTCATGGAAAAACGTGCAGCGCTGCTTCAGCAGCAGCCGGCCGAGTAGGGACTCCCCATGTCATTCAGCCACGCAACGATTGAGAAGAACTCGATTTTCCTATTGGTCGGAATTCTGATCGTAATAGCCATTGGCGGCATCATCGAACTGGTGCCGCTGTTCTTGATGAAGAGCACTATCGAAAAGGTGCAGGGCGTGCGCCCATACACGCCGCTGGAGCTCGCCGGGCGCAACATCTATGTCCGTGAGGGTTGCTATGTGTGCCACAGCCAGATGATCCGCGCCCTGCGCGCGGAGGTGGAGCGCTATGGCCATTATTCGCTCGCGGCAGAGAGCATGTACGACCATCCATTCCAATGGGGATCGAAACGCACCGGCCCCGATCTTGCCCGCTTGGGCAACAAATACTCAGATGAATGGCACAGCGACCATCTCAAGAATCCGCGCTCGGTTGTGCCAGGTTCGATCATGCCGTCTTACTCTTGGCTTGCGACAACGGATCTATCCTATGCCACCATCGCAGACGACCTCAGAGTGAACCGGATGATTGGCGTTCCCTATACCGACGAGATGATCGAGAACGCCAAGCAGGACTTGGAAGCGCAGGCGAACCCTGATTCCGACGGCGTCAGCGACTTCGAACAGCGCTATCAAAAAGCCGCCTCCCGTGTTTTCGACGGCGACGCCAACCGCATTACCGAAATGGACGCTCTCATCGCCTACATGCAGATGCTGGGAACGTTGATCGACTTCAATCTCTACGACGAAAACGCAAATAAGCGCTGAGAGGTGGACCTGTGACCTTTGAAGACGCAGCCCTGTTCTCAAACACCTGGGGACTGGTTTTTCTGGTGATCTGCTTCAGCGTCGTCGTCGTCTACGCGCTTTGGCCGAGCAATCGCGAAACCTTCGATAGGGCAGCGCGCCTGCCGCTCGATGAGGATGCAGACGATGGCGAATAAGGAAATTGACGAAATCAGTGGCGTCGAGACCACGGGCCACGAATGGGACGGCCTGAAGGAATTGAACAATCCGCTCCCTAAATGGTGGGCTTGGACATTTTACGCCTCGATTATCTGGTCCTTCGTCTATTTCCTGCTTTATCCGGCATGGCCCTGGTTCGGCGGCCCGACCAAGGGCTTTCTCGACTGGTCGAGCCGTGGGCAGTTGCGTCAAGAACTGAATGACGCAAGGGCGCAACAGCAGGCCCTCTGGGACCGCATTGCGGTCGCCGAACTGGCCGAGATTCGTACCGATCCCGCACTGCTCGAATTTGCAATGGCAAGCGGCAAGGCCGCATTCGGCGACAATTGCGCGCCATGCCATGGCTCAGGCGCCGCAGGAATGGTTGGCTACCCGAATTTGAACGACGATGATTGGTTGTGGGGCGGAACGCTGAACGACATCCATAAAACCATCGCCGTTGGAATTCGCGCCGTGCATGACGAGACTCGCGACAATGCCATGCCCGCCTTTGGCCGCGATGGGATTCTTCAGAAGCAACAAATTCTCGACGTTGTCGGATACGCGCGCGGCTTGTCTGGACAGACGACGGCGGGTGCAAACCTTGATGACGGCGCCATCATTTTCGCCGAGCAGTGCGCCGCCTGTCACGGCGAGGACGGACGCGGCAATCAGGAGCTCGGTGCTCCCAATCTGGCAAATGGCATTTGGCTCTATGGCGGTGGTACGGAAGAGGTTATTGCTTCCATTGCCAACAGCCGGAATGGCGTCATGCCGTCTTGGGACGGCCGTGTTGAACCGACCGTCATCAAAGCTCTCACCGTTTACGTGCACAGTCTGGGTGGAGGCCTCTAACGGTCCAATGGACGATACCGCATCGATCTACGAGCACGAGCCGTCACTCTATGCGGAACATAAGAAGATTTATCCGCAGAAGGTCAGCGGAACGTTTCGGAAGCTGAAGTGGGGCATTCTCGGCCTGACGCTCGCTGCCTATTATCTGCTGCCCTTTGTGCGCTGGGACCGCGGGCCAAATGCTCCCGATCAAGCGATCCTGGTCGATTTTCCGGGGCGGCGCTTTTACTTCTTCTTCGTCGAGATATGGCCGCAAGAGGTCTACTATTTTACCGGGCTGCTGATCTTGGCGTCGCTCGCACTCTTCTTGATGAACGCGCTCGCTGGCCGCGTATGGTGCGGCTACATGTGTCCACAGACGGTCTGGACCGACCTCTTTCTGCTGGTCGAGAGTTGGACCGAAGGCGACCGGCGCGCGCGCATGAAATTGGACTCCGCCCCTTGGAGCGCGTCAAAGGTCGGAAAAAAAGCCTCAAAGCACACATTGTGGCTCATTATCGCCTGGTGGACGGGCGGGGCATGGGTTCTCTATTTCGCCGATGCGCCGACGCTCGTCTATCAGCTTGCCACATTCCAAGCGCCCGCAACCGCCTGGATGTGGATCGGCATTCTGACGCTCACCACCTATTTGCTCGCAGGCTTCGCCCGCGAACAGGTTTGCACCTATATGTGTCCCTGGCCCCGGATCCAGGCGGCGCTTACGGATGAGGAAGCGCTCAACGTCACATATCGAGTCGACAGGGGAGAGCCCCGCCATGCCCTAAAGAGGGCAGCGGCTTTGCAGGCAAAGGGCGAGCAGGCTGGCGACTGTGTCGACTGCTATCAATGCGTTGCTGTTTGCCCGACCGGCGTCGATATCAGAAAAGGCATTCAGCTCGAATGCATTCAATGCGGACTTTGCATCGATGCCTGCGACACCGTGATGGCGAAAATTGGCAGGCCTTCCGGATTGATCGCCTATGACACGGATCTGAACATCGCGCGCCGGCAAAAGGGCGAACCCACCAGTTTCCGATTTATCAGGCCACGCACGATCATCTACTCGGCAATGCTGCTCGCCGTGGGCGGTCTAATGGTGAGTCAGTTTCTGACACGCGACGAATTCGACATCAGCGTGCTGCACGACCGCAATCCACAATTTGTTTTGCTCAGTGATGGCGGTGTGCGCAATGGCTACACCGTGCGCCTGCTGAACAAACAGCTGGAGCCAAGGACATTCGCACTCGAGGTCTCCGGGTTACCGGGCAGCCGACTGCAGGTGGTGGGCATCGATCGGATCAATGGCGGTCCTTTGGAGATCGAAGTCGCGCCCGACACGACGCGCGCGGTGCGCGCTCTGGTGTTCGCCCCCGCAAACGCCAATTCCAGCAGCCCGACGCCGGTGACCTTCCGAGCGGTGGAAACGGTGAGTGGCGAGCGCATAGAGGTTGAGGATTTCTTCAAATGGCCAGTCCGATGAGTGAAGGCGGTACATCGATCGATCGCCAGGCCGGCAAGGTGACCGGCCGCCATGTGCTGATCTGGTTTGTGGGGTTTTTCGCGGTCGTATTCACCGTAAACGGCATCATGACCTATCTGGCCATCAGCACATTCAGCGGCCTCGATGTGCCCGATGCCTATGTCCGAGGCCGGTCATATGGCGATGAAATCGCCGCTGCGGCCGCCCAAAACAAGCGAGCCTGGAACGTCGATCTGTCGCATCGCCTCGCCGCCAATGGTGAATTGGAACTGGTGGTGACGGCGAAGGATGCGTCCGGGCAGAGCGTTGCCGGCTTGCGGGTTGAGGCTCTCATCAAGCGGCCGACGCGGGCGGCACACGACACCAATGTGCGCTTGCGCGAAATCGGTTCGGGACTTTACCGCGAGTCCGTGCAGTTGCCGCACTCCGGTCAATGGCTGCTGGAGATCAATGCCTTTCGTGGCCCGACACGGGTCTACCGGACAAAGGACAGGATCACCGTCAAATGACCCTTGCTGCTTCCACGGCCCCGCACGTGCAAGCGCGGGAGGCGCGCAACGAGCAGATTGTCCTGGCGGTTGATAATATCGAGTGCGCCGGCTGTATGAGCAAAATTGAGCGCGCGGTCGGCGCCATACCGGGCGTGGAATCGGCGCGTCTCAACCTGACCTCGCGCCGCCTCGCAGTAGAGGCCGAACCCGATACCGTCGCCCTGCCGCAGCTGATTGCAGAGCTCGAAACACTTGGTTATGCCGCGCGACCCTACGCGCCGGATGAAGCGGAAGCCGGCGCCCTCGAACAGGAATCACGGCTCATTCGGGCGCTTGCAGTTGCCGGCTTCGGTGCCGCAAACATTATGTTGCTGTCGGTCGCCGTCTGGTCTGGCGGCGTCCAAGATATGCAGGCGGAGACGCGCGACCTGTTCCATTGGATTTCTGCCCTGATCGCGCTGCCCGTGGTCGCCTATTCGGGTCAACCGTTTTTCGAAAGCGCCTTCAGCGCGCTTCGGGCCCGCCGTCTCAATATGGATGTTCCCATATCGTTGGCCGTGCTGCTTGCCTTGGTGATGTCCGTGATCCAAACCGCAGGCGGCGGGCAAGAGGCTTATTTCGACTCTGCGGTGATGTTGCTCTTTTTCCTCCTGATTGGCCGCGTCCTGGAGATGCGAAGCCGCTCCCGGATGCGCAGCCTCGGCCAAAATTTATTGGCCTTGCAAAAGCCGACGGTCACCAAGCTTGATACCAGCGGCTCCACCCGCGAGATCGCCGCCAGCGAGATCCGCGTGGGTGACAGAATTCTTGTCGCGCCGGGCAACCGCATCGGTGTTGACGGCATCGTGGTGGGCGGCACATCGAACCTGGATGACAGCCTGGTCACGGGCGAAAGTGCGCCGAAGACAGTTCGCCCAGGAGATCGTGTATATGCCGGGACGCTCAATCTGAGCGGCGCTCTGACCATCCAAGCAACAACAGCGCAAAGCGGTACTCTGTTGGCCGAGATCGGCGACCTGCTTGAGCGCGCGACGGCCCAACGGGGACGCTACAGGCGCCTCGCCGACCGGGCGGCCGCGCTTTATGCGCCGCTGGTTCATGGGCTGGCTGCGGTGACATTCATTGGCTGGATGGTCATTGGAGCGGGATGGCAGCCGTCGCTGTTGAACGCGATCACTGTGTTGATCATCACCTGTCCGTGCGCCCTGGGCCTGGCGGTGCCCGCAGTCCAAGCCGTCGCCACCTCAGCGCTCTTCCGCAGAGGTGTTCTTGTCAATTCAGGTGATGCACTTGAACGCTTGGCCGAGGTCGACACAGTGATCTTCGACAAGACCGGCACGCTCACCGATCCCAATTGCACCTTGCAAAACACCGAGACGATCTCGCCCACCGCGCTGACTGCAGCCGCGCGCTTGGCGCATTCGAGCCATCACGTGTTGGCGCGCGCGCTGGCGCGCCTCGAGCCAGACGCTTCACCGATCCTCGGCGCTCAAGAATTGGCGGGAGCCGGCGTCGTCGCGCAGGAGGCTGGCGTCGAATACAGGCTGGGAAGCCGCTCACATTGCGACGCGGGGGCCGCGGGCGATGTGGGTGGATTGCCGCGCATGGAGCTTTGGTTCAGGAAAGACGACACGGCGCCCGTTGCCTTTCTTTTCGATCAGCACCTCAAATCCGACGCGCGCGAGGTGGTCGATGAACTGCGCAGATTGGACCTGGATGTTCGTGTGCTCTCCGGCGACCGCGAAGCGGCGGTGCTCGAGGCGTCCGAGCAGCTTGGCATTTCGCGCTGGTCCGCCGCTGCAGATCCCAAGGAAAAAATCGAGCGCGTTGGCGCGTTGCGCGGCTCCGGACACAATGTGTTGATGGTCGGCGACGGTCTCAATGACGCCGCCGCGCTGCAGGCGGCCAATGTGTCAGCCGCGCCCGCCACGGCGTTGGACATCACTCAGTCGGCCGCCGATATAATCGTCATCGGCGACCAGCTCGAACCGCTATTGGCCGCGCTGAATACAGGACGAAAGGCACGCCGCTTGATGCTGCAAAATTTTGCACTTGCCGGCGTTTACAACGCCATCGCCATTCCGTTGGCCGTGGCCGGGCTCGTCACACCGCTGATGGCGGCGCTCTTCATGTCTGGTTCTTCGATCGTGGTGACGCTCAACGCGCTGCGTGCAGCGTCATCAAAAGGACGTTCGGCATGGATGTGATCGTTTATTTGCTGCCCGCGGCCCTAGTGCTCGGCCTGGTGGGGCTTGGCGCGTTTTTCTGGTGCCTCAAATCGGGGCAGTTCGACGATCTGGACGGCGCGGCTCACCGTATCCTGTTGGACGACGACGAGGATCGTTAGGCGAACGGACCGTTCGTAGCTCACGCGATATCAAATCTCGCCCGTCACTTACGGTAAGATTGGCAGTTGGAAGTGTTGGGCCAAATGGCGGGCCGCGACAGCGTTGAGATGGCCATGATCGCGGTAGAGGAACAACCCGTCCATCACGGTATAGCAGTGCTCTTTGTCGCAGATCACATCGCTTGGCAATCGGCTTTCGACGCCGGACTCCCGCTTGGAGACTTCGGCGATGGCGCTGTTTGAAACCTCGATCTGGTCGCGGACGCTCTTGGCGGGAAAACCGCAATCGTTGCCGCTATCGCCTCTCCGACGCGCGCTGACCGCGCACGCAAACGGCAGGTCCTTCACATAAGGCACCTGGCCGATGATCATGACTTTCAGACCGCGGTCGCGCAGAAAAGCCACCGTTGTCTCCAAATGCCGTTGGAATTCGTAGGGACCACGCGTTTCCGTGACCGGCGCGGCTGGATCGATAACGAGCCCGTTGTGGCCGACCATGTCCGGATATTGATATGACGCCCAATTGCTGGCGAGAATGACAAGCTTGAGCTGTGGATTCTCGTCGAGAAATTTGATGATTTGCTGCTGATAGGCGAGGCAGGTCCACTTTCGCCACTCCGGTTGGTTGGTGCGCCAAGCGCCCAGTAGAGCGGCACATGCGGTTTGTGTCACTTGCCGCCCTTTGAGCTTTCGCTGTTCAGCCAGTTTTGCAACCAGGGGCACGAATTGGTCGGCGTTGGAATCGCCGAAAATTGCGATGTCGTATGGTTGCCCCGGCGTCTGCGTGTGCCCGAAGGCGCATACGTCATCGTTCCCGAAGATCTTGTCGGCGCCATCGCATTGGGTGCGGTATGGATTGATGCTGGCGCGTTCGTAAAAGACCTGACGGGCCCTTTCGTCGAGCCGCCAGGGCAGACCGTTTCCCAGCCGGATTGCTGTGCCAAGCGATGCCGTCGCCAGCAAGCAGACAGCCGCCGTTGCCAGCGCGCGGCGTACCGGAAAATAGAATGCGCCTTGCTGTGCCCGAAATGGCAGCTCGATGAAACGCCACGACAACCAGGCCGCGCCGAAGCTGATCGCGACGAAAGCGGCGATCGTCGTGTGGCTTAGTTCAGGCGTCAGCCAGACGCGTCCGAAGGCTAGAATTGGCCAATGCCAGAGATAGAGTGAATAGGAGATCAATCCGACCCAAACCATAGGACGAACCGACAGCGCTTGCCCGACAAGGGTCGTGCGATGATGGCAGGCATAAATGACGGCGGCTGTACCCATTGTTGCCGGCAGTGCCGCTAAGCCTGGAAAGCGGGAAGCGTTTGTCAGCAGAAAGATGCTGCCGGCGATGGCCCCCAGCCCAGCAACCGCCATCGCCTCGCTGAACCACCCCTTGGCCGGTTTCACGTTGATCGCAAAGACGAGGCATGCGCCGAGCAAAAGCTCCCAAGCCCTGCAGGACAACGCGTAAAACGCATAAGTTCGCTCGCGAATGCTCTCGTCGTCCGTAAAACTTCGACCAACCTCGACCATGTATTCAGAGAATGCCAGTGAGGCGAAGGCTAGCGCGCCAATGAGAAAGGGCAAAATACGCCGCGGCAACCACGTCCAGATCATCAACAGCAGCAACGGCCAAAGAATGTAGAACTGCTCCTCAATCGAGAGCGACCACGTGTGAAGCAGTGGTTTCTCATGCGCCGGAGCCGAGAAATAATCCGTCGTGCGATTGAAATAGTAGTTGGCGGCAAACAAGGACGAGTAGAACAGGCTTCGCCCGTAGCTGCTGAACGTGTCAGGCAGAAGCAAAATGAGCGCGACCAGGGCGGTCGCGGCATAGACGACGACGAGCGCCGGTGCGATGCGCCGCGCCCGGCGCGCCAGAAATCCAGCGAAGGAAAAGCGACCTTCTGCGATCTCGCGCACGATGATCGAGGTGATCAGGAATCCGGAAATGACGAAAAACACATCGACGCCAACATAGCCGCCAGGTGCCAAATGGGGCGCCGCGTGATAGACGACCACCGCCAAAATGGCGCTTGCGCGCAGGCCATCGACGTGGGGCAGGTAGGTCAAATTGGCAAACTCAAGTCAGCCCTTCGATCAGGCCATTTTGGTCGAGATGTATGTTGACCGCTGCCGGCTTTCTGGGCAAGCCAGGCATGGTCATGATGTCCCCGCAAATGACGACAATGAATTCCGCGCCGTTGGCCAGTCTTACCTCGCGGATGGGCACGGCGTGATTGCTCGGCGCGCCCTTGAGCTGAGGATCTGTCGAAAAACTATACTGGGTCTTGGCGATGCAAATCGGATAGTGGCCGGCGCCGATCCTCTCATACTCCTTGAATTGGTTGCGGACCTTGGTATCGGCGATGACTTCATCGGCACCATAGATCTCGCGCGCGATGGTCTGCACCTTGCCCCATAGCGAAATGTTATCGCCATAGAGAAAGCGGAAGGGCTGTTCCGCGACGCCGCCATTGTTTTCCAGCTTGTCGACAACGCGCTCGGCCAGCAGCTCCGCGCCGGCCGAGCCATTTTGCCAGTGCGATGAGGTGATTGCTTCGACGCCCAGCACTTCGGCGCAATAGTCGCGGATTGCCTCGTGCTCCTCTTTGCTGTCGGAGGTGAACTCGTTGATGGCGACGATCGCGGGCAGGCCGAATTTTTGCATGTTCTCGACATGTCGGCGCAAATTGACGAGCCCCTTCTTCAAGGCTTTGACGTTTGGGTCGTTAATTTTGTCGCGCTCGACACCGCCGTGCATTTTGAGCGCTCGCGCCGTGGCCACAACGACGGCGAGATCCGGCACCAGGCCCGCCTTACGGCACTTGATGTTGAGAAATTTCTCCGCGCCTAGATCGGCACCAAAGCCCGCCTCCGTCACAACGTAATCGGTAAGTTTCAGCGCTGTTTTCGTCGCAATCGCCGAATTGCAGCCATGGGCAATATTGGCGAACGGCCCGCCATGAATGAAGGCGAGATTGCCTTCCAGCGTTTGCACCAGATTGGGCATGAAAGCGTCTTTCAGCAGCACGGTCATGGCGCCCGAGGCGTCGAGCTGTTCTGCGGTGACATAGTCGCGTTCGCGTGTTTCGGCGACAACCATTCGGCCCAACCGCCGCTGCAGATCATCCAGCCCGGTGGCAAGACAAAACACCGCCATGACTTCCGAGGCCACGGTGATGTCGAAACCGTCCTCGCGCGGGAAGCCGTTGGCGATGCCACCCAGCGAGCTGACGATTTGGCGCAGCGCTCGATCGTTCATATCGACGACCCTGCGCCAAGAAACCCGCCGCTCGTCGATGGCCAGCGCGTTGCCCCAATAGACGTGATTGTCCAGCATCGCGGTCAACAGATTGTGTGCCGCGCCGATGGCATGGAAGTCGCCGGTGAAGTGCAGATTGATATTTTCCATCGGGACGACCTGCGCATAGCCGCCGCCTGCCGCACCCCCCTTCATGCCAAAGCACGGACCAAGCGAGGGTTCCCGAATGCAGATCATCGTTTCGCGGCCAATACGATTGAGCGCGTCGCCCAAGCCCACGGTCGTCGTCGTTTTACCCTCGCCTGCCGGCGTTGGCGTCATGGCCGTTACAAGAATGAGTTTGCCGTCGGGGCGATCGTTCAGACCGTCGATGAAGTCGAGATCCAATTTCGCGATGTGATGGCCGAAATTGTGCAGATGGGCGGGCGGGATGTCGAAACGTTCAGCCAATTCGACGATGGGCTTGAGTTTTGCCTCGCGGGCAATTTCTAGATCGCTTGGTATTGAAGCCATGCGGCGTTCCCCCACCAATCGTATCGCGCCGCGCGGGCCCATGCAGTCGAGACATTGGCCAACATGACGCGGAATTGCACCCCCGTCTTCGAGCTGCGGCCGCGCCACATGATCAGTCGGACAATGCCGGTCATCGCCGAACTTTGGTGGTCATGTCTTATCATGAAAGCTGATTGGCGAAAGCAGGACGCCCCTCGATTGGTCATCTCGCCATTGCGTGCAGCCACGCCTTGAGACGGTTTGCTTCGGATTCGACAGGAGCCGGATCGCTGAAGGTATGGGCCAGCAGACTTGCTCCCTGCAGAACCGAGATCAGATGCAGCGCGTTTGATTGGGCAACTTCCTGATCGTCGCCCATAAAGACGAACTGCCTTTGGAGCCAATCGAGCAGCATCTGAAACGCGACGCGCGCCTGCGCCGCAAGTTCGCCGCCGATGCGATTGGCGTCGTGAGAGAGGCCGCCAACAGGGCAGCCGTGCTCAGCGCGGGATTTGCTGGTTTTTTCGAATTCGTCGACAAAACGGGTCAATCTGTGCTCGGGGTCGCCTGATTTGTCGATGTCTGAGAGCCACGCGGCGATGAAGGCATTGCGCCGTGCGATGACCGCCTCGACGAGGTCTTCTTTGGTTTTGAAATAATAGTAGACGTTGCCGGGCGGGACGGCAGCCTCTCTGGCGATTTCGGCAATGCTGCTGCGCTCGTAGCCTTGGCGGTGAAACAGTCGATTGGCCGCCAGAATCAGTCTCATTCGCTTGTTGGATCGGCGTGCCATAGTCATTTTTCAATAATTAGTAGGGCAACTAACTCAATGTATAGCAGATGCTCGAGAAAATGGCCATCCGCAGCCCGTATGCGTCATGTGTCCCGCCTTGAAAGAGCCGTTAAAACGCCCTTAACCCTACCAAATGATGCCGCCATCACAGGCGACCCTCCTGGTAACGATTCGTAAGGGTCTGCGGCTAGGATTTCTTCAGGAAAGTGATCATCTGAATGCGGCGGTCGGGCACCGCAACTGGATGTTACCTCCCGCAAGGAGGTTCACGATGGGGAGCCCGACAGGAGAGTTAGAGTGATGCGTAAGGCTAGTCACAAGAATTTGGCAAAGGGACTGACGGGGCTGTTGGCGACCAGTGCTCTGGTTGTGATCGGTACGGCCGCGTTGGCTGCGGATCTCCCGCCACTCCCATCTTCACAGTCTTATAATGCTGCCCCTCCAAATGTGGCATCGATGCCGTGGGCTGGATGGCAGGTTGGAGCGCTTTTGGGTTATGGCATTGCCGATACGGATCTGACCGCAGCGGCCGGTACAGCCAACTTTGACGCCGATGGTGTGCTGGGCGGCGTGCTGGTCGGCTGGTCCTGGCAGACCGGAGATTTCGTTTACGGCTTCGAAGGTGATTGGGTTGCGGCCGACTTGACCGATTCACAAGCGTTTGGAGCAAATCGAGTCAATGCCAGCGTCGATTGGATGGCGGAAATACGCGCTCGCGCCGGCTATCTGTTGGCTCCGGAGTTGTTGCTGTTTGGCATGGTGGGCTACGCCTGGGCCGACATCGACCTGCCGGTGACCGGTACCGGCGGCGGATCGGGTTCTGACACGTTTTCCGGTTGGCAGTTCGGCGGTGGTCTCGAATACCGCTTCGACAGCAATTGGAGCACGCGGCTGGATTACCTCTACACCGATCTCGACAGCGAGTCGGTCACATATTCCGGTCAAACCGTGACGTACGATCCCGACGTTCACGCGATGCGCGCTGGCCTGGTTTACAAGTTCTAGGCGACAGCGCCACGCTCGTATCGAAGATCTTACGGCCCGCTGCATACAATGCGGCGGGCCGTTTCCATTCAACTGACGGCTATTTCGTCTCGAGCGTGAAGACGCCATCCCAATCGGGCGGAGGCGCTTCGAGAAAAGCAGCAATGCGGGTGCCGTAGAGATTGTAGAAGGTCTCCAAGCCGAATTGATCATCGGCCCGTTTGCACGCTTGCAGTGCCACCAGCGCCTTGCCCCAATCGCCATGCCGGTAGGCCTTGAGCATGGTCTGAATGCGGTCGCGCAACTCAACATAGCCACCTTCCATGATGAGATCGTCGCCGCCAAGGATGGTGTAAATGACATCCGGCTCGGACTTGCCTTTGACGCGAATGAAATCGAGCTCGAGCATCGCGAATTCGTCTTCGACATAGTTTGCCGTTTGCGATCCTATGATGATCGGCACGCCATAGGATTTGGATTGGCCTTCCAGGCGTGATGCCAGGTTGACGCTGTCGCCCAACACCGAATAGTCGAAGCGCAATTCCGAACCGATATTGCCCACGACGCACTCGCCCGTATTTATGCCGATACCGACCTTGATCGGGATGAAGCGCTGGCCCGATTGCTTGGCTTCGCCTGCGCGCTCGGTGTTGACCCTCTCCATGCGTTTCAGCATGTCGAGCGCTGCCTTACAGGCGCCGATCGCGTGCTCGGTGTTATCCAGCGGCGCGTTCCAGAACGCCATGATGGAATCGCCCATATATTTATCGATCGTACCGTTGTTATCGATGATGGCGTTTGAAAGCGGCGTGAGAAACCGGTTCATCAGGGCGGTCAACCCCTGAGGGTCGTCTCTGTAGAGCTCGGAGATGGCGGTAAAGCCGCGGACATCGGTGAACAGGATCGTCATGTCTCGGGTCTCGCCGCCGAGCACGAGTTTGTCGGGATTCTTTGCCAGATCCTCGACCAGATCGGGTGAGAGGTATTGATTGAAGGCGTTGCGGATTTGCTGGCGCTGGGCCTCCTCCCGAAAATAGTTGGTGAACACCAGCGCCAGAAATACGCCGAAGCTCGAAATCAACGGAAACGCCACATCGAACAAGATATTGGCGCGCGAATAGAGCTGCCACGACACGCTCGCGAGAATAAGCGTGATGGCGAATCCCAACATGAACACGCGAAACGCGCCGAAAACAGGCACCAGAAAAATGATGGCGAGACCGACCAGCAGAGCAAGCCAAACCTCGGCGCCGACGGCGTAGCCAGGTCGGTTGAGGACGGATTTGCTTAGAATATTCTCGAGCACCTGGGCTTGCACCTCGACGCCCGCCATCACCGGCTCGGTTGGCGTCGTCTTGAGATCGAACAAACCGCTCGCTGACGTTCCGATCAGCACGAATTTGTTTTCCAGACGCTTGCGGTCCACGCGACCCTCCAAGACGTCTTTCGCCGAGACAAAACGCAATGGATCGTGCGGTGAGAAATATATCCACAACTGGCCATTGGGATCGGTCGGCACCTCGGCGCCCGCCACGACGATGCTCCGCACACCGATGGAGTCGCTTTTGACCAGCAACGTCGATTGACCGGCGGCCACCCGAAGCACGTCGATGGACAGAGCCGGAATGATGGTGTCCTTGGCCCGTACAATCAGCGGTGCCCGCCGCACGACCCCGTCGGCTTCAGGTAGAACCGTCAACATACCGCGCCCGGATGCAGCGTCCTCCAGCGTTTTGATATTGGGCAGCAGCTCTGGATAGGTCAGCAGGAACGGTCCGGGCTCTTGCCCGATGTAGGCCAGCGGCGCTTTAGGTGAGATGCCTTCGCGCAACACCAAGCCCCTCGGATTGTAAGCCGATTGGCCTAGCACGACGCGCGAGCGGCGCAGTGATTCAGCCAAAATCGTGTCATGATTCCTCGCCTTGCGTAACTCTTCCTTGGTTGCCTCGCTTAGACCGGGCACTTTATCGGCCATGAGATCGGGCGATGTGCGGTCGGGTTCGGGAAAGACGATATCGAACGCGATTGCCAACGCGCCCTCCGACGTGATCCGATCGATCAAGTCGGCGATTAGGTCTCTGGGCCACGGCCATTGGCCGAGAAGTTCCAGGCTTTCTTCGTCGATATCGACAATTACGACCGGATGCGAATTGATCTCGCGCGGCTTTATCACCTGATAGATATCGAAGAATTTCAGGCGCAACAGTTCGAGCGGCAGCGGATCCCAGATCCGCAGGGCGAGGAACGCGATCAGCAAGACGCTGGCCAGAGACCGCGCCCATCCGATGCGTTCTCCCAGATATTTAAGGGATGCGCCGATGCGACCGAGCATGACTTTGTTCCATTTGTCGCCCAGCGCCGCCGGCGTCCGCTTCAAGGCGCGTTATCATGCGGGACTAACGCGATAGCCAACACGCGGAAAATTCAAGCAGATCGTTCCGACGCGCTCGTTCTCATGCAGCAGGCCAATTCTGTCGGAATCGACAAAACGCAGTATGCCCTCAACTTCTGGCTCAATGAACGCGTCTGCGGGACACACCTTGACCTTCATTCCCGGCGCCAATCCTTGAGGGTCGTTGGGTTCGCCTTGTTCCGGAGTTTCGGGCTCGCACGCCAACGCCGTCGCAATCGCATCTGCCGATTGCATCTCTGTCGCTTCGCCATGTCCGATCGCCGCCATGCGCGCCTCCCAGGCCACAAGATTGGCGAATTGCGAGAACGCTTCTGTGGCGCTGGGCCAGCGCGCGCGAAGCACCCAGGGAATCGGGTAAATCGAAAAATCAGGCAGGCTCGGTTCATCGCCGAGGACAAAGGCGTTGTGGGCCAGCTGTTGATCGATCCATCCCAATTGGGCGCACAGCTGGGCCGCAGTGTTAGGCATCTGCTGCTGGAGATCTTCCGCCGTTTGATCTGGCCCGAACATCAACTGCATGCGGTCGCTCACCCATTCGGGCGGCATGGACTCGAGGGTTGCCGCCACCGCGATGCGCACGGCTTGATAAAACAGCCTGTCATCCGACCAGCGCGCCAACGCCAGCGCTGCTCCAGGATTTGCGCTGGGGAAGAACGTCGGCGTGGCGGAGCGCTTCTCAAGCTCGGTTAGGATGCAATGGGTATCGCAATAAATATCCGCACCGATTTGCATCACGGGCACGCGCCGATAACCACCCGTCAGAGGAAACAAGTCCGGTTTTGGCGGCAATCGCGGCACCTCGACCGAGTGCCATGGCAGTCCTTTGAAGCCGATTGCTAGCCGGGCCTTTTCGGCCATCGGCGAGGGTGGATAATGATGCAAAATGATCTCGCTCACACGCATTCCTCATGGCTGGTGTCGTTGCAAGCCATCGAACAATTGACGGCGGAGAGGCGAATTTGTCAGCTTGGACATCACATAGCAAGGCTGCATGCTAGCCGTCGCCGGGTAGGTGGATCGCAACAGATCAAAGAGGGACGTCGGACATGAAAATTGGTTTTCTCGGACTGGGTATAATGGGCGTTCATATGGCCAATCACCTTATCGATGCAGGCCACGACATTTCCACGGCCATTCATCGAAGCCCAGCGCATGAAACCCTGTTGGCTAAAGGCTTGGATGTCTTGGCGTCACCCAAAGCGGTTGCCGAAGCAGCGGAAACCGTCATCACAATGGTCTCCGATACGCCCGACGTTGAAGACGTGCTGTTCCGGCCCGATGGTGTGGCCGCGGGCCTGACGACTGGAATGACGCTCATAGACATGAGTTCGATCTCGCCGTTGGACACAAAAGCATTCGCAGCGAGGATCGCCGAGCTGGGCTGCGACTATCTCGACGCTCCGGTCTCGGGAGGCGATATTGGCGCGCGCGATGGCACTTTGACGATCATGGTCGGAGGCCCCGAAGCGGCTTTTGCCAGGGCCTTGCCGCTGCTTGAGGTGATGGGCAAGACGATCACCCATATCGGTGGCAATGGCGACGGACAAACGGCAAAAGTTGCAAATCAGATCATTGTTGCGCTCACCGTCCAGGCGGTGAGTGAAGCACTCGTGTTTGCTTCCAAGGCAGGAGCAGATGTGAACGCGGTGCGCCAGGCGCTGATGGGCGGTTTTGCCGGTTCTCGGGTTCTGGACATTCATGGCAAGCGCATGATCGAGCGCTCATTCGAGCCAGGCTTTCGCATCTCGCTGCACCAGAAAGACCTGAACATTGCGCTCAGTGGCGCGCGCGAACTTGGCGTTGCGCTTCCTGGCACAGCGTGTGCGCAGCAATTGCTGTCGGGGTGCGTTGCCCAAGGTGGAGCAGATTGGGATACGTCGGCGATGATACGTACATTGGAAGCGCTTGCGGACCACGCAATCGGCTAAGTGCAAAGGATCAGAGGCGTCTGGCGATCAGGGCTTCAGATGCCACGCCCCATGGCTGAACCGTGATACGCTTTTCGATGTGCCAAATCTCCGGTTCGAGCGCGCCAGCAAGATCGATCGGACGGCAACCGCCCACGCGCAATGGCGCCAAGCGTTGCGCCATCGACCAGAGCCGCGAAAGCGCCCAAGCCAAACCTCCAGACGAAGAGCGGCTCAAACTGGCGAGGCACAACAGGCCGCCGGATATCATAACGCGGGAAGCTTCATCGATCAGCGTCCGGGCCTCGGACTCCGACAACAGATCCATGACATAGGCAATGACCAGCCTGTCGACGCAACCGTCCCGAATCGGGAGTGGCAAAGTCACATCGCACTGAAGCAGCCGGGCGCCGGTGCCCCGCAGCCTTTCACGGGAAATACGTAGCATCTCCGCGCTGATATCCAGTCCGGTGTAACGGGCATGGTCAGGCAAATACCGGCCGAGCAACGTTGCGGCGAACTGTCCGGTGCCGCAGCCGATTTCGAGGAGATTGTTTGATTGATCGAAATCACCGTGAGCGACCAACCAATCGAGCGCCGCGTCCTCATACCAGCCCTGGCGGTCTTGCTTGAGGGCGAAACGCTCGTAATAGCGCCGCGCTTCATTGCTGGTGAGGGTTCGCACCATGGTCTCTCGCGGTCCCATTTGGGTTGCCCCCAGTGCACTGGCTTTACCAACTCGAATGCCGAGGGTTGCAAAAGGCGGCGATCAAGGCGTGACTTGACCCCATGCGCCACATGCTGGATTGAGTCGCTCCGCAATTCAGCAGATCAAGCCTAGCTATTATGAACGCCCCTGTGGAGGGTCCATGTGCGGCATTGCCGGACTGATTGAAAGCAAAGGCGCCACGCCAGCGTCCGATCTTGAGGCCATGGGCCGCGCGATGGCGTCTGCGCTTGCTCATCGTGGTCCCGATGACAATGGCACTTGGATCGACGCAGAGCGAGGTTTGGTGCTGGCGCACACCCGCTTGGCGATCATAGATCTTTCGGCCGCCGGTGCGCAGCCCATGGCCTCAAGCTGCGGCGGCTTTGTCTTGAGCTACAACGGTGAAATCTATAATGCGGCCGAGTTGCGCAGCGAGCTGGAGAATTTGGGCTGCGAATTTCGCGGCCATTCCGACACCGAGGTGATCGTCGAAGGCTGCGCGCGTTGGGGCGTCGAGGCCACCGTGAAACGCCTTATCGGCATGTTCGCATTTGCCCTCTGGGAGCGCCGCGCCAAGCAGCTTGTTCTCGTGCGCGACCGCCTCGGCATCAAGCCGCTTTATTGGGGTCAGCATGGCGGCCGCTTCCTGTTCGCGTCAGAATTGAAGGCCTTCACGGCGCTTCCCGGCTGGCGCGGTGAAATCGACCGAAACTCACTCGCTGTCTATATGCGGCTGAGTTATGTCCCGTCACCGCAGTGCATCTATAAAGGCATACACAAGCTTCAGCCGGGCAGCATGCTCGTGCTGAAACAAGGCGGCGAGCCAGCGATCAGCCAGTATTGGTCGCTGGAGAAGACCGTAACCAACGGGCGGTCTTCACCGCTTGTTATGTCCGACAGCGAGGCGTGCGACGAATTGGAGGCGTTGCTTGGCGATGCCGTCAAGAGACGCATGGTCGCCGACGTGCCGCTCGGAGCGTTTCTCTCCGGTGGCGTCGACTCCTCGGCAACCGTCGCCTTGATGCAAGCCAACGCCTCGTCGCCTGTCCGCAGCTTTTCCATCGGGTTCCACGAGAGCGAGTACAACGAAGCCAATCATGCCAAAGCGGTCGCTCAACATCTCGGTACCGAACACACGGAACTCTATGTAACGCCCGAGGAAACGCAGAATGTCATTCCCAGACTGCCGACAATCTATGACGAGCCATTTGCGGACTCGTCGCAGATCCCGACATTTCTGGTGTCGCAGATGACGCGCTCGCACGTAACCGTCGCGCTCTCTGGCGATGGCGGCGACGAGCTCTTCGCCGGCTACAATCGCTACACGCAAGGCGCTCGTGCAGCACACATCGCCCGCCAACTTCCAAAGCCGGGCCGGAAAGCTTTGCAGCACGCCATAACGGCAATCTCGCCAAGCAGCTGGAGCAAATTGTTCCGATTGGTGCCGGCATCGATCAGACCCCGAATGATCGGCGATAAACTGCACAAACTGGCCGTCGTTCTGGGCGAGGATGAAATGGGCTACTACCGCCATCTGGTTTCCCAATGGGACGGCGCCTGGACGCTGGTCAGGGGCGCCGACGAACCAAAGGGCCTGTATCAAGACGCCAGCGTAATGGCCCGCTTCGACGATCATGTCGATTGGATGCAATACATCGACACGATGACGTATCTGCCCGATGACATCCTAGCAAAAGTCGATCGCGCCAGCATGGCTGTTGCGTTGGAGGCTCGCGTGCCCATGCTGGATCACCGCGTCGTAGAATTTGCCTGGCGGTTGCCCATGGCCATGAAAGTGCGCGATGGTCAGGGCAAGTGGCTGCTGCGCCAGATGCTCTATCGCCACGTGCCCAAATCATTGATCGAGAGACCGAAGATGGGATTTGGGCTGCCGGTCAGCGAGTGGTTGCGCGGTCCGCTGAAGGAATGGTGCGAAGACCTGATTTCTCCAGACGCGCTCGAGCGCGCGGGCTATCTCGATCCGGCGCCCATCCAACAAAAATGGCAAGAGCACTTGGATGGAAGCCGAAACTGGCAGTACGTGCTGTGGAACGTTTTGATGTTCGAGGCGTGGCGCCGGGAAAATCGTCTGTGAAAATTGCTTATGCCAAATCCACTGGATGCTCGTCGTGTCCGTTCGCGGAAAAACCAATTGGCCGGCTGCTGTCGGTTGCGGTTTTGGCAAGCCCATCTGAGCGGCGCGCCGTACGCCAATAAGCACGCATGCGATCGCGAAAATCGCGCGGCCGTTCGCTGAACAGCCGCTCACCCAGCGGCCTGGCAGAAACGCGCATGATTTGCTGCCTGCTCTTGCAAGCATCGTAAAAGGCCTCGCCGTTCCACGAAGAGCAGGTTTTTTCTTGTTGCCGCATGTGGTCCATCAGAACCGAGAGATCGTGATCGAAGCCCAACAATTGCGATAGCTCGTAGGCCAATTCCGCCCGCGCCTCTAAGACAGCTGGCCAAGCGTGCCAAAGCAGCAACATTTGCCGCCAGTGCTGCTGAGCGCTTTTTCGCCAGTTGTGAAAATCCTCTTCGCGTTCCTTTTTGTACGAGACCAAAAAGTCATTGCGGCTTTGGCGATAGGTCTCGCCCAATCCTTCGGCGATATGACGTGGTCTCGCTTTTAACTTGAGGGTTCGATAGTGCTGGCGCGCGGCTCTCAATCCCTCGATTGCGTCCCTCAATCCGTGGCGTTGCAAATCGCGCTCGGACTTGGCGCGGTCGCGATGCAGCCGAGATTTGAGCGATTGGGCCTCTGCTGCGCCCCAAATTCGCCCATCCTCCATCTCGATACGGCTCACTGTCTCGATCATCGCCTGGCTGTCTCGGGCACGTGACAGCGTGCGTGCGATATTTCGTATGCGTCGATCCTCGCGTTTGAATGATTTTTCGCCAAGAGCCGGGCGCAGCAGCCGCACGAGCGATCTCACGCGCTTGAGACATTTTCGCGCTTCATGCACGCTGCGATCAGTGTTGCGCGCGCTGGAAAGACCGCCGATCGCGGCATCAAGCTGCGCGTGCGCAATCTTGCGCACCTCCTCGTCCAAAGGTCTGTCAGGCCGCAGTCGGTACTCCATGCCTGGAGGCTCCGCTCATCAAGACGCCACAAATTACATCGTTACGCAGCACAGAATGAAGAAGGTCACATGGCCGAACCCTCGCCGTCAACGACAGTTCGGCCGGCGTGCCTTCAGTTGTGGTCTGGTTCTCGCGCGGACCGTCATTGAGCGGTATCCATCTCATGTAACGATAGCCATCGGCGTGTGCGATCCTCTGGATTTGGATCAGTGACGAGGTCGGTCACCACCGCGATCGAGTCCGCGCCGGCGGCATATACGGCGTCGGCACGTTCAAGCGTTATCCCGCCAATGGCAATCAGCGGGCAACTGATCGCCGCCTTCCACTGGCCCAGGCGCGCAAGGCCCTGGGGCCTCCAAGGCATCGCTTTGAGTTTTGTTTCGTAAATAGGGCCGAGCGCGACATAATCGGCATCGACGGCAAGCGCTGTCGCCAACTCATTTTCGTCATGCGTGCTTATGCCGATTTTGAGGCCCGCCGCGCGAATGGTGCTCACATCGGCAGCCGCCAAGTCCTCCTGTCCCAAATGGACATAGTCGGCGCCAAGCGCAATTGCCTGGCGCCAATAGTCATTGACGATGAGCTGACATTTCTGTGCCCGGCAAAGCGCCAGGCTTTCGCCGATTTGCCGCACTACTTCTTCCGCGGATGCATCCTTGAGGCGGAGCTGAACCAATTTGATGCCGAGCGGTACAAGCCGTTCGAGCCATCCGATATCGGGTAAAACGGGGTAGAAGCTATGAAGCATTATCCAGCTTGAAAAACGGTGTGCCCGCAACAGGTGTCGACGGACTTGCCATGTCGCGCGGTTCCATCAAGCCGGCTTCGCGGGCCAATTGACCAGCTTCGATCGCCTTGGCAAAAGCCAGTGCCATGTTTGCCGGATCGCCGGCCTTGGCGACAGCCGTGTTGAGCAGCACGGCGTCATAACCCATCTCCATGGCCTGCGCTGCGTGAGACGGCGCGCCGACACCAGCGTCGATAATCAGCGGTATGCCGGCAAAATAGGAGCGCATGCTGGCAAGCGCTTGCACGTTGGCCAGACCCTGGCCCGAGCCGATGGGCGCTCCCCATGGCATCAGCACTTCGCATCCTGCTTCGACCAGCCGCTCAGCAGCGCCGAGATCCTCGGTGGTGTAGGGAAAAATCTTGAAACCGTCTTCGCTGAGGATGCGTGCTGCCTCCACAAGTCCGAAGAGATCGGGCTGGAGCGTATCGTCATTGGCGATCACCTCGAGCTTAATCCATGGTGTCGCGAACAGCTCGCGCGCCATGTGAGCGGTGGTCACGGCGTCTTTGACGGTTCGACAACCGGCCGTGTTGGGCAGCACGTCAACACCCAGATCTTTGATCAGTTCCCAAAATCGCTGTCCCGCGCGCTCCCGCGCCGACTCGCGGCGAAGCGAAACCGTAACGATTTCAACGCCGGCGCTCTCGACCGCCTCGCGCAACACCTGAGGCGAGGGATAGGCCGCTGTGCCAAGCAGCAGCCGGTTGGAAAAGTCTTTGCCGTAAAGATGAAGCATCAACCGCCCTGTCTGGGGGACACGATTTCGATTTGATCATCGGCGCGCAATTCGAGCTGCGCGCGAGCTCGCTCGGGCACGAAGGTACCGTTGACCGCGGTGGCAATTTTTTCTGATCCCATCTCTAGCGCCGCGCACAATTCAGCCAATGTGCGCACGACAGTTTCCCTGGGTTCACCGTTCACGACAATCTGCAACAAAAATCTCCGGATGCTCGGTGCCGTCTGCGATGTGCTCGGCCACCATTTCCGCTAGGACGGGCGCCAATATAAATCCGTGCCGGTAGAGACCGTTTACATAGATATCGTCGCCTTTGACAACAATCCTCGGATGGTTATCCGAAAATGCTGGGCGCAATCCCACATCGACATCAATGATTTCAGCCTCGCCGAATGCGGGATGCAAGGCGTAGGCGGTTGATAGCAATTCAAGTGCGGAGCGCACACTCACACCGCTGGTTGCTTCGCTCTCAAGTGCCGTCGCGCCCACCATAAACAGCTGATCGGGCCAGGGCACGACATAGATAGGGAAGCGGGGATGGAGCAGCCGGACGGGTCTGCTTAGCTCGACGTCATCGCTGCGAATGATCGCGCGTTCACCGCGCACACCGCGCAAGCCGCTGAGATTGTCCCGGGCGCCGAGCCCGCGACAATCGATCAGGCGAGCATAGGATTTGGGCACATCGGCAGTATCGAGCCGCACCTCGACGCCGGCGTCTCGAACCATCCGCAACAGAAACCCGAGCGCGGCTTGAGGTTCGAGATGGGCTTCGTCTGGATAGTACAGCGCCGCAGCGAAGCGGTCGGCCAAGTCGGGCTCAAGCGCGCCCAGCTCTTCGCCCGACAGTTGATTGTGGCCTTGGGTCAGGCGGGCAAAGCGATCGAGTTCGCGCCTGTCCCGTGGAGCAGTGACAACCAAGCTGCCATTGCAATTGAGCTCGGGATAGATTTCTCGCCACAGGGCAATGGATCGCAAACCCAGCTGGCGGATCAGAGCATCGCTGGATTCTTCTTCGCAAAATGGCGCGAGCATGGCGCCGGCGACGGCGCTGCAGGATTGATCGAACGGTTTGGCCGAGCGCTCGATGAGCATGACGTCGTGACCGCGCCGGCTCAAGACAAGCGCCTGCCACAGACCGGCTATCCCTGCACCGCGAATGACGATTGGTTTTTTTGACACGGCGCTAACGGTTCTTTTCTGGGCCTAAGGCGGACGCGGCGGCATTGGAGCCCAACTCATGGGCGCAAGCAATCAGTCTCCCAGCGGCACGCCTTCGCGCCTGGGGTCGGCGCCGCCCTCCAATTGCCCGTCACGTACGGTGATAATATGGGCGCCGCTGTTCATCATGCCGGGGCGCACCTTGTGCGATTTAAGCGCCATGCGGGCCGCGATGGCAGCTCCATCTATGCCGGCCTCCACCTCGAAAGCCTCTTTGCGTGCTCCGAAATTGACGAGCGCCGCGGAAGCTTGCGCGTCCTGTTGCCAATCGATCAGTGCTATCAGCGATTTCAATACGTATAGGATGATCCGGCTCCCACCAGGTGAACCAAGAACCGCCCAGACTCGCCCGCTGCTGTCGAACACAATCGTGGGCGACATGGAGCTTCGGGGCCGTTTGCCGGGTTCGACCCTATTGGCAACGAGTGCGCCAGCCTTATCACGCGGCCTGAAAGAAAAATCCGTCAGTTCATTGTTGAGCAGGAAGCCGTCGACCATCAGTTGCGCGCCGAAGGCCGACTCTATCGTGGTGGTCATGGCGAGCGCATTGCCTTGCGCATCGATGATCGAGATGTGGGACGTTCCGGGGCGTTCCCTGCTGCCGTCTCGCCCCGGCTGGGAGCGTGCCATGCCTGGTGGCGTGCCGGCAGGCGGTTCGCCCATGACGGCGTCCGGTTTGATCAGGGCGCGGCGCTTGTCGAGATAGTTGGGGTCCAGCAGTCCACCAGGGACGGGGGTGAAATCCGGGTCGCCCAAATAACGCAATCGGTCGGCGTAAGCCAATTTTTGCGCCTCGGCGATAAGGTGCAGGGCCTGTGTGTTGAGCGGCGTTTTTCCCAAGTCAAAGGGTTCCAACAGCCGCAGCACCTTGGCGATGGCCAGGCCTCCCGATGATGGCGGGCCCATACCGCAGACGCTGTAGCCACGATAGGGGACACAAACGGCCGGCCGTTTCTTTGCTTTGTAGCCGGTCAGGTCTTGCTCGCTCATGGCGCCTGGCAGACGTGGCGCTGACGCCACGCGTTGAACGATGGCGCGCGCGATCGAGCCGCCATAGAAGGCGTCCGCGCCACCTTGAGCGATCGCTTGAAGGGTTGCCGCGAAAGCCGGATTCTTCAGATTGTAGCCGGCCGGCCGCGGAGTGCCTGTTTCGTCGAAGAAGTAGGCTTGAGCGACCGGATCGAACCGCTCTGGTCCCAACCATTTGAGCAGCATTGTAAGACGTGGTGAAACTGTAAAGCCCGCTTTTGCCTGCGCGATGGCCGGCTCGAAAAGCGTGGCCCACGGCAAACGGCCGTGCTCCTTATGCGCCAGCTCAAGCGCGCGCAACACACCAGGCACGCCGACGCTGATGCCGCTCGATTTAACATCCCCGAATTTCAGCGGCTTTCCCGATGCGGTGAGAAAAAGATTCTGCGTCACCGCCGCCGGCGCCGTCTCGCGGCCGTCATAGGTCGTGAGCTTTTTGGCGTTGGCGTCCCAATAGAGCAGGAAGGCGCCGCCGCCGATGCCCGATGATTGCGGCTCCACCAGATTGAGGACAAGCTGTGTGGCAATTGCCGCATCGATGGCGCTGCCGCCTTTGCGCAGGATGTCGCGCCCAGCTTGTGCGGCAAGGGGGTGCGCTGCGGCCACCATCTGGGTCTTTGCGCGGACAAGCGTCTTCGAGGTAACACCGGTGGCGGCTTCGGGCGCGGCGCGCGAGGCTTTCTGCGCCCACCCGGTCTGAGTGCCTGCCAGGGCGAGCACGAGAACGGCGAATATGCTGGCAAATCGCGCGACTACCGACCAGCGCGCGCCGGTCTCCGCGTCAATCTTATCCTTGGGGTCGCCCATCCCGCATCATTGGCCCCGATCAGAGACTGGTTCAATGAAAATCCCTGGACTTAGGAATGATGCGTTGGGCCCGGGGATGACGGCTTGGGTGCCAGGAGCCGGGTGAGGGACGGCGCACCTCGTCGGCGCGCGCGAGCGGTGGAGCGAAGTCCAGGGTCCCCTCGGCCAACGCCTGCAGCCAGGGGCTGCGGTCTTCCAGGCTCATGGCGATGATATGGATTATCTCTTCGTGGCGCTGGATGCGGCCGCGGATGAGAACCAGCCGCGCGCCGATCACGGTCTTGCGGTAGCGCTCAAGCACCTTCGGCCAGACGACCGCGTTGGCGATCCCGGTCTCATCCTCGAGCGTCATGAAGATGACGCCCTTTGCGCTGCCGGGGCGTTGGCGCACGAGCACGAGACCGGCGAGGCTCACGCGCGCGCCGTCACCAAGCGCCTTGACGTCATCGCACGTGGCGATCTTCTCCTCATCAAGCGCGCGCCGCAGAAAACTCATAGGATGCGCCTTGAGCGACAAACGCAGCGTTTGATAGTCGTTCACCACGTGCTCGGACAAAGGCATGTCGGGGAGATGAACTTCGGGATCTTTGCCCGTATCCGGTCCCCCGACATGCGCAAAAAGCGGTAAGGGCCTGGCACCGCTTAGCGCGCGCACCTGCCAGAGCGCTTGGCGCCGGTCGAGCCCCATCGAGCGGAAGGCATCGGCCGAGGCGAGCCGCTCGAGGGTGTTGCGTGAAAGCTCCGATCGGCGCCAGAGATCATCGACGCTGGCGAAGGGCCGGGACGCGTTTAGCCGCGTATCGATGAGCTTGATGGCGTCGGACTCGCGCAGTCCATCTACTTGGCGCAAGCCAAGACGCAAGGCCCAGTCGTTCGCGTCCGCCGGCTCCAAGGTGGAATTCCATTCGCTTCGATTGACGTCCACCTCGCGGGCCTCGACGCCGTGTTCGCGGGCATCGCGCACGATTTGCGCCGGCGCATAGAAGCCCATCGGCTGGGAATTCAGAAGCGCACAAGCAAAGGCAGCCGGATAGTGGCACTTGAGCCATGAGGAGACGTAAACCAGCAGCGAAAAACTCGCCGAGTGGGATTCGGGAAAGCCGTATTCGCCGAACCCCTCGATCTGCTTGAAGCAGCGTTCGGCCATGTCGGGCTTGTAGCCGCGCGCGATCATGCGCGAGACAAACTTGTCCTTGAGTGTGTTGATGGTACCGCGGCGGCGAAACGTCGCCATGGCGTGCCGCAGTTGATTGGCTTCTTCGGCAGAGAACTGGGCTGCGACGATGGCGATGCGCATCGCCTGCTCCTGAAAAAGCGGCACACCCAGCGTTTTTTTGAGGACATCCTCAAGCTCATCGGGCGCGCCGTGTTCGGGTGCGGGCCGGGGGTAATCGATTTTCTCCAAACCATCGCGCCGCCGCAGATAGGGGTGAACCATATCGCCCTGGATGGGGCCGGGCCGGACAATCGCGACTTCGATGACTAAGTCGTAGAAGCAGCGCGGCTTGAGACGCGGCAGCATGTTCATCTGCGCCCGGCTCTCGACCTGAAAAACACCAAGCGAGTCGGCGCGGCACAACATGTCGTAGACGGCGCCATCTTCGTGCGGCACCGAGGCCAGCGTTAGCGGGCGATGATAATGGCTGCGCAAAAGATCAAAGCATTTGTGGATGCAGCTCAACATGCCAAGGCCCAGCACGTCGACCTTGAGGAGACCAAGCGCGTCGAGATCGTCTTTGTCCCACTCAATCACCGTTCGCTCCTCCATCGCTGCATTGGCGATGGGGACGACCTCGCAGAGCGGGCCCCGCGTGAGCACGAAGCCGCCGACGTGCTGAGAGAGATGGCGGGGAAATCCCATCAGTTCGCTGGCGAGTTCCACCACCCGCCAGAGCAATGGATCAGCCGGATCAAGGCCCGCCTCGCGGATATGGCCCTCGGGCGCGCCCTCTTTGCGCATGCCCCACATGATGGCCGAGAGAGCCGAAAGCGAGTCCTCCTCAAGCCCCATGGCCTTGCCCACCTCGCGCAACGCCGAGCGCGAGCGGTAGCAGATCACGGTCGCCGCCAAGCCCGCGCGATCGCGCCCGTAGCGCTCATAGATATATTGGATCACCTCCTCGCGGCGTTCGTGTTCGAAATCGACATCGATATCGGGTGGTTCCTTGCGCTCGGGGCTGACAAAACGCTCGAACAGCAGGTCGATCTGAGTGGGATCAACGCTGGTGATGCCAAGGCAATAACAGACGGCTGAATTGGCGGCCGAGCCGCGGCCCTGGCAAAGGATGTCCTTGTCGCGGGCAAACCTCACAATGTCGTAGACGGTGAGGAAATAGGGCGCGTAGCTGAGTTCGGCGATCAGCGTCAGCTCGCGGGTTAGGGTCTGGGCTACGTTTTTAGGGACGCCTGCCGGAAAACGCCAACGCGCGCCTTCCCAGGTGAGATCCTCAAGATGGCGTTGCGGCGTCTTGCCGGGCGGAACGGGCTCGTCGGGATATTCGTAGACGAGCTCGTCGAGGCAAAAACGGCAAGCTTCCGAGATTTCGGCCGTTCGAGCCACCGCCGCCTCATGGCCGGCAAACAGTCGGGCCATTTCATCCCCTGTCTTAAGGTGGCGCTCGGCGTTTGCCGTGAGCCGGAGTCCCGCTTCGCCGATCCGGCATTTTTCACGGATACAGGTGAGGACGTCCTGGAGCGGGCGGCGGGCGGCATCGTGATAGAGCACGTCGTTGGTGGCGACGAGCGGCGTCGCGCAAGCAAGCGCGAGCCGCGAAAGCGCCTCGATCCGCGCCCGGTCGTCACCGCAATAGAGAAAGCTGGCGGCGAGGTAGAGGGGCGCGTCGAGACGTGCCTTGAGGTGGCGAAGGCGTGGCTCGAAGAGATCCATCTCTGCTGCGGCGAGCGTTCCGCGTGAAGGAGGCAGCGCGACGAAAATCTGACCTTCGGCGTGGGGTTCAATATCGGCCAGATAAAGCTCGCATTCGCCTTTCACCGTGCGCCGCTGGCCAAGCGTGAGGAGCCGGCACAGCCGGCCATAGGCGGCGCGGTCCTTAGGATAGGCGAGCAGGCTCGGGCCGTCTTGCAGGTCGAGCCGCGTACCGACGATGAGCTTGAGGTCATGCTGTTTGGCCGCGACATGCGCTCGCACGACGCCGGAGAACGTGTTTCGGTCGGTGACGGCAATGGCCGTATGGCCCAGCGCCTTGGCCTGGGCAACCAGCTCATGGGCGTGCGATCCCCCGCGCAGGAAAGAGAAATTGGTGGTGACTTGAAGCTCTGCGTAGGGAGTGATCATGAGGCTTACTCGAACAATCCATGCAGGTACCATTGGGGCAGGCCTGCGTGGGCTTGGGATTGATAGAGGCCTTCCCGGAACACCCAGTAGCGGGCGCCGGCTTCGTCTTCGATGCGGTAATAGTCGCGCGGGCGAGGGTCTCGTTGTTTCCTGTCGCGGCTTTCAACAACTTCGCCTCTCTTGCTCATGCCCTCGTTATGGCCCGCGGTCACCGCGCGCCACCATTCGGGCGCGATGCGTTCAGGTCCCTGGGCGAGGATCACCCGGCGGGTCAGGCGCCGCCAGGTGAAGCGTATCGGCGGACCTTCGGGGACCTCGGCGATCACCGAAATGGCTTCCGGGCGCGCGAGCATGAAGGGCGGGCGCGGCGGCGTAAGCGGGCGGGCGCCAGCCCAACAGGACCGCGCGCCTAAGGCTGTGCGCCGTCCTTGAGCGCGCTCGGGAATGTGACTTTCCCGCGGCTCCAAAACGAAGACGCCCGCCGCCGACAAGCGGTTGGCAAGACGATCAATTAGACGCTCAGGAGATGTACGCTTGTTTTCCGCCACCAAATTTCTCTGCTCGGCCCCCAACGCTTCTGAGATGGTGGCGGCAAGGGTCAGGCAATCGATGCCAAAGCCCGCATCGAGATGTTCGATCTTTTCACCCAGCAGACGCGAGAAATGATCGCTTGCCCGGCACGGAGCGCTGAAACTCGCCCGGACCTGAGCCCATGTGCCGTCGGCGCGGTAGAGGGTGAGGGCGACCTCGCGCGCGCCTTGGAGGGCGCGTGCCAACTGGGCGGCGAGATCCTGGGCAAGCCCTTCGAGTGCGGCTTCGACGGCAGCGCTCGAAATCAGGGGCTCAAGAAAGACGCGCCGTGCGACGTAACGGGACGGGGGAGCGAGCGGGGCAAGGGGTTCATCGCGGTGGCCGAAGGCCTCATCGAGACGGCCAAGCACCGCCTCGGCGATTTTTCTTGAGGGGAAGCGCCGCTTCAGGGCGGTGCGCGGCAGGCGTTCCAAATCGCCGATGCAGCGCAGTCCCAAGCGCTTCAGCAGCGCGAGCGTTTGTGGTGAAAGTCGCAAGCCCTCGACCGGAAGCCCGGCAAGGCGCGCATCCTGCCGCAGGGGAGCAAAGCGCGCCCGCGCCCAGGCCGCCCCAAGCGTTGAGCCAAGGCCGATGCAGGCGGTGAAACCAAAGCGGGTGAGACGGCTTTCAAGATCCAAGGCAAGCGCGTCCAGCCCGCCAAAAAGGTGGCTTGCTCCGGTCGCGTCGATCCATAGCCCGCTGGCTCCATCGACGTTGAACGAAGGGCTATAGCGCGTGCACCAATGGGCGAGGCGAAGCAGGGCGGCGGCGTCTTTTCCAGGTTCGGCCGGAGCGGTGAGAAGCCGCGGACAGCGCGCCCGCGCATCTGCAAGACCCAGACCCGGAAGAAGGCTTTCCCGTTCGGCAGCGGCGTTGACCGCCGTCAGTCTGAGGCCCTTCTCGCCCGTGCCGATAAGCGCAAAAGGATGCTCATCCAGACCGTGCGCGCAAAACCGCTTGCCCGTCTCGTGCCTCAGCCGTTCGATCGGCCAATGGGGCAGCCAAACCGAAACAATGTGCGCCATAGCTCCACTCCACATCCCAGCTGCGTCCGCTCCGTCCCCACCGGCAACGCTCAAGACCGATCCGCCAGCGCGGCGGCCCAGGCGCCCGCAGGTCGAGGAGAGAGGGGCTTGAAGCAAGCGCGGCCACGCGCCAGCGGGTGAACGCAGCACCCAACCCAGACGTCTTCGATCCAGAGTCGCCGCTGTTTGAGACAATCAGGCAGGGCGTGTGATGGGCCTGGGCGGCAAGCGCCAGACGGCGCCCAAGCGTCCAATCTCCATCGTCGATTTGCCCAAGAAGAATGGCGAGCGCACGCGCCTTCAAGCTTTCTTCAAGCGCCCAAGCCAGGTCGCAATCGCGGTCTGCCTCAAGCACAACGAGCCTGTCGGGGTCGAGCCCTAGGGTAAAAAACCCCGGACCATAGGGCTGTCCGAATTCGCGTCCGCGGCTCCGGGTCGATGCCCATAGAGCCGGGCTCTTGTCGCTATCTGGCAGGCTCATCATGCGCCGGGTGATAAGCGCGAGCGCGAAGCCAAGCGCTGCCCAGCTGTCCCTATAGGTCGCGGCCTGGATCTCGTGCACGCCGTCCAGCGCCAGCCCCCCCCAAGGCAGGGCGTCATCGATCTCGTCGATGCCGAAGGTCCATGGGGAACGCGCGGAGGGCGGGTGGCGCATATCGGCAGGCGCCGGAATGCAGGCGGGGCGGGCGTTTCCCATGTCATGATGCGCGGGGGGGCATGGGGCTGACATGGGCGCCTGCTCGATTGTGCGGATACGCGCGCGCAAACGCTCGATCAGGCTAGAACGCGCACCCACCCCGCCTGCAATTGGCGTACTCACGAACAACGCTGACGGCGCATCAGATCTCTTCTGACCACCGACAGAACGCTTCAACGCCACTCGATCCTCCTACGTGTTCTTGCTTTGTTCTAATGCCGAATCGAGACGCTTGTCAAGGCTGGCCGTTTTGGCAGGCGCATCAGCGGCGTGGACCGTTGGGCCAACGACAACAGCCAAACCGGCAAATAAAATCAGACGGGAGGGAACAATAAAATTTGAATAAAATTAGTACGTAGAAAGAAATCGAAGTTTAAAACATGAAGACCAGTATGTAATACAACAATGATAACGGAGCGTCGAAATATGGTTGGCCGTTTTACACGCGATCAAAAGGGCGGCGTACTGTTCATATTCGCATTTGCCTTTCCAATAGCACTTGTTGTTATCGGGATGGCAATAGATTATTCACGAGGACTCGCCGCGCGGCAAACAATCGCCAGCGCCATCGATGCCGCGGCGCTTGCCGTGGGCTCATCGGTCAATATGAGCGAATCGGAAATCGAAGCACACGCCCAGGCCTATTTCGATGCCAACAAGGCGGATGGGCAATCGGCAACAATATCGGTCAACGCCACGGAAGACATGGTGACGATCTCAGCCACTGGAACGGTCGACACGACATTCCTGCGGCTGATCCACATCACCAAGCTTGATGTCGGCGCCTCCACCGAAGTCACCAAGCGCCAGCGCAACATCGAGCTCATTATGGCGCTCGACAACACCGGCTCGATGAGTTGGAGCGGCAAACTGACCGCGCTCAAGACCGCGGCGACCCAGTTGGTGAACACGCTTTATGGCGAAGAGGAAACGCCCGACGATCTCAAGATCGGCTTGGTGCCATTCGCGGCAGCCGTCAATATCGGCTCGGGCAACCTCAATTCAGGTTGGATCGACGTCAATGCGCTCTCGAGCATTGCCTCGGAAGATTTTACGCCCGGAACGAATCCGCTGACGCTCTACAGCGATATCACCAACCGTTCGTGGAACGGCTGTGTACGCGCGCGCCCCGCACCCTATGACACCAGCGACGCGGCGCCCACGACCGCCACGCCCGACACGCTCTGGGTGCCCTATTTCGCCCCCGACGAGCCGGATTTCTCGTGGTACGCCAACGGTTACGCCCCCGACGACGGCTACACCGGCGAACACAATGACTACGATGCCCGCCAGCGCTACAGCGCCAAATACGACGGCTACTCCATTCCAAGCTGGGAAGACGACGGTCCAGATTTCAATTGTTGGACGCCGACCGTTACGCCGCTGACAAATGTGAAATCGAATGTGATCGCGGCCATCGACGCCATGACGGCCTCAGGCAGCACGGTCATTCCCGGCGGGCTTTCCTGGGGTTGGCGATTGGTCTCGCCAGATGCGCCCTTCACCGAAGGCGCGGCCTATGACGATGAAGATACCGTCAAGGTGATTGTTCTCCTGACCGACGGCCAAAACAGTGTCGGCGGCGGTCTCGGCACCCACAACAACTCTTATTACAACGCCTATGGTTACGCCCAATCGGGCCATTTGGGCGCCACAAGCGGCAGCCAATCGGAGTCAACACTCGACACCAAGACGGCGACGCTGTGTCAGAACATCAAGGATCAGGATATCCGGATCTATACGATTACGTTTCAGCTCTCCGATGGCCCGACTCAGGACCTCATGCGCAACTGTGCGACGAGCACGAGCATGTACTACAACTCACCCACAAACGAAGAACTGGAAACGGTATTCGACGATATCGCCAAGGGATTGAGCGAGTTGCGCATCAGCAAATAGCCACGCGACAGGCGGGCGTTCAGGCGCCCGCCTTCGCCATGGCCGTGAAAGCGGGAATTGCGCGCTCGACCATCTCTTGCGACGCCGTCAGGCTGATGCGGAAATAACCCGGCACCTCCATCACATGACCGGGTAGGACGAAAACATCCCGGTCAGCGAGCCCGTTCCAGAACGCCATTTCGTCATCATCAGGGCATTTGCAGAACAGATAAAACGTGCCCTCCGGCGGCAAGACATCGTAACCCGCTCCCAGCAAGGCATGGCTCAGCATATCGCGTTTGCGCGTCAGCGCATCGATATCGATGCTGAGATTTTCCAAATCCGGGATGGCGTACTGCATCAGGGCGTTGGGGAAACACCAGCCAACGGCCATCTGCGTGGCAAACAAATTGTCTTGAAAAATTTTGCGGTCGGATGCCGGCATCAAAGGTGAAACGGCGAGATAGCCGAGCCGCTGACCAGGCGCCAGCAGCACCTTACCGTAGCTGTAAGAGATTAGCGTCCATGGATAGATCGCGGCTGGGCTCGTGAAGCCGCGCCCATCGAAACGGATGCGCCGATAGGGTTCGTCGGAGAGCAGATAGATGCGCCGGCCAATGCGCGCGGACGCGCGCTCGAGGGTTTCGGCAAGTGCGCTGAGTTGCTCGCGCTCATAAATGCGTCCGGTCGGATTGTGCGGCGTGTTGACGATCACAAGCCGCGTCTTGGGCGTAATCGCCGCGTCGATACCCGCCAGATCGAGGTCGAAGCGTTCACCGGCAAGGTTCACCTTGACCGGCACCGCGTCGGCTGCGGTTAACATCGCCTCGTAACAAAACCACGGTGGCAGTGAGAAAATCGCTTCGTCACCCGCATCCAGCACCAACCGGAAGGCAACCGCGATGGCCGCGAATGCGCCAGTCGTGAGCGCGATATCTTCGGGTTGGAATGCCAGACCAAGCTCGTCCGAAACCGCCTTTGCCAGAAATGCGCGTGGTTCAAGCTCGTTTGTCTTATAGGCAAACCAATCCTTATTGTGCGGCACGGCACGGGCCTGAATCGCATCGACCAGGCCTTGCAGCGGAAATTCGTGTGGGTTGCCGAAGGTGAAATCGCAGATTTGCGGGTCTTCGCGCCGCTCACCGTAACGGGAATGAAAATAGAAATTCTCGAGGGTCGAGAAGCTTGAAGCTGCCGCCAGTGCGCGTTTGGATATGACCGACATAGACCACAGGAATTGGCACAGACCGCAGCCGAAGGGAAGGGCCTCGATATGACCCTTGGGCGGAGCAATCTGGTTGTCCCGGTCGATGCCACTGGCGTCTCTTTTGATGAAAGCGCCGCGATGAGCCTTTTTAAGTCGTGGAATTTCGTGCGGGTCGTATAGGCTCCCGCCCGTTATGATCGAGCATTCGACCAGGGCCGCCTCATGAGGCGCTTCGTTCTCGCCCTCGCGGTTTTGCTGGCCTCAACGCTGTCAGCCGTAGCGGCAGACGATGCAAAAGACACGCGGCGCGCAAATCGGCTGCAGGGCGAGGCGTCCCCCTATTTGCGCCAGCACGCTCACAATCCAGTGGATTGGTATCCGTGGGGCAAGCAGGCGTTTGAAAAAGCGCGGCGTGAAAACAAGCCCATACTGTTGTCGGTAGGCTATTCGACTTGCCATTGGTGCCATGTGATGGCCCGCGAAAGCTATGAGAATCGGGGAATCGCGCGGCTGTTGAACAAATACTTTGTCGCGATCAAGGTGGACCGCGAGCGCCGGCCGGAGGTGGATGAGACCTACATGCTCGCCACCCAACTGCTGACCGGCCATGGTGGCTGGCCCAACAATGTCTTCCTGACACCCGACCGCAAGCCGTTTTTTGCCGGTACATATTTTCCGCAAAAAGAATTCAAGTCGATCGTACAGCGCATCGCCGACATGTGGCGCGATGACGAGACCCAATTGCGCTCCGATGCCGATGGTTTATCGAGCGCGGTTGAGGCCGTTATGTCCAAGCGTGTCGCTGCCGCCGATTTGACACCGCAAGCAATTGATGTGGCGGGAAGCAAAATTCTTGAAAAACTGGACAGCTTCAATGGCGGTTTTTCGACCGCGCCAAAATTTCCGCAAGCACCGCTGATGCTGTTTCTTCTTCGTCTCGCCGAAAAGGACGGAACGGCGCAGGCGCTCTCTGCCGTTACGCTGACTCTCGACCGCATGCTCGACGGCGGCATCTGGGATCATGCGGGTGGCGGATTTCATCGCTACACGGTCGATGCCCAGTGGCGCGTGCCGCATTTCGAAAAAATGCTCTACACCCAGGCCCAATTGACCCAGGTTCTGTTGTGGGCGTTCCGGTTGACCGGTCAGGAGAGATACGCGCAAGCCGCCCGCGACACACTCGATTACGTACTCTCCGACCTGACACATCCACAAGGCGGATTTTATTCCGCGCGGGATGCCGACAGCCGCGGAGCTGACGGCACGGTGGAGGAGGGTGCATTTTACGTATGGACGCCCGAGGAACTGCATCAGGCGTTGGGCGACAGCGATGCGGCGAAAGCGAAGCAAATTTTCGCTTTCACCGGTCTGGAGGGCGCGCACGGCAAATCGGTGTTGCATCTTCCGTCATCCCGTAACGAGCTTGCCGCGACACTGCAGATCGACGCCAGCGATTTGGCCGCGGAAACGCGGAGACTGAGCAAGCGACTTGCCGTCCACCGAGCCAAGCGGCCGCCGCCGATGCGGGATGAGAAAATCGTGGCGGCTTGGAACGGATTGATGATTGCCGCTTTTGCGCAAGCGGCGGCTGAGTTGGGAGACAGCCGTTTTCGTGAAGCCGCCCTGCGTGCTGCAGGATTTGTTTGGAGCCGGCTCTATGACGACAACGGACTGAAACGCATCTACTTCGATGGCCGCACGGATATCGATGGCAGGCAGGAGGATTACGCATTCATAGCGCTGGCATTCGTGGCGCTATACGATCTCAACAACGATCCTCAATGGCTTCGCCGCGCAGAGATTTTAGCCAGTCAAATGAATGTGCGCTTTCTCGACAAAGAGACCGGCGACTATCACATGACGGTCGACAATCAGACCATCGGTCGTGCCAAAATGCGTACCGATTCCAGCACCCCGTCCGGTAACGCGGCAGCCCTCGACCTGTTCGGTAAACTGATGCGCCGCCGGCCGGCGCCCCATCATCGTATCCAAGGCGAAGCATTGCTCAGCGCGCTGTCGGGCATTGCGCTCATGTCGCCCGATAGCAGCGGCTACACGCTGTTGTCGGGCGATAGAATGCTGCGGGGCGAATCTGGACCGCGGCAATTCTTGGCCAAGGGCGCGGTCCGTGCGTCGGCCAAACTGGCGCGCACGGAAGGACGGCTGGATATCCGTCTCACCATTGCGCCGGGATGGCACATCAACAGCAATGAACCGCTGGAAGATGCATTCATCGCCACCGAGGTCAGCCTTGTCGGGTTGCCGAAGGCCGTGGTGGTCTATCCTCCCGCCGCTCGCCGCAAGCTCGGTTTCCATGAACGCGAATTGGCGCTCTATGAGGGGAGCGTCGACCTCAGGGTTTTGTTGCCTCGAGATCTACCCTCCGCCCTCAAAGTCGCACTGAGGCTGCAAGCCTGCAGCGATCGAATTTGCTTGGAACCGGAAAACGTCGAACTCGCCATTCCTCTCGATGCAACTCCCAAAAGTTGACAATCCAACACGCTCCTTGCGCTCACAGGAAAGGACATCCGCCATGCGATATGCCTTGGCCGCAGTTGTCGGTACGATCATAGCCGCCACCGCTTCCCATGCCCGCACGACCGGCAACGACTACAAGCGGGTCACACCGCTGTTTTCGGGCGATAAGACCGTTGTGGGCGAAACCGTTCACTATCCAACCGAGGGGCCCGCGAAAATCACCTCCGTCATCGTCACCATGTTGCCTGGCGAAACGACAGGTTGGCACACCCACGGCGTTCCTCTTTTCGCTTACATGTTGGAGGGAGAACTTCAGGTCGATTATGGCGCGAAGGGCGTGCGGACCTACAAGAAGGGCGATGCTTTTCTGGAGGCCATGGCGGTGCGTCACGATGGCATCAATAAAGGCCCGGTGCCCGCGCGCGTGCTGGCTGTCTTTATGGGTGCCCAGGGGCGCAAGAACGTCGAGCGCGGCGAGGCCTCGACACAGCCCCGCTAGTTTGCGTGTCGGCTACTTGGACTTGGCGTCGTTATAGACCACGAAATAAGCGGCAATGACGACAACCAGCGTGACGATGACGATCAAATCGGGTTCAGGCGCAAACAGCAAAACCACGCCGATAAAGGCAGCAAAGGCCAAGAGTGACAGGACGCTCAGGAGTCGCTGTGTGATCATCGCCTTCGATCATCCCCGGTAATTTGACCGATTATGCACTTACCATCGCCTGATCAATGAGCCAACGCGCAGTCCGCAACAGCCTGGCATCGTCATGGCGGCGGCCAATCAGCTGCACGCCGACCGGCAGGCCATTTGCCCCCTCCATCAGCGGCAGAGCAATCGCGGGCACGGCGCAATAGGTCCATATTGTGCAGAAAGACGGATCACCCGTGGCGCCCAAACCGCTCGGCGCCTCGCCCGCCGCAGCCGGGGTGATGATGGCATCGAAGCGATCAAAAATTGCATCCAGTCCGGCGTTCAATATGTCCTGACCATCGAGCGCCTCTTGATAGGCGACCGCGCTCACCTTGGCGCCGTCATCAAGCACGTCGAGCAATACATCGCTCATCTGTCCGCGCCCGCGTCTGGCATATGGACCAAGATGCCGGGCCATCTCGGCGTGCATCAGCGTGCGATGCCACTCAAGGCTTTTGTCGAACACGCTTGGCAACTCGACCTCCTCGCAAGCCTCGCCCAATGCGGAGATCAATTCGGAAAATCCGGCACGCGTCGCCTCCTCGGTGCGCTCCCAGACAGGCGATTTAACGAATGCTATTTTGGGCGTAACAGGTGGCTCGCTGCGGCTGATCTCCAGAAGGTGCGGACCTGCGCGCGGCTCCATCGCTTCGTCTTGCGCGTCGAATCGCATCAGCGCATCAGCCAATAGCGCGCAATCTTCGACGCTGTTGGCAAAGATGCCCAGCGTATCCAGCGAGGGCGCGAGTTTGAGCACGCCATGGCGCGATATGAGCCCAAAGGTCGGTTTGAACCCGGCAACGCCGCAGAATGACGCTGGCCGGATCATCGATCCGTTGGTTTGGCTGCCGATGGCAAGCGGCGTCATGTGCGTGGCGACTGCCGCCGCAGAGCCGCTCGATGAACCGCCGGGGGTGCGGTGCGTATCGTGGGGATTGCGCGTCTTTCCCGGGTGATAGAAAGCCAGCTCCGTCGTAACCGTCTTCCCAAGCAAAATGGCGCCGGCCTCACGCAGCAACGAAACGACCGTCGCATCGGTTTGTGGCTGGCGTCCAGCATCAAGCGGCGTCCCGTTCTCACACGGCATCCAACCGGTATCCACGATGTCTTTGAGCGCAATGGGCAGCCCGTGCAGCGGCCCCAACGGTCCGCCTGCCTGACGGTGCATGTCGGCGGCGCTTGCTTGCTCGCGCGCCAATTCGGGATCGATGAAAGCCCATGCTTGGATCTCGCCATCTATCTCTTCGATGCAAGCAAGATAGCTTTCGACGAGTGCCAGAGAAGTGATCTCGCCGCGCGCCAGACGCTCGGCGGCATCACAGGCCGAAAGACGAAAGAGCGGATCGGAAGCCATGGATTTTGAAGTCAACGTCATTCGCGGTGAATTGCCAAACTCATCTTCCGTAAAATACCTCCGGCAGCCAAAGCGCCAATTGGGGAAATGTGTAGAGGATGATCATGGCAAGCAAAACCATGGAGAGGAATGGCATAACGCCCTTGAAAATATCGATGAGCTGGACGTGCGGTGGCGCCACGCCCTTAAGATAGTAGGCAGCCATGGCCATCGGTGGCGTCAGGAACGAGGTCTGCAGATTGAGTGCGACCAGAATTCCGAAAAACAGGGGATCGATGCCAAAGATCGGCAGCATGGGCAGAAAGATCGGAACGAAGATAATGATGATCTCGCTCCATTCGAGCGGCCAGCCCAGAAAGAAAATAATCAGTTGGGCCATGATCAGAAACGTGATGGGCGAGAGATCGAGCGCCACGACATAATCTCTGATGAGCTCGTGCCCGCCCAAATAGGAAAACACCGACGCGAAGGTCCACGAGCCGACAAACAACCAGCACACCATGGCTGACGTTCGCGCGGTTAAGTAGACCGATTCCTGTAGCCGCTCCTTATCGATCACGCGCCATGCCAAGTAACCGAGCAGGCCGACATATGTCCCGATCTCGAGACCATAGGGATTGAACTCATGATCATCGAAACGTTCACCCAATCCGAGAACGCCGAAAATGATCGTGTAGCCAATTCCGGCGGCAAGCCCGATCAATGCGCCCTGACCGGCAAACCCCATTACCTGCCGCGTCATTTTGGAGCGAACCTGAAGCCGCTCCAGTATGCCCGATGCGTGGTCGCGCGGCGCGAAGGCTACCGCCAAGAGCGCGGTCATTAGCAGACCCAAGCCAGGCCTGATTAGAAAGCCCGGCTCGTCCGGGGCCTCAAGACCGCTCAATTGAAGAACCAGCGCGCGAAGCAAGAGGATGATGGTCGCCACGGCGAGCGTCGCCGCTCCGCCCATTCCCAATGCATAGAACAAATCATCCAACCGTCCTTGGCGCAGCTGCGGCCAGTCGGGTGTAATTTGTCCATCCGAAATGGCGGCAAGGCGGTAGGCAATCGCCAGCACCATGCCGCCGATCACGCCGATCGAAGCGGCCTCGGCCGGCGTTGCCAATCCGAACAGGATAGCGCCGAGCACCGACATGATTAGAAAGGCCAACGGGAAAAAGGACGTCGCGAGCATCAGCGCCATTTGGCCGAACGACGTGTCGACGATGTCCTCCGCCTTTGGCTTGGGCGCGAGGTCGGGATTGAGCGCGGCGCGCCCGACCACATAGATCATATAGAGGCTCGCCAGCAGAAAGCCGGGCAGCATGGCGCCTGCATACAACCGGCCAATCGAGACGTTCGTGGTCGCGGCGTAGACGATCAGCATGATGCTGGGTGGTATCAAAATGCCCAAGCATCCGCCTGCACAGATCACACCGGCTGAAAAACTGGTGTCGTAACGGGCTCTCAGCATTGCGGGAAAAGCGAGCAGTCCCATCAAGGTGACCACTGCGCCGACGATGCCCGTAGCAGTGGCGAACAGCGCGCAGGTGCCGAGCGCGGCGACAGCCATCGAACCCGGAATCCGGTGCCCGGCGATGTGTAGAGAATGAAACAGACGGTCGAGAATGTTCGCCCGCTCGATGATGTAGCCCATGAACAGAAACAACGGCACCGCCGTCAATACGTCGTTGGATATGACGGAGTACGTCTGATTGACGAAGAGATCGAAGATTGGATTGTCGAACACCGAGTTCATGCGCTCGGCGTCGAAATAGGCGTAGTAGCCAAAGAACACCGCCATCGCCATCAATGTGAAGCAAATTGGAAATCCCAGCAGGATCGTGATGATGAAGATACCGAGCATAAGGACGGCAACGTGCGGATCGGTCATCGCCCACCGTCCCGTTTGCCGCCGGGCATTGTGTAAGATTGTTCGGCGCGCTCCTGCTCGCGCAGCATCCGGGTTTCGATCTCCTCGACGTCTTCCAGATGCGGCGGCCATTCGCCCTCGCGAATGCACAGGATGCATCTGCAGACTTGGGCAAGGCCCTGCAACAACAGCAGCCCGCCGGCGGCAGGTATCACGGCCTTGAGTTGAAAGATCGGGATGTTTGCCGGACTGGCGCTGCTGACTTCCTGGTAGGACCAAGACGCGCTTGCATAATCGAAGCCGGCGACGACAAGCGCCGTGACGCCAGGAAAAAAGAACAGAATGTAGAGGACGAGCTCAAGCCAGGCTTGGGTTCGCGGACGCCATAACCGGTAAAATACGTCGGCCCGTACGTGACCGTCGCGCGAAAGCGTATAGGCCCCAGCCATCATGAAGAGGGTGCCGAACATTATGTACGAAATATCGTAGGCGAACGACGTGGGGTCGTTCAGCACATAGCGCACGAACACCTCGTAACCGATGACGAATGTCATCAGCACGATGCACCAGGCGAACGCCTTGCCGACGGTGGCCGAAATACGGTCAACGATGTAGATGAAACGATGCACGCACGCCGCCCCGGTGAGCTTTCCAACGGCCATAGTTATTAGCGCACGCAGCAAACGCGCGCGCTGAGCCGTAACGCCATATAGCAGATTTTCTAGAAGCCGATCGTGCCCGGGAAATGATGTTGATAGGCGAGTTTGTAGTCGGCCGAGTTGGTGATGTCGTAAAAGGCGACCCGCTGCGACCAGGCTCTTTGACTCTCGACCACTTTTTTAAAGAACGGGTCTTTTTCAAATTTCTTCAAGACCTTGTCCCAGGAGGCGAGCTGTGCCTGCATAATCTCCGGCGGCGTGCGGGAAACCTTGACGTCATGATCCTTGATCAGCCCTTGCAGATCGCTGGAGTAGCGATCCATGGCCATGCCGTAATTGGCCGTGCTCGCGGCCTCGGCCGAATATTCGAGAATTGCCTGATGCTCGTCAGGCAGCGAGCTGAACCGGTCTTTGTTGAAAATGATTTCGACGAATTCGGCGGCCTGGTGGTATGAGCCGAGCATGTAATTTTTGGCAAGATCGTGCGCGTTAAACTGCCGGTCGGCAGTGGGGTTGTTGTATTCAAAGGCGTCGATGACGCCTGTTTCCATGGCCTCGAAAATCTCCGAACCGCCCTTGGCGACCACCTTCATGCCGATGCCCTGCATGATGTTTGTGGCCAGACCCACCGTGCGGTACTTCAATCCCTTGAGGTCGTCGATGCTGGTGATTTCCTTATTGAACCAACCGAGCGGCTGGGTCGGCATCGGCATTGCAAAAAAACCGACCAGATTGAGTTTCAGAATATCCTGCACCAGCTCGCGGTAGAGTTCCTTGCCGCCGCCGAAATGGATCCAGGCGAGGATTTGGGCGGCGTTGGCGCCGAACACGGGCCCGGTGCCAAACAGCGAGGCGGCGCGGTTTTTGCCATACCAATAGGCGGTAACCGTGTGGGCCCCATCGAGCGCGCCCTTGTGGCAGGCGTCTTGAACTTGGTCGTAATTGACCACCGCGTTGACGGAGAGCAGGTCGATCTTGAGCCGTCCACCGGCCATCTTCTCGATCCGTTCGACATATTGCCTGGCAAAATCCTGAAAAATATCCTCCGGTCCCCAAGAGGTCTGCATTTTCAGCGTGGTCGTTTCGGCCCGCGAGACCTGCGGAAAGGCAACCGCCGCCGCGGCCGTGCCGCCTGCCAGCGCCCCGCGCTTCAAAAAGCGTCGTCTGGAGACTTTCGAATTGGACTTGCGGGCAGGCATGCGGAAACCTCCGTAGTGATTATAAGCGGCACAGCGTCGATGCGGCGCCGACTCTCCAATGTCAACGAATCGCCGGTGGCCGCGCAACTTAAATTTTTGCAATCAAGCGGCGCGGTATGGCTCATGGCCAATGCGCCCGCCACGCTGAAATTTCCCGCCAGCGGGATCCAATGACAATCTGGGCGCGCGCGCCATCGAGGCGACTTGTGTGACCGCGACGTCAAATTCTGTGACCAAAATCACACAGTGCGTTCACAAATTGTCAACCATAACACCCGATCTTGGGATTCTGACCATTCGCCCCTTGAACCCGCCTGGCAGCGTATCCAGTATTGGTTGTAAGCGGGGACGACAACAGCTGATGGAGCGGTCGGTAGTGTATTGCGTATCAATTCGACGCACCAAGTCAGTGCAGAAAATGGGGGCGGTATGAGCAACACCCAGCTCAGGACCAGGGCGTGCGCGTTCGCTATTTTGGCGGCGGCGCTAGTTGTGTTTGCCGGCGTGCAAAATCCGGCAAATGCGCGAGAGACAGTGTCAATCAATCACGACTATCCGATTGGATCGATCGTCATCGATACTGCGTCACGTAAGCTTTATTATTCACTTGGACACCAGCGCGCGATCAAATATCCGGTGGCCGTTGGTAAAGCCGGCTTTCAATGGTTCGGCGAATCATTCGTTCAGACCAAACGCAAGAATCCGGGCTGGTCGCCAACAGCGCGCATGCGGCGTATGGGCTATCCCCGCTACGTGCCGCCTGGACCGCGCAATCCGCTCGGACCCAGAGCCATTTATCTTGGATGGACCGAATACCGCATCCACGGAACCAACGCGCCGAGCTCTATTGGCCGGGCGGCGTCGAGTGGTTGCATCCGCATGCACAATAAGGACGTCAAGGACTTGTTCGAGCGCGTGCATATCGGCGCTCCCGTTTTCGTGCTGCGGAATATGAAAGATCTGCCAACAAAAAATGTCGCCGAAGCCAAGGATGTAGCGGGCGAAGAAGTGGCGCGTGCGTCAAGCGCAAACTAAGTTCAATAGTATTGAGTATGAAGGGAACTTACGGGTATTCGCCATGAAAAACTTGAGGCATTACGTTGCTGCGGCGGTAATTGCGGCGATGGCATTGGGTCTTGGAGCCGAGCGCGCTTCCGCCCAGGGTCTATTTCAATCACTCTTCGGCGGCGGCGCCGGCGCGTACAACAGCAGAAGCTATGTCGTCCGCTTTCACGAGGGCTATGCGCCCGGAACAATCGTCGTCAGTTTTGGTGACCGGCGGCTGTATTTCATCCACGAACGCGGAGCGGCAATCAGTTATCCCATCGGCGTACCGTCGGGCAAGGCGCGCTGGTCTGGCGTGAGCCATGTGAGCCGCAAGCGGGTCAATCCGCCTTGGACGCCGACGCCAGACATGCGCCGTGAAAATCCTGCGCTGCCAGCTCACGTGCCCGGCGGGCATCCACGCAACCCGCTTGGGGTGCGGGCCTTGTATTTGGGCGATACGCTCTACCGAATTCATGGCACGGATGCGCCATGGACGGTCGGCAGGGACGTCACCCATGGCTGCGTCAGGCTTTACAACAACCACGTCGTCGATCTTTACAACCGCACCCGTGTCGGCGCGCGCGTTATCGTGACGCAGCGGAGATTTACGCGCTAGTCCATCAGTGCGCATAACCGAGTTACACACCGGGCGGCCTAGTGCCGCCCGGATTTGTTTTGGCTGCTGCCCTTAACTCTTGTTGGAGAGGCAATCGGCCAGCGTTTGGGCCAGATTGGTCATCAACGTGAAATAGTGATTTGGCCCTGGTTCAATTGAGGCGCCGAGCGGATCGAGCACAGCGCTTTGCGCCGTTGTTCCGCTGGTTATGGTTTCGACCAACTTTGGCTCAAACTGCGGTTCGGAAAAAACACACACGGCATCGAGTTGGGCGATCTTCGATCTAAGCTCGCTCAGCCGCCGCGCACCGGGTGCGCGGTCCGGCGACACCGTAACGGCGCCTGCGGGATTGAGGTCATAGCGTTCTTCGAAATAGACGTAGGCGTCGTGAAAGACCACGTAGGGTTTGTTCGCAACGGGCGCTGTTTTCGTCTTCAGTGCATCGTCAAGCGCGCGCAAGCGCTGCTTGAGCGCAGCGGCATTGTCTCGATAAGCCGTTGCGTTGGCAGGGTCGGATTTGCTCACCACTTCGCTGATGTGGTCGACCGCGGTGATCGCATTTTGCGGATCGAGCCAAATGTGCGGATTGTGCGAGCTCGCGCCATGGTGATCATCAGCATGGTCGTGGGCGTCGTCATGCGCGTGCTCGTCCCAGACCCCGCCCTGCCGGGCGGCATGAAGCTTGATGCCGTCGATCTTATCCAGCGAGACAATCTGCGCCTGCTGGCCGAGTGCGGTCAGCGGGCGCTCCAGAAAGCTCTCCAATGTTTCGCCAACGCGAACGATGACATCGGCGCGCTGCAGCGCCGTGGCATCTGACGGCCTGAGCGAAAATGAATGCGGCGAGCTGCCTCCTGGCATGAGCAATACCGGTTCGACGACACCGGACGTAACGCCCGCCACCAGCGAATGGACGGGCGCGATTGTAGCGACAATTTTAAGCGCATGCGGCTGTTGCGCATTGGCAGGCCAGATAACTCCGGCCACCAGGGCCAACGCCAGCAAAACGAAACTTTGAGCGTTCATTCTCATTGCCAAACCAGTGCCTATGGTCGTTCGAACCATAGTCGTTTATGTTATATTATAACATAATGCCACCTCAATGATGCAGGGCGGTCCAAATTGCGCCGATATTTTGTTAGATTGGGTTGAGTGATCGCGAGTCGGGCGCCCCGCGCCGGTCTGGCGAAACGAGGAGACGGAATGATTTCCCTCATTCGAAGAATGGCACACACCGGCCCAAATCCTGGCCGTACTCGGTCGCCAGCCCTAGTGGCGGCTTTGGTTGCCGGCTTGGCAGTGCTCCCGACCGGTGCGTTGGCCCACCCGCATGTGTGGGTCAAAGTTCAGACCCAAGTTCTTCATGATGAAGCGGGGCGCATTACCGGATTACGCCACGCATGGACATTCGACGAATTTTACAGCGCGTTCGCGACCCAGGGCATGGACAAGGATGGTGACGGCACATTGAGCCAGGCCGAGCTCGAACCGCTGGCGGCTGAAAATGTCTCTTCGCTGCAGGAGTTCGATTATTTCACGTTCGTCAAAGCCGACGGCAAAGTCGAGACACATGACGAGCCGCGCGACTATCGCCTTGATCACGTGGACGGTATTTTGACGTTGCACTTCACGCTGCCAATGAAGTCGGCGCTTAATCCGGTCTCACAAAAAGTGACCTTCTCGATTTACGACCCCACGCTTTTCGTCGCCTTCGATTTCGATAAGGCGAATCCCGTCATGTTGGCCTCGAGCGCGCCCGAGACGTGTCAGGCCAAATTCGTCGAAGCAAAGACCGCGCAGGTCAAGCTTTCGGAAATGGGTGAAGCATTCTATTCCTCATTGGATGCCGCGAGCGATTTCGCCTCCCAGTTTGCTCAAAAAGTCGCAATCGTCTGCGGCGCCAGGTGAGATCGGCGCCGTGGTGCGTATCGTCCGACAATCGTCAATTTCCAAAATCCTATTGTCTTTGGCGCTGCTCGCCTGCGCCTTGATCTGGTCCGCTGAACCCGCCCGAGCGCAGCGCACGCCCTTTGGCGCGCCCGCTGTCGAAGGCCCGCAGCAAGCGCCAAGCAGCGGCCTTGTCGGCGCACGCTCTCAATCAGCATTCAGCCGTTTTTGGCAGTGGGTTCAATCAACCCAGCAATCCCTTCACAAGCAACTGGCGGGTGCAGTGCGCAGGCTGAAGGCCGAGCAAAGCCTGCTTGCGGCATGGCTGCTCGTCAGCTTGGGATTTGTATATGGCGTCGTGCACGCCGTCGGCCCAGGGCACGGCAAGGCAGTCATCTCGTCCTACGTGCTTGCCAATGAGCGGACCGTCAAATGCGGCATTCTGCTGAGCTTTCTGGCATCCATGGTCCAGGCCGTTTCCGCCATCGCGATTGTCGCGATTTTGGCCATCGCACTCAATGCCGTCGGGCTGCGTATCAAGGACGCGGCCGCCACGTTGGAGACCGCGAGTTATGCGCTGATCGCGCTCATCGGCGCGTGGCTCCTGGTTGCGCAATTTTGGCCGCGCGCAGCCGGTCACCACCACGGGCATGATCACACAGATGGCTCAGCCTGCGGTCATTCCCATATGCCCGACCCGCGCGATCTCGAAGATGGTACGGACCTGCGCAAGATGGCTGCAATTGTGCTGGCGGTCGGCATTCGACCGTGCACGGGCGCCCTTGTGGTTCTGGTGTTTGCCATTGCACAGGGCATTCTCTGGGCGGGCATCGCAGCAACGTTCGCCATGGCGTTAGGCACGGCGATCACCGTATCGGCGCTCGCCGTACTCGCGGTTGCCTCAAAACAGTTGGCTATTAGATTTGCCGGCGGCGACAGCCGTTGGACCGGATGGATCTATCGCACGACCGCCATCGGCGGCTCAGCGATGGTAATGCTGATCGGCGTTGCGCTGTTTATCGGTTCTCTGGGCCCCGCGCGGCCATTTTAGCAGGACAGCAAAGCACAATGACGAAGCTCAATGGCATCAAGGCATGCGCCTTCGATGCCTATGGCACGCTCTTCGATATCCACGCGCCGAGTAAGAGGGTTGCGAGCGAGCTGGGAGACCAAGCCCAAGCCATTTCAGATTTGTGGCGCGCCAAGCAGCTGCAATACACATGGTTGCGAAGCCTGATGAAAGCCCATGCGGATTTCTGGCAGGTCACTGGCGATGCGCTCGATTTTGCCCTTGGTGCCCATGGCATCGAAGACCCGGAACTGCGCGAGCGGTTGATGGGGCTTTATCTTGAGCTGGACGCTTATGACGACGCCGTCGACGCACTTCGGAACTTGAAAAACGCGGGCATGTCCACCGCGCTTTTGTCGAACGGTTCGCCCGCTATGCTCGATGCGGCGGTCAAGGCTTCTGGTCTTGGTGAGTTCCTAGATCATGCGATCTCGGTGGAGGAGGCGGGCATCTATAAGCCGGATGCAGCCGTTTATTCCCTCGCGGTCCAACATTTGGGTCATGCCGCGGAGGAAATCTGTTTCGTCTCGGCTAATGGTTGGGACGCCTGCGGCGCGGCGCATTTCGGCTTGCAGGTCGTTCATCTCAATCGCTTTGCCCAACCGGCCGAGCGGCTGCCCGGCGCTCCAAAGGCGGTCATCGGGTCTCTGGCGGCGTTGCCCGATCTGCTTTCGTGAAAAGTGATTGCCCGGAATTGGGATTGTTCTTCGATTGAGAATTCAGTCGTGCAGATAGTGAACTTGTGTGCAGGCAGGTCGATGACTTATCTATAGGCCATGACCCATAGCTCCCCAGCCAAGTCCAAAACGACACTTCGTCAAGTTGGCCTCAACGACAAATATGATCTTTCGCAAGATCGAATCTTTGTCAGCGGCACTCAGGCTATCGTGCGGCTGGCGCTGATGCAGCACGCTTTGGATAGGCGCGCCGGCCACAACACGGCAGGCTACATTACGGGCTATCGTGGCTCGCCGCTCGGCGGCATGGACCAGCAATTGCAGCAGGCTCATGCGCAGTTGAGCGCGGCCAACATTGTGTTCAATCCGGGCATCAATGAAGACCTGGCGGCCACCGCCATCTGGGGCGCACAGCAGGCGGAACTCCGCGGCGAGGGGAAGTACGAGGGTGTCTTCAGCCTGTGGTACGGCAAGGGGCCGGGCGTTGACCGTTCGGGCGATGTCTTTCGGCACGCCAATCACGCGGGCACGTCGAAATACGGTGGCGTATTGGCCTTGATGGGCGACGACCACACGTGCGAATCATCCACCTCCGCCCATCAGTCCGAATTCGCCTTTGTCGATGCAATGATGCCGGTTCTTAATCCGGCAGGTGTTCAGGAAATCATCGATTACGGGCTCTTTGGCTGGGCGCTCTCGAGATACGCTGGCGTGTGGGTTGGCCTCAAATGCGTCAAGGACAACGTGGAACAAACCGGATCGATCGATGCGGGATTGGACCGCGTCGAGATCGCAATTCCAGACGATTTCGACATGCCGGCTGGCGGCTTGAATATTCGGTTGCGCGACGAAGCCCTCGCCAAAGAAGAGCGCCTGCATATTTATAAGCGCTCGGCGATTCTGGCATTTACCAAAGCCAACAAACTCGATCGCATTCTGCTGAAGGGTGGCCGCAAGCCCAAACTCGGAATTGTCACGGCGGGCAAGAGTTATCTCGACGTCGCGGAAGCTTTGGAGCTGCTTGGGATCGACGAAGTGAGGGCCGCAGAGCTGGGGTTGAAGCTATACAAGATTGCGGTCACGTGGCCGCTTGAACCCGATGGGATCGAACGCTTCGCCAAGGGTCTTGAGCGCATTATCGTCGTCGAAGAAAAGCGGTCGCTCATCGAAACCCAAATCAGGGAGCAGCTGTACGGCAAGCGCAATGCGCCCACCGTATTGGGCAAGCGCGATGAAAAAGGCAACGCCCTGTTCCAGGCCCACGGAGCGCTCGAACCGGTGCAAATTGCCCTTGAAATTGGCAAACGCATCGTGGCGCAGCGACGCGACGGGGAGATCACCCGCCGCTTGAAGGAATTGGCAGTAGCCGCCAAGGCAGCGCAGCGCGCTTCCGAAGTCGCCACCCGCGTCCCTTATTTTTGTGCCGGCTGCCCGCACAGCAGCTCGACGATCGTTCCCGATGGCTCGCGCGCCTACGCCGGAATCGGCTGCCATTACATGGTTCAGTGGATGGACCGTTCGACGGAGGGTTTCACCCAAATGGGCGGCGAAGGCGCCAACTGGATTGGCGAGGCGCCTTTTTCAAACCGCGATCACGTCTACCAAAATATCGGCGATGGCACTTATATCCATTCGGGCTCATTGGCCATTCGAGCGGCGGTCGCGGCTGGAACCAATGTGACCTACAAATTGCTCTACAACGATGCGGTTGCAATGACTGGCGGCCAGTCGCTGGACGGCTCCCCCAGCGTCCCACAGATCGCGCGCCAATTGGCGGCCGAGGGCGCCAATCGCGTTGTTGTGGTGTCGGACGAGCCGGACAAATACCCAAGCGACGCCGAATTCCCCGCGGGCACCAGCGTGCATCACAGAGACGAGCTCGGCGCGGTTCAGAAATCGTTGAGCTCGGTCAAGGGCGTCAGCGTGCTGATCTATGATCAAACCTGCGCGGCGGAGAAACGCAGAAGGCGCAAGCGCGGCCAATTTCCCGATCCGGCCAAGCGCATCGTGATCAACGAAATGGTCTGCGAGGGCTGTGGTGATTGCGGCGTGCAGTCCAACTGCGTGGCGATCATTCCCGTTGAGACCGAATACGGCCGCAAACGCGCCATCGACCAATCGGCCTGCAACAAGGATTACTCTTGCCTGAAGGGTTTTTGCCCGAGCTTTGTGACGGTGCACGGCGGTCAGCTCAGAAAGAGTTTCAATCCCGATCAGCAGGACATGATCCGGCCACCTGGTCCCGACAGCCTGCCAGAACCCGCCGCACGCGATCTTGATGCGCCATATTCGATGATCATCACCGGCGTTGGAGGCACGGGTGTGGTGACGCTCGGTGCTTTGATCGGCATGGCGGCGCACTTGGAAAACAAGGGCGTCGGCGTGATCGACATGGCCGGGCTGGCACAAAAGGGCGGCGCGGTGGCCGTGCATGTGCGCGTTGCAAACAAGCCCAGCGACATCAACGCCATTCGCGCCTCGAATGCCGGCACCGACCTGGTGCTTGGCTGCGACCTCGTCGTGACCGCCTCACAAAAGGTGCTGGCGACCGTGCGCGAAGGCGTGACGGCGGTGGTGGCAAACAGCCATGACGTCATGACTGCCGATTTCACAAGTAAGCCCGATTTGGCGCTTCCGATGGATGAAATGAAGCAGATGCTGAGCACCCGGGCCGGAGCGAAGAATACCCATTTCATCGACGCCCACAATTATGCTGGAACGCTCATTGGCGACACGATCGCCTCTAACATGTTTCTCTTGGGATACGCGTTTCAGCTGGGGCAGATCCCGGTCTCCTCGGCGGCGCTCGAGGAGGCGATCCGATTGAACGGAGTTGCGGTCGATGGAAACCTGCGGGCTTTCCGATGGGGCCGGCTTACGGCCCACGATATCGATGCTGTCGATGACGTCATCGCGCCCCGTGTGGTGAGCCTACCCGATCGGCGCTTGTCGCAAGATTTGGATGATTTGATTGAGCGGCGCGAGCGTTACCTGACGTCCTATCAGAACGCGGCTTACGCCAAGCGATTTCGCGACCTGGTCGAGACCATTCGGCGGCTGGAAGGCGACAGGGTTCCTCATTCGAGCGCCCTCACCGAGGCTGTCGCCCGCTATTATTTCAAGCTGCTGGCTGTGAAGGACGAATTCGAGGTCGCCCGTCTTTACACCGATGGTTCGTTCAAGCGCCAAGTCGAGGCGCAATTCGAAGGCGATTACCACCTCGAATTTCATATGGCGCCGCCACTTCTAGCCAAGAAGGATGCCGTCACGGGCGAACCAAAAAAACGCCGTTTCGGATCATGGATGATGGGAGCGCTCAAGCTGTTGGCAGCGGCAAGATCGTTGCGGGGCAGCGCCCTCGATCCATTCCGTTTTTCATCAGACCGTGTTCTCGAACGCCGCTTGCTGAAAGATTATGAAGCGGCGCTCGATGAGATTGGCGCCAATCTGTCGCCGGAAAACATTGATGTCGCCGTGGCGCTGGCCGAGCTGCCAGAGACCGTTCGCGGCTATGGCCACGTCAAAGCGCGAATGGCGGAGACGGCCGATCAGCGCCGAAGCGAATTGCTCAGCCAGCTGGCCAGGCCCGACAGGGAACATCGCGACGCGGCCTAAGCCGTACCCCTCTTCAAACGCGCAAATGCGCCTTCGCCTGTTGCAGCTTCTGTTGTAGCCTGATGGAGATATCTGATATCAGAACTGCGTGATGTGACAGCGTTAAGTGCCGAGATATGTATGGATTTGCTCGGCTGAGAACGCGTAACGAGTTGGGAGAAAATTATGACACTCCAGATCGGTAGCGCCGCTCCGGATTTCCAAGCTGAAACGACCCAGGGCACCATCAATTTTCATGACTGGATGGGCGATTCATGGTGCATACTTTTTTCGCACCCCAAAGATTTCACGCCCGTATGCACCACAGAGCTCGGTTACATGGCCGGCCTGAAGCCCGAATTTGACAAACGCAATTGCAAAATCATTGGTTTGAGCGTCGATCCTGTCGAAAATCACGAGAAGTGGTCGAAGGATATCGAAGAGACGATGGGGCATGCGCCCAACTATCCCATGATTGGCGACACCGATCTTGGCGTCGCCAAGCTCTATGGCATGCTTCCGGCGGACGCTGGCGACAGCTCCGAGGGGCGCACCGCGATGGACAACGCCACCGTGCGCAATGTCTATGTCATCGGCCCCGACAA
>JAJFHN010000037.1 GCA_021775595.1 Hyphomicrobiales bacterium
CGTAGCGTATCTCCAGATCTTTGAGTTCGGCATTGTGTTTGGCGAGCAATCCGCGCCAGCGCTGGCGCAACCCATCAAGCGAGGGGTCTTGGCCAAGCTCTATGGCGAACATCGTGCGCGTCGGCTGACTGGCCGAGGCGAGAGGGATTGCCGATGTATCGTCGAGGCCGTCGCCGAAGCCGCTGCCGGGCAACGCCGAACGGGTGATGGCGACCGGCGGCGCGGCGGTCCTGGCGCCACCGCGCGCATTGTTTGCTAGGGAAGATGTCATGGGACCAAGCGCCGACTGAAGATCGGCAACGCGGGTCTCTAACAGCCGCTCGCGCTGCTTGAGTGCATGGATTTCGCGCCGCAGGAGCTCGACCTGGCCGGCGAGAGTGGCGCTGTCGATGTCGCCTGTCTCAATCTCACCGCTCGCGGGCTGCGCGGTGCGAATTTGCGGCGTTAACTGCGCTTGGCCGCCGATGCTGCCGGTGATAAGCCCATAAAGGTAAATACTCGCGATGGCCGCAACGCACAGCCAAGCTGCCACGTGCATCCCCGGCGTCCAGCCGCTGTAGCGTAAATACCGAATGAGGCTGGGTGTTTTGCCCATCGAGCGTGGCGGTTTCTTCAATGTTTTTTTGCGAAGATTTGTCACGGTATACGTCCACGTTGAGGGTACAACGCGTTGATCCGAGCTTGAGCTTGTCCGAGTCGCAACTTACGGTCAATCACAGCTCAGCCACGGCGGCCTCGGGACGGCTGCCGACCGGCACAAAATCTGCATAATGCTGCACCGAGCATTGGACGTCGCTGAATCGCCAGGAAAACACCGTTTGTTATGACCGATCGACCGTCATTGGCCGTCATTTTGGCAGCAGGCAAGGGCACGCGGATGAAATCGGCGCGCGAAAAGGTGCTGCACGAGGTGGCGGGCACCGCCATGCTGGCCCACGTGATCGCCAACGCTCAGGCGGCGGGCTTTGCGCGCAAGGCAGTCGTGCTTGCGCCGGGTATGAAGCAGGCGCGCGCGCTGGTCGAGGCCGAAGCCGGCGACATTGAGGTGTTCACGCAGTCCGAGCAATTGGGCACGGCAGATGCGGTGCTTGCCGCGCGTTCAGCCATAGAGAATTTCGACGGCGACGTGATCGTGCTTTACGCCGACACACCGCTGTTGCGGGCCGAGACGCTGGTCAAGCTTAAGGATGCGCTCGCAGGCGGCGCCGATGTTGTCGTGCTGGGCTTCGAAGCGGCCGATCCTTCGGGCTATGGCCGCCTCATCGAAACTGCCCAAGGGGCATTGGTGGCGATCCGCGAAGACAAGGACGCCTCCACCTCCGAGCGCGCCATCAACCTATGCAATTCGGGCGTTATGGCGTTCAAGGGCGCTCATCTGCTTGGTCTTTTGGAAAAAATCGGCTCCGACAATGCCAAGGGCGAGTTTTATCTCACCGACGCCGTCGGCCTTGCCCACGAACAGGGTTTGCAGCCGGTTGCGGTGCGCTGTGAGGAGGCCGAGACGCTGGGCGTCAACAGCCGCGCCGAACTTGCACGCGCTGAAGCTATAATGCAGGAGCGCTTGCGTTCGGCCGCAATGGCGGGCGGCGCGACGCTGGTGGCGCCTGAGACGGTCTATCTGAGCTGCGATACGCGCATCGGCCGCGACGTGCTGATCGAGCCTCATGTGGTGATCGGCACTGGCGTTGATCTGGCAGAGGGCGCAACGGTTCGAGCCTTTAGCCATTTGGAGGGCGCACGCGTGGGCGAGGGCGCCGTTGTCGGGCCTTATGCCAGGCTGCGGCCGGGTGCCGAGATTGGAGCGGGCGCGCGCATCGGCAACTTCGTCGAAGTCAAAAACGCCACCTTTGAGGAAGGCGCCAAGGCAAATCATCTTTCCTATATTGGCGATGCCCATGTCGGCGTGCGTGCCAATATCGGCGCGGGCACGATCACTTGCAATTACGACGGTTTCGACAAACACCGCACCGAAATCGGCGAAGGGGCGTTCATCGGCTCCAACTCCGCGCTGGTGGCACCCGTTACGATCGGTAAGGGCGCGTATGTCGGCTCGGGCAGCACGATCACCAAGAATGTGGCCGATGATGCACTCGCCGTCACACGGGCAACCCAAGAGGTGCGCGAAGGTTGGGCGGCCAAGGTGCGCAAGCGGCGAAATCGTGACACGTGAGTCACGAACCGTAAGGCGATGTGATTTGATCTGGCGGGACAGGACGACGAGATTTGCGCGCCCGCGTTGAGGCAATGAGGCAAGACGACACGAGATGTGTGGAATAGTTGGCATATTGGGGCGCGAACCGGTCGCCGACGCGCTGGTCGATGCGCTCAAGCGGCTCGAATATCGGGGCTATGACTCCGCCGGTATCGCGACGCTCGAGGGCGGTGCGCTCGAGCGCCGGCGGGCGGAGGGCAAGCTCGTCAATCTGGAGGCGCGGCTTGCCAAGGAGCCGATGTCGGGTCATGCCGGGATTGGCCACACGCGCTGGGCAACCCATGGCGCGCCGACCGAAACTAACGCCCATCCGCACATGACCGACAAGGTCTCGGTCGTGCACAACGGCATCATCGAGAATTTTCGCGACTTGCGCCGGGAACTCGAAGGCCAAGGCGCCACGTTTACGACCGAAACAGATACCGAGGTCATCGTCCACCTGATCACGCACAATCTCGACAACGGCATGGCGCCGGCGGAAGCCGCCGCTGCCGCGCTGGAGCGGCTTGAAGGCGCCTATGCTCTGGCGATCATCTTTAAGGGCGAAGAAGACTTGATGATCGGCGCCCGCGAAGGCTCGCCATTGGCAATCGGCTTTGGCGAGGGCGCGATGTTTTTGGGCTCGGACGCGATCGCACTCGCGCCGCTCACCGATACGATCACCTATCTGGAGGATGGCGACTGGGCCGAAATCACGCGGAACAGTCTGAAGATTCGCGACCGCGCTGGAGCTGAGGTCGAACGCGCCGTACAAAAGTCGATTGCCTCGGCGTTGCTGGTCGATAAAGGCAATCACCGCCACTTCATGGCCAAGGAAATCCACGAACAGCCTGAAGTGATCAGCCATACGTTGGCACATTACATAGATTTCGCCACAGGCCGCATTCGACTGCCGGATTTACCGTTCGATTTCAAAGACCTAAAGAGATTCTCAATATCGGCGTGCGGCACCGCCTATTACGCCGGATTGGTCGCGAAATATTGGTTCGAGCGCTTTGCGCGGCTGCCGGTCGAAATCGATATTGCGTCGGAGTTCCGTTACCGTGACGTACCGCTTGAGGCCGATGGGCTGGCGCTCTTCATTTCACAATCGGGCGAGACGGCCGATACGCTCGCTGCGCTGCGCTATTGCCGCGAGCAATCACAACACATCATTTCGATCGTCAATGTGCGCGAATCGACCATTGCCCGCGAATCCGACGCAATTCTTCCGATCCTTGCAGGCCCGGAGATTGGAGTTGCATCGACCAAAGCATTCACCTGCCAATTGGCGGCGCTGGCGGTGCTTGCAATCGCGGCGGGCCGGGCGCGCGGTCACATCAGCGAACAGGACGAGCAGGAGCTGGTCTCAGCGTTGATCGAGCTGCCACGCCATATATCCGCGGTTTTGCGGGATGAAAGCGACTATGTCGACTTGGCGCACGATTTGGCCAAAGCCAGAGATATCCTCTATCTGGGCCGAGGCGTGAATTATCCGATCGCGCTCGAAGGCGCGCTTAAACTCAAAGAAATTTCCTATATTCACGCCGAAGGCTATGCTGCCGGCGAGCTCAAGCATGGTCCCATCGCCCTGATCGACGAAGACGTCCCGGTGATCGTGATCGCGCCCAAGGATGGGCTCTATGACAAGACACTTTCGAATGTACAGGAGGTGGCCGCGCGTGGCGGGCGGATCATTATGATCAGCGATATGGACGCCACGGATTTCGGCTGGGACGTGCAAAAGCTGATAACGATTCCCAGCAGTCATCTTTTCACGCAGCCGCTGATTGCCGCGGTGCCGGTGCAGCTCATCGCCTATCATACGGCGGTTGTGATGGGGACGGATGTCGATCAGCCGCGCAATCTGGCGAAATCGGTAACGGTCGAATAAAGGATCGCCAGCAAAGCCCTTTATTCGCCTGAATTCTTTGATTGATCCTTGTGATCGGGCGACGCAGCGATCCAAGCCGTGGATATGATGGTCACCAAGCGACAAAAATTGCCGATATTCTGGCGTGCGATCGCGGTCCTAGCGATCCTCGCAATGCCGTTTTCGGCCGCGCACGCACAGCAAGACACCAAGGGCGCCGACCTGGTGCGCGCTGGCGCCGGCCTTGTATCCGACGGCAGTTACGCGGCCGCCGACAAGCAGCTCTCAAGCGCAATTTCATCCGATAAATTGTCGACGTCGGAAATGTCGAAAGCGCTCTACTATCGCGGCATCGCCAATCGTAGCTTGGGGCGGCAAGCGCAGTCGGTGTCTGATTTCAATGGCGCACTCTGGCTAAAAGGGCTGACCTCAAGCGAAAGGGCCAATGCGCATTTGTATATCGGATTGGCTTATCGGGCAGCCGGCGCGAAGGCCCGGGCTGAAAGCGCACTGAAGGAAGCCAAGAAATTGGCGCCTGACGATGAGCGGATCGTCAGCGCCATGGCTGGCGAAGAGGTCGTGGAACGCTCGTCATCTCTGTCGTCGATCCGATCAATCTTTAATCGCAGACAAGCCGCCGTCAGCCCAGAGCCAGAGGCCGCCGCAGCGCCCGCGGCCCAGACAGCGGATAAGAAAGCGCCGGAGGCTCAAAAAGCACCGCCCAAGGAACCCGAAGTGCCGGCCTTCCGGACCACGATAACGCCGGCCGAACCGGCTCCGGTTGAAAAGGCGCCCGAGAGACCCAAAAAGGTTGCGAGGAACGCGCCGCCCGAAACCCCGTCGAATTGGTCAACGTCCACCTCCGTCGAACCGCAGGCCGCGGCCGTGCCCAGAGAAAGTTCCGGCGAACCACAATCACCAGAGGAGAAGGGGCGGATCGGTAAGTTTTTCACCTCGCTCTGGAATTCGGATGATGAGGAAGCCGCGCGCGCTGAAGGCGGCGCTGATGCTGAATCAACATCATCCAGTTGGACAAAATCGACGCGAGTCGAAGAATTCAATGAACCGTCGTCTTCTGGAACAAGCCGGTCCTACCGCGTACAGCTAGCCAGTTCACGCAGTGAAAAAGAGGCGCAGGCTTATTGGCAACGGCTGAGTACGAAATATGCGAGTCTGATCGGCGGGCGCGAGCCGGTTATCGAAAAAACCGATCTCGGCACCCTGGGCACGTTTTACCGCCTGCAAATCGGCCCCTTTGGCGACAAGCGGGAGCCACTAGAACTGTGCAATGAATTCAAGCGCGGCGGTTTGGATTGCTTTCTGGTTGCGCGCTGACAAGAATTCGACACTACAACCAGACATTCCAGGACATGCGAACTGGACGTCAATCGTTAAGGGTTGGAGCGCTAGGATCGGGGCCGGACGCGGGCCATTGAAATCGACGCGTGGCCTGATTAGTTGGCACTAAGCAATTGAAACTGCACCGCGTAATGGGACGCAGCTGATAATAGTATGGCCGAAGAGAAGAATTCAAAACCTCAAAGCACCGGATCCGGCGAAGGCGATCAATCAAGCGTGGCGCAATTGGCCGATGGCGACTTTCAGCCTCATCACACCGGCATAGGCACGCGGCTGCGAAATTATTTTCTGACGGGCCTGATCATCGCCGGACCTGTTGGCATCACGCTTTACATCGCTTGGTCGTTCATCAATTTGATCGACGGTTGGGTCAAGCCGTTGTTGCCCGACCGCTACCTGCCCGAGACCTATTTGCCGTTCACGGTGCCTGGTGTCGGGCTGATCCTGGCCATCACGGCGCTGATAATGATTGGCGCGCTGACCGCAAATTTGTTTGGCCGCTCGCTCGTCAATTATGGCGAGGGGATCGTCAACCGCATGCCGATTGTCAGGAGCGTCTACCGCGCTCTCAAACAAATCTTTGAAACCGTGCTGTCGCAAAGCAACGCGTCGTTCCAAAAGGTGGGATTGATTCAATATCCCCGCGAAGGACTGTACGCCATCGTCTTTATCTCGACCGAGACGACGGGCGAGATTCTCCACATAACGGATGCCGAAGATGAAGGCCTGCTGAGCGTGTTTCTTCCCACAACGCCAAATCCGACATCGGGATTCCTGTTGTTCGTGCCATCTCCAGACGTGCTCATTCTCGATATGTCGGTGGAAGAGGCTGCGAAATTGGTGATTTCGGCGGGACTCGTGGTTCCACACTACCAAGAAAAGCTCAAAAAGCTCGCCGACGACGCCAAAGCGCCAAAGAAAATTCCGCAGAAAGCGCCTGTTTGACGCTCAACCAGCCCGCAGCAGGCGTGTCGCCTCGTCCCGGGCAAAGAGATAAAGCAGTACGCGCAGGGCTTCACCTCGAACGGATGTGAGATCGCGGTCGTTCGCCAGGATGAGCTGGGCGTCGTCATGGGCGGCATCGAGCAAGTTTTGGTGTTCGGGCAGGGATGCCAATCGAAACGTCGGGAGACCGCTCTGGCGCACGCCCAAGACCTCTCCGCCGCCCCGCAAACGAAGGTCTTCCTCGGCGATCAGAAATCCGTCGTCGCTTTCACGCAATATTTCGATGCGAGCGCGCGCCGTTTCGCCCAGTGGCGCCTTATAGAGCAGGATGCAGGCCGATTGGTCCGATCCGCGCCCAACCCGCCCACGCAACTGATGGAGTTGAGCCAGGCCGAAACGCTCGGAGTGCTCGATCACCATGATCGTTGCATTGCGCACGTCAACGCCCACTTCGATCACCGTGGTGGCCACCAGGATGGACAGCTCGCCCGCGGCAAACGCGGCCATGACGTCATCCTTTTGAGCGCTCGACAGCTTGCCGTGAACAAGTCCGACGCGTTCGCCGAACCGCTTTTGCAGATCCGCGTAGCGGTCCTGGGCTGCGGAGATGTCGAGGACCTCGGATTCCTCGATCAAGGGGCAAACCCAATAGGCTTGAGCGCCGGATTCCAATGCCTTTTCGAGGCGTCCGATGACGTCCCCAATCCGGCCGGTGGGGATGGCACGCGTGAGCACGGGCTGCCGGCCCGCGGGTTTTTCGCGCAGCTGCGAAACGTCCATGTCGCCATAGGCGGTAAGCACGAGCGTGCGTGGGATGGGTGTCGCCGTCATGATCAAAACGTCTGTGCCGCTGCCGCTTCCCTTGGCCTGCAGGGCAAGGCGTTGATGGACGCCAAAGCGATGCTGCTCGTCGATAACGACAAAGGCTAAGTCTTTAAAGACGACATCGTCGCTGAAGAGCGCGTGGGTGCCAATCAGCATATCGATGTCGCCGCCGGCCAAGGCATCGAGCACGCGCTTTCGCTCGCGACCCCGTTCACGACCCGTCAGAAGCGCAATGCGGACGCCAGCGGCTTCTGCGATAGATTGGAAGGATGCAAGGTGCTGTCTTGCCAAAACCTCCGTGGGCGCCATCAGCGCGGCCTGGTGGCCCGCCTCCACAGCGCTCGCCATAGCGAGCAGCGCCACAATTGTCTTGCCGCTGCCGACATCACCTTGCAGCAAACGCAGCATGCGTTGAGGCTCTCTCAGGTCAGCGTCTATTTCACCCAATGCCTGGCTCTGGGAGGATGTCAGCGCGAAGGGGAGCGTATCGACGATCTTTTTGCGCAAACTGCCGTCGCCGACGATGGCGCGGCCGGCAATGCGCCGAAGACGGCCGCGAACGAGAGACAGGGCAAGTTGATTGGCAAGCAATTCGTCAAAGGCTAACCGCTGGCGCGCTGGAGCTTCCGGGAGCACGTCAGCAGCGTTTTGGGGCGTATGGGCCGTCCTTAATGAATCGGCGAAGTTCGACCACCGCTTGCTGTTGAACCAGGCTTGATCTTGCCATTCGGCGAGGTCGGGCACCTTGGCAAGCGCTTGGGCGAGCGTTTTCAGCAAGACCTTTTGGCTGATCCCGGCGGTCAGCGGATAAATGGGCTCTATGAGCGGGAGGGAATCGAGATCATCTTCTCCCACAACATGGTCTGGGTGGGCCATTTGCAACCTGCCGTCATACGCATCGATACGGCCCGAGATGAAGCGGCGCTCACCGACGGGCAGAAGGCGTTCGAGGTAGGATTTGTCCCCACGAAAGAAAATGAGTTCGATTTCACCTGTCGAATCCTCGCAGAAGATGCGGTAGGGCAGCCGGCGTCCGCGCGGCGGCGCCTTATGGCGGGTCACGGTGACTTCGAGGGTTGCCAGCTCATTGGGCGTAGCCTCGGCGATTTTTGGCCGGGCTGTGCGGTCCAAGAGACCGACTGGAAGGTGAAACAGCAAATCGATGACGCGCGGGCCGGCATCGGCGTCCAGTGGGCGCAACAGGCGCCCGAAAGCCGTCTCCAGGCGCGGACCCACACCGCCCAGCGTCCGAATGCCGGCAAAGAGAGGTGAGAGCGAGTCGGGCCGCATGGCGTTTCTTCAGATTGCCTCATTAAACGGCGCGGCATGCTTATGATCACGCAGCTCGGTTTCGATCAATGGGCGTATGGCCTGATCCATCAAAAGGGTGTTAATTGGCGCGCTCGATAAAGGTCAAACGTGCGGGCAAATCATGGCGGCGAACAAGGCAGAACTAGATGCGCGCCGCAAGCGCGCCTTATACCGCGCCTGCCATCGCGGAACCAAGGAAATGGACTGGTTGTTGGGGCGCTATGCCAAGGCGAAGCTGGAATCGATGGACGATGAAGAGCTCGAGGTCTTCGAGAGGCTGTTGAATTTGCCCGATCCCGATATCGAGCACTGGATCACGCATGCCCCGCAGGCCTCGCCCGAAGACGTCGGGGCGATCGTCGGGCGATTGAGGGTATTTCACAAACTTGAAGCCTGACAACGGGCTGCTGGAAAGAGCATTGCGGGACAAATTGAACATTGCGGACATGCTGACCGACGCCGGCGTCACGATGATCGGCGGCGCGCCGGAAGGCTTTGACGCATACGGTGTGGCGGAGCTGGCATCCGGTCTCGCGGCGCGGGCGAAGGCGCGGCCATTGCCGCTGCTTCATGTCGCGCGCGATGACCGGCGCATGGCTGCCTTCGCCGCCGGGCTGGCCTTCTTTGCGCCGGAGACGACCGTTATTTCAATTCCGGCTTGGGACTGCGTGCCATACGACCGCGTTTCGCCAAATCCAACGATTGCGGCAGAGCGCATCGCGTGCCTGACCCGCGCCGCCGCCATGGAGCACGAAGCGGCCTCAACGCCCGTTGTCGTGTTGACAAGCGTCTATGGCGCTTTGCAGAAGATTCCCCCAAAATCTTTTTTTGAACAATCGGTTATGCGTCTTTCGACGGGCCAAGATCTCGCTATGGAGAGCGTGATCGCGCACCTCGAAACAACAGGCTTCCTGCGCAGCGCCAATGTCATGGAGGCGGGCGAATATGCCGTGCGCGGCGGGCTGCTCGACCTTTATCCAGCAGGATTGGACGCACCCGTTCGGCTCGATTTCTTTGGCGACAAGCTAGAGACAATCCGCACATTCGATCCTCAAAGCCAACGCACGCGCGATCATCTCGATACGCTTGAATTGCTGCCGATGTGCGAGGTGCCCGACGGCGAGGACGCGCGCCGGCGCTTCCGGCAATCTTATGTAGAGCACTTCGGCGCCGTGACCGGCAGCGACCCACTTTACGAAGCGATTTCCGGCGGACTGCGCTATCAGGGTATGGAACATTGGCTGCCGCTCTTTCACGACAAACTGGTGGATCTTTTTGCATTCGTCGATCCCGCCATGGTCACGTTTGACCATTTGGCCGAAGAGGCGCACGTCGAGCGGGAAGCGCAAATCTTGGATCACTACGAGTCACGGCTTGGCTCGCTCGAACAAAAGAATTTCGGCGCGCCGCCCTATAAGCCGGTGCCGCCGGAAAGCCTGTTTTTGAGCGGCGATGCTTGGCAAAAAGCCATGGATAAGCTGCCGATCGCCACCTTTACGCCATTTGAGACGCCAGAGGACGGCACACGCGTTTTCTCATTGGGGGGGCGGCGCGGGCGCGATTTTGCACCAGAACGCGCCCAGGAGGACGTTAATGTGTTCGACGCCACCGTGGCGCACATCAAAGCGCTGAGGGACGGCGGCAAGCGCACGATTGTATCGTGTTGGACCAAGGGCGCGCGCGCGCGTCTCAAGGGACTTCTGGCCGACCATGGCCTGGAAGGCACGGCGGAGGTCGCTTCGTTGCAAGAGGCACAGGCACTGCCCACCGGCGTGAGCGGGTTGGCGGTGCTTGGTCTCGAATCGGGCTTCGTGGCGCCGGACTTCGCATTGATCGGCGAGCAAGACATTCTGGGTGATCGTCTGGTCCGCCAAAAGCGGCGGGGGCGCTCCGATGTCAGGGCATTTACCGAGGCATCGAGCCTTGCCGAGGGTGACCTGGTGGTCCACGCCGAACACGGTATCGGCCGGTTTGTCGGACTTGAGGCGATCGTGGCGGCGGGTGCCGCCCATGACTGCCTGGCGCTGACATATCATGGCGGCGACAAGCTTTTTCTTCCCGTCGAAAACATCGAACTGTTGAGCCGATACGGCTCCGACGAAGCCGCAGCCCAACTCGACCGGTTGGGCGGCGCGTCGTGGCAAAGCCGCAAGGCGCGCGCCAAGGAGCGAATCCGCGACATCGCGGCCAAACTGATCAAGGTCGCGGCCATGCGCGAATTGCGGAAAGCGCCGGCATTTGAACCCGAAGCCGGGCTGTACGAAGAGTTTTGCGCCCGCTTTCCCTATGACGAGACCGACGATCAGCTCGCCAGCGTCGATGCGGTCAATGGTGATTTGAGGAGCGGCCGGCCGATGGACCGGCTGATTTGCGGCGATGTGGGCTTCGGCAAGACCGAAGTGGCGCTTCGCTCGGCGTTTATTGCGGTCATGGCGGGCAAGCAGGTGGCTGTGGTGGTGCCGACAACACTTTTGGCGCGACAACACTTCCAGACCTTTAGCGAACGCTTCCAAGGTTACCCGGTGCGCATTGCGCAGGCCTCCAGGCTGGTGGGCGCGCGCGAGTTGACGAAGGTGCGTGAAGGGCTCGCCAATGGTGAGGTCGATATCGTCATCGGCACCCACGCGCTGCTCGGCAAGACGATCGAATTTGCCGATTTGGGGTTGTTGATCATCGACGAGGAACAACATTTCGGCGTCCAGCATAAGGAGCGGCTGAAGTCGATGCGCGAAGACGTGCATGTTTTGACGCTGACAGCGACGCCGATACCGCGCACGCTTCAATTGGCGCTGTCGGGTGTGCGTGAGCTCTCACTGATCGCGACGCCGCCCGTCGACCGGCTGGCGGTGCGGACCTATGTGACGCCGTTCGATCCGCTGATTTTGAAAGAAGCGCTGCTGCGCGAGCGCTTCCGCGGTGGTCAAAGCTTCTATGTCTGTCCGCGTATTTCGGATCTTGACGAAGCGGGCGCCTTTTTGGCCGAGCATGTGAGCGAGCTCAAAGTGGGCCGGGCGCACGGCCAAATGCCGTCCGATGCGCTGGAAGACGTTATGAACGCCTTTTACGACCGGCAGTACGACGTATTGCTGTGCACAACGATTATCGAATCGGGGCTCGATATTCCCTCTGCCAACACCTTGATCGTGCACCGCGCCGATCGCTTCGGGCTATCCCAGCTCTATCAATTGCGCGGCCGGGTCGGCCGCTCGAAAACCCGTGCCTATGCTTATTTCACCTTTCCGTTGGGAACCAAGTTGACGCCGGCGGCGCAGAAGCGTCTGAGCGTATTGCAATCGCTCGACACATTGGGATCCGGCTTTGCGCTGGCGAGCCATGATCTCGACATCCGCGGCGCCGGAAATTTGCTCGGCGAAGAGCAATCAGGCCATATCCGAGAAGTGGGTTTCGAGCTTTATCAGGCGATGCTCGAAGAAGCCGTCTCGGGTCTAAAGGAAGGCGGCGGGGCGGAAGACTCCGAGCAATGGTCGCCGACGATCTCGATCGGCGCCTCGGTGCTCATTCCCGAGGTCTATGTGCCCGATCTACAGGTGCGGCTCGGCCTCTACCGGCGGTTGGCGCTGCTCGAACAGGATCAGGAAATCGAGAGTTTCGCGGCAGAACTGGTCGACCGCTTCGGGTCATTGCCCGATGAGGTGGCGCACCTGCTCGATGTGGTGAAGATCAAAGCCTTGTGCCGACTGGCCGGAGTGGAGCAGGTTGAGACGGGGCCAAAGGGTTCTCAGATATCGTTTAAGAACAACAGCTTCGCCAATCCGGACGGACTCATCGCCTTCATAACCGGGCGTGGCGGCGTCAAACTCACACCCGACCATCGGCTCACCATCAAAGCCGATTGGCGCACGCCCGAGGAGCGCTTGCAAGGAACGCGCGGATTGCTGCGCGAGCTCTCGGAGATCGCAGATGCGGGCAAGCAGGCGGCCTGATAGGACGCTGCGCCATCGGCAAAATCAAATCGAGGAGCGCCTTCAGGCGGCCGCGCGTTGGGCGATCTTGCCACGCCACAGGCGCTCGATCAGCGCCTCGGTGCTGTCGCCTTGCCGATAGCCCTCAATCGAAGTGGTGAGTGCCGCATTGACGGGCTGATCGTGGCCTTCGACGACGAATTCGGTGTGGGCAACGACGCCGGCGATGCGCTCGACGGCGTGAATGGCGCGCTCGTCATCGGTATCCGGCAAGATCAAGACGAATTTCGAGCCCGAGTAGCGCGCCGCGAGGTCTTCACCGCGGATCAGAAGTCCGACCACCTCGCCGACTTGGCGGATGATACGGTCTCCGGCGGCATAACCCAGCGAAGCGTTGATTTCGGGCAGATTGCGGACGCTGAGGCCGGCAACGCTAAAGCCCTGTGTCGTGCGTTGGGCGTCGGTGATGACGTTCGTGAGATGCTCGAATAGGAAGCCGCGGCTGTAGAGGCCGGTCAGCGCGTCGCTGGTGGCAAAGTGTTTGGCTTCGCGATAGACCGTCTTGAGCGTGTCGCGGAAGCGCAATTCGCGCACAAGCGCATTGATGCGCACGCAGACTTCCTGACTGGCCAGAGGCTTGGTCAAAATGTCCGTGACGCCGGCTTCGAAGATCGACGGGGTGTCCTTTACCAGCGCGCGATTGGCCAGCAGGATAACGGGCAGATTGTACATTCTCGAATTGCGCCTGATGTCCCGCACGAAGCTCAAATAGGGGGCGAGATCGTCACCGGCGTTGATCAGCACTGCGTCAAACATGCTGCGGCCGAGATAATCGAGCGCCGTGCCCTCGCTCAGAGCGCTGACCAGAGTGGCGTGCTTGGCGAGCGCGTTTTCGACCGCGGCATAATCGAGCGCTTCTCCGAACACCAGAATGGTCGGATTGCTGATGTGCTGGGGCGGCCGCACCATTGGTGCATCGACGCCATATTTTGCGGTGGTGTTGAGGCGGCGCACCAATTCCTCGTGCATCGTGTTGAGCCGCACGAGGGATTTCAGACGATGGCAAATCTGATCGGCATTGACCGGTCCGATCAACAGATCGTCGACATTGGTTTCGAGGCCCTCGATTTCCATGTCGCTGTGCGAACCAATCAGCATGATGCGCATGCGGCTCGAGAGCGCGCTTTGCTTCAGCGCTTTGGCAAGCGCCAGAAAGGCGCCCGGATTGGCGCGGGCTTCTTCCGATTGCAAGTTCAGAATGACGACATCCGGCCGCGAACGGCCGGCGACCTCGCTGGCGCTTTGCCGGATGTCGCATCGCGAAGTCTCGAACCCGTTCGTCTGAAGCGACTGAAGGAGTTCGCCGTCGCTGTCGTCGCATTGACCGACGATGAGGACGCGCGCTGCGCTGTGCATGGCTGCAATCTCCCGCTGTAGATGGGCTGTTGGCATCTGAGAACTCAGTGTGGCCGACATCCCGTAAACATCGGATTAACCATGAGAGTCCGGCGGGCGGTAGAATTGGTGCAGCTGGGAGCGCTGCACTTTGCCGTTGGGATTGCGCGGCAGGGCATCGAGAAAGACATATTCGCGCGGCACCTTGTAGCCGGCCAGCCGTTCTTCGGCAAAGCTGCGGACGGAATCGGGGCTGGGTGATGCGCCATCGCGCACAACCATGAAGGCGCCGATGACATTGAGGTCCGGGCGAACTTGAATCTCGGCGGCGGCGATTTCCAGAATATCGGGATGATCGCTCAGGACCTGTTCGATCTCGTTGGGCGAGACGCGGTAGCCCAGCGCATTCATCAAATCGTCAGCGCGGCCGTGATGGCTGATATAGCCATCGGCATCGCGCGCGCCGAGGTCGCCGGTGATAAACCAGTCGTCGCGATAGACCAGCGCTTCTTCATCAGGGCGCTGCCAATAGCCCAGCATCAGGCCAGGGTCCGATCGATGAACGGCTATCAGGCCGATGTCATCGGCGGGCAGGGGGTCTAGGCCGCTCTCAAGGGGAAGGATCGCGACATCGCGGCCCTTTTGCGCCTTACCGATGGCGCCCGCGCGCGGCGGAACGCTGGGCGATGAGGAGATATAGGTGGAGATCTCACTCATGCCGATTGCCTCATAGAGCGGTTTTGCCGTGCGTGCATGCCAGTCCTCGCGCAACCCAGCCGGAAGGCGCTCGCCCGCGATCAAGCCGTGACGCAGGGACGCCATGGCGCCTGGTTCGAAGTCGCTGTATTTCAGCATTTGACGATAGAGGCCGGGCACGGCAGCGAAAATTGAAATGTCATGCTTCTCGATGATGCGCGGCCACACGCCTGCCTCGCGCGGACCGTTGTAAATCACTGTCGTCGCACCATTGGCCCAGGGATCAGTGAGGCCGACGCCAAGGGTGAATGTCCAATTGAATGCGCCGGCGTGCAGCATGCGGTCTTGCGGGCCGATTCCATACCAGCCCTGATACATCGGCCGCCGACCCCATGCGCTGCGATGGGCGTGCAGCACCCCCTTCGGCTCGGCGGTGGTGCCGGAGGTGTAAACCAGAAAGGCGGGGTCGTCGGCGGCCGTTTCGGCGTAGGGGGCGCGCACCGACGTGTTTTTGAGGTCGCCAATCTGATCTTCGTCTATAGCGCGAACGCCGGGCGGCATCTCGCCAACCGGAAGACTGCTGTTGCGGACGATGGCCTTCGCGCCGCAGTTTTCGACGATAAACGATATCTCTCGCGCGCTTAGGGCGGCTGAAGCCGGCAGCGGCACGAATCCCCCGGCGATCGCGCCAAAAAACAACAAGGCATAGTCGCTGGTGTTGTCGAGGCGGATTACAATGCGCTCTCCGCGCTCCAAGCCAAGCTCCGCTAGACCGGCGGCGATGCGCAATGCGCAATCCTCTAGCGCCCCATAGGTCCAGACCTCGGCGGGTTCGAGCCCCGAAGGGTCGGAAATGACGATGAGCGCAGCCTTGTCCGCCGGCCGGTGCGCCTGCGGCGCCAGGCAATAGCGCGTCATATTGAACGATTTGGGGGGCAGCTCTGCGCCGTAGACCATCACACCGACCAATTGGAAGCGGGTCCTAGAGACCCGATAGGATTTGCGCCCGCTCGACTTCGCCGTCGGGACGGCGGGGAATCATTTGCGTGATCACGAGCTGATCTGGAAGCTTGTAGGGCGCGACTTGCTTCTCGCTCAAAAACTCCTTGAAGGCGTTGAGCGATGGCGAGGCTTCGGGCCGCGGCACCACGGCGGCGATCACGCGATGTCCCATGACCGGATCGTCGATGGCGAAGGCGGCAACGTCGAGAAAATCAGGAAACTCGGCGTAAAGCTGATCGAGTTCGCGGGCGGAAATCGTGACACCGCCATGATGAATGTCGTCTTCGCCCAGGCGAAAGCTGAAGTACCCACCATTTGCCTCGTCCACGACGCAGCCGATGCCCGTTGCCAGAAATTGCTGTTCATCGCCGTTGGAGCCCGAGCTCTCGCCCAGTGGTCGGGCAATTGTGGGACCGCGTACCAAAAGCTCGCCTTGGAGTTGGTTGGCATCGGACGCGTCATGGGAAACGCTGCCGCGCACGCGCGTTTCCAGACAGGCATCTTGGCCGTCTGGACCACAACCGCCAATTTTTCCAAGAGGCAGATCGTTCACTTTTTCACCCGATTGGCGTGGCCGAGCGATAAGGGCGTGCTCTTCCAGATTGTGAATGTCGTAAATCGGGAGCGCCGGCTCGGGCAGTTCAGTTTCGGGCTGCATGGCCAGCCCCAATGGCCAGACACAGCCAAGGCGCGCCAGATGCTGGCCTGCCGTGGCGATCTGGTCGGAACGCATCAGCGCTTCAATGACGGGCGCCGGTACAGCCGTATAGGTCACGTTCTCGCTAGAAAGTTGCCCGGCAAAGGCTTCGAAGTCGAACGGCTGATGGAGCACCATGCGGGCACCCGATAAGAGCCAAGGCAAGAGAAAACCCGCCAGACCGGTTAGCGTGGAAAAGGGATAGGGATTGAGCAGGACATCCTGGCCTGAGAGATGCAGCTGGCTGGCGAAGGCGTGCCCGCACTGAGCTAGGCCGGACGCCGATTGAAGCATGGCCTTGCCTTTCAAGGGCGATGCGGACCAGGTCACAGCGCCAGCAAGGGTTCCGGTATCTTCAGCCAAATCATCGCGGTCTGCAGCAGGCCCCGCCTCATTGGCCAGCCAATCGGTCAACGGCGTCACCCCGTCAGGCGTGTTGAAATCGATGCCCAAAATGTAGCGAACGCTCATTTGTTGAACCGCGGCCTCGCGCATGATCTCCGCGTAAGACACGCCGGCGAACTGGCCGGTGGTGACGATTGCGCGCGGTGCTACCGCAGCCAGCGCGGCGTCGATTTCCTGTTTGCGCCAGAGGAGAGGGAAGATGCAGGGCACCAATCCGGCCCGCCAGGCCGCGATGATCGTCAGCGGACATTCCCAAACGTTGGGAAGCTGAATTGCGATTTTTTCGCCTGCACGAAGCCCGTGATCGCTAAATCCCTGCGCCAAGCGGTCGACCAGCGCGTTTGCTTCCGCGAAGGTTAGAGATCGCGCCATTCCGCCACCCAAATCCTCTCGATTGAGGGGGTCTGCGATGGCCGGAGCATTCGGCGCCACGCGCGCCCAATGGTCCAACATGGCATCCAGCTTTGCCGGGTTGGCGTCCAAAAGCGCCTGGCTGACTGGATCTGACATTGCGGAGCTTTCCATTAGTGCGTCATGTCTACGAACATTGATCTGCGAAAGCTATGTCTGACTCGCCCCACTGTTTTGGTGATTCAACGCTGGCTTTCGGCGGGCACGTCTTGGCGAACCCACCACGTGTTCACCTGAAAGCCGTACAGTGAGGTCTTCTTCGGGTGCTCGAATTGCTGCCAATAGGCAACCCATTGTTTGGGCAAGTGAAACAACGGAATTACGTAGTGTCCCGATAACAGGCCGCGATCAAGCGCGCGCACCGCGGATACAAAATTCAAGCGGCTTTTCGCGGCCAGCAACGCTTCGATCATAGCGTCGACAACCGGGCTCTCAACACCTGCGAAATTGAACGTGCCTTCCATATCGGCGGAGCTCGAGCGCCAGCGAAAATTTTGTTCGTTGCCGGGTGAGAGCGATGCGTACCAGAAGGCTTGAATCATATCGAAATCGTAGGTTTGACGACGCCGCTGATATTGCGCGCTGTCAACCTGCCGGATTCGCGCCTCGATTCCTAACGCTTTCAGCGCGCGCGCATAGCTGAGCAGAAGTCGCTCTTGTCCCTTGGTGGCAGCTAGAATTTCGAATTCGAACGGTTTGCCCGTCGCCAAATCGACCAGCTTATTGTCCCGCAGGCCGTAACCGGCTTGTTTGAGCAGCTCGAGCGCTTTGCGCCGGTTGACGCGATTGCGTCCGCTGCCATCGGTGACGGGGAGCGAATAGCGTCCATCGAGAATATCGGGCTCAATCTCGGCCTCATAGATCCGTAAAAGCTTGCGCTCCCTGGCATCTGCAGGACGATCATGGGAGGAGAGCTCCGACCGGTCGAAAAAACTCTGCGTCCGAGAATACAGGCCATGATAGAGATTGCGGTTCAGCCAATCGAAATCGAGCATTAGAATCAAAGCTTTACGCACGTGGATATCGGAGAATATTTGCTTTCGCGTGTTGAAGACGAGCGCCGACATGCCAGATGGTACGCCGATCGGAAATTCTTGCGTGAGCACGCGCCCGTCCTTGCGCGCGGGGAAGTCGTAGGAGAGCGCCCAGCGACCTGGATCATCCTCGGATCGAACATGAACCAGTCCTTTCTTGAACGCTTCGAACAGTGAATTTGAATCGCGGAAATAATCGTAGCGAATGCGATCGAAATTGAATCTGCCACGATTGACCGCCAGTTGGCGGCCCCAATAGTCGGGATTGCGCCGGTAGGTGATGCCGGAGCCAGGATCGATATTGGCGACGATATAGGGGCCGCTGCCAATTGGCGGTCGCAAATTTGTCTGCTCGAAGGTCTCGGCATCGAAGACATGGGACGGCAGAATCGGCATAAGGCCCATGATCAACGGCATCTCCCGATCACCGTCAGCGTCGAAGACAAACTTAACGCTGCGCGGGCCTGGACGTTCGACCTTGGACACTTTGGCGTAGTAGGTGCGGTGGTTTGGACGGCCGCGATCACGCAAAAGGCTGTGAGAGAACACCACGTCATCGATCGTGACGGGGCGCCCGTCTGAAAACTTAGCGTCTGGATTGAGCGTGAACGTGACGGAGCTGCGGTCGTCGGGGGTCTCGACGGATTCCGCCAGCAACCCATAAAGCGAAAACGGCTCATCCATTGAGCGCGCCATGAGACTTTCGAATACGTAACCGCGGATGCCCGCTGCTGAAACGCCGCGAACGATCAGCGGGTTTAAACTGTCATAGCTGCCAAGCACACCAAAGACGATTTCGCCGCCCTTTGGCGCGTCTGGATTGGTGTAGTCGAAATGTTTGAAACCCGCCGCATAACGGGGATCGCCGTGCATGGCGATTGCGTGGCTGGCCGCCGCTGCGCCCGTGCTCAGACACACGTGAAGGGCGAGCAGGCAAATAAGCCCTTTAAAGGCATTGGAAGGCCAGTTATAGATGGGTGTATGCCGCAGCATGGCGAACCCTTTAGGGGACGCGGCGGGGAAATGCAATGATTCCCCGAAAACGCCATTGGGAGCTGATATTTAACTGGCAACTTCTGATGGATTTCTCGTCGACGGCGGTCATTTCCCGACAGACGTGAATACATGGTGGCTGTCGGTGAATCGCTGACGTGGCGATGTGGAGAAATGACGCGCGGGCAGTGCTTTCAAAGAGCCGCATGTCATGGGAATGCCTTATTTCGATGCATTCACCCCATCTCTGCATTGAAAGACTGCGGCCTCGAAAACAGGGCGGCTCGTCTGGTACCGCGTCAGTGCTGCAAAGAGTAAGAAGGACGAAAGGTCAAACCTCATGATGTACGTCACCCCGGCAGGAGACGGAAACAACGTTGCTGCGCTGACGAAACGTGTTGTTGCGGCGTTTCTGTTTGTCGCGATTTGCGCATTGGGCACAAGCGCCGATGCGCAGCAAGTGGCACAGAAGGCTGCGAAGGAAACGACGGCCGCGAAGAACGCACCGGCGGCAATCCCGCCAGAGGCGATCAAATGGTACAAACTCTGCTACGATATTCCTGATCCCACGGATCCCAAGCAGCAGAAAAAGAAAAAAGAATGCGCCACCAGCTACGAGGCTTATCAGCCCGTTACCGGTCAGCTGCTGTTGCTTGCGCTGATAAAAACGGACCTGGAGAGCAAAGAAGAAAGCTTCATGGTCACGGTGCCGCTTGGTGCCTTCATTCCGACGGGCGCACAGGCGCGCGTGGATGAAGAAAAGCCAGTTCCGCTGCGCTTCGTATATTGCGCACAACCTGGTTGCGTCGCGACATTTCCGTCAAAGAAAGAGGTCGGCGATTTCGTCAAGAAATTGCAAGCCGGTAAGGACTTGACGGTTGTCTATAGTGACATCCGAGGTCAGCCACGCGGTCTCAAGATCGAACTGAAGGGTTTCTCAGGCGCACATAAGGGCAAGTCGATTCAACGTGAGAAATACGTTGAGCTGGCAAAAGCCATCCAGAAAAAGGTCGAAGCGCGCCAGACGGAATTGCGCAAACGCATTACCGAGGCCCAGGAAAAACAAAAAGAAAAAGAGAAGAACTGATTGGACCGAGCTTGAGGGCGCGCAAGCGCCCCTAGACTCAAGCTTGTAAGACTGTTTGAGAAGCCGCGAACGGTAGAACCGTTCGCGGCCTTTTGCATCTGGGGTGCATCTGGGGTGCATTTGGATTGTGGCGCCGCGCGCCGCAGCCGAGTTCTATCAGTGCTGTTGACTGCGCAGCGTGCGATAAACGCCATCCTCAAGCACGTCGAAAAACTCACTCACCTGGGGATGGCGCACAGGTTCGCCGGAGGAATCAGGCAGCAGGTTTTGCTCCGAGACATAGGCGATGTACTCGGTTTCGGCATTCTCGGCGAGCAGGTGATAGAACGGCTGATCTTTGACGGGCCGGACGTTTTGCGGGATCGCTTCCCACCACTCATCCGTGTTGTCGAAGGTTGGATCGACATCGAAAATGACGCCGCGAAAGGGAAAGATGCGGTGCTTTACGACCTGGCCGATCTGAAATTTCGCGTTTCGTGGCTTTTCCATGGAGTATCCAAGAGCCTCTGAGGCAGGTTGGCCCGCGCACAACTCATATCATGACGCCGCGGAGAGCTGTCAACACGGCCAATCGGCCCTCGCCCGCGGGCTAGACGTCATATAAAGCGGCACGCTCGGGGTCTTTTTTACTGACCAATTTCGCCAGATCGACAATCACCTTTGCCTGTTTCCAGGTTGCATCGTCCTGCATCTTACCATCGATCATCGCGGCGCCAGTGCCATCGGGCATGGCTTCTAGAATTCGCTTCGCCATGGCCACTTCGTCGGCGTTTGGGCTGAAGACTGTTTTGGCTATATCGATCTGACTTGGATGCAGCGACCAGGCACCAAGACACCCCTGCAGAAAGGCGTTGCGAAACTGCGATTCGCAAGCGGCGGGATCGGAGAAATCGGCAAAGGGCCCATAAAGCGGCTTTATGCCGTTGCTGGCGCAGGCATCGACCATGCGCGCGATCGTGTAGTGCCAAAGGTCCTGCTGGAAAAAGGCGCGTTCGCCGCCTTGCTCGGTCTCGTCCGCCAGAACGCCATAATCGGGATGTCCGCCGCCGACGCGGGTCGTTTTCATCGCGCGCGAGGCCGCCAAATCGGCCGGACCGAGGCTCATGCCGTGCATGCGGGGGCTCGCTTGGGCGATGCTGTCGACATTTTTGACGCCTTGGGCAGTCTCCAAAATGGCGTGAATCTGAATCGGTTGCTCGACGCCGTGCTTTGCTTCGAGCTGAGCAAGCAGCTGATCGAGATAGTGGATATCCCACGAACCCTCGACCTTGGGCAGCATCACGACGTCCAGCTTGTTGCCGACCGCGGCAACGATCTCGATGAGATCATCAAGCACCCACGGGCTGTTGAGTGCGTTGATGCGGGTCCACAGTCCCGTTTGGCCGAAGTCGTTGCCTTGGGCCAGCTCGATAAATCCGGCGCGCGCGGCCTCCTTGGCGTCGGCTGGAATTGCGTCCTCGAGATTGCCGAGAATCACGTCCACCTGGCCAATGAGATCGGGAATCTTGGCGCGAATTTTTTCCAAATGAGGCGGAACAAAATGAACCATACGCTCGAGGCGGATGGGCAGCGTGCGAAGGGGCTCTGGCGCCCCGATGGCGAGCGGCGCATAGAAGCTGGATGGCAATTTCATGGCTGGTGTCATTGTTGTTGGCTGGGTCGGCCGTGGGCCGCGTGGGGTCTTTTGAACAGGTCGGAGAAACGATGGCAAGGGCAATGGGACATCACTGCATGCCGATCAAACAAGGGGTGATCAGGAAAATCGCCGGTTTGTCCACATGTACTGTCCGGGCGCTTCGCGAATCCATTCTTCAAACTGGGCTTGGATTGCGGCCGTTACTTCGTGGATATCCGCATCGGTGTCATCGCTGCGGGGAATGCGCAACTCACGCACCTTCACGTTGAAACGCGATTGACGGCCGACGCGCTGACACCGGCCGATCCACATGCGCGCGCCATAGCGGCGCGCCAGCATTGCCGGGAATGAGGTGGATTTGGCTTGCTGCCCGAAAAACGGAACTTCGGGCCCGGTTCGGTCGAACCGATCGGCAAGAAAGCCCAACCTGCCGCCATCGCGCAGGGTATTGGCCAAATTCCGCGCCGTATCGTAGCCCGATTGATGTACGGCCGCGCGTCCCTTGGAGATCAGGCCGCTGGGGTAAAGATAGGCCCGCTGGCGGGTCAAATAGTCATCGACATAAGGATTTTTAACGAGCCGGTAGACGCCCGTCATGTTGGCATCGCACAGGGTGAGTGGCCATGCCGCCACTTCCCAATTTCCATAGTGCATGCCGATGATGATGATGCGCCCCATCTTTCCCTTATAGCGTTTGACGAAATAGTCGCTCTCGAGCTCGATGCGGCTTTCGGCATCGGCGAGAATTCGGTCGATTTGCATCATTTCCGCGGCCGTGCGCCCGAGATTGTCCCACATGTCGTTGGTGATCGCTTCGCGCTCGGCTTGCGTTTTTTCGGGAAAAGCCAGTGCGAGATTGGCCATGGCGCGTTTTTGCCGCCGCGTGTAGGGCGCGACAGTGCGCAGCAACCAGGCGCCGAATGCCGCCGCACGGTCGATCGGAAACAGCCGGATGAAGCCGATCAGCAGGCGCAGGGCGAAATATTCAAGTCGATAGCGCAGATCGAGAAGCTGCTTCATCTGCTCTTGCATCAGTCCTGTTGCGGGCCCGCGCGTGCGCCCTGTCGGTGTCTGTGCGCGGACGGGTGTCGCCGCAATGGCGGGGGAGGTGTCTGGGCAGGTCTCATGCCGCCGCAAATTGACGCCGTCAAGGGGGCGCGAGCAATGGGACGTTATCAGGCCCGCCGGTTTAGGCTAGGGATAGGTGCGCCAAAGCTATCTGGACACGCCATGGGGAGCGCACCAGTGCCTGAATTGCCACTCAAAGATCTCAAAGTCATCGATTTCACGACGCTGCTGCCAGGTCCGTTTGCCACGCTTCTGTTGGCCGAGGCCGGCGCGGAGGTGATCAAGGTCGAACCGCCGGACGGCGAGGGTATGCGTCATTCCGGACCAGAGTGGGATGGTCATTCGGCGCTGTTTGCGTTGCTCAATGCCGGTAAGTCGAGCCTTGCACTGGATCTCAAAGACCCGGGCGATTTGGCCCGGCTGATGCCGTTGATCGACGACGCCGATGTGTTGGTCGAGCAATTTCGGCCAGGTGTCATGGCCCGCTTGGGGCTAGATTATTCGGCGCTCAAGACCCGCAATCCCGGTCTCATTTATTGTTCGATCACCGGCTATGGGCAGACCGGACCGCTTGCTGGACGCGCAGGTCATGACCTCAACTATATGGCCGAATGTGGTGTGCTGGCGCTCAATACCGGTCCCGCAGGCGCGCCACAGCTGCCGCCGCTGCTTGCGGCAGATATCGCGGGCGGCGCCCAACCGGCGGTGATGAACATTTTGCTCGCCGTGATGCAGCGCCAGCGTACGGGCGAGGGCGCACACATCGACGTGGCGATGAGTGAAAACATGCTTCCCTTCGCCTTTTGGGCGCTGCCCGAGGGAGAGCTGACCGGCCGTTGGCCGAAACATGCCAGCCATCTCTTTTCGGGCGGTCGTGCGCGTTATCAGCTTTATACCGCGAAGGACGGCGGATTGATCGCCGTGGCGGCGTTGGAAGAGAAGTTTTGGCAGGTCTTCTGCGAGGCAATCGATCTGCCAGAAAGCCTCCGCGATGATCGAGCCGATTGCGGAGCCAGCATCGCGGCCGTCCAGGACGCCATTGCAGCGCATGCGACAGCGCATTGGGAAAAGCTGTTTGCCCAGATCGATTGCTGCTGTTCGGTCGTCAAAACGCTGGAGGAGGCCGCCCAATCGGAGCATTTCAGGGCGCGGCAGGTGTTTGAACGTACCTTGGATGGGCGCCAACCCCTGCACGCTCTACCGCTGCCGCTTTCGCCGGGTCTGCGGCGGTCCGCCGACAAGGCGCCGCGGCCACCGGAACTTGGCGATCGCAACAGCGCGCCATCCTTCGCGCGCCGGTCTTGAACGCGCCCTATCGCATCAAGCCCGGCATATCGGCGGTGGGCGCCAGGCCTTGGCGCATGACGAATTGACGCAATGGCGCGATCGACTTCAGCAAATGAAGCCCCAGTCCACGGGCAAGCCGGACGGGCAGGACATCAGAGAGCAGCGATCGGTTCAGAATGTCGACCGCGTAAGTGCGGCTGGTGACATCGCGGGAGCGCGCGCGGTTATAAGCCCACATTAACTTATCGCTGCCCGGGTCGGCGCCTTCGGCCAGCGCGCTGGCGACGTTCTCGGCCAGGGTGGCGGCATCGCGAAAACCTAAATTAAGCCCTTGCGCGCCGATCGGCGGAATGACGTGACCGGCCTCTCCGATGAGAGCGATGCGATTGGCCGCCAGTTTCGTCGCAGACAGACCCGAGAGCGGGAAGGCGGCGCGCGGCCCAACATGGTTCACCGGACCCAGCAAGCCATGCAGATTCCGTTCAATGGCGCGTGCGATGGCCTCGTCGTCTAACGCCATGAGGCGCTCAATCTCGGCCGGGCGATCAACCCAGACAAGGCTCGAAGAGCGGCCGGGCAAGGGCACGGTGGTGAAAGGTCCGGCGGCATGATGAAATTCATTCGATGTGCCGGCATGGGGGCGGTCATGATCGAAATTGCAGGCGATTGCCGCCTGATCGTATGTCCATGAGCGCGTCCCAATTCCGGCTGCCTGGCGGCAGATCGAGCGGCGGCCATCGGCGCCGGCAACGAGACGGGTCTCGATCGCTCCGCCCTCCGCCGGTGAGAGCCGAACCGTGTCCGCTTCCGGTTCGACGCGTTCGATGCCGCTGGTGCGCACATAGCTCAGGTTTGCAAGATCATGGGCGCGCGCTTCCATTGCGGCGACCAGAGCAGCGTTTGGGATGTTGTAGCCGAAGGCCTCCAGACCCAGCTCGGCGGCCTGAAACGCCACCTCTGGCGCTCTCAGAAGGGCGCCAGTGTCATCAATGATGCGGATCGCCTCAAGCGGCGCTGCCGCGCTGGCGCAATTTGGCCAAACGCCGATGTTTTCAAGCAGACGCACGGAACCGGCAAGCAAGGCGGTTGTGCGTGTGTCCGGCCGGGCGGGGTCGGGATTGAAGGGTGGACCGGCACAAAGCGTTTTGGCGCCGACACCCGCCAGTGCAAGCGCTGCGCTCAATCCAGCAGGGCCCGCGCCCACGACCGCGACGTCGAAGGGCCCGTCGGCCCCAAATTCCGCTTTGTCCTGCTGTTCGATCATGCGTCTTTGCGCTCCCGGTCCGGTTGCCGCCGCGATCCTAGCAACTCGCCAGCCCGCCACATAGCCGTTATGTTTGGCCGTTCCGGCGCGGACTTGATGGGGCGTTGGGAATCATTATTTATCAAGAACTGAATATATAGTCGTTAGCCGTACCGAATAGCCGTGCAGGGCAAGGATTTGCGGCACATCCAGCCCAAGGAGAAGACCGTGTTTCCCGAAGTCGAATCGTTTTTTGATACGCAGACCAACACCGTGACCCATTGCGTGTGGGACCGCGCCTCAAAGGCCTGCGCGATTGTCGATCCGGTGCTGGATTACGATCCCAAGTCGGGCAAAACGGCGACCGACAGCGCCGACAAGGTGATCGCCTTCGTCAAATCGGAGGGTTTGTCGCTGGAATGGCTGTTGGAATCCCATGTGCACGCCGACCACATCACGGCTGCGCCGCACGTCAAGGCAGCACTTGGCGGGCGAATCGGCATTGGCGAGCACATCTCCGACGTTCAAGACGCCTGGAACAGCATTTTCAACTACAAGGAAGGACTGGAAACCGATCCCAGCGCCTTCGATCACCTCTTTAAGGACGGCGATACCTTCAATATCGGCACATTGAATGCCCGCGTGCTCTATACGCCGGGGCATACCAATGTGGACGTCGCTTATCTGATTGAAGATTCGGCATTTGTGGGCGATACGCTTTTCATGCCCGATTACGGCACGGCGCGCGCCGATTTTCCAGGCGGTGACGCGCGCCAGCTTTACCGGTCCATCAAGCGCTTGTTGGAGCTGCCCGACCACACCAGGCTCTATATGTGCCACGATTATCTTCCCGAAGGCCGCAGCGAATACCGCTGGATGACCACGGTCGCCGAAGAGCGGGGCAACGTGCATATCAATGGCATGAGCGAGGACGCGTTCGTTGCCATGCGCGAAGCCCGCGATAAGTCATTGTCTACGCCGACGCTGCTTTATCCTTCGCTGCAAATCAATATTCGGGCTGGCGAAAAACCTCCGGCGGAAGACAATGGAATCTCGTACGTGAAAATTCCGATCGAATAAGCGCTGGCAATAGAAGTTCGAATGTATTGGCGCAGAAAGCGCGTCAAATGGCTATTTCTTACAATTTTGCTTGGTCAGACAAAGCATTTTTCTAGAAAGAACGAGATTATTGAGAATATCATGTGGAGATAGTCTCATTCTCGAAGATAGTTTCGAGTTAATTCTCGAGAATGTTCCGAATAATGTTTTCTCTATACACCTTTTCCCGAATTTCAGCCGACCCCATCAAAGAGTTCGATAACCTAGCTCGCCAAAGACTTGCGCCTTGGCTGCAAGCAGCGGTCGACGTGTCATCAAATCGCAATTGGGCAGTCACGTAACTGACGGAAAGGAGTCACATTAATGTCACATGGATCGAGAATATGGTCGGGCATGGGCGCATTTAAGTTTACCCGTCCGTTCGCATTAGTTACGCCTAGCATCAAGTCAGCCAGCTAATCAGGCGAAGAACCGGTAACAGGTTGGTTTGGCGCCAAGGGCAGGGAGCTCAAAAGGCAACTGCTTGAGGTTTTCAGGGGAATTAAAAAGAAAATGGAGATGAAAATGATTGGGGGACTCATGAAGACGACCAGTCGTTTCGCCATAGCGGCCGCAGCCGGCCTGTTCGCGGGTGGCATTGCTCTCTCGCCTGCAAACGCTGCTGATTTGGGTGGTGATTGTTGCGCCGACCTGGAAGAGCGCGTTGCTGAGTTGGAAGCGACGACGGTTCGCAAGGGTAACCGCAAGGTTTCCCTGAACTTGTCGGGTCACGTCAACAAAATGATCATGTACTGGGACGACGAGATCAACAACGACGTCTACGTGGTCGACAATGACGAATCAGAGACGCGGTTCCGCCTCACCGGTGCAGCAAGCATTGCACCTGGTTGGTCAGCCGGTTTCATCATTGAGGTTGAAGTCGAGAGCGCTTCGTCCAATACGGTCGATCAACGCTCTGACGGTCGGTTCACTGAAAACGATGACGGCATCGTCAACAACCGCCGCGCATCATTCCACGTCAAGAATGACCAGCTTGGTAAATTGACGATCGGTTACGACTCACCGGCGACGGACAGCATCATTTCGCTGAACCTGGCCGACAACCCGATCGCAGACTCCGATTACGAATGGGGCAATTCGTTCCTTCTGGCGCGTCCGCAGGGCTCGCTGGGTTGTACGGGTGCCGCCTGTCGTTCGGGTGTCACGTTGAACACGATCGCGCCTAATCTCGATACGCGCCGTGGCGATGTTGTTCGCTACGACTCGCCGTCGCTGTTTGGTCTCGTGATCTCGGCAGCTTGGGGTGAAGACGATCTCGCCGACGTCGCGATCCGCTTCAAGAAAGAGTGGAACTCGATCCGCATGGTCGCCGGCATCGGCTATCTGTGGGATACGGACGAGGGTGAAGCCGGTCCTTCGGCCATCACAATCTGTCCGGGACCGACCATCAACACGACCGTTGCCGCGAACTGCGTCAATGAGCGTCAAGATGTCGAAGAGTTCAAGGGCTCAGCTTCGGCGATGCACGTTCCGACGGGTCTCTATGCCCACGCTGCTTTCGTCCATCAACAGTATGGCGTGAGCAACTCACAGTCTGCTCTGCGGGCATCGACGTTCCCGGCAGCGGTTACGGGTCAGCAAGCGCAGGACGGCACCATGTGGTACCTGCAAGCGGGCGTTAAGCGCCGGCTGCTGATGCCGAATGCCGGTGCAACGACGCTTTACGTCGAATACCAGCAGTACCACGACTTCGGTGTTGGCGGTAATGCAGACTCGCTTCTGGCTCTGACGCCTCCGGCTGGCACCGCTCCGCAGAGTGAGATCACCGACAGTCAAATGAGCATGTGGGGTCTTGGCATTGTGCAGGATATCGATCCTGCCGCCATGAAGGTCTACGCCGCGCTGCGTCTCTTTGATCCGACGGTTCGCGCCGCTTCGGTGGGCCCGGCTCCGATCGTGAACAACGGTCCAGCTGGTACGGATGTCTCGCTCGAAGACTTCATGACA
>JAJFHN010000038.1 GCA_021775595.1 Hyphomicrobiales bacterium
AAGTCCGCTTCTGACCCAAAGCGGACATATTTTCGGACCGTATGCGACGGGAAATATTGCGCCGCAATAGAAATGTTGCGCTGCACAATATCGAGGCTTATATATAGCACCCGTCGCGACAACGAAGCCCACAAAGTTGCAATGCTTCGACGCGCTGGAGGTCGAGCGACGAATTGAAGAACACCAATGCGCGAGCCCAAGGCTTCCGTAGTCTATGGAGAGACATCAATGAGCGAATCCCCTGATTTCACAAAGCAGTCCCAGGATATGATGGAGCACTCGCAAAAACTGATGAAGGACGGAATTGAGCAGACCAAGGAAGCGTTTGAAAAAACGGCTTCGTCCTTGGAAAGCGCGTCGAAGGAATATGAAAATGTTTACGCCACGGCTCAATCCGCCACGCGGAAGTTGAGCGAGAAAGCCGTCGAGAACTTTAAAACCAACAGCGAAGCCGTCGTGGAATATGCCAACGCTCTTGCCGGCTGCAGTTCGCCGAGCGAGGCGGTCGAAGTTCAGTCCAAATTTCTGACAAAACAATTCGAACTCATGAGTCGGCAGACCAAAGAGTTCTTCGAGCTGTCCAACGAAGCGACCACCAACGTTGTTCAATCGGCCACCGACGCTGTAAAAAAGTCACCGGCCAGCTGACCGGTAAAAAACTCAAGACGTCGTTGCGGGCGAACGTATCGGTTCGCCCCTTCGGCGTCACTATCATCGGTCAGGTGGATTGATCTTTCAGCAGTGCGACGTGTCCACCTTGCAGCAATGCCGGTGCTCACGCGGTGCCGAAATGAGCGCAGATCCAATTAGTCGTATTCGAAGCGGGTCAGTTTCGCGTCAGCCAATACGTCCAAAAACCGCTCGATCATAAAGCCTTCGCCCCCGTTTAGTTCATCGGGCGTCATGTCATTTTTGAATTCGTTTAGGACCGCGACCAAGTCTTGTCGTTTCAGCGACCCGTTTTCTTCAAGCGCGCGAACGAGCGCGAGCAACACGGCGCTAATGCCCGACAGCTCGTTGGCGATAAACTTGGATTGATCGTCGGCAGCCATTTTTTACTCCATTGCTCTCTGGACGATCCATTTGTACGCGCGCGGCCGCAAGGCGGCGAGCAAAAATAGTTATTGATTATCTTGTTTCCCAGTTCGCCATATCCACATGATCACAGTCCGCCTAAGGCTCGAAATGACTGCATGGCGCTGTGTAATCGCTGCTGCGATGCGCTTTTCATTTCAGCCTGGGGCGGACACCTACATTTTCTGACTTTTAGATCGCTTCTGGTTGAAACGTGAACTCTGGTCTGCGAACCATGGCGCGCTCATCGGTTTAATTAATGAGTGGCGTGCGACCGGCCGAGTATTTGGCGACATCATTTGGGAACGGACAAAATGAACAAATTCGATGTGCAAACATATGAAAAACAGTTGCGAGATCGATTGCTCGAGCTAAATGAAAGGCTGGTGGAAATTGACGAAGATCTGGATGAGCCTGCGAGCCCGGATTCTGAAGATCGCGCCACCGAGCAAGAAGATGATGAAGTGCTCGAAAGGCTGGGTCATGCTGGTTTGGCCGAAATCAAACTGATAAATGCTGCACTAACGCGCATCGAGAACGGAACATATGGGATTTGTGTCGTGTGCAAGGAGCCTATCTCCAGAGAGCGCCTGAATACGCTGCCCCACACTCCTAAATGCAAAGAGTGCGCCTAGACAGGACGATTTTTTGGTCACAAGCACTATGCCGCCGCCACTGGCGGGTCTGCAGCAGACCGCAAGTGAATATCGAGGTCGGCCATTCCATGCCCCTTAATGGGCTGACACGTTCGTTGGGGGCCCTCGGCATGGCTACTCGGCAGGGGTCTCGTCTGGTAGCTTTGTTTCGGCTCGCGGCGGGCTGGCGATCTCAGCAGTTTCCCGATCCACATCATCTGAGCCATGCTGTTTTGCCGTGATCTCTGCCTCAGGCCTTTCTCCGCTTTGTACGCGCCCGCGCCGCATTGACCACCATGCGCGCAGCGCCGTTCCGCCGTCCGCCACATGGCGTGGCGCCCGGAATACAGGTTCGGCAAGCATCACCAACCAGCGCGCACTGGCAAGGCGGCGCGACGAGGCAAGCCAGATGGGGCTCGCCATCAACGAGAGAGCGATCACCGTTACCAACACCCGGTATCCGTCGAGCGAAAGGGCGCCGGCGGCGAGCCCAGTCGCGCCAAGAAAAAATGAGAATTCCCCGATCTGCGGCAGCAAGGAGGCGACACGTATAGAGCGCACCCATGGCTGGCCGAGCGCATGCAGGATGGCAACCGTGCCCAAGGTCTTGAGCAAGAGCACCAGGAATACCAATGCGACCAACTCGATCGCATGGGCGACAATGAAATCCACGTTGATCAGGAGCCCGATTGACAGAAAGAACACCATCATCAGAACGTCACGGATTGGTAGGATTGCGCTGATGAATTGGGGTCTTTGCTGCGAATTGCCAATTAGAAGCCCTGCTAGAAAGGCGCCAAAAGCCGTCGTCAGTCCGAGCAGGCCGGATATGGTGGCGAATAAAAAACACAGCGTCAGCGCTGCCAACGCGAGGACACCCTTACCCTCATGCAGCAACATTTCGAACGGCAAGCGGATACGCTCGCGCCGACTGATGTAAATAACGAACGTTATCAGGAACGCGACCGCTGCGACGAGCCGAAGAACCGTCGGGAGATCAACTCCTTCGCCAGCGCGTAATCCGTTGGCTACGACTAGCATCGGGACTAAGGCAAGATCCTGCGCGATCAGGATGCCCACGGCTAGTCTGCCGACGGAGCTTCTCAGTTCCCCGACTTCTTCCAGCATGTTGACGCCAACGGCCGTACTGGATAGCGCAAGTGCAAATCCAAGTATGACGATGGTTGCGAAAGGCCAACCAAAGAACAAACCAATTATGAGCGTTACGACAAGCCCCAACAGGATCTGCAGGCTGACAACGCCCAGGGTGAGCTTATAGACGCGACGAAAGCCCCGCAGCGAAAGTTCCATGCCAATCACAAACATCAACAGCATGGCGCCAAGCTCGGCCAGGAAGCGGACGGCCTCGACGCCAGTAACAAGCCCGAAGACCGAGGGCCCCAGCAGAATGCCTGCCAGGATATAGCCTACCAGAGGCGGCTGGCGCAGGCGCAGCATCAGAAGTCCGAGGCTCAAGGCTACAAGGAAAACTGATGATAGGCCGAGATATTCCAATTGATTTTCCACCGGCGCCTCTGAGATTGCGGATTACCGTGACGGATAACAGGGGACGCTGCGACGTTGCCTGGTATTCCATTTGTGAATTGACGCTAGCGCGCGACCGTCTGCAATAGCAAAGCAGCGCTGGGCACTGATATAATTCAAGACCTGATGGTAAGGTGACATCCGGTTGATGTGGGCGTCTGCTTCCTGCAAAGAACAGAGGTTGAGCGCCGGGGCACGCTGGGTCCCCTTCTGCCTAGACGTAGAGGTTAACTTTGGCTCCCAGCATGTCTGCTTTCTGGGGCATAGCGGAACCAAGCTGATCCAACTTCCGCTTAGCGATGAAAAACGGACGCGGATGCGTTCTTCCACCGATTGTTGTGGCTCACAGCGGGGGTTCACCAGTACACTAACGACCAGCTCCGCACCTCGACCTGATGGGTGAGAGCGAGGGGTCGGGGGTCTGTTTTGAGCATGCACATATTCAACAAAAAACAAGAACCAAACGAAGTGCCGGAAGACCACGACATACCAGCCAATACCGCCGGGTTAGGTATCGCCGATTTCTCATCGTCAGTGAGATCAAAATCATATGCAGCAACAAGGGCGATGGGCTCCGCAGTTAAATCCATCATCGGCAACGAAGTCACGATCACTGGCAACGTCGTTTCGAAATCCGATGTGTTGTTGGAAGGCAGGGTCGAGGGAGACATACATTGCGGCTCACTGCATGTGGGCGACAAAGCCTCTCTAATCGGCGACGTTGTCGCCCAGGAGGTGATGCTTCACGGCAGCATGAAGGGCGATATCTGCTGCCACGATGTGCTCTTGAAAGCAGGGGCACAATTCGACGGCGATATCATCTGCAAATCCCTAGCGGTGGAAGAAGGCGCCGAATTTTTGGGTCGATCTCTGCCGTCCGATGATCCGCTCGCCAAAGCGACCAAAAGCGAAAATTAGACAGCGGGATCGACGGCAGCCGACCGTGTCCTGCAGGGGTTCATGGCGAGCACGCCGAATAAGCCTGTCGATTAGCATCTTGATACGAGCCCTGGGTAGCACACGTCCGCTTATAGCCAAAAGAGCTGACTCTTGGATGTATGTTCTTGATGGTCCACTGCTTACGCGGAGCAGACTCTGCAATCAACCGCTTCAAAGAATAGAGACCAGCCGATCTGCAGCATTGATATCCATTGGAGTTAGTTGGATTCCAGTATACTAGATAAATTTTCCAGCCATCATCTTGACGCAAATCTGCCTAATCGCGGTCGTTTTTTGAGTGTCACTACTCGTTTGTGAGTGTGGCTGGAGTGCTGGATTATCAAGTCTTCAGTAGCACACCCATTTCCGCCAATTTGGCAGCCAATACAAGGGCCAAGTGACGGAAGGATCGGCGCCCGCATTCGGTGCGCTTTGTTGACATCTTGCGCTCATGAACCACAGGTGGTTGAGCGCTTATTTGGTGGAAGAAACGACTATGAAGACGACCGCACTGATGTTGGCAATTGCCGGATTTGCATTGAATTTCTCCGTTCCTGCTCTCGCTGTGGCTCCTAAAAGCAGCGACCTCACGGTCTACCAGGAGGAGACGCAATGCGACGACGGGCAAGTTTGGGACGACGAAACTCAAGCATGCGTGCCCGCCTCCGAATAAGGTCGAAACGCAGACTCTGAAAAATTGTCTCCGACAGGGCGTTCTGCTGCAAAACGGCAGGGCGCCCTTCCCATTTCTGTGTATGTCCGCTTGTGGCTATAAGCGGACGCTTGACGAACTAAGCCCGCTGGTCCGCTTTTGACCCAAAGCGGACGGACAGTACCATCGCCAAACTGGCAGCTGTACACGACCTGCAGATGCTCCCGGCAGTCCACAGTTAGGCTTCAGATTCCGGTCGATGATGGTGACCGCGCGCATATTTGAATCCGGCCAAACAAAGCCCGATCAACGTGCCGCTTAGCCCTACGGCGAGCGCCAGCCTGGCGACTGATACGGTGCCTGCCATATATCCCCAAAGAAATGCTGCCCCAATGCAGCCAATAACGAGAGCCGTGGGCAGCAGGATCCAGGCCCGCTGCACTGGTTTTCTCATGCCTTGGAGCAGCAGAATGGTCCAACAAAACGCCGTAGCCGCAAATTGACCGCGCGGGACAAGACTGTCGTCAACCACTCCATCCATCCTATAAATCGTGAGAATAGCTAAAATGAAATCGACGATGGCAGGAGCTAGAAATGCCATTCGAAGCAGCATCATTTCACATACCCCACCTCTCTATCGGTCATTCTTGAAGCACAAGATTGAATCCCACACTCCCGATGCTCAATGACATCAGTCAAAAACGCATGTTGGGGCAACGGCTGGGTTCTGGCGTTTCGATGTTCAACATTACTATCGGGGGATGGCTAAGCATTGCCACTCGGCGAGGAAGCGGTGACGGTCGCTTCCCGAGCCAAAGCGGACATCAAATTCTGGGGGCACGTCATGTTCGCGGGTCAGTGCCTTGCAAAGGCAATACTTCATGGAACTTTCCGCTCGCGGTGATTTCGGGCGGCGCCTGACTTTCTCGCACTGTGACGTCGATAAGGCCGTTATCGCGAAACACTCGTTTGACCGACTGGCTGACTTCTTGAAAGACATCCCTTGCCTCTGCCGCGTCGGCCGGTTCTATTCGCACTTCGAACTCACGTGCGCTTGTTTGGACCAGCTGGATGCGCCGAGCGTGCTCGTGCTCCAGATCGAAGACGAGCGGCGACAGCGTCACTTCGCCCACACGAACGAGCGTAGCCTCCCGCCCTTCAACCTGAAAACTGCGGAACGGCGATCCACATGGACAGGGGTCTGTATAGAATCGAAGGCAATCGCCGAGGTCATATCGGATGAAGGGTTGAACATCGTTGGCGAGCACCGTCAGCAGTACGGTCGCCGACAGCGTGCCATCGGGAACGGGCCGCATCGCTTCGTCGACCGCCTCGAGGATGACCCAGTCTTCGTTCACATGATGCCGACCGTGGCTGCACTTGATAGACGGCACCAGGCATTCGGTGCAGCCATAGGCGTCGATGACGTCGCGCTTCAGCGAGGGAAACGCCTGGCGTACCCGCGCGCGCAGTTCACCCGTGAGCATCTCGCCGCCCGTTCTGACAATCATCGGCTCGATCCGCAGCCGCCCGTCTTCCTTTTCTTTGGCGAGAATGGCCAGGACGCTTGGGTAAGTCAGGATCGAGGTGAGGTTTGGGATCGCGTTGAGCTCGTCCACGATCCGCCCGATCGGCTGCTCGGCCTCGACGAATGCCGTGTGCCCTACCAGCCTCGGTGCCAGATGTCTCATCAATTTGTTGAGCCCGGCGCCGGCAAAGTGACCGTTGCCGCCGGTGATGGTCACGCTCACGCCGGCCTTGCGGACTTCTCGGATCGGCTTCCACTGGGAACGATCGAAGCGCGCCAGCGATATCCCGTAGTAATACTCCAGGAGCGATGACGGCGATACGATGACCGCAGGCTCCCCCGATGTCCCAGAAGTCCGGAAAATGGCGACGTCGTCGATGGGCACGCCAAGCTTGTCGATGTCCCGGAGATGTTCGCGGGCGCGTTCGAGGGGAAGAGAGCGAATCGTCAGCCAGTCATCGAATTCCCTCATGAGGTCGGGCTTGCGGGTGACCGGCAAGTCGCGCAGTTCGACCTCGCTTGATGGACCCAGATCCGAATAAAGCCTGCGAAACAAGGGGGAGTCTCGCCGCGCCTTTTCCACGAGGCGCCGGAGATTGCTGAGTTGCTTGGCTTCGATCCGCTGCCGTCCGCCCCAGGCCGTCCAGAGCCCGCCGGCGAAGTATCCCAGTGTTCTGAGAAGGCTGAAACGCATAGCTGCTTTTGGTGCTCGTGGGGACCAATGTGCCAGATCAAGCATTGTATCAATGAACTCGCCGGAACTGTCGCCTTTTCAAGATTGGTGACCTGCAAATCCAGCTTATCCGCCCTGTGATTAATTCAGCCGAACCTGCGGTCAGTCCGCCTTCGGCGACACATATGGATCAGGTGTGCCAGATAGGGCCGGCGGATACTTCTTTAACCCTGCCCGATGCTCCTTCAGCTGAGGCAACGCCTTTACCGCGACTCAGGTGTGCGGGAGCACTTTTGGCACATAACCGGCATTGATTTAGATGCTCAGGATGTCCGCTTCTGGCTATTAGCGGACCTCAATGGCCGCTGTCTGCTGGGTCCGCTTCCGACCCAAAGCGGACGTCAAATGCCGTAGCGATCGTGCATCCGAGTGCAGTAATCCACCAGATTCTTTTTCGAAAGACCAAATTCCTTGGCTTCGCATTCGAAGGGCACATAGAGAATGTGCATGAGGATCGCATAGACCGATGCATCGATCGCGTGCGGCTCGTCGCCGAGGAAATAGGGCTTCTGGCCCAAATAATCCGAAATCGCCTGTAGGTCGACTTTCGCCAGTTCGTGAACTTCCTCGTCCGACCGCCGGCCCATGCCCTGGCCCTCGACCTGAGCCTTGATCCCTTCGCGAAATTGGTCGAGCGGAGCGCGGCTTTCGGGCGTCACGTCGCCGCCAGCCAGAACGGGCAAATAGGTTTCCCAGCCGCGGTCTTCGCGCCAGCGGATCTGCATGACCCCAGACCAGAACAGGTGCTCTTCCAGAAGTCGGCTCCAAGCCAGCGCCAGCGCCTTTTGTTCAGCCGAGAGATCCTGGTCGAGCGGATCGCCGTATTTGTCCTTCAAATAGAGGATGATGGCGCTCGAATCGGCGACCTTTGTGCCGTCGTCATCGACGATATAGGGCAGCTTACCGTGGGGGGCATCTTCCCGCAGACGGGCGAGGTCTTGAGGGATGAGCTCATACTCCAAGCCCGTCATCACCAGATAATTCACCAGTTTGGTCACGAACGGGCTGGTGTCCGGCAAACTCCACGCTGAACAATACTGATAGACCTTGATCATAGATTGCCTTCCCTCTGTCGTTGGATTGTGTGCCCGGTAATGGCAGTTCAGCCGCTCTCAGGCGAGAACGTTCGTTATTTTTTCCGTGGAGCGGTTCTGTCTACTGATGGAATAGTGGTTATAGACATCAATATGGAAGTCGTCAGTTTCTAGAAAAATTTGGGCATAGTACGATGTCCGCTTCTGGCCATTAACGGACTCCGCACGCCAGGAATCATTATATCTGCTTAGAGTTGCGTGGCCGACAGGCGAGGCCGGGCTCGCCATTTTGGCCGGCGGGATCGAAGGCCGGGGGTCCAGATAGAAGACGAGGAACCGGTGGGAAGGCGATTGCGTTTTGGATCGGATTTGCTCAGCATATGTGTGCGTGCCGATGACGCGGCGCTTCCAGTCACACATTGAATTTATTTGAGCCTGGTGGTCACCTTCGACTAAAAGGGGACGCGTGCGCCGCATGGTTGCCATGGCTTTGGTCTATACTGTGCGTCGTTGGCGCTCCGGGCTGGCGGCATTGGCCTGGATCACGCGCGCGGCGCGCCATGAGACAGCTTCATCCAAATGCCATTGGTGATGTGTGACGAATTCTTCCAAGACGCCCCTGCTCGATAGGGTCAAGACGCCTCGCGATCTGCGCAAGATCGATGACGCGGATCTCGTGCAATTGGCGGATGAGCTGCGTCAAGAAACCATCGATACGGTGTCGGTTACGGGCGGCCATCTGGGCGCCGGGCTCGGCGTCGTCGAGCTGACGATCGCCATTCACAAGGTGTTCGACACACCGCGCGACAAGCTCATATGGGATGTCGGCCATCAGGCCTATCCCCATAAAATCTTGACCGGAAGGCGCGATCGCATCCGCACGCTCCGCCAAGGTGGCGGACTGTCGGGTTTCACCAAGCGCGCCGAGAGCGAGTACGATCCCTTTGGCGCGGCCCATTCCTCGACATCGATTTCCGCCGGGCTCGGCATGGCGGTGGCGCGCGACTTTTCGCGCAAGAAACACAACGTCATCAGCGTCATTGGCGATGGTGCCATGAGCGCCGGGATGGCCTATGAAGCGATGAACAATGCTGGTGCGATGAATTCGCGCCTGATCGTCATCCTCAACGACAACGATATGTCGATCGCGCCACCGGTCGGCGCCATGAGCAATTATTTGGCGCGGCTGATTTCAGGGCGGCCTTACCGTCGACTGCGCAATTGGGCAAAACAACTCGCCAAAAAATTGCCGAAGACTTGGGAGCGCCGCGCGGCGCGGGCAGAGGAATATACGCGCACCTTTTGGACTGGCGGCACGCTGTTCGAAGAGCTCGGCTTCTATCATGTGGGACCGATCGACGGGCACAATCTGGACCATCTGCTGCCCGTCCTGCGCAATGTGCGCGATGCCAAGTCCGGACCGATCCTGGTTCATGTGGTGACGCAGAAGGGCAAGGGCTATCAGCCAGCCGAAGAGTCTGCGGACAAGTATCACGGTGTCGCAAAGTTCAACGTCATTACCGGCGCGCAGGACAAACCGGCGCCCAAAGCGCCGAGCTACACCAAGGTCTATGCGAACGCCCTGATCGACCAGGCCAAACGCGACAAGAAGATCGTCGCCATTACAGCAGCCATGCCCTCGGGCACCGGGCTCGATATGTTTGGCGCGGCCTATCCCAATCGCTGCTTCGATGTCGGCATTGCCGAACAACACGGCGTTACCTTTGCGGCGGGTCTGGCGGCAGAAGGCATGAGGCCGTTTGCGACCATTTACTCGACCTTCCTGCAGCGCGCCTATGACCAGGTTGTGCATGATGTCGCCATCCAGAAACTGCCGGTGCGTTTTGCCATCGACCGTGCTGGATTGGTGGGGGCCGACGGTCCCACCCATGCGGGCGCGTTTGATGTCACCTACCTCTCGACGCTGCCGGGCTTTGTGGTGATGGCCGCTGCTGACGAAGCGGAATTGGTGCATATGGTCGCGACCGCCGCGGCCATCGATGATGGACCAAGCGCATTCCGCTTTCCGCGTGGCGAAGGCGTCGGAATCGCGCTGCCCAAGCGGGGCCAGCCGCTCAAGATCGGTAAAGGCCGGGTTGTGCGCGAAGGCAGCGCCGTGGCGCTACTGTCGCTGGGCGCCCGTTTGCAGGAATGTCTCATGGCGGCCGATCAGTTGGCCGGTTTTGGGCTCTCGACGACGGTGGCCGATGCGCGCTTTGCAAAACCGCTGGATGAGGACTTGGTGCGCCAGCTCGCTCAAAACCACGAGGTTTTGATCACCATCGAGGAAGGCTCAATCGGCGGCTTCGGGTCGCATGTCTTGCACTTCCTGGCGCGCGACGGTCTGCTGGATGCAGGCCTCAAGGTGCGCCCCATGGTGCTGCCCGATATCTTCATCGATCAAGACAAACCCGCAGCGATGTACGCCCGGGCGGGTCTTGATGCGGCGGGCATCGTCGAGACGGTGTTTGCCGCCCTTGGCCGTGTCCGTGCCGCCGAAACGGGCGAGCGCGCCTGATTTCAGGATTTTTTGGACGTTGGACGAAGCTGGATCTCGCAAGCGTCTCGATCAGGTGATGGTGGAGCGCGGGCTCGCGCGAAGCCGGGCGAGTGCGCGTGATCTGATTTTGCGGGGTGAGGTGGCGGTCGCCGGTCAGCCCTGCGCCAAGCCTGCCATGCGGGTGGCCGCTGACGCCCCGATTGATGTCGATCCGGATGTTGCATCGCGCGTTTCGCGCGGCGGCGACAAGCTTGCGGCGGGGCTCGATCATTTCGGCGTGGATGTGACGGGCGCCCTTTGCCTCGATCTCGGCGCCTCGACCGGCGGCTTTAGCCAAGAGTTGCTGGAGCGCGGCGCGGCGCGCGTTTTTGCCGTCGATGTGGGCCACGGCCAGCTCGATGACGCCATCGCCTCAGACGCCCGCGTAACGAATTTAGAGGGCCTCGATGCGCGCGCGCTCGATGGGCGTGCGATCGGTGAACCCGTGGACTTGATCGTGGCCGATCTGAGTTTCATCAGCCTGACTTTGGCGCTGCCCGCCGCGCTCGATCTGGCCGGACCCGGCGCCTGGCTCGTGGCGCTCGTCAAGCCGCAATTCGAGCTGGAGCCCAAGGCGATCGGCAAGGGTGGGGTGGTGCGCAGCCAAGAGGACCTTGGGCGTGCGATCGCCAAAGTCGAGAGCTGGATGGGTGCTCAACCGGGCTGGCAGGTGAGGGGCATTATGGAGTCCCCCATATCGGGCGCAGGCGGCAATCGCGAATTCATATTGGCCGCTCAGTCAGCTCTCCAAGTGCCTTGAATCATGAGTTTTTCGTCTTGAGCAATTCGTCGACAAACGCCGGCACGACTTGCGTCGCCGGTCCGTGGCGGGTGTCGTCGAACAGCGATGCGCCGTCGGAGGGTTCCAGATTGAGCTCGACGGTGCGCGCACCCGCGCGCGCGGCTTCGGCGACAAATCCAGCCGCCGGGTAAACCGATCCGCTGGTGCCGATCGAGATGAAGAGATCGCAAGTGCCAAGCGCGGCGTAAATCTCCTCCATGCGGTAGGGCATTTCGCCAAACCAAACCACATCGGGGCGAAGCGCACCCGCTTTGCCGCACGCCGGGCAAGGCGTTTCGGGCGCGATATCACTCTGCCAGGCCTGGCGTGAATCGCACGCAAGGCACCAAGCCTTGAAGAGCTCGCCGTGCATATGGATCAGCCCTTTGGTGCCGGCTGCCTCATGCAGGCAATCGATGTTCTGGGTGACGGTGAGCAGGGCGCCCGCGTGTTCGCTTTCAAGGCGCGCCAGCGCCAAATGGGCGGCATTGGGCTCGGCCGCTGCTGCTTGGGCCCGGCGGTCGTTGTAGAAGCCCTGCACCAGGACCGGATCGCGGGCAAAGCCTTCGGGCGTCGCGATGTCCTCCAGATCGTATTTGGTCCACAGGCCGCCGGCGTCGCGGAAGGTGCCGAGCCCGGACTCGGCCGAGAGCCCGGCGCCGGTGAGGATGACAATGCGTTGATAAGAGGCCATGTTGGCGGCGAGATTGAGCACGCCTGGCGCCGGCCTGCAAGGGGTCGGATGCGGGCGCGCGATGAGCGGCGGAATTTGCGAACGACATGAAAACATTGCTCAGTTGGAGCACGGGCAAGGATTCGGCCTGGTCTCTCCATGTTCTCAAACAAGATCCGACAATTGAGCTCGCGGGCCTCTTCACGACCCTCAATGGGGATGCCGACCGGGTGGCCATGCACGCCACGCGCCGCGCGGTCATGGAAGCCCAAGCCGACGTTGCAGGGCTGCCGCTCGAGGTCATCGAAATTCCCTATCCGTGCCCGAACGAAATCTATGAAGCGCGGCTTGGCGCTTTCGTCGAGAAGGCCAAAGC
>JAJFHN010000039.1 GCA_021775595.1 Hyphomicrobiales bacterium
TACGTATTTGAACCTTAGGAGCTAGTCATGACTTTAGGTAAAATGATAGTAATACTAATTGTTTTAACAGTTCTATGGATTATTGCTTATAACGCAATTATATATATCCTGTAGAACAGTATGCAACATCGGCAATAATGCCATTTATGTAACAACTAACACGGAGATTAATATCATGAATATGCTCGCAACCACAGCACAGACACCAGCTAAAGTTACACCTATTAATAAGAATAAGTTACCAAGAGATAAGTTTGTTCTTGGTGATTCAGAGTGTAACTTTGAGGTTACTCCAGCAGGTACTGGTAAGCTTACTGCTGAACAAGTACAGAGTGTATTAGTTAATCCTAATACTAAGATCAATCCATCTAATGGAGCTGGTCTATCGGTATCGTTTATTAAATACCATGATTGGAAAGGTGAGCAAAAGCCCGAGTTTAGGCATATTGGATTCATTAACCGTGCTGACGGGGACAATATGGAAATGAAAGATCTTCCTGATGTTCTTAAAGCAGCTGAAGATTATGTTATCAAAGCTAGCTCCTTTGATGAACTTATCGAGTTATTCTGAGCGTAGCGAAGTTCAATGCTTTAGCGCTGTTCTAACCTTATGGCTAGGAGTCCTTAATTGGACTCCTGGCTATTTATTAATTAAGATAAAGAAAGTTTAATCATGTTTGATTTATTTGTAGTTATAATTTTCGTCATATGTATCAATATCTTTTTAAAAGGTAATACTACCCCACAATCGTTAAAGTATCTTAAAAAGCATTGGTATACACCAGCTTATGATCATACTGACGATCCAGATAATAAACTAAGATCTGGATTATCTATTTATGTAGATTATGAAACAGGAATACAATATGTATCCACAAGAATAGGAGGAATACACCCTCGACTAGATAATGACGGTAGACTTATGCGATTTAAGAAATAATACATATGCCTCCGGCTAATTTACTCTTTAACTAAAATAGTGTTAGGAGAATAACTATGCCTATAAATTGGAAACCAATAGAACCAAAGAAACAATTAACATACGGTGATCTAAAGAAAGGAGATACTTTCAGATTTGTATCTAATTCTCGTTTTAATAGTAGAGGGAATGCAGATGCAGTAAGAATGAAAAATGATAGTGAAGGGCATCAGATTATAAAAAGTAATACTTGGTTAGGAAATGCATACACTGATGACGATCCAGATGAACCGGTTAAAATTGTAAATATTAATGCTCAGATCATTGAGGAATAACTACGGGGATCCTGTGATTAAATTAATCATAGCAGGCGGAAGAAAATTTAATAATCTTAAGTTAATGGTCAATTCTCTTACTGAATTCTTACCAACACCTGATGAAACTACCGTTATCTCAGGTATGGCAAGAGGAGCAGATATATTAGGAGTTGTAGTAGCAAAAGCTAACTCATTACCGATTATTCAAATGCCTGCTGATTGGGATAAATATGGTAAGTCAGCTGGACATATCCGTAATGAAGAAATGGCTAAAATAGCTACCCATGCGTTGATATTCTGGGATGGTAAGAGCAGGGGAACTAGAAGTATGATTCGTCTAAGTGAACAGTATAAATTAATTACTAAAGTAATCAGATATTAGGAGATCTAAATGAAATACTTGTACTCATTAATTTTAATTATATTAGTTACTATTATTTTATCTAAAGTAGTTGAGTCAGCTACTCCTATGACTACGGCAGAAAAAAATGAGAGATATTGCTTAGCTATGAATATCTATTTTGAAGGTAGAAGTGAAGATAACCGCGGTCAACAGGCTATAGGGTATGTGACGTTAAATAGAGTATTGAGTCATAAATACCCTAATTCTATTTGTAAAGTAGTATGGCAACGGTCTCAGTTCTCTTGGACTCATGACGGTAAGCCAGATACTATTCACAATACCAAAGCATGGAAGAGAGCAACTATGATTGCTGATTATGTCCTTAGTTCTTATCTAAAAGATACTACAGGAGGAGCTCTGTTCTATCATGCTCATTATGTAAAACCTTACTGGATTAAGGGTATGAAACACCGTAAGGTTATTGGCAATCACGTATTCTATACTGGAAGATAGACCAATGAAACTATATAAAATAGAGCATAAAGATGCGTATATTCCTGAAGCAACTACTCAGGTATCTTTAGTTAAAGCTGTAAATCGTTGGAATGCTATTTTTAAATTAGTAGGGCAACATTCGCCTGTATTCCAGGTAATTAAGAAAGTACGTAGAGTAGGTCCATTCGTTAGTATGTAATGATGCTATCTTTATTTTATATCTTTAGACTTCTAATCTAAGGAGGTGCGTTATGTAATAACTAAGAGCTAGACTCTATAAACTTATTGTAAACATATATTTATGTTACTGCCGTATACAGGCTACACCTGAGTATTGTGTATAAACTGCTCACCTCATTTAATCAGGAGAATCCCTAATAGATGCTAGAGACTATAATAAACTTTTCTTATTTCTTTTCTTAGAGATTACTTTATGAAACTTAGAGATGAACTTAATAGAACAAAAGAATCTTTAGTTATAGAGCAAGTTAAAACAGAAACACTTATGTTAGTTATTACGAAAGTATGCAATGTCTAATAATACATTTTCTACTAAATTATTTGTATTCAATATTAATAAAAGGATTATATTAAAAGAATTTATAGATCTGGAAAGTGTAATTAAACATAATTTCATGTTAACAACACCTTATGTACCCGGAGATGTAGTACTCAACGCTGGTGATACATTCTCTATTGATACAATTTCTTTTTCTACACTTCTTTTGAAAGAACTAAATAGTTATATAGAAAATAAAGATATGGTTCTTATTGGAATGCGAGAAGGAAATTCTACAATTAGATTATATAAAGAATAATTTTAGATCTAACTGAGGAATAACTATGCTTTATTAAATTACTTACAAATAAATAGTAGGTACACCATGTTTAAACTACTATTAACTATTATAATAATAATAAATATATTAGTAGTTATATGGTCTATATGTATTTATTTATATAAAGATGGTGTGGCAGCTGGTATGAAAATAGGTAAACAAACAGAGAATAGAGATAATTCCTATGCAGCTAAGAAACGTTTAAAAGAAAGAGCAAAGTATCTAATAGTCCGACTAGATATTAATGGTATTGAAATAGTAGATGAGGAGTAATAGATGTACGGGGTTAAAATATTACATCCAGATGGTACTATTAAGCAGGAAATCTCCTCAGAAGCCGTCACACGCCAGTATTGGGAAAAATATAATGACATAAGGCTTCCTATCACTTCTAAAAATAAAGAGGTTAAAACAGCCTTCTGCTCAATCTGCGAGGAATCCTTCCTTCAAGTAGATAAAAGATCTAAAACCTGTAGTGAAGATTGTAGAAGAGATAGAAATACTAAATTAGCTAGAAAAAGAAAACCTATGGTTGATTTAACTAGAAAATGTGTAGAATGTCCTACTGTATTTACTCCTAAATACCATCAAATTATTGCTTGTTCAGAAAAATGTAATAATATACGTAAAAAGAAAATACAGGTAGCTAGAACTAGAAGAACTACTCTTAGACTAGCCGAAAAAAGAAAGAGAAATAAACAATGAGATTATTTATAATTTTTGCATTAATGGCTTTACTTGTATCTTTTCTAATATTTACAGAACTAGAGAATAATTGTCCTGAAGACAATACAGAGTATGAATGCCCTATGCCTGAAGATATGGATTCAGGAGTATTACCTCAGTAACCGTATCCGGTAGATCGGAGAGGGGCAAGAAACATGAGTGACCCTATTTATATATTTTACGGATTTTTGGTGGAATACAGGTTTGCATGGTGGCAAGCCAACAAGCAATCAAGAAAGGGAACAAAGGGATTAAAATGACTAAAACTCCGGAAGAAAAAGCAGTGGCGATCGCAGAGTTTTTGGGCATTGATTTGGATATGTGTTGTCCTGCACAGTGTTGGTTCCACGAAGACGCATGGCGATCATTAGACCAATTTATTGTTTGGCTCTCCTCCCCAGAAGGTGAAGTTGCGATGATGGATAAGTTGGCTTTATGGTGCGACAAAAAGCCAAAAGAGCGGGAGTTTGAAATTGGGTATCTATCCTTCTCAATGCTTTTTGATTGCCCCTGCTGGATGGTATGGATTGGGGAAGAACTTGGTGTATCTGAGCCGATAGCGCATCAAGCAAATAAAGATCGCAATGCCGCACTACAAGCGGCCATCCTGCAAATGCTGGGAAAGGGGGAGTGAGTGGGAGAGCTAGCTAGTGCAATTAGGGTATTAGCATGGTGTCTATTCTGGGGATTAATTGTCCATGCTTGCTCAATTAGGCAAGTTATTGAGGTAACAAAATGACCACAAAACAAATAACAAACGAAATGATCTTTGATCGGTTGGGGTGGATAAAAGAATTTCCATTTGGAGCTACCGGAGTTTGGTGTTGGACATTCCAGGGGGAAGATATGGTTGATTCTGCTAGAGATGAAACACTCCCAGACCCACTCCACGACCTGAATGCTGCTTTTAAGTATGTAGCTGTTGAAATTCCTCCTGCTGATTTGGGGGAAATAGTAAGAATGGCTATGACGATGCCACGAGAGAATCTACCTCTCGCCATCTGCCAAGCGTTCATGGATTTACCTGTGGAGGAGAAGAAGTGATGAATATACCAGTCATAATAAACAGCAAGCACACAAGGACAGGTCTTGCAGTTAAATACCCCCTGGGGAGAATTGAAGAAGTAATTTTGGAAGAAGGGAAAAAGATCATTGGCACTTGTAATGGAGAGTCACCTTGTGAAAAGTGGCACCCTGCAAAAAATAAACACGAAAGACCTTTTTGTTTAATGGCAGTTGGAATGCACGGTGATCTATTCTTAATGGACCCAGAAACTTTTGGATGCCGTCCTTACTGGAAAAAAAAGGAGAAGTGATGAAAAAAACACTATTGATATTATTACTGTTAACCACTCCCGTTGAAGCGGTAGACCTATCCGACCCACTGCTTGAGGGCGGCCTGTTCCTTATAAACACATCACCGGTTTACGATAAAGACGGGAACCCTTTTATCGTGGATATCTTCCTGAAATGCGAAACTCCCCAATCAACCAACATTGAATCAGTGGCATCTGGTTATATGAGGAAAACCTTTACTGACGATACTCACAAGCTGGAAGTATCTGTACCCACCAGTATTGTGTTTAATTTTGATCAAGATGTTCCAGTGCAGAAATGCTCTTTGAAGATTCAAGGGCATACACAATGAGCGATCGAATGAGTGATGAAAAAATAAAAGAAAAACTTGCAAAAGCACACCAAATGGTTAGCGATCTTTGTCATGGGCGAGAGGAATGGTTGATGCAAATTCCAGCGCGTCCAGATAAAGACCCTGACCTTGTTATAGCTTCTGGATTGTATGCAGGTGATCAAGCGTTTGAATTACTTATAGAAGCTAGGGAAGCTGAGAAGCGGCTAGATATACGAAATAAACAACAAGAGGGGACCATTATTCGTATGAGAAAAGAAAACGCTGAGTTGAAGTTTAAGCTAGGCCCGACAAACTGTGTTCATTGCGGTAGCCATTTGATTTTTGGGGAGTTGCATGGATGTAGTCAACTAGCAGAATGGAAAAGAAAGAATGACTAAGCGGAAAATAATAATCTTAAAGAACAAATGAAGTAAAATAATCTATATAACTTAAAGGAAATATTAGAAATGACTAGAAAAGATCTTATAAAACAATATGCTAAAAAAGCAGCAATTACCTATGATAAAGCAGATGCACAATTTAAAGCAGTTATAGAAGTAATTGTCGATAATATTACTACTAAACCTAAAGTAGACATTAGGGGATTGGGAGTATTTAAACAAAAGACTAGTAATGCTAGAGTAGGAAGAAATCCTAAGACAGGAGCAGAAGTACAAATTCCTGAAAAACAGAAGATTGCTTTTAAAGTATCAAATACCCTAAGAAAGGCTATCAATACAAAGTAGTAAATTAGACCTGCCTATTTACTTAGAGTTTATCATAATATACAGAAAGGCTAGGTGTCTGCATGAGGAATTATGAGAAGGAAAACATTTGATTTTAAACAAAGGCCGATAATAGGAAGAAGCAATCATAGTGATTGAACATAGGCAGGTCTTTAAATATAAACAAATTTATCTAGAATTAACTAGGTAATGTATTACTAATTAACGAAAGGCCACATACCTATTAAAGTATGTGGCCTTTCTATTGCCTAAGGGTAGCGATTGCCCAGGCAGAGATTATGCTTGTGTAACTCCTACAAGATCTTCTTTGAGGTCTGTACCTTGTACATGCATCCAGATAACAACTGCGGATCCATCCAGGGTAGCAGGAGCTACAGTACCCCGTACGTCGCCAGTCGTAGTAGTAGCTACAGTAGTATCCCCAACTACTCCGCCGTGAGTAGCATCAATTACGCCATTAAATACACTCTGTACGATATCTGATAGATCCGTAAGAAAATATGGAAGTCCTAGTACTTGTCCATCTCCTACCGTAAGACCTGTAATATCAGCAGATGTTTCGATATTAGTAATAGTCTTAAAAGCTTTCTTACCAGTCATGCTAGTGCCACTGGCACTGGCTTCAGACATTGTTTCACCATACATATCTGTACCAGTAATTGTTAAAATAGCTGTACCTGTCCAGGCAGCTACTACATTACGGGGTACAAGTTGTACGCCGCCAAGAGCCCCGGCTGCAATAGCTACAGCTGCCGTACCACTAACAGAAAATACTCCAAGAGCAGTTAAATCCTGTGAAACACAATGCCCATCAGCATCTGCAGTAGCAGGGCTACCTAAAGCACATTTAGTAAGTGAAGTCACTGGAGCACCTGTTCTACCATTAATTCCCATTAAAGGAGCATAACGAGCCTTACCGTGGTACATTTCTTCTGCAAGTGTAATAGTTTGTTTAGCCATGATATCCATCTCCAATTAAATTAAAGAAAGCAAAGTGTTTTGCCAGATTATTTAATATAACCTATTAGAAGATATATGAAAATTACTAATTTCACTTTTGTATGTATAAAAGGAACTTACATTACTTTTAATGAAGAAGAAGGGCCTGTATACATAGAAAAAACAAATACAGTAGCCTATGAATACGTTAGTAATCCCCGAGCTATTAGAAATATTAATCTTATGTTACAGGATACTGAATACATACAATTAACCCGAATAGACTATGGAGGAGTTATTCCTCCCTACTTTATAAATTTCAATTAATAATTATGAAAAATTTATTAGATAGAATTTCTATATTAGAAAAGCAATTAAATACAGCTCATGCAGATATACGTAAAGCTAAAAAACGTATTAGAGAACTGGAAGAATGGAAAATCAATACAAAGGCAGATATGCAAGCACGTATAGAATATGACGAAGAGGCAAATAATAAAGGATTTTTCTAAACATGAAACTGCCTATAAATTACAATAAAATAAATCAACGAACTAGAGCTCAAGTAAGGGAACAGTATATAAAGCTACAAGAAAATAAATGTTATTGGTGCAAAGAAAATATTCATGGCTTACCCGCAACAGAAATAATGGCTACTCCTATTAATTTAGATCTATTCCCTCCTAACTTTCTATATCATCCTATACATCTACAACATAATCATGATACAGGTATGACTGAAGGAGCTGTACATGCACGATGTAATGCAGTGCTATGGCAATACTATAAGAGGTAGATATGAAATATGTTATTCCGGAAGCTATGGGTAAAGCACAAAGAGTAATTCAAAGCTGTATAACAGAAGATCAATTACTAGTTGCTATAAAATTTAAACAATTACTAAGAAAAGAATTAACAGATCAAGAAAATTGTGCTCTGCATGGGTATTTCCTGTGCAAGATACATTCTATGGGATACCCAGCTCATGTTTCTATTTTAAGAGAATTATAAAATGAAACGATTTTCAGAAGTAAGAGTCTTTAATCCAGAAGGAAAACTTAAAGAAACAATATCTGTAGATTCTCTTTGTAAAACTCTATGGGAAAAAGCTGCTATAGAGGACGGACATACAAGCATACCTACTAATCATAAAGTAGGAACTAGAGCTACAGTATATAAGAAGAAAGTATTTCCTATGATTATCTGTGCGTATAAACCTTGCTCTAAAAGTATTCAAAAAATAAATTCTAAACATTTCTTTTGTATAGATAGGGCTGATCCTCGTAATTCTTGTAAATTTAAAAATCGGAAAGCAGAAATTAAAGCAAATGCAGAGAGAAGAGATAAGCTCAGAAAAGCAGGAAAGATTATTAGAAATTGTCCTAAGTGTAAGAAAGACTTTCCAGAAACAATGTCTAAACAAAGATATTGTCGTAATCCCTGCAGATCAATGACTACTCCTACCCCCAAAGTAATAGAAGATATAACCTGTAAAAGATGTAAGAAAGTATCTAGAGGAGTTCCTAGCAGAGCTACTATGTACTGCGGAAACCCTTGTACTTATGAGCTACATAGAAGAGATCTAGTAGCAGTTAAAGTAGATAAGATATGCGTACTATGTAAGAAAGTATATAAAGGACGTAAAACTATTAACAGTATGTACTGTCACAACCCCTGTAATTGGAAATTAGCTAAAGGAGATTCCAGCTAAGAATAGAGGTAACTGCACGGGCTGCTATTGCTACCGCCCAGGGCGTAGTGAACTTTTCTATTCTAGGGCAACCGCGGAAGAGTATATAAAAGTAATAAAAACACAACAATTATTAGAATCCTGAGGTATATATGTCCGTAACAAAAGAAGAATATGATCTTTTGATTACTTTATTCGGAACAGACGTAAATACGAATACATGCGGAATAATTGGAAATACCGCCTATCAAATACGATTTTCTAATATTCTACTTATAAAAGGATTACATACAGGAGGAATAACAAGAGTAGTAGTACCTATAAGTACAAGAAAAAAAGCACTACAATACATTAAAGAAATGAAAGTAGAGCACTTATTAGAATCTTAACTTAACCGATGGAGATCATAATGACTAAGACACAGATTAAAAAGTTACTCGCACCCAATCTACTATTAATTAATACTGCCAATGGCGATATTGCAACCAATAAATGGCTAAGAGCTAAAGCTATTTATGAAACCTATAACATGATTAACTGGCCTAATACCCCATATAAGTCTTTTAGAAGATTTGTTGAACTTGAATTAAAGCAAATACATTGGGCTAGTGCTTGGATTTGGAAAGCAGATTACGCACGGTTACTTAAATATAAATATTCATGGAAAGAGATTGAAACAATATCAAAACAAGTAAGTTATAGGCGAGCTGTTATGCAGTTAAAACTACTGAAAATACGTGTTTCAGTTAAAACCTTTATAGCTAGGGCAGTTAAATTAACTAACCTAAGCACTCCGCATACTACATTATCTGACCCAAACAGAATTTCATTAATATTGTCAGATGCCCATTTAGCAAAACTAGAATCACTATTAATCCCCCATGGATTTATTAGAACAGCCCGTTTACGAATGAATTTTAGTTCAGCAATGGGAAAGTATTTAGATACAGTTTAAACACCTTTCCGGTAGTAAATAATACTTTATAAATTCTTACATAGAATGGAGATCCTATGACTGAATCTGCTGCTATAGATCAATTTAACATTGAAACTTCTTGGTCTACCCGCATTACAGATAGTATTATTCTTGAATCTATTAAAGGAGATATACCATTGCCTATGGAGATGAATATTCTCCAAGGTATCAATGATCTAAATAGGGGGAAAGTATCTAATAAAGATATCTTTGTTAAGTTCTTCTCTATCATTCTTAGAGATAAAGTAAGTAAACCTATCCAGGCTGTGTCTACCCAATTGGGGCATATTGCAGGTATTTCAGATCCTGCAAGAGCCTTTGAGTGGGGTATTCTTTTAATTAAAACTTGTAAAGAAGCCGGCTTATATACTTTAGAGCATATTGAAAATGAATGGTATGTATGCCCTAATTTTACTCTAGATAAAGAAACTAAACAAAAATTGGCTAAGTTACAGTATTTACCTCCCATGAAGACAGTACCTATCAAATGGACTAATAATCATGATGGAGGATGGATGTGGGAGAATAAGCATCTAGTCTTAGGTAAACGATTCAATCAACATGATAAACCTTTATCTTATGATGTTATTAATAAGCTACAAACAATACCTTGGGAGATCGATACAGATACTTTTCTACTGGAAAAAGATACAAACAGTAAACTAAGTAAGAAGAAATTCTTAAGAGTTATGAATGAGCATCTAGGTCAACCATTTCATTTTGTATGGAGATATGATTCTAGAGGAAGAAGTTATTCTTCCGGATATCATTTAAATCTACAAAGCAATGAATACGGTAAAGCTTTACTTTCATTACATAAGAAAGAAATGATTACCAATGAAGGTAATATGTTGATTGCTATAGCTAACCATGCCGGAAAAGATAAACTTACCTGGTTAGAACGTATTGAATGGGCAGGTTTACAAAATCCAGATAACATTGAATGGGAACAGCCTATCTTAGGTAGAAAGGCCATGAGAGCATTTGAAGATATGGAAAAGGGTAAACCTTCTGGTTATGTAATGAGCCTAGATGCTACCAGTTCGGGTTATATGTTAGCCCCTTTAGCAGCGTAAGTTGCTTTAGCAAATTCCGTGAATTCATGGGAAGCCTAAACAAATAATGTTGTAGGTAATCATGAGCCAAGCTTATACCGGAAGGTATTTGAAGGTGCAACGACTAGGATATACAGTCTAGAACAGACTATGAAATCCATAGGGATCAAGTGATCTCGAAGTGCGGAATACCCTACATGGGTAATGATATAGTCTAGTCTGCATAGAAATATGCAGTTGTAAGTGTAGGTCACTTGCAGTATAATGTGTACTCCAGTAGCAGTTAACTTTATCGGAGTATGTTATGAACCATTATCTGTATTTATTAGAATTTGGTGGAGGTATGAAATATGTGGGAGCTCGCTCTACACATCTTATACCTTCATTAGATGCCAGCTATCTAGGATCAGGCAAAGCTTTGCCACCTAGAACTAGATCTAGTTGCATTAAAATTATCCTAGGTGTTTACCCATCTAGACAACTATTAATGCAAGCAGAAATAGAGTTTATAGTATTGAATGATTGTGTGAAGTCTAAGTTCTATTATAATTTAAGAAAACAGACCTTTGATAAACACGGTATGGCAGATACCTCAGGTCCTGCCCTACAAGGAAGAACCAAAGAAACCCATAAGTATATAAGGGAAGCAAATAAAAAACGTATACAGTATACAGGTCAGGACCGTACTCCTGCGCAAAAAGTAAGTGATGCTAAATTGCGTGGGGTGTCAACAGGACCTAATCTAGCTAAAGGAAGACCCGGTGTTACAAACAGTGGGTTTACCCCATGGTATTACGTTGACCCTACAGGGAATTACTTTGAAATGCTGCATATAACTCGTCAAGAGTTTGCACCTACTATTGGGGCAACCCCTAGGCAAGTGGGGCATAGATTCCATCATACAAATATACATAAACAGGCAGGCAGGGCAGCTACAAAAGTGTTGAGAGGATACACTTTCGGTTGCTTACCTAGACCTATTCAAACAGACGCAGTTTAACGAGCTACGTTGAATATAACGTTACAAATCATGGCTGCAGTATCTGGATGCAAGAAGACAGCTGAATTGGTTAATTGTATCAATCCAAATGTTAGACATGATGTCTATACAGAAGTAGCTGATATGATGAACGATAAGCTAGTTACTCCAGTTCCTCGTAAGATATCCAAGCAATGTTTAATGACCCATATGTATAATTCTAAAGCTACTCCTAAGAATTTATTGTCTGAAGGAGAACTAGTTACATTTTATGATGTAATAAAAGGTTTAATGCCTGGTGCAGAAAATGTTATGGATACCATTAATAAATGCTGGAATCCCGCAGCAGATCATCATAGTTGGACAATGGCAGATGGACACCATGTCTATGTACCTGTAGTAGAACCTGTCAATGCAGAGTATAGGGATCTTGAGCTAGGAGAAATACCTCTTCGATATTATCAACAAATGGCATCAGATAACTTTAGATCTTTATGTCCTAATTAATATTGGGACGGTATTTGGTAACAAATACTATAAATACGGTGAACTGACTGGGAGGCTAAGGGAGCAATCCTATGCTAATCAGCAGCCAAGCTTGGCTGGTAACAGCCTTGAAGGTTCAGAGACTAGGACGAGAAACCCGCCTGGGTTAATAATGTCCATAGGATACTCAAGTGAGATCCGAAGCGCCGTACTCCTGTAATATACAGGATGAAGATATAGTCCGATACTCTTATGAAAATAGGAGACTAGACATGACCACTCTATAGATGTATAATACATCTATGGAATGTATAAAACCTTGTTATATTTATTGGTATCATTTAGATACACACAGCCATGTTCTTAAAGATGGTTATATAGGAATAACGTCCAACCTAGAACAAAGACATTATATACATTCAAATGGTAAATCAAATAGACATCTGAAAAATGCTTTTGTTAAATACGATGATCAGATTCAAAAAACTATACTTGTTATAGGGTCTATTAATTATTGTTTGTATATAGAAAAACTATTACGCCCATTAGATCGTATTGGGTGGAATATCGTGGCTGGAGGAGGTAAACCTCCAATAAATACAGGCCATTCTAATGAAACTAAACAAAAGATTGGTATGAGTAATAAAGGTAAAAATACAGGTCGACCGTCTAAGTTAAAAGGCAAATCTAGACATTCTGAAGCAACACGAAAATTGATAGGATCTTACCATAAAGGTAAAACTATATCTGTTAATCATCGTAAAGCTATTTCAGATAAAATGTCTGGAGGTAATAGCCCAAAAGCTAAGACGATACAAATGCAGCATGTAGATGCTATGGAAACTATCCTAACATTCACTTCTTTAAAAGAAGCAAGTGAAAGAACGGATACAGGGTATTCTGCATTAAGGTCTTTATGGAGATCTAAATCCAAAGGGTTTAACCGTAAAGGCTGGCGTATTGTATATGTGTAGGTCAAAGGTAACGCTTTGATTAACTAATGAATGTCATTCATTCTATTGATGGTTGGATAGCTAGAGAAATGATCAGACGATGTGATTTTCAGTTAAGTCATATTCATGATTGCTTTGTATTCAGCCCAGATCATCTACAAGAAGTAGTTGCTACTTATAAAGAGATCATGGCAGAGCTTGCTGCAGGTAATATCTTTAGGGATATCCTAAGGCAGATTACTGGGAATACTTCTTTAGAAGTAACTAAGTATAGTAATGATCTAGATAAAGATATCTTGAATAGTAGTTATATGCTTTCCTAGTATAGAGAGGGTGCTATGTATAATTGGCCTACGTAGACAGAATCATAGTTTACTTCCATCAGCTTCAATCTGCAGCGTTGCTAGTGGTCGGCCCTCTCTTAACTTTAGACTCCCTTCGGGGAGTCTATTTTTTTTTACCTAAAGACCCCATACTTAAGATTACGGTGTTGAGAATACTGAACGTAGCTACTTATTAGAGGATAGTTTAATGTCAGTTTTTGTAGTAAATTTTTGTGAACTGAAGGCTTGCTTGCATTGGCGAATTAATAACAGATGTGTATTAAATAGTATGCTTATTGCTCCCGCTATTAAATATACACTTAATTTGCATAACAGTACCGTCTGTGAAGTACGTAAACAAGTTAATCAATATAGACTAGAACATATGCTGGAGAAATAAATATGAGATTAGGATCCTGGGATCTTATAAAAATAAAAAAAAAAATACTAGAAGATATGTACGGTGCAGCAGAAGCAGATTTTGAGGAACGTAAAACGGAAATTGCTAAACAAAACAGAGAGTACTATTTAGCTCCTCTAATGCCTATATTAGATCAATTACCTGAAGATATGATTACCCGAGATTATTTATACAAATTAATTATTAAATATTCTCCTGATCCTAAAAATACTTTTATAACAAAAATAGAACAAACATGGGTATATAAATCAGATACTTTACAAATAAATCCACATAGCCCTACGCAGCAATACGAACAAGCAGAAAGTAAATTAGATTCCCGGTTGTATGGAATTACTAAAACACTTTGCAATGAAATGCTGGAATTATTAGAAGAAAAGAAAAAATTAACAGAATATCTTAACGAAACTATAAATAAATATTCTGGAACTTTACAGCTTAGGAAAGTATGGCCTGAATATTTACATAAATATTTACCGGCTGAACCTCCTAAAGTTTCTCGTAAAAAGAAAGTACCTAAATCAATTAAAGCTGATCCAGCTATTCCTGATTTCATTCCTACCCGATTAACAACTAATTTACTTGAAGGAAAATAAACATGTTTGAAGTAAATACAGTAGAGCTAAAAGAATGTCTAAAACGAGATCTAATGACAGGGCTTACTCCTATGGTAGCTTCTAGTCCAGGTATCGGTAAATCAGATATTATTCGTAGTGTAGCAGAGGCAGGAAAACTTAAAGTTATTGATATACGGGTATCTCAGTGTGAACCTGTAGATATGCAAGGATTCCCTGGAGTAACATCCGATGAAAGAATGACTTTTCATATTCCTGAATATTTTCCAATTGTAGGAGATGCACTGCCATCTACTAATAATCCGAATAATCCTGAAGAAAAATATAAAGGATGGGTAATCTTTCTAGATGAATTTAATTCAGGAAGTAAACAGACAGAAGCAGCCTGCTATAAATTAATTTTAGATAGGGCAGTATATAAATATAAATTACATCCTATGTGTTTTATTATTGCTGCAGGAAATCTGTCTACCGATAGGGCTATTGTAAATACTCAGAGTACAGCTACTACTTCCAGGATGACCCATTATCGGGTACGAATTGATCATGAGGTATGGATTGAATGGGCAAATTCTCATGATATTGATCATCGCATTGTTTCGTTTATTAAATTCAAACCAAGTATTTTACATAAATTTGACCCAGCAACCAATGAGTTAACCTTTCCTTGTCCACGTACATGGGAATTTGCCTCTAAATCAATTAGAGGTAGCGATACTATAGATAAAATTAATAAAGTACGTCTAGCAGGTACTGTAGGGCATGGAGCTGCAATGGAATTTGCTACCTACTGCCAGATTTACCAGAATCTACCTACAATTGATCAAATAGTAGCAAACCCTACATCAGGGTGGACAGTACCTAAAGAACCTAGTGAGCTATACGCAATTACTACTATGATATCTCATAATACAACAGTAGATAATATAGCTGGTATGTTAAGAGCTATTGAGAGATTGCCTATGGATTTTCAGGTAATTACATTTAAAGAAATATACAAAAGAATCCCTGAACCTAAAAGCAATACAACTATTAAAGAATGGATTGTAAAAAATAGTTCAGTAATGTTTTAAGAAATAGGCAACTACTCGTACCGACCTTGGCAAAGGGAGCGCACCAACCACAGCCTAATTATTTATTAAATGGAGATCAATATGCCAGTAAAACCTATGCGAGCTTGTTCAGCTACTGATGAGCAAATAGAAGCATTGATTAAAAAGTTTGGATATATGATTGCCTCCCCTAAATTAGATGGGATCAGATGCTCTATACAAAATGAAATTGCTCTAACTAAATCATTGAAGAAAATACCTAATAATTATATTAGATCTAAGTTACAAGATGCATGGCTTCATGGTTGCGATGGGGAGTTGATCGTGGGTCCTCCCAATGTATATAACACCTATTCCACTACATACAGCGGAGTCATGAGCATCAAAAAAGAACCTGATTTTAAATTCTATATCTTTGATCATTGTATAAGTGATAGCCCCTATCGTATGCGTAGACCTGTACTGAAATGGTCTAATCCTTACGTGATTATTCATGAACACCTGGTTATCACAAATCTGGCAGATATGCTTTCCTACGAAGAATCCTGCTTGAATCAAGGGTATGAAGGTCTAGTGCTACGTGATCCCTTAGGTAAATACAAGCATGGTAAATGCACAGTAAAAGAAGGCGGAAGTGTTAAAGTAAAACGATTTACAGATGCAGAAGTTAAGATTACTGGAATGATAGAGCAGATGCATAATGCCAATGAGGCTACTACAAATGAATTAGGACATACCCAAAGATCTAATCATAAAAAAAATCTAGTACCTATGGGTACTATGGGTACTCTCATTGGAGTGGACGTAGTTACAGGAGTCGAAGTAAAAATGGGTACTGGATTCTCTAAAGCATTACGCCAAGAAATGTGGGATAACCGCAATAATTCAAATACTGTATACGGTACTTTAGCTAAGTATAAATCATTTAAAATCGGTGTTAAAGATAAGCCTAGACATTCAGTTTATTTAGGTCCTAGAAGCCTTTTGGATATATAAATGCTGATAGATATTCACATATACGCGGAAAAAGAAGTAGAAAAAGGAGTATGGGCGTTACACGATGAAACCATAATGTTAAGTACAGTAAGTACTAGATGGGTACTATTTGGTAGTATTAATCACGGAACCCTTAGAGGTATACCTACTAATTCAGCCTTACCTGTGCAGCATTCACAACGAAAAATATTATTAACTCCATTTCATAAACCATGTAGGAAATATTGTAGTTATGCCTATATATCTGAATTAAAAATAGCTGCTGCTACATTATTGTTGTCAGCGAATTCTGTAAAAGATACCCAATGCCAGGAAAGCTTGAATCGAATTTTAAAATTATTTCCTGAAACCATCAAAAATAACTATCGTATAGTTTATTATTACGAACTAGAACAATAAGCATAACGATATACAAGAAGGCATAATTACTATACAAGCCGAACAGTATGTAGATAAATGGTGGGTATGTATAGATTATTTAGAATTGTCTTAAGATTCAATTTATCTTAGGCCCAGAAGTCCCTTGGATATACAAACTATGAATGTATATTTATTCATTTACCTAGAAGAACAAGTTAAAGGTACCTGGACATTGGTAACCCAAGAAGAAGTATTATTACATAATAGTCTGGATTTAAATTATGTATTATTTGATTTATGTAAAAATGAGCCAGATATACCGGCAGATGCAAATGCAGCTGTCAAGAAATCATTTAGAGAAATGTTTATAGATATACACAGAATAAAGCATAACAAAATATACAGACATGCATATATTCATGATCTACAAATACTTGCTACAGAATTACTGTTAGAGCAAAGTACTAGTTCAAAAAAGTATATAAAACACATTAATACTATTCTAGCTATATTTCCTGAATTACAAAAAGGAAAGCGCAGAATAATTTACTATTCATCTCATGTAGGCTGACTATGTATACAGAATTAGAAGGTAGATTACTTAAAGCTAAAATAGAACTAATGTCTAGGTCAGCATTTATTTCTACTATTGCTTTAAGTCTACGACATGTTATTACTTCGGATGTTAAAACAGCAGATGTAAATGGAATTACTGTCCGGTATAACCCAGACTTTGTAAGTACTTTAACCGTCCTCCAGTTTGCTACTTTGATAGCTCATGAGTGCTGGCATGTAGCATTTCAGCATATTTCTCGTAGAGGTACTCGTAATCATTTTAGATGGAATGTAGCAGGAGATTATGTAATCAATCATACGTTGAATAAAGCAGGATTTGATGTACTTCCTGATTGGCTACTTGATTCTAAGTATGACGATACCTGGTCTACTGATGCAGTATATGATGACTTGCCTGAACAGCCTCAAGCTTCAGGTAATTTCATGTTAGATCTAAACGAAGAACAAGCTGCAGAAATGCAGGAAGAAATTACAGATATTATTATGAGAGCACATGTTCAAGCACAAATATCTGGAGAAGCAATTGCAGGATCTATTCCTGGAGAAATCTTACGATCTATAGATAAATTACTTAACCCTAAATTACCTTGGCCTGTTATTTTAAATAAATTTCTGGATCAGAGAGTACAAGAAGAATACTCTTGGGCACGTAGAAATCGTAGATTTAGATCTACCTACATGCCTAGCTTGCATAACTACGGGCTAGGACACTTAACCTTTGCAATTGATACTAGCGGTAGTGTAGATGATGAAGAGCTTAGAGCAATGCTCAGTGAGATTCAGGGCATTCAACAAGTATTTAATCCTCAACATATGACTATTATTGATTGTGATACACGTATTCATACTGTACATGAGATAGATCAAAATACAGATATTCTATCTCTGAAATTCAACGGGGGTGGAGGAACTAGATTCCAACCTGTGCTGGATTACATATCAGAACATCCTACTCAAGCTCTTGTATATTTTACTGATCTATACGGAGAAACTAAATTAGAAAAAGTAGATTATCCGGTTTTATGGATATGTAATTCAAATCATAAACCTGCTCCTATTGGAGAAACTGTATATGTCGATTAAGAGAAAATTAGCAGAAAATATGGCGGATTTCTTAGGCTACGATGAAAATGTCTATGAAACTTTTCAAGAATTTTTTGAATCTCAATTACAGGGAACATCGTGGAATGGAATTAAGTCAACAGAAGAAATTATATTTTCTCCAGAAGGATTTTTTGCAATACGTACTAGATTAATTGAAGAAATTAAAATACTTAAATTATCAACAGTAGAAACAATAAATTTTTGGGAAAGATTTAATTACATGTTTGGATTAAATGATAAACAGCTATATATACAATTTTATTCAGCTGTGTATAAAATAATGAATAAGTAGTCAGTTATTGGAGAAACTGTATATGTCGATTAAACAATTATTAAAATATTTTTTAATATATGGAGTTGGTTGGGTAACCGGTTATGGTGCGCATACCACTTTTCACACATTTATTCCTTAGTCAAACTATAGAATAAATACTGACAACTGCTAAGGGCAAAGAACACCTAGTAATAGGTCGTAGCGATACGCAGTGTAACTACCCAATTTATATTCTGGGAGTATACCTAGTTACAGCCAGTAGATATACGTAGTCAGCTATTGGTCTGAAGCTGAGGGGATTCTATATAGTGGAATTCATGACCACGGGCATAGAGTCTGCAACCGAAATCCAAGACCAGCTGGATGTCCCTGATAACACCGATCCTGAATAGGTGAAAGTGCAGGGACTACCCAGCTTTATTTATTTAAGGAATAATATGAAATATTTTAATATAACTTTCCGTGGGCGTAAACGTGGAGCTATTGGGATATATTACCCAATTTGTGCAGAAGCTCAAGGAATAGACGCAGATGCTGCTGTATTGTCTCTATATGGTAAATATGACTTGTATATGGCTCCCCGTAGGTACGACATAATTGAAGTACTTAAACCTTTAAATAAAATTCCTTATGTCAAATACTGAAGAATCGATATTACCAAATATTGAATATGAAAAATGGTTCTATACAGCTAGAGATCCTAAATGTAATTCTCCATATGGAACATTATTGATTTACCAGGTCTGCGAGAAGAATGACAAAAAATTTGAAATAGCTGAAAATATTATGCAAGTTGCATTTGTAGCGGGAATGCAGGCACAGAAGAATAAATTAGAAAATCTAATTGTGCATTATGAAAATGACTTATGGGATCTAAAAAATCCTAATCAGCTAATGGCAGATATGATTGAGCCTTGGGATATCACTGACTTACAAAAAATAATTGATGATTTAGAAGGGTTATTAAAATAAATGGGTATTACTACAGTAATTTTGATTAAAGAAAATGCTAGAGGAGCTGCAGCAATCGATGAGTATTATCTCAAGCCACTAGCTAAAGAAGGAATTACTGAAGAATCTGTTATATTGCTGCCCCTCATGTATAACACAGCAAGCAAAGTGTATGCTAAAACTGCTAAAGCCTACCTAAACAAACTAGTTACAAACTTTCCTGCTACTACTAAAAATATTATTATTGCAGACAGTAGTTATTTTAAATTTATTACTGGAGCAGCAAAAGTATCTACCCATTATGGAAGTACTCTGCCTGGTAAGCATCCTGGGTATACACAGTTTACCTGTACATATGTACCTAATTACAAAAGTCTATTTAAACAACCTGAGAATGCTAAATTAATTGAATTAGGTATTAAAGCCATTGCCGGTACTTCGGCTTCTGTACGTATAGATTCAGCTGAGTTTGGATTTAAATATGGATCCGATAGAGAATTACTAGATTCATTATATAAATACCCTGTACTTGCTGCAGATATTGAAACTACTGGATTACATATTACCAGTACTCCTGTATCTATTTCTTTTGCATGGTCTGAGCATGAAGGAATAGCTATCGATATATCAGTCAATGGCTGGTATTACACCAAGAAATTTCTAGAAACCTATAAGGGTAAACTAGTATTTCATGGTGGACTATATGATGCCAAATTACTTATCCGTAATTGGTGGATGGAGCATGAGTCTGATTGGGGAGGAATGCTAGAGGGTCTACAATATTTCAAAGATTTTGATGATACTTTGCTGATGGCTTATCTAGCTAAAAATTCTACTACTCATGTAGGGTTAGGACTAAAAGAACTAGCTTTAGAATATGTGGGTAATTACGCAATTGAAATTCAAGATATAACTAAGTATACCAAAAAAGAGATTCTAAATTATAACTTGATAGATACCCTGGGTACTTTCTATTTATATAAAAAGTATCAAGAACAATTGACTTCTAGAACTTATCTAGAAATACTTCAGCCTAGTATTTATACATTACTTAAAATCATGATAGTAGGATTGCCTCTGAATCATGAACGAGTAAAAGAAGTAAATAAAATTTTCAATGCTAAAGAAAAAGTACTACGAGAACAAATACAGACTAATAATTGTGTAATTTCTTTTACTGATATCCTTCAAAAAGATGCTTGTGAAAAAGCTAACGCTAAATTAAAAAAATTAGTTAAGCCTCTCAGCGATTTCAAAGATGTAGAGTTTAATCCTGGTAGTCATATACAAATAGCTAAATTATTATTTGATACTGAAAAACTTCCTGTCTTAGAAACAACTAAAGCTGGAGCTGCTTCTACTGGAGGAGATGTATTAGAAGATTTAAAGAATCATACTAAAAATCAGGATGTGCTAGATTTACTTGTTTTCTTACAAGAACTAGCTGATATAACTAAAATAAATGGTACTTTTATCAGTGCCTTCATGAAAGAGAAAGATTTCTTACATGGAAGTTTAAAGTTAGGAGCTACTCAATCTTCTAGGTTGGCCGGCAGTGATCCTAATTTGACAAATCTTCCTGCCCATGGACCTATGGGTAAAATTACTAAAAGCTGTGTAGAAGCCCCTAAAAATTGGCTATTCGCTGCTGCTGACTTCGATGCATTAGAAGAAAAAGTAGGAGCTATTCTGAGTAAAGATCCTAATAGAATTAAAGTTTATACAGATGGGTTTGACGGACATTCTATGAGGGCTCAAAAATATTATGCTGATCAAATGCCAGATATTACTGAAGCTATAATTAAAGCAGATACAGCTACTGAATTCTGGATTAACGATAAAGGAGAATATTGCTGTGCATAGTCAGATTACTTCTTTAGATGATCTTATGATGTATTCAGTTAGTACAATTAGAAATAATTTAAAAGTGGATAAGATAAATAATAAAACAAAATTAATATTATTGAAATGGAAAATACACTATACCCCGTTTCTAAGTAATAGTCATTGTTCTCCTATATCTGGAACAATAAATTCACAAGGGCAGGATCCTTATAAACCTAGGTCATACCCAGGATGGAAAGGTAGAGTTTGGGTATTTTATTCCCATTCTCCGAATGATTTTTGTAGCGAGTATTTTGAAAATAGTTTAATTCACACAGAATCTGGCGGGTACGGATTATATGAAATTGAGGGAGATACTAATAATCATATTTCCCATCCTAAAGATTTACCAACTAATAGATGTGATAGATGGGCATATAAAGATATTTCTATTTATCCCGCAAGCTATAACTGTAAAATATTTTTAGATGATTTACCTGGAATTAAAGCTTTAAATTTATTAGGTAATACAAATCCTGAACCATTTCATGAGTGTGTATATGAAAATGATCACTAAAGAACAATATCTAGCTGGAATAGTTAATTCCATTGCAGATAAATATCCTCTACTAAGACAGAGTTCTAAACCAAATACATTTGCTCTACAGTATGGGGGTACTTGGTATACTTTGCATGTTAGGGGAGGGTTGAGTAAAGAATTAGCTAAACAAGTAGAAAAGGCATTTCTAGAACTCTATGCAGTATCGGTAGAGTGGGCACAAAGCAATGTAGAGTTCATGGAAAAGCATGGGTATATAGAATGTGCTTTCGGACTTAAACTAAGGACTCCTATAATTTCACAATGTATCCTAGGTAATTCTAAGACCCCGTATGAAGCCACTAAAGAGGCTCGTAGTGCCAATAATGCAGTAACCCAATCTTGGGGTATGCTACTTAATAGAGCTATGAATGCCACCAATATACGCATAGAAGAAGCAGGGTATGGTCTACGTATTCTTCCCTGTAATATGATCCATGATGCTGGATATTTTCTCGTAGAAGATAACCCTAAAAGTATTCAATTTTTAAATGATGTGCTTATTCAGGAAATGTCTTGGAACGATGATGATCTAATTAGATCAACTGATGTACCCATGTCTGCTTCACTTGAAATAGGAAAGTCATGGGATAAATTAACTAAATTACCTAATAACGCAACATTAGAGGAAATAAATGAACTTCTCCCCAGATCAGGTTAAAGCTATAGATGGTATTTGTAATGAGTTATTGAATTCAAATCCTAGATCTCATGCATTAGCTGTTTTAACTGGATCCGCCGGTACAGGAAAATCTACTGTAGTTTTGGAACTTCTTAATAGATTAGAAAAAGAATCTCCGTTAAGTAATATCAAGCTGGCAGCTACTACGCATAGAGCTGCAAAGGTATTGCAGGATATAATTTCTATTCCAGTGTCCACTATACATGGACTATTTAAATTACGTCCAAGCAATGATAGATATGGTAAAGAAACATTTACTTCTACCGGACCTTGTACAATTCCGCATGGAGCAGTAATTATTATAGATGAAGCTTCCATGTTAGGTAATAGATTTATAACTACTATCGTAGATACTATTAAGGAAAAAGCATTAAAAATACTATTTGTAGGGGATCCATTTCAATTACCTCCTCCTACAGATACATGTTTTCTATTTGATGGATCTCTCCCCACTTTTACACTTACACAAGTACATAGACAAGCGGGGGGTAATCCAATTCTCGAAAAAGCTAATGAATTTAGAGAGTATATTGAAGGAATCCGCCCTGAAGAACCTATAATTAAAACTTCTATTAATGGCAAAGGGGAAGGTATTCATGTACTTCCTCACTCTGATTTTGTTACTCAGTTTGTACGTAAATATTCGGATTATGATACTGGCGCCGAAGTAGACATTCCGCTATGCACCTACACAAATGAGTCAGCCATTAATTATAATAATATGATTCGTAAAGCTGCATATTTCCTAACCGGAACTGTTGAACCTTTTTATCCTGGAGAACAGTTAATTGCTAATAGTATTGTTATGCAAGGAGGTAGAGCGTTATTAACTAATAATGAAATTGTTTATATTAAAGATTTTCATGCAGATATTAGATATGGCATCCCCGGCTATACAGTAACGGTAACAGGGGATTATAGTGCTGTTACCAAATCTAGAATTAAAACTACATTTGTACCTAAAACTAAAATAGCTGCAGATAAAGTTTTAAAAACTTATAGCGATACAGCTAAGAAAAATAAAACTAGAGCACATTGGGCAATGTTCTATGAAGTAAAAAACTCTTTGGCTGATTTACGTCCACCTTTTGCAGGTACAACCCATAAATCTCAAGGAGGTACATTTCCTGCTGTATTTATAGATATTGTCAATATACGTAAGTGTCGTGATCTGGCAACTAGAGCTAGACTAATGTATGTTGCTTTAACTAGAGCCAGTAAGAATGTATATATAAATGCATAACCACCCAACTAACCCCCGTATTAAAAAAATATTAAATATATTTGAAGAAGCATTACAAAAGATTGCTGCATGTCAAAAACATGCTGACGGTGACATAGTAGACATTGCACGTAAAGCACTAGTTGCTGCCCATAAATTAAATAGATTAGGAGATTAGTTAAATGCCTTACGAGTACACAAATAAACATAAGGTATCTTTTGCATTGGCAGTATTCCTTATGTACGATAAATACGATTTTGATGATCGTCCTAATGCTATCAGTGCTACTGGATTGATGCGTCCTCTTCGTCAGATAGTACTAGTTCAGCAGAATAAACAGCTACTTAAAAAAGTAGATATATCTGATCTAGTAGCTTCCCGTATGGGTACAGCTATTCATGATGCCTGTGAAGAATCCTGGACTGATAAAAATAATGTCAAAAAAGCTCTACGAGCTATGGGAGCATCTGAAAATGCTATAGATACTATTGTAATCAATCCTGTAGAAGTAAAAGCAGGACAAACTCCTGTCTATGTAGAGCAACGTACTGAAAAACAGATTGTAGATATGATCGTATCTGGTAAGTTCGATCTAATACTAGACGGTACACTTAATGATTATAAATCTACAAGTGTATGGACATATATCTATGATAGCAATTCCAGTAAATATACTGAACAAGGCAGTATCTATAAATGGTTGAATCCAGGTAAAATTAAAAGTAATTATATTAATATTAATTATATATTTACAGACTGGTCAGCTTCTAAAGCTCGTCAAGATAGTAATTACCCGCAACAACGAGTCCTTACTAAATCCTATCCTCTATGGTCTAACGAAGAAACAGAGCAGTGGATTACACATAGACTAAATTCCTATAAAGCACTTGCCGATGCTTCACAAGAAACATTACCGGAATGTACAGATGAAGAGCTATGGGCTTCAGAAACAGTATATAAATACTATAAGAATCCTAAGTCATTAGGAAGATCTACTAAAAATTTTACTAGTTTAGATGAAGCGTTAATTCGTAAATCTACTGATGGAGATGTAGGTACAATTATTACTGTACCTGGAGAAGTAAAGGCATGTCGTTATTGTCCAGTAGTAGAAATTTGTGATCAAGCAAAACGTATGATAGCTTCTGGGAGATTAAATTTATAAATTATTGGCCCCTAGCTCAGATTGGTAGAGCACTGGTATTTGGCACCAGCGGTCGCAGGTTCGAATCCTGCGGGGCCTGCTTACATAAAAGAGAGAAGGCTAATTTCCTTCCTCCCCTTATTATAGATAACTTTACATGGAAATCATAATGGAATTTTTTGCAGCAGTAAGTATATGGTTTTGGGTAATTACGTTAGTAAGTTTAAGCTCTCTCTGCTTCTTTGTAGAAGTACACGAATCAGGAATGTGGGCAGCAGTTTCATTTATATCCTACTTCTTATTGGGATATTGGCTTTGGGATATGCATCCACTTAAGGCAGCATACGACAATCCTAATACAACATTCTTCGTGCTTCTCAGCTATTTGATAGTAGGTATTATTTGGAGTGGAGTTAAATGGTTCAATCTACTTAAACGAGAACGCAAAAAATTCGATATAAAGAAAACTATTATGATAAAGGATCAAGGTCGACCTTGGGATGAGCTTAGAGAAGATCATGATTTACTATATAAATATTTTAATTGTCGATGTGTAAAAGATATTATACCTTCCGCAGATAATAATAAGGGCAATATTGTTAGATGGATGGCATATTGGCCTGTATCTTTGTTTTGGGCTGTAGTACACGATTTACTTCATGATATCTTTGAATTTATTTATAATCTGGTTGCAAATACTTATCAAAAGATGGCTAATAAAATTTTCGCAGATTTATAAAATTATGCCCTTGTAGCTCAGTTGATAGAGCACTTTCGCTTGTAAAAATTACAAACATACGTATACTGTAATTACTCATAAATACAGGAGAAACGTATGGCTAATAAACAGTATCACTATGAATATAATAAAGCTCGTTTTAAACGAGTAAAAAAGTGGATGTTTGAGACTATAGGGGGTAATTGTATTATTTGCGGGATAATTGCTACAGAAATTGACCATATAGACCCCAACACAAAGTCTTTTAATTTAACTAAAGGTTGGTCTAAAGCTAAACATATAGTAGAAGCAGAATTACAAAAATGCCAACCATTATGCAAACCTTGCCACATAAATAAAACAAGAAATGATCTAAAACAAAACGATGCCAGAAAAGTACATGGCACTCTATCTTCATATAGATATTGTAAATGTGATTTATGTAAAAAAGCAAAGTCTGATTGGATGAAAGAATATAAAATACGCCGGTGTAGCTCAGAGGCTTAGCAGGAACCTTGTAAGTTCCAGACGGGAGTTCGATTCTCTCCTCCGGCTTTGTAAGCCTGACTAGTTCTACAACGCCTACTGAAAGCTCCATTAGAAATTATGGTAGGGAGTAACTAGTCAGATATTTATTTTTGAATAGAAAATACCTCAGCAGATTAAAAGGGTATTAGACAACTAGACGTAGGGGCTGCCCTAAAACGGACGATATTCCATCTGTAAAGTCTAATAAGTAATGAGGTATTTTCTATTTAACTTATAAGGAAATATATATAAGGAGATTATATGAGTAAAATTAATGTATTAGATCATGGATTCGTACGTCTTGTAGATTCCATGGGTAGTGATTTATCTGTAGTTAGAGCTGCCAGGGTGTCATATGATGCCGAATGGAGAGCAGGAGATGATACTGAAGGGGATAATAAACTTATTAATTACCTATGGAAGAATAAACATTCTACCCCGTTCGAATCAGTAACTTTTACTTTTGAAGTAAAAGCACCTATCTTTGTCTTTAGACAATGGCACAGGCATCGTACCTGGAGCTACAATGAGCTCTCAGCTCGTTATAAAGAACTTCCTGAAGAATTCTATGTACCTAAGTTAGATCAAATTACAGAGCAATCTAAAGACAATAAGCAGATGCGTACTTCTGATCAAAATCTGAAAGCTCAAGTAATTCAAATGCAAATACAGACGCAAAATGTAGATGCATTTAAAGCTTATCGAGCAATGCTTAGTAATGGGTGCCCTAGAGAATTAGCACGATCAGTACTTCCAGTAGCTACATATAGTCATATGTTTGCTACAGTTAATCTACTTAATCTTATGAAATTTTGCACATTAAGATCTCATAATCATGCTCAATATGAAATCCAAGTTTACTCAGATGCTATATTGAAATTAGCTAGAACAGTAGCTCCAGTATGTATCGCAGCCTGGGAAAAAACTCATGAACGATAAACAAAGAATAGCTGATCTAAAAAAATCTATTAAGTCTGCTCCACGAGCAGAACCTCATATGTCGTTAGGTAGTTTAATAAAAGCTCTACAGAGAGAGAGACTTGATCTACCCGTAATGACTAGCCTAGGAGAATTCCCCGGCCCATTGTATACATACTGGGGAAACTCCTCCCATCTGGCATTTGAGCCTGGCCCTCCAATTAGCGTACAAGATCTCATACAGGTATGTACTGAAGCTATGAATCAATTATTTGTAGGAGATAATGATGATTTTATGATGAGACAGAATACACCGGTATGGGTATCCCCAGTAGGTGCAGCTAATGGCAATGCTATTGCTGATGTAGTTCCTACCGCTAATAATGTCATATTAGTACTTACAAATATGAATAAGATTAAGGAATTAAAATGAAAGTACGGAGGCGGGAAAAGTAGACCCGCAGGCTTTAACGACAAGCATACCAACGGAATGACGTATGTGGCCCGGTTGATTGAAAAAGGTTATATGTGGATGTGCCATGATCCGTAATGGCTGGAAACCACACAAAGTCCCTGCACTTCTAAACAGGCAAAACAACCTAGCTAAGGTAACGCTTAGCCCGTACTTAATATATTTATATAAGGAATTAAGATGAAAAAGTACCACCCATTCTCTGAAAGTATAGTAGACGTTTTAGTACATAAAGTTAATAACGGTAATAGGCACTTCTTTCGTATATTGTCTGCATACTACCTATCTAAAGTAGCATCTATGATGCGCTGTAATATTCAAACAAATGATCGGGGAGTTGTACCAGTTAATACTTATGTATTGAATTTAATGGTATCTGGCACAGGTAAAGGGCATTCCACAAATATCTTAGAAAGAGATTTTCTAGACCATTTTAAAACTAAATTCTTAAATACAGTTTTTCCTTTAAAAGCTGAAGAACATATTCAAATTCTAGCCGGGGAAAGAGCACAGACTAAGATTAATAATAAACAAAGTATTCTTCCCCTATCAGAAGAAACATCCCTTCAACAAGATAAATTTCAAAAGCATTTTGACAGGCTAGGAGAGCTTGCTTTTAGTTTTGATAGTGGTACGGCGCCAGCAGTAAAACAGATGAGAGAGAAGCTACTATTAGCTTCTGCAGGCTCTATGAATCTTGAACTAGATGAAGTTGGTTCAAACATGTCAGCTAATGTAGAAGTACTTAATACCTTCCTAGAACTATACGATATGGGAAGAATAAAGCAAAAACTTATTAAAAATACATTAGAAAATATTAGATCAGAAGAATTACCTGGTAATACTCCAACTAATCTAATGATGTTTGGTACACCTACTAAACTCCTGGATGGCGGAAAAACAGAAGAAGAATTTAAACAGTTATTAGAAACTGGGTATGCTCGTAGATTATTGATTGGGTATACAGTGGATAATCATCGTATTAAATACCCGTCAGCTAAAGCACGATATCTTCAAATGGTAGATACTAAATTAACTACAAGTATGCAAACTATACAAAGTAAATTTGCTAGTTTTGCTACACGTCCGTTTAATCCTGTATTACAGATATCAGAAGAAAATTCTATTTATCTAATAGAATATCAGATGAAATGTGAAGATTTGGCTGAACATTTTAAAGAACATATGGCAGTACACAAAGCTGAAATGATTCATCGATATTACAAAGTACTTAAATTGGCAGGAGCTTATGCATTTACCGATAATTCAACTGAGATAACTAGAGATCATCTAGATTACGCTATCAGTGTAGTAGAAGATTCGGGAGAAGCTTTTCATACTATGATGCGTAAACAAGGCCCATATGAACGTCTGGCTCATTATTTAGCTGACTGCAGCAATGAGGTTACACAGCATGAATTGATCGAAGAATTGCCATTCTATAAAGGCTCAGAGTCCCAACGTAAAGATCTCATGACTTTAGCTATGTCATTCGGGTATAAGAATAATATTATTATTCGTAAAAGAACTATGGATGATATTGATTTCTTCTCAGGAGAAACTCTCACTGAAATAGATATGAATAAGCTTACTGCTTCCGTAAGTACTGATATAGCTTACCATTATAAAACTACCAATCCTCCGTTTACTAAACTACATAAAATAACCACAGCTAAGGGATGGAATTATACTGCTCATTCATTTATAAATGATCATCGTGTAGGGGATAATGCTATTCCTGGGTTTGATCTAATAATTTTAGATTGTGACGGGGATGTAACAATTCCAATAGTAAAAACTCTATTAGAAGATTATACATTTATGATCTCTACCACTAAAAGACACACAGATCAAATTAATCGATTTAGACTTATATTACCTATGTCTCATCACCTTAAATTATCTTCTGATGATTATTCTAGGTTTATGGCTAATGTATTTGAATGGTTACCCTTTCCTGTAGACGAAGGAGCTAAAGATATAGCTAGGAAATGGGCATCTCATCCTGGACATTATGAGTATAATTCCGGAGGTATTTTAGATGCTACTTTATTTATTCCAGAAACTAAAAGATCTGATGAAACTAAAGCATATATCGGAGCTGCTGGAGTAACTAACATAGAGAGATGGTTTAAATCTCATACAACTAAAGGTAATAGAGCTACTCACCTATATAGATACGGAATGGTTATGGTGGATGCAGGTTTGCCACTAGAAGAAATTATTAGAAAGCTAGAAACATTTAATAAATCATTGGAATCTCCACTACCTGAAGATCAATTCAGACATAGCACAATTAAATCTATCAGTAAAGAAGTACATAAACGTGGAACCTAGTATAGGAGAACAACTGTTTATTGCTTTTGTTTCCTGGGCTATTTTTGTAGGAATAATATGGGTCTATATTTATATGTAAGTCCACTGGCTTGTGGCTGATCGAAGGTTCGAATCCTATCACTTACGCTATTAAATAGAATGCGGTTCGATTCCGCTGGGTTGCTGACATTTGGTAAGAGAAAGGGAGATCGAAACTCTCCAGTATACTGAGTCTAATAACCTCCGTTATACGGACAGACAAGTATCAGAGCCGTTGGTACGGTGAGCATGACCGGAGGGAAAGACTTCCACCTAATTTGTTAATGTGACAACAAGGAGAATTATGCCAACAAATGATCATCTAATTTTAGTATCAGGAAAATCAGCAACAGGTAAAACAGCTAGTCTAATGGGTATGCAGGATCCAGATGGAGTTATGTATTTAAATTGTGAGAATGGTAAGAAATTACCCTTTAAAAATACATTTAAATCATACACCATCACTGATGTAGCTCAAGTGTACGAAGGTATTAGAGCTGCTGAAACTATGCCTAACGTGCATACAGTAGTAATTGATACTCTTACATACCTTATGGACTTATATGAGTCTACAAGGGTATTGACGGCTGCAGATACTATGAAAGCCTGGGGAGAGTATGCTCAGTATATGAAAGTACTCATGTCCCAGGTAATAGCACCTTCAACTAAAAATATTGTTTTCTTAGCTCATACATCAGATGTGTTAAATAAGTCTGAAATGGTTAATGAAACTATAGTTAAAGTTAAAGGATCCTTAATGAATCAAGGCATCAACATCGGTGCTGCTGCTTAGAAATAAGCAGGCAATAATCTCTTGAATTGCTGGAAAATCTAAAGTATACTATGTAGGTATACCATGATAATCAGCAGCTAAGACAGAGGTTAATTATGCAGATTAATAAAAAAGATATGACCGCAACATTAGCTAATAAGTACTTACGATATAGTAAATATACAGGATATTTATACCGTAAATACAAGTATCATAATAATGTTGTAAAAGATAAGCGAGCATGTAGACCTTGCAATAACCAAACACAACAGCATTTAGATGTTACACTGTGCGGTAGGAATTACCCTGCCCATAGAATTATTTGGTTAATGGTTTACGGCAAGTTTCCTGAAAGGCATATAGACCATATTAATCATATAGAAACTGACAATACGCTAATAAATTTAAGGGAAGTTTCTCAATATGAAAATAACCGAAATAATTCCAAACGCAAAGACAATACCACAGGTGTTGTAGGAGTTTGGGTTAGTAAGGTTAATGGTAATAAAAAATATATAGCAGAAATTAGAGACTTAAATAAAAAGAAAATAACAAAATCTTTTTATACTCTAAAAGAAGCAAAATCCCAGAGAAAACAATGGGAAAAATTATATAATTATCACCGTAATCATGGCATAGTAAAACCTCTGTAAAGTTCAACGACTATCCCTACGGGGAGTACACTGCAAGTATATGGTAGTGGAAGCGGGAGATCTCTAATCAGGTAATGCTGTAGAGAATGATATAGTCTACTCTTGCATGAAAATGTAAGCAGAGTTAAAACTCGATTTGTATTTTACGCATACAAATGAATATTACGCGAAAGTTTCTTTACGTCAGTTATTTCAAGTAAAAAGATGGCTCTTGCCAATTTGACAGATACAGTAGCTAAATCTGATTTATTTACAATTACTCCTGAAGATGAAATAGTCGGGTTCAAATACGTATTTCAGACTAGGTTAACTAAAGAAACTGTAAATGAACGTATTAGATCTCCTGTAGGTATGTGGGACCTAAATGAGACATTCATAGATAATAACCTACAGAATGTTTTAGATAGGCTTCATAAATTCTATGGTTAACTTGGTAATATAGTGTAATATGCCCTGTGCGTATTGCATTATTAGAGCCACGTTAAACTTATCTAATGCGGGATGGGACTGTGGCGCCTTCCCTTATGAGGTATCCTCCTCGTTACGGGGCCTATCCTAACTGAAGAGTTATAAAATACTAGCCCTCTCTTTGCTAAGGAGAGGCAACTACTTTTGGAGCTAAGACAGTAATGTTCCTGGTACACCAGGCGCAGTGTATGACATTGATCTCCCTCTGTCTTATACTCCATTACTTGTCTTAGCTCCTTCTTTATTAAATAAAGGAAAATATAAATGCGTACAGCACTTAAATGGGAAGCTCGTATGATTGGGGAAGCAAAGAGATGGGCATCTTATTCTAAAGACCCATCTACTAAAGTAGGAGCTGTAATTTTCGATCCTATTCGTAGAACTATTATTACTACAGGATACAATGGGTTTCCTAGGGGTACGTTAGATGATGATGATCTATACGCAGATAGGAATATCAAATACCCCCGTATTGTACATGCTGAAGCTAATGCCATAGTAGATGCTGCCTATCAGGGTAGAAGTACTAGAGGAGCTCATATGGCTGTTACACACCATCCCTGTGGGGATGTATGCTCAGGGCTGATTATTCAGTCGGGTATTACTAATATTATCTATGAAGCAACTGAAGATGAAATGGAACGACATAAATCAGACATAGCGATGGTATTATTTAAAGAAGCTAATATAAAAATAACAGGAATAACTCTATGACAGATAAGAAAGCAGAACTTACTCAGAATATGATATGTGCTACTACAGAATTTGGAATATTTTTAGTACAGGAAATGGCTACACAAGCTTTAGCTCAGAAACCTGATATGTCTCTCAAAGAATTTACACAAGTAGTTGATCATCAAATGCTATCACTTAAAGATAGAATAATCGCAGGCAAATAAGTAGGTTAATTTTAATTAAAATAAGGAAATAAACTATGAGTGAATGGGATCTTCCAGATGATGTGGAAACAACTAAAATTGAACGAGTTGGTGGAGGAGGTTATACCTGGGAATCCGGAGTATACCTAACTACAATCGATTTGGTATATCTAGATCAAAGAGACTCTGAAGCAATTTTTCTTAATGCTGTTTTGAAAAATGATGCAGGAAAAGAACTTAAGGAGGCTTTTTGTATTAAATCAGGCAAAGATAAAGGAAAAAGAACCTGGTATATTAGTAAAAAAGATGGCAAAAAATATCCATTGCCAGGATATTCAATAGCTAATTCTTTATGCATATCTGCTCTTGGTAAATCATTAGCAGATTGTCTTAAAGAAACTACAAAGAAAATGGTAGAAGTTTACGATTATAAGGAAGGCAAGACAGTTCCTACAGAAAAATATGCATTGATGAACCTGGTAGGCAAAGCAGTTAAAGTAGCTGTACATCAAGTCAAACAAGATAAAACTAAGAAGAACGATGCTACCGGAAAATATGATTCTACCGGAGAAACCAAAGTCATTAATGAATGTAAATTCTTTGGTAATACTGCGGGTGTAACTGCTGAAGAAATTGAAGCAGGAGAAGAAGCAACTATGTTTGATAAGTGGGCTGAAAAGAACACAGGTACTGTAATTGATAAGTCTACTAAGAAGACAGGAGCTTCTGCTGCAGATATCATGGGAGGAGGGACAGCGGCTGAACCTGCTGCGAGTACCAAGTCCCTATTTACCTAATGGTAATCTGCGGTATAGATCCCGGAACTAAAGGAGCATTATGCGTACTGGATTCAAAAGATCCAGTACGTGTTTCTTTTATAGATATTAATAAAAATGATAAATATACTATTGCTATATGGCTGCATTCTCAAAATGTAGATGTATTTTGGATAGAAGACGTAAAGTCTCTATTTGGAATGTCAGCTAAATCTAATTTTGGATTAGGTAGAAGCTTAGGCATTGTACATACAATTGTAGAACTAGTATCTAAAGGAAACTTCGCTAGGATTATAGCTCCTAAAGTGTGGCAGAAATATATAGGAGTTAGCGTAAAGGGTAAAGATATCAAAGTACAGGTAGGACAGATAGCTCAGTCTATGTACCCTCAGGCTATTATTCATGGACCTAAGGGAGGATTATTAGACGGTAGATCTGATGCATTAATGATTGCCCATTATGGTTTAAAACACTCATAAGGAATAAGATAAATTATGAAAATAGAAATTAATATCGATGTTGAAGCACTTGTTAAAGAAGCTATTAAAGAATATATTAAAGAAAATTTAGTTATTAATAATACCGGCGAAAAAATCCATATTCAGCATACTGTAACTGCGGAAGACAAAGTACAAGTTACTCTGAATTCAGAACAGAATGCTCCTAAATACGCTGTGGATTGGGAATATGCTCCTCAAGCAGGTAAAAGACGTAATAAGGTACAAAAAGCTCTACATGAAAAAGAACTCTCTCTGGGGCGTTTACTGACTCCTCAGGAGAAAGGAGAAATTGAAGGTAAAGCTGAAGTAGATGATATTGCGGAGCAGAAAGCTAAAGAAGACGTAATTGAGAAAGCTCGTATTGAGAAATTAGCTAAAGAAGGTACTGATGCTGCAGTTAAAGAGATTGAAAAAGAAAATAAACCATTAACTAATTCTAGTTTGTTTACTGATGAATCTTCTGAACTAGATAAAGCAGAGAAAGAAGCAGAAGCTACTACTCCAGAAGCAGAAGAGCTAGATGATCTACAAAAATTATTTAGTTAATTGATTATGAAAAAGTTTATAAAAAATAATTGGGTAAATATAAAGACTGCTTTTTATACTGCATTACTGGTAATTATAAGTATTACTATATTTACCGGGGTATACCTAGCTGGATTATTTGTAGCCGGCATAGCTTTAGTAGTTATTTTATTTATTTTAATAAAAGAAAAACTTAGTTAAACGAGTTATTTAGAAAATCTAATATTAAATTTCCTCCAGTTACGCTAGTAGCTTCATCTGCCAAATCATCGAACTGAAGATAGTTCGGAGAGATATCTCCAGTAACCCAGGCACTATTTAGATTTCCTAGTGTCTCTACTCCAGTTAAGTATTGGGTAGCTGCAGACAGTCCTACTCCTGTAGGGCTGCTCTGCACTAGCTGCCTAGAAGATCTCTGATTACGCAGAAAGTAAGATAGAAATGAAGTACCTCCTATGGCTTCTATAGCTTCCGCAATAGGGGTTAAATTCTCATCAAATAGTACAAATGAATCTAGTGCTATATGCATTGCAGGTTTAAATTGCATGCCCTTTACAAGCGTTAAATGCTCGATCATTACATACCTAGCTAAGAAATCTGTTAGCTGTACAACTTGGTGTGCAAATTGATACCCTTCACTTGACTTAGTAAAGAACAAAGTAGTAGCTACTTTAGTCGCAGCAGTACTTACTTTTGTAGGAATTTTATCTACGAATTCAGTACGTTTACTGAATTTGAGCATTCTCTGCACACGTCTAAAATACCCACTAGAAGAAGCTTCGTTTAGCCCCTCTAAAATAATTGAGTTTACACCGGCAGCACTCATTGCATGGATTCTGTTATTGCTAATACTTATTCTCAGACGCTCAAGATTTTCTGCTCTTGTAACGGATGTCGGATGAGTATTAGGTAAAGGCTTAGTTGCTATTAAATGCTTTAATTTATTAAGTTCATTATTATCATCACGATAGCGAACATACTCTTTGTATCCTTCATAGGCTTTATGCACTATGAAAGGTAAAGGTATTTTTTTCATCAATAGCTGATACACGTTAGATCTTATGTTATTTATGACAACTTGGGGCATAGCAATAACAATACGATCTTTACCATACCCCACAACTTGCCGGAGTATATGATGGATATTACGTACATAGTACTTGGCCCTATTCATAGAAGGTTTTTGAAGCCAGGATAGCTCACTTAAATCCCACGCTTTAAAGCCGAATACTTTATTGATAATATCTCTTCTGATCATAAATACGCCATTTACTGCAAATTGGTCTATATAGTCTCGTACTTCTCTAGGAAGATTTCTATATTGATCCGCATATTTAGAATTTGGATCTAAAAAATTAATAAATTGTTTTGGATGAGATAAGAATAAATCTTGTTGTTCGTGCACAAGACTTTCTATAATTTTCTTATCACTACTGATTGTGTATTTACGATCTACATATCTAGACTCCATATGCGCAAATACATTTTGTATTTCTAGATCCGGTTTAAGTAATTCTCTTTTAGTTTCATGATCCATCATTACTCGATAGTCAGTAATTTTGTCTCGGTCATTTCTAACAGGAATTAATTTTACTGGATCAGCAGAAGGAGTGGATCCAAAAGATGTTTCTCTTTTAATTATTGCTTGGATATCTTTATTTATCTTTCTAATATCCGGTTTACCGGTAGCAGGATTTAAATAGCCTGGATCCTTCATAAATATTTCAGTTAATGTAGTACCTTTATTGCGCTGGTTTGATGTGGACATCATTCCGGATACAAAGGGTACATCAGGCATCGTACGAGATACGTAGATAGTATCGTGTGTTTGTGCAATACCTGGTATTTTACCAATAGGATAGGATTCAGTGTAACCACCTATTCTCATCTGTTCAGCATCAGTAGCTTTACCGGTTACAGTATTGGTGAGATCATCTACACGTTCTACAATATACCCTTTAATAATCTGACTAGGATTATGTTTAAATAAATGTTGAATAGATTTATCTTTAAAAGCTAGATGACTATCCAGCATATCGATGAATCCATTTTCTGTGGAATTTTGTGCAAATTCTGCATTAGCTAAATCTTTAACTAACCCTCCTTGATTACTATTTATTTTAGTTAATGCCTCTAAAGTAGCATAAGCATCTAATAACATAATCGTGTTTTCGCTAGTATCCCCTAGAAACTGTCGAGCAATTGTGTATACATTGGTGTGTTGGTTATGTAATTTACTGCGTTTACCTGTAATAATCCATTTGCCCAGGGCATCAGTATACTCTCTAGCATCATAGGTAAATGCTTTACCCAATTTCCTATGGATATCTCTCTTTGCTATTTTAATTCCATTAGGGTTATTAATTAATTGACTGATTGCATGACTGGTTAACCCAACTCTACGCAGACTAGATAGATCTGTACGTAAGAGTATATTAGTCAATGCTTCTCTGATCTTGACTGGCATAGCTCCAGGTTTACTAGCATCAACTGATTTCCAAATACTATTAAACCAGTCTGTGGTAAATCGTTCAGCTTCATGTCTTCCTTTAGATATATTAACTTTAGCATGCAGTAACTGTTCGATTAAAACTTTAGAAAGAGCCCCTCCTCCAATTTCATTAGCTAGATCTTTTAAAGTATCATTCAAAGTTTCATGAGCTTGCTGTCTAATGGCTAATGCAGCAGCACTGTCACTCATAATAATTGTAGGTGCGCCAGCAATACCACTAATTACTTTTCGTAATCTAGTGGTAGGAACTGTTTCAATGACTCTACTACTGTGCTTAATGAAAGTTTCTTTAATTTTTTGATCTGTTTCGTCTAAAAATTTATAACCTTTATTAGCTAACTTCTGAAATTGACTCTGATGCTTACTTTGTATCGCTACAAGATGTTCAAGTACTGCAAGCATTTCATGAAATTGATTAGCACTTATAGGAGTGCGTAATCCTCTTTGTAATATTCTTTCAAAAGTAGCAACTACAAGATCCAACACTTCCAATAGTCTACCTAATATAGTTTTGTCTCTTACTTTCTTAGTAGGTATACGATTAGAAAGAAAGTGAATCATCTCTTTGTTGGTTAGTGCATGAGCTAAGAATTCATCTAATCTATTGGCTTCATTCTTTGTATTTTTAAATACATATACATAAGTCTTTTTAGCTAGGGCAATATCCTCAGCTGAATGTGGACCCGTTAGACCACTTAAAAATACTTTATAGCCATCTGTCCCCATTTCATTTTTAATCTCATGAAACAGCTTGTTAACCTTCGCTGCAATCAATGGAGTATTTTTCAGTACAGTACGGGTAATAGCATGTAATGTCTCATGTACGTATACTTCTTGAGGGGATTTAGTATTAGCTGAATCAGGTACTTGTCGGCTAAGAGAAATACGCATAGCATTTCTGGCGCCTTCCCATTGACCTTGAGTAATACCGTCTATATCTTCCCAGGTAAGGTTAATTTTCGTAGTAGAATTCAATCCTTTAGCTAGTACACCAAGTACTTTATCTAAGATAGTAGAATGTGTATTCTGCTCTTCTTGATTAGCATAGTAATTACTAGATAATTTTTTAAATTGACTATTCAAAGTATGAATACTTTTGGAATCAATATCTCCTACTAGTCTTTTAGTTTCATTTGATCTAGGAAGATTACTCAAAGATTCTAGTATATCTGCATCTGGTTTATTTTCATTTTTGGTTTCCCATACGCTTGTATGGCCTAGATCATTAATAGTTTTTATAACATCATTTACTGCCGGCTTCTGTGAAGTAATTTTTGGATCGTATATTCCCATATACATTTGATTAGATAATATCTTGCCTCCACCTTCTTCAGAGATAAGTTCCTCCAAATTTTGTCTAGCTTGAAATACATTAATATTGGCATTTTCAACATCAGTAATTAAATTATAAATACTAGTTTTTGATTCACCGGGTTTTGTAAATCTATTTACATATGCTTCTTTTTTGATCCATCTATCTGCAGCAGACATTATAGCAGGACTAGATAATTCTTTAACTGCGGCTATTTGATCTACCATAGCCTGCATAATGCTATGTGTTCTTCCTATTTTCGTGTAGACCCTACCATAGCCTTTGGATACTTCTACTAGATCTACAGGACTACCCATATACGCGTCATGTAGCATTAAAGTATTGGGATGCTGATTTAGTATTAATGTCAATAATGTAGCATCGATATTAATAATCATACGGATTAGGGCAGCAACACCAGGAGAATCGAATTTGGTCTGATTAGCAGATCCAGTAAGTCTTTTTGGTTTACCTTTTGTCTCCCCTTTAGTCCATACTTCTACTTTTTCTGCATTCGTATCAGAACGATCTACTATCTGTGAACTTAGATCTACAAAAGAAGTATCCTCAGAATCCAACGAAGACATATATCCTTTATATTGAGGCAGTACTTTTATTAATACATCACTCTTAACTAGCTCAGCTACTTCTCTCTTTGTTAACGCTGTTCTTCCTGGCATGGTAGCTAGTAATGCTTTTTCTGCTTTATTGTAATGAGCCATGAATATAGCATGGAGAACTTCCCCTCCAGATATAATAGCTTGTCTAGCTGGCCCAGTACCTCCAAGCATTTCATTTAATCCAAGATCAAATCTCGGTGCAAGAACTTTACCAATAGTTTCTATTAATTTTTTATCTTCAAAACGTATTTCTTTATATTTACCAGATTCAATAATTTTTTTATTAGCTCTAGATCTACGTCTAATATCTATTACTAAACTTGTAGTATCGTAACCTTTTTTAAACGCATTTAGTTCTGTTAATTGGCTAGCAAAAGGCACAACAATATCTTGTAGATACTGCTCTTTGCCTGATTTAGGAGGAATAGTGATATCTTCTAAAAATTCTGGTCTGGTTGTACCAGGCATAGCATTATACGTTTTCTGTATAGTGTTTAAATGATCATAAATATCATCTACTATATTCTTAGCTACACCTTGACTAATACTTTCTGTTCCGCCTCCATACATGAAAATAAGAAAAGGATATTTTACTAGATCTCGCAAATCTCCGTTTTTCAGATCAGGAAATAGAATCTCTAATGCTGTATTCTTTCTAGTGTAAGTAGTATTTGTATATCCTAGTTCAGTTTCATTAGCATACTCTACTCCGGAATACTTCTTAATTAATTCAGCTAGTCTTTGGTAGGTATCTTTGGCTTCTGTTTTATGACGGGTATCATTACCTATATATGTACCGGTACGATTTAATTGAGTTTCTATATCATCATTGCCTTCTTCATCTGTAAACATAGGAAACTGCATAACATTAATGGCAAAACCGTTAGTAATACCATCAATCTCAAATACTATGTCCGAAGTAAATGTATCGTTTTCTTTGTATTTAGATAGCCCAGTTAATGCATTTAATATAGACATATTGCCCCCAAATTTACTTTGGATAACTGGCAATACTCTAGCTAACTCGTTTAACTGAACTACTTCGTTAAATCCATTTTGGATATCTTGGATAGCTTTTATAGCTGTCTGCACATCTTCGTTATTATATCGTTCTTCAAATGCTTCTATAGCAGCCTCAGGAGCGTTCTTATCTACTGCAAATCCTAAGTTGGCAGCTGCAGCCATCTTAAAGAGATGAACGTTACTGGCGTTGTATATGACAGCCTTAAAAGGTTTTACAAGCCAACGATCAACTTTACTTTGTTGAGGATTTATATCTCCCTGCATCATAATACGATGATGATTCTGCAAAGCATATGTAAAGTAAAAACCCTCTAAATCGCCATTAGTATTAGCTTCCAATATTCTATCAAGTGCATCTGTCTTATCTCTATTAGAAGCTTCTCTGGATCCCCTGATGTCTTCATGATCAGTATAGTCATAAGACTGGGTTCCTATAAGAGATTCTAATGCACTTCTGTGTGACTGGTTTAGGGCAGCTACAATATCTACAGTTTCTGCTTTATCCCATTTAACATTTTGGAGTTTTGTAATAACTTCAGTAACTTTTTTAGGAACTCCCCCAAAAGAATTACGAACAGAAGTAATTTTTCTTTTGCTAGGACGTTTTAATAAACTTCCTCCTTCGGTATTTATATCTACATCAATTGCTTCTGCAATTTCTTCAATTGCAGTAAGTTGATTTACATTAAATTTAATTGGGGCATTGTTATGTAAAATATGTTTATAAGTATTTTGATGTCCTTTCTCATTCCTGTTATTGAATATACGGTCTTTTGAGTACATTCTTGCAAAATTCCATGAATGCTCTTCTACACGGAAAGTTGCTTCAGCATCTGTACCTTGTTCAATATGAACTGCTAACAATCCTAAAGCAGGAATTAATTTATCAAAATACAGCCCTACAGATTTATCTTTAGGAGACAGATTTAATATGTTAGTAACGGTAATACCTATTTCATTACTAGCTTGCTGATAACTATGCCCTAAATCTTTAATTTCAGTTTCTTCGTTAGTGGATAGCTTTTGTTTTCCCCCATATAGAAACATTTCCCTAGCAAACTCACTTTTAAGTGGATTACTTGTAGGATTCCTCTGAGTCCAATTTAGAGTACCTAGCATCATGCTAAATAGCACTTGAGGAGGTAACTCGTTATCCTGGTAGAGAATAGATAAAGGTTGATGTAAGGCGTAGTTACCAGTGTCTGTGTCATTATTAAAATTAATCTTGTCATACCTGGCTTTATATCTAAAATACGCACTAGATAAAATAGCTGCAGATTTTTCAGATGTACCTATATCTATAAGACTAGTTATTAAATATTTCTCTGTCGTAAAGGCTATATTTGGAAGAGTATGTATACCTTCTTTTGCTTCAGTATTTAGACCTACTAGATCTAAGAATGCCTTACCTAGGATTTTCATAGTAGCCTCTGCATTAGAGGCTATTTTGTGAGCAAGTTTAGCCGCTCTTACTACTTTACCATATGGTTTTTTATTCTTCTTTTCTTCAGCTTTAACAGAAACTTCTTTAGCTTCCGCTAGTTGTTTATTAGTTATAGCTACTGTAGGAGTATCAGTAGATCCTTCTATAAAATTCTTTGTGTTAGGCAGCTTGTCGAGAGCCCCATTAATTTCATCGATAGTGGCCTCTACACCAAGTAGCTTAGATAAAGTAGCTAATACAGTAGAATCTGTATTTGCTTTTACTTTATTATCTTTTGTAATTTCTTCGGAAAATACAATCCGAAAAGCCTGTTTACTATGCTCTGTTTTAGGTATAAAGCGTTCTTTCTTAGAAAACTCTTCTTCTGTAACTAGTTCACTATATTGTTTATCAATAGCGCCTTCAAAAGATTCTTCTGTATTGTTCTCTTCACTATAATCCTCTGCGTTTAGTTCATCAAAATTAACAGGTTGATTAGATCTTTTCTTGGCACCTTTAAGTAACAGTACTGATCCGGATTCCAGTACTTGATCAAATAAAGTAGTAGAAATACCTGAAGGTATTCCTAGTAACTTCCTAATAGCAACACTAAAATCAGACCATAACGAAGAAGTGGACGCAGATTCAATTGCGTCTATAGCTTGAAGTATCTCTTGAGCATTTACGCTAGTAAGTCCATGAACTAATAATTCCTCTACTTTAGCAGGATCAATCTTATTATCTGTGTGGAATCTTTTTCCACTGATACGCGCAATATACTCTTTAGTGCGTGTAAGGGTATATTCCCTGGCTCCTTCTTTTCCAGATGATTGTAGTTTCTTTACTAATGCCCTTAGTTTTTTTGGATCATTTAAAATATCTCTCAACTTTGCTGCAATAGCATGTAAATCAGAAACTGCAGCTTTCTCTTCAGCAGTCTTTGGAGCATTGAATGTACCAGTTACAGCATGGTGTAATATCTCATGGAGCAAGGTAGCTTCAGTTAACCCTTTGCGACTTATAACTATTCTAGTTGGTACACCCTCGGCATTCTCAGCTCTTCCAGCTATTGCAGAATTTTCTTTAAACTTTTCAGTAAAAGTTATAGGAATATTTTTACCAATTTTCCCTTGTATAACTTGTGCTATTTTTCTAAATGATTTATTAGAAGTGTTATCGATAAGCCACTGCAAAGCTACTTCTGTTGTTCCAAACGAAAGAACTATTTCTTTGGTGAGTTGGGGAGCTCTCTTGCTTTTACCTTTTTCAGTTGTAGAGGATTTCCTATCTCTAGTGGAGCTTCGTTTAGAATCTCTGTCTTGTTGAGCATCCGGAGTAGGAGATTCAGAACTTTCAGCTTTCCCCTCAGATCCTGGAGTTTTCCTTTTAGTTCTGGAAGTCTCGGATACTTTACGTTCAAATCCAGCTTTCTTGTCTGTATTAGTTTCATTAATAGCTCCAAAAGTTCCCGCATCAACATCTGCTTGATGAGGATCTTTATCTATAGGTTTAGCTGCTTTATCAATAGCTTCCTGATCAATAGGTACTTTTTCTTTTTCTGGGTTTACTGCACCTAATTGCGCACTAAGTTCTTGAGCTGCTTTAGTACTTATTGCAAGTTTATCTGCACTCTTTTTAAAAGAAGTATTTTTATACCCTTTTACGACTGCTAATATTTTCTTACTGTAAGCTACTTCTTTCGTAAGAGTACTCAGTAACTTCCCAGAATTTTTATGGATACTAGTTAAAAACTCCCCCTCATTTCTACGTCTATTAAATTCTGTAGTAGACATAGCGGGTAATACTGTATATTTCATACTTCTATCTGAAGGAATATTAGGGCTAACTCGTACCCCTTTAACTACTATTTCTTCTCCAGATTTTCTAGGTACTTTTTGGGCTGCAATAAATGCATTAAGCTTCTTATTTAGATTTGCTGCATGCGTATTCATTTTAGCTTCAATAGCTGCAATCTTTGAATTCGCTAATGCTTGATCTTTTTCATCTTTTAATATTTTGTAGATCTCTTGGCTATATGTTTTTAATCCAGTCCACCTACTGGATATACTTCCGGTAGTAGCTTCTTCATGGACTGTATCCATGCTTTTAATATTAGCTGATTCTTGCTGCCTAGTTAGTTCTTGTGCAAGCTGTTTAGCTTCTTGACCATCTTTAATTGCTTTTCGATCTAAAGGAGTAAGCTCATGCTTTGCTTGTATTCTATCTACTTCTTCCGGATCTAAACCTTCAGCAACCTCCTGAAAACTAAAAAGAGTATCAGATTCCTTCTGTTTATCTAGATCTGCTTTTAGAGCCTCCTGAGCTTGCCTCTTAGCGCCTTCAAATGCGATACCCTGCTCTACGTTATGGACTCGTTCTCCTAGCGCCATAAGTGTGTTTACGGCGGCTACAGGGTCTTTAATAAAATCTAACGTGGCTATTGTTTCATCAAATTCTTCTTTAGAGATAGTTGTACCTTTTTTAGGGTCAACAACCGGAGGTTTATTTTCTTCTTCAAATTTCTTTGTATAGGCTTCTTTAAGTTTAGTAAGTTCTGCTTTAAATACTACAGATTCTTCTCCGGTTAATTTAACATTTGCTCTATCAATAAGTGTTTGCTTTTCTGTTCCTAAGTTACTGATAGTTGTTTCATCTGTAGCACTAGCAAGTGCTTGTTCAATCTTCTGTATTTTCTGGGCTATATCATCGCCCTCTTTGGTATCTCCAATAGTACCGGGATCTTCTGAATCTATTTTAGTTTGTATTCCTGTCAATATTTCTTGTTGTTGAGCTACCTTTTCTTCTTCTGGGGTAAGGGCTTTAGTTGTAAGTTTCTTCAGAGTAACAGCTGCAATATCATATGCACCTTTTCCTGCTGCTGCCCCTGCTATACCTCCAGGAACAGCTACCATTTCAGCTAAAGAAGCAAAACCGATCTCAGCAGTATCTGTAATCTTTCCAGAAGCAGCTAATTGCTCTGCAGTGGCAGTAAGTCCACCAGATAGTGCTTCCCCCAATAAACCTTCAAGAGGTCTGAATACAGTAAGATTTAGTACGCTAGGAGGAGTAGATTGTCTAACTTGATTTGCTACTCCTTTCATCCATGAAAATCTACCAGGAATGGCACGTACGGCAGCAACATCTCCATACTTTTCAAAAACCTGAGCTACAGCAGAATATGCTTTAATTCTAAAAGTTTCGTCAGCATCTGGTCTTCGCTTGTTTACTTTTGTAAATTCTTCTACTGCTTGATTTCCTTTACCAATAGCTAAAGTACTAAGTATAGCCATTTGGGTAGTAGGTCCGCCTAGAGTAAGTGCAACCATGTAGGGAATACTAGGTACACCTTGCTCTAATAAAGTAGGTAGATCATTTTGAACAGCATTCCATACAGCTGATACAACGCCTTTATTATCCGCGATAGTTTTAAATGCAGTAACAGCTCCGTATAAATCTCTTCTATTTACTGGAATAGTATCTTTTATATTTTGGCTAAAATCGGCAATAGCTTTAAGATTTTCAGGATCTGTAGTAAATGCAGAGGCTGCTGTTTCTCCAATGTTAACTATATTTTGTCCAAATTCATTAACTTGATTACCCACAAAAGATGTAGGAGCACCTGCTGCTGTTGCTCTAGCATTTTCCTGGTTATATGCAGCAAATGATTTTGCGTCTAGTTCACTTAACCCACTAACTACTTTTCCCTCTGCTGTTCGGACAGTATAAGTACCATCGATATGTCTAGATATATTACCCTGCTGTTCTGCAATGGGAACATCAGGAGGACCTATTTTATTAGTATCTTCAGTAGATTGAGCAATACTATTGAGTAAGTCTGCATTAGGTTCTCCTACAGAAGTATCTATTTCGGCGGGAGCTTCTGCAAATGCGTTAAGCAGCTGATCTTTAGTACTTTGAATTACAGCAGCTTTAGCTTCGGTTGCTGCAGCTATTTCTGCTTTTTTATTTTCTATACGAGAAGTAAGTAAATCCATAATTTTATGGGGAGTTTCTTTTAATAAAATCTTGAATATGAGAAATAAATTCTTTTTCTGTCATATCTTTACGTAAACTGCTTGTTTCATCTTCCCCAAAAGTAGCTATAGAAAGATCTATAGCCCTGTTTAAATTAGGTTTTGTATTAGCAGTATTAGGAATGCTTAACTCTTTTTTAATAGGATCTGTTATTGTCGTTTTAAATGCAGCACCTATATCATCCAGTAAATTTCCTTCCTCAGGAAATATAGATTTCTCTGTTTTGGAAGTTTTCTTTACTCGTTCAGGGGCTGCTTCTAATTTAGCTTTTGATTTTTCCATAGCTTTAGTTACAGAAGCCGGCAAATCTCCACTATACACATCCTGCATAGCTTGCAATAGCTGAATTTTATTCAGATTAGTAAATGATGTACCCCGCTCAATAACAGGTAAAGTAAAATCATCATTGAGTCCAGTACCAAAATCAAATCCGTCATCCCACGAAGTATTAGCAAGTAAATCGTGAATACCTAGATTAAAAATTTCTTTCTCTATTTTACCTAAGTTTTTATAGCCTACTGCTGTTCTTAAAGTAGTTGCGATGTTTTGAATACCCCCTACTAATTCAGCAGTTTTTTCAATATCTTCTTCAGAAGTACCTAATCCTAAGTTGGCTTTAATTGTAGCAGCGGTATCTGAAACTAAATGTCTATCTAATCTTGCCCTTGCTTTTGCATTCATACCATATTGTTCCAACTGGGCATTTCGATACGCTTCAACCAATGAACTATTATGAGCTACTATAGCTCCAGTATTTTTAAAATTTGTTCTGAGTACATTGTTTCTGTCAATGCTTTTACTGGCCAATTCCCTAGCAGCATTTCGAGTTATTCCTGTAAATGTTTCTTGGTAATCATTAGTTACATTTTCAAGTAATTCTCGGTACATAGTAGCGGTATACCCATCTGCAGGAATTTTACCAGTAGGTTCTAGGGTAATACCTAATGTTTTGACTATAGATGATACTCTATCTCCTAGCGTAGAATCTATTTGCTTATCTACTTCAACAATTGCCCTATTTAATGCAGGCTGCAAATGAGCATTTGATCTGCCAGCTCTAGTATTAAGTATTAGAGCTTCATTAATATCTTTAATAGTATTACCTAAATTCTTTGAATCAACGGGAGTATGGCTAAGTTTACTTAATTGATCTTTTTTAACAATTCGATTTTCTTTTGCTTTTAGATTTTTAACATGTGTTTCTGATGCAATTAAGTTTTTATTTGGAGCATCTCTTTCTCTATCTTCTCGTTTATTATTTGCCTCCTCTATTACATTATCTAATACTTCTTCCTTAAAGTTGTTATCTAATACTTTACGTTCTAGATCAATACCCTGATTAGCTGCATCAAAACGTATCGATTGTTCAGTTTGATCTATTCCTAATTGTCTTTTTACTTGATCTAATTTAAATTGGGCTGCTGTTCTACTCTCTTCAATTGCTCCATATTTAATTTCATTAGTTAATCGATCTACTTCAAGTCTTCCTTTATTTACATTATTTGCTTGCAGTTCGTTTAGACGATTAGTTTGATCTTCTAAAGATCTTCTATTAACAAATTCATTTTTTAATTTACTAATACTTTCTTCTGCAGCTCTACTTTCTGCGTTTACTTTAAAATCCTGATTCTGGGCATCTGTGCGTGCATCATTAACTTTCCCCATATCAAGAAATGCTTGACTAGAAGTCTGAATTAAATCATTACGTTCTTCATCAGTATTAAGAGAATTTAAAGTAGTAATAAATTCATCAGTTTCCTGAGTACGTACATCTTCAGCGCCTTGTTTGATATTGCCACCAAACTGACTAATAGCATTGCCTAAATCTTGTCCAGCCCTGCCAGCAGCATTTAATCCTGCTCCGAAATTAGGAGCATTTAAACTCCTCCAAGTAATGGGTGCAGCAGCCATGATATTCTCCTAATTAAACTACAAGATTAGCTAAGTCAGTACGACCTTGAGCTGTTTTAAATGCATTCTGATCTCTGAGACGATTATTTATTGTAGTACGTGAAGCATTATAGTTTTGATTATATGCGTCTTTCTGGAAGTTCAAAGTATCTTTAGCTAGACCTAGTTGCTTGATAGCTGCATAGCCTTTAGCTAGACTACCAATACCTTGAAATCCGTTAGCTAATAGATTATATGTTTGAAAGTTGTTTCCTAAACCGGGGGGCCCAGTCTCTACGGAAGCAGGATTAGCAAGGCTAAATCCCTGTAAATTACCGAAGTTAGAACCACTTTTACTTAAATCAAATTGAGAATTTAAGTATCCATTACCGTAATTAAAATTTTGTTGATTGGGAGGCATATCGTACTCCTTAAGTATATTATATTTAGTTTACCGGGATTCGTATTAATTGTCTATTTCTATATATACAAGGCTTCTCCAGATACCTGTGTATCAATTATACTAGCTGTTTCATACATTAGATATTGTCCAGTAACTTGACCTTCATATATAACAAACATATCTTCAGGATACATACCATTTAAGCTAGCTCGTTTATTTGAATTTAATCCGGAAAATTCTTGAGAATCTGAATTATCAAAAATATCTTCATATAATTTTTCTAGATCACTTAAACGAGTATCTCTAGATAATTCATCTCTGTATAAGTTTAATTCTTCTTCTAATCTCTCTGCCCTTATGGATAGAACTAAATTAAAACTCTCTAATATATTAACTGCGGCTTTAGCAAAATCTAATCCAGTTAATGTAGTTCCAGAACTGTAATAGGCAAAGCCAATAGCAGCTACTATTCCTAGTATTAATGCCAATTCTTCGTTATGTTTAGCTACTTCTGTAACAATAAGTTTAAGAGCAATCTGCAATAAAATAGAAGGTAATATCGTACTAAGTATAATTAATACTGCTAATCCATATGACCCGGCAGCAAATGCAGTAGCTGCAAGTGCCCAAGCTTCCGTAGCAGCGGGAGGGAAATAGTAAGTTATTACAACAACAATAACTATCAATACTACTAATAGTAATTTAGCCCATCCAGCTAACTCAATTACTTCGTAATGAGCTATATAAATAGATACATGAGATGCAGCTAACATAATTTGAGTAACATTCTTATTAGATAAATCTTTTATAAAAGTATGGACAAGAGGAGTCATCAAATCCTCTTCATTACCTAAATTAAATTTAACTAGATTAAACCTACCACTATCTCCATCAATTACTTTTAATATACTAATAGGAGCAACAACTGTATACGCTTCTAAACCTACTTCAGTGCAGTAATAATAGGTAATAGATTGTCCTTTAGTTGTTTCTTCACTAGCTGATGCAACTAATTGTAATGTGCCTCCATTATTTTCAAATACTAAATCTGGAGTCAAATAATCTAGTGTACTGGGAGATCCTGTTGCATCGTTTAGAGCTAATGTATATTTTAATCTGGTAGTTGTTTGTAGCCAGTTGGCTGCTTCTGTTGAAGTAGTTCCAGGGTTTACTACTCCATTACCTGCCAGAAAATCAGCTACTTCTGCAAGAGTATCAGCTTTATATCCGACATTGTATGTACCCTTTCCAGAAGAACTGTAATAAGGGTATACCAGTTCATTGGCAGCATTGAATTTAGATAAATCAGAATAATAAATACCATTTTCATCGCTACCACTATCTGCATCAATTGTAGCTAAAGAAAAGAATTCAAATGTAATATATGAAAATTGGAATACTGATTCATAGTCATCAGTTCTGACAATAATATTATTAGCAGGTTTTGCATCAGCAGGATCGGCTGCATCATATATCCCTTGGGTAACTCCTTGAGCCGGAAATATATTTTCAAACATATTAAATAGATACGCCAAACTAGGTTGGCAAGTATCCCACATACGTACCCCAAACGTTATGTATATATTATCTAAATCTCCTGCTGTAACGCCCGAATCTGTAAGTACGCCATCTAAAATAGCGGCAGCATCTAAATCTATGATATCGCATATATCTTCAATTTGAGTTGCTTTGGTTGCCCCAAATGTAGTGTAATTAGCGTTAGTAATCCTGAGGGGGATAGCAGGTATCACTTGCAGAGATGTGCCATCTAGAGTGATGGGAGTTTCTATAGTATCTAAATCAGGATATGTACCTGCACCTACTTGGTAGATAAATATATACTGACGATCTGGAGCACTATCAATATAGTAGTAGGAAATATAATGTAATTGTAAGGGTTTACTGGGCACAGTGTATCCTAAAGTAGCAGTATCTCCGGCATCATTGAATACATCTACACTATAATTATCTGGTCCAGAATTGTATACAATACCGCTAAAATCTACCTGCCATCTAGAATCTACTTCTAACGCATCTGAAGTAACTACTTCATCCGTTATAGCAACATCATAATGATTAGCGGAAGGAGTTACAGTTACACCAGTAGTTGCAGGAGTAGCTGGAGAAGTACTGTCACTACTAAATTCATCAGTTAAACGATTTATACCTACATCATATACTTTATTTTCCTGTAACCAATACTGCACCCAGGCAGTATCACTTAAAGAAGCAATGCTAGATTGCTCAGGAGTACTAGCAACCCCATTAAGAGTCAGTAAAGCGGCAGCTAATTCATCATAATCTATATAGAGAATAAAAGATTCAATTGAAGGAAATCCTTCAAAGTAATCCCCATCTTCAATAAATGCCATAAACCTTCGTACATTGACTTTCATGCTACGAAAAGTAATAGCGTATAGCAGATTACTATTTATATCTGAATTGGTAAGAATACTGTGCTGGATACTAGATAATAGCGGGTTACTATTATCTGGATTAGGAAATAGAGCTATATTTTGAACTTGGTAATATTCTAGGGTCTGAGGACCAAACCCTAGAATATCTAAAATCACATCTACTACTTGTTCAACTAATTCTTCAAATTCTGCAATAAGAAGTAAATTAGCCCCTAAAACAGTATTAACGATACTAGGAATAAAACTCATTAGCTATTACCCAGTAGGTTCTGCAGCGTCAATCCTATCATTAATGTTATTGGTGCCTATTTCATTAATAGCATCTACTCCTGTTGCAGCCACTCCTGCAGTAGAAATATTGATACTCCAAGCATCTAAAACAGTTTTCAGATATTTCTGATCTGCATTCCATTTAAATCCTTTAGCTTGTTCAATAGACAAAGCAGCCTGAGCACCCATAACACTAGTAGCTGATGGAGCTACTTTCGTTGTTTGATCTGTTTGAGCAAATTCAGTAATTTCTTTTTGGAATAGTAGAGAAGTTTCCGCATTAGATTTTGCTTGTCCTAGAGTATAAGCTACTCCTTGCGATAAGGCAGCCTGCATAGCCCCTAGATACACTTTTGCGTATTCTGTACTGGTAATACGTCCTAGAGTATATTGAGCAGCTAGGTGAGTATTAACAGTCTCCATGAGATCATCAAGTACACCATCTCCAGTTACAATATTACAACTATCGGTAACTACATTTGATGTTAAATCCGCAATAGTAATAGTCATTATCTATTAGTTCCTCTAGATCGTTGAGCTGCAGCAAGAGCTTCCATTTCCGGTACAGTAAGTGGGGGTAGAATTTTTACATTAAACTTTTTGGTAAGATAAGCTTCTTTACCTTTTTTACCATTCGGTAATGTAATTGTTCGGAACTTTTGCATTTCAGCAGCTTCAATTTGGTCAATAAGAATCTGGGGAACATGCCATCCTTCATCGTTATTGAAGGGTACATATTTTTTAATCATACGTCCGTTATTTACCTTAGAACTACCTGCAGTAAAGATAAGTCCTGAGTATGAACTCATATTGGGATCATTAGGAGTAACCACAATACGTTGCATACGTGTAGCCAGTTGGGTTTTAGTCAATGGAGGTGCAGCTACATAAGTAGCTTTTTTATCCTGATTATAAACACCATTGCGCACATCTACTAGAGTAGCCATTAGTTTATCTCTGCCTGTTTTATGGTGCGGATTAACTCCACTGGCTTTTAGCTCTTCTACAATGTCTTCATTAGATAAATCAGTTAGTTCGTCTACTGTAGTAATTTGTGCTGTAGTCATGATTCATTTCCTTATAAGTTGTAAGTAAGATTCCCCAGGAGCCGTAAAGCCCCTGGGGAAGTTAGATTATACTGCAGTAAGAGCAGTCCAGATAATTCCAAGACGTTCAGGACGCAATGCCATGAAGCCGTAGTACCATTTGATAGAGTAGAACCCTACCTCACCGTATGGATCATCCAGATTGGCAATATCTTTGCCAGGTCCTTTATGATTGATACTAAACTTAACGGTTTTACCGTCAGTTTGGAAACCAATCGTAGTAAAAGAACCATCTCCAACTACCAGCATCGGGTAAATATCTGCTCCATTGATACCACTACCAGCAGTATCAGCAGCAACTGCTCCACCAGCTTCGTCATACTGCATTTCAGGAACTACTACGATACGGAACTGATCAACTGTACCAATCTCTCCGTTCATAATAGTACCACCCGCACTAGCATATTTCTCTACAGAAACAAATGCCGGCAGACTATGCAGATCGACCATAGCTTTGATAACCGGGATGAGCTCAGAACCAATATACATGATACGTCCGCCATTGATGGTTTTAGTATCAATCATACGGGAACCGGTGATCATCTTCGTTTGCTTAGGAGTTTTGTTGTTATCCAAAGCGATAGAAAGATTCATCAGATCGGTATATGTAACTACCTCATCTACCGTCAACTTAGTGGTTCCGCCCATGAAATAGGCAGTACCATTAGCGGTAGCATTGGTAATCAAATCAGCCTGAAGCTCTGCTTCAGTCAATTCGTTTGCACCGACCAGAGCTTCCTCTGTGATATGCATCAACAATTCAGAATCTGAATCGAAGTCCAGGGATTCCTGGGTATATTCCGTGAAGAAACCACGTTTATACAGATCACCTTCAATTTGAGTACGCGTAAAACCAACTCGGTTAACTCGTCCACCGTTCTCCGACAAGACGGGAATTTTAGACTGAATATTCCCGGTATCTTTAGAAGAACCGTACAAGTTACCATACCCTTGCGCTACACCCTGGGTAGTATAACTAGTAACTTCAGCAAGAGCCAAAGCTTCAGTAGCAAATCCAGCAGCATTACCAGCAATTGTACCATCAGGTACAATCACACCAGAAGCAAATACATGCCATTTAGCAGTAGTTGCTACTACCGTACCATCTGCATCAATCCCCTGGTCATTCGTATTAAGAACGTCCAGCATGGGAACATACACATCCTGCTTGATTTTCTTACCCATGTGCTTAGGCATTGCACGTACATCAGCCAAGGGCATAAAATACTGCTTATCTCGAATAGCGATAAGTGCTTTTTTATGGTAATAGTCAGTACGCGCCTGAGGTCCGATATCCGCAGCAGTACCACTAGCAGTACTGGAGGGGGAATTATAAGTATTAGGATTAGCCATGATAATTTCCTATATTAGTGGTAATAATAAATTACCGGACAGCAAATTTCTTCATAAATTCTTCATCTGATAACGCTAAATAATTGTCATCAGATACTGATTTTTTTGCAGTTGTCTGCTTGACCGGCGCCACTGCTTTTCTCTTTTTATTAAGAGCTTCAGCAGCAGCTTGCGATTTTTCAGTAGTTTCACTTGATACAGCAGACTCCTCTTTCTTACCTTTACTATTACCGTTGTTACGAAGAACACCACTTTTAGATAAATTCTGAGCAATTTGCTGATATGCATCCACATCAGAAATTCCAACTAGTTTACCTAATGCTTTTTCTTGTTGAAGTACTTTATTGACTGCATCGAATACACCATTACCCATATGACCATTAATAATTTCAATGATCTCAGGATTATCGGAAATAGCAGTTTTGCTATTATCATCCCATTGTTTTGTTAAAACATTAATTGTTTTATCAAAAGTAGGAGTATCTTTAATGTCATTCAGTACTGTATCTAAGTTATATTCTTTGTCCGTAACAGAGTAATTTGTAGGTTTGTAATCCGAAGGAGCATCCTTGTCAATATCTAAAGGATCCAGATCACTTTCTTTAATAAGCTTGGTAATTGCTTTAAGATCTTTTTTAGATAGGTCGATTAGATTATTTAACTTAGCTTCATCAAGAAGTCCGTTCTTTTCTAACATACTAACTATCTTTAGATTAGGCTTTAATTGTGCCATCTTCTTTTGATAATTAGCTCCCATCTGCATTAACCGGATCATATCTTCCGGATCTTTAACTTGCATATCAATACCATTGGCTTTGAAAGGCTCTGTAACCTTTTTATACGCACTTTCGTAATCAAACTCTTTAGTATCTGGGGTATCCCCTTTTGTGTCAGGCGAGTCTTTCTTACTAGTATCAAGAGATTCTGTCGCATCATCGTCAGTGGAAGTTTCATGCTCCGTCTGGGTATCCCCTTCAGGTTGGCTTACTTTATCCCCATCTGCTTCAGTTTCAGTTTGCTCTTGTGCTTCACTATCATTCTTATCTTCTGCATCATCAGCAGTTTGATCCGCTGAATCAGTTTCTTTATTAGTTACTTCTTCATTATTCGGAATAACTTCATCCGTTAGATAAGCACTATTATCTTGTTCCAAAAAGGCTTCATCTGATAATGCTAAAGTACTATCAGGAATTGCAGGGGTATCCTCAGGCATTATTGATTCTCCTCATTTGCAATTTCTTCTCGGGTTTCCTCAATTGATTCCATATCCTGATCTACTTGGCGTCCTCTTTGCAATAGAGTCATCAAATAAGTATGTACTCCCCCAATGCCTGCAATCATATTATCAATATTTTTCTTTTGAGCATCATTGAGATCTGGATTGCTTTTAGCCATACATAGTCGAGCTGCTTCGTCTTTGAAATAGCCTTCTCCAATAACATCTTTATATAATTTACTATCTAATAGTTTAACGCATTTATCCCGCATTACTTGATGTTTTTTACCTTCTGCAATTTCAATTTCTAACAGTTCGCTTTGAGTCATGGATGTTACCTTATGATTAGAATTAGTAATATAAATACTGTTATTGTTTATTTAAACCAGTTAATGCAATTTTGTCAAGTTCCTTTAATCGATCATGCTCTTTACTTTCCATAGTACGGGCATGTTTTAGATCTTCTGCAGCTTGATCTCTAGCATTATCTACTCCAGATTCTTTTTCAAGAAAATCTAGATCAGTAATGTCAGCTCCACTATGCATAGACCTTGCTTTAGCTTTTTCAACTGCAGTCTTAGCAGTTTTCAATCCTACATCTACTTCATTCTCTCGTCCTTTAGCAGTCTCATTAGCTACTTGGGCTTGTAACAGAGCTATCTCTAGTTCGGCTCTTTTCTGTTCTAATGGATCTGGCTGAGGTTCAAATTCTATAATACGTTGAGCTAAATCAGGCATTTTACGTAATTTAGCCATATCGGATAAAAGCATTTGAGTCATAGGAAAAGGTAGAGTATTACCAGTAGTTTGTAACATAAAAGATAATTCACTAGCTTTTTGCTCATCAGCTTCTGCTGTAGAAATAGTAAGCTTAATATCGTATTCCCCGCCTAGATCATTACGATTAATAGTTACTAGATCTTCATTAGTAATGCGAATAATTTCTTCATCATCTAGAAACTCAGAATTCATAGAAATAATCTTACGGCCTATTTGCGTAAAACCATTTGAAAATCTACGAAGAATACCTAATTCTCGTTTAGAAGTAGCATCGAGAGCAGATCTAATACCTGTAGCTGTAGAACCTAATGCTTGTCCTGAGATACCCTGGCTAAAGGATTTAACTCCAGTTAAGGCTTCTGCATCATTGTGCTGCATAGTTAATACTTCTAGAGCAGAACGAGGAATTTCAGGGTATACTCCATCGTGGAATGCTTGTTTAGGATCTACATTAGCATTGAATTTGTAATCATCTCCTCGCTCAAATTTACGAGCATTAGTTACATCCAATGCATCTTTACGAGTACCTTGCTGTCCATTAGCACTACGTCCAAGAAGATCAATAACACCTCTAGTAACCGCACCAATAATCTTTTGATTATCTTCAATTAATTCTGCATCAGGTTCCCCATAAAGATTCTTACGTCTAGGTAAATACTGAACTAATACAAAAGGAATTTTCTTATCCGGATAAGGATTTTCTTCTAATCGAATGAGAGTATCGCCAATCCAGGTAGCTACAAAAGCAGTTACTTCACCTTCTCCATCAATATCCCAGTATCCCCAGTATTCATGAGCAATAACTTTTTTACGGGCTTTATCTTTAAAAGCAAATGACGGATCACTTGCATTAACTTTATAATCCGGTTCGGATAATATTGAAGCACTTTCAAAATTAACATTATCAAGATTTTTATATCGTCCATCTTTTTTAAGTTCTGATAACGAAGTCTCAAAACTATAAATACCAAATTCAGCTTTGTTTATATTCCCTTTGGCAGTGGGATCAAACATTACGTTATTGTAGTCACATATTGTTAAAACTGGTTGATTCTTAATAGTAACCTTTTTCTTTACTTGTTTTTGTCCAGTTTTAACTTCTTGAGTTACAGGTTGCCCTTGTTCATCTAAAACCGGTTGACCAGTAGCTGGATCTACCGCTACTTGAGTTTCAGTAATATCTACCCAAACAGTTCGTACTGCTTCTTCGAATTCCCAATCAACTCTTACTACTACAGTACCTTCATCTACCGCAGTACGAATATATTCATCAATAAAGGATACTTTATCTATACGATTATTGAGCTGGTAATTTAATACTTGCCCGTTTTGTTCTGCAGTTTTTTTATCTTCAAACGTGTTGGGAGCAGTATTAAATAAATCATCAGTGGATAAGAAAGGTTCTGATAAAGCAGCATATCTCCATTCAGCTTGTTTACGGGCTACTTTAGGTACTAGTTTAGATCGTCCAGTTTTAGCTTTAATAACTTGTTTGGCACCAAGAATATCTAACCAGGCATCCACTTCCATAGTATGTACTTGGTGGGCTACTTGAGCTGCTTTGTAATCTCTTTTAAGATCCTCAAGACTAGGAGGATTTGCCCAGTCAGGTTGTAAATCAATAGGGTCTGTTGCTGTTTGATCTACGTCTTTATCTAAATCAATATCATTCATAGATTTATTCTCTTATTAATTCTTTGAGGACGCTTATTATAATCATTGTATTTTTCTTTAAGAAAATTATCAACTTTATAAATTGTAAGTCCGTCTATTGTATCATAGTAATCTAAGTAATTACTAAACATAGAATTACCTATCCCTAAAGGAACAGAACAGTATATATCATCTGCTTGTACTACTGATGATACAAAGTATTTCCATACTTTAGCAAAATTCATCTTAGCTAGCATAGTAGGAGCTATAAATACTCCAGCTATCATATATCCTTTTAACTGCTTATTAAACCGGTAGAATAAAGCAGCTTCCCCTTCTTGAATTAAACTAGTATGTGCAAATATCATTATAAAATCTCCACAACTGCAGATGAAAATACATTACCCATACCAGCCCCTAAGCTAAGAAATGTACCAGATTCTTCTTGTATTGCTAATGCTGTTTCTATAGCGGTAGAGGGACCTAGAGTATGCCCTATACGTAATTTATAATTAATAGTTTTAATATTACCAATGTATTTTTTAATAATTTCTTCTTCTATTTTGTTGTCTTTAGAGAAAGTACTATGAGTTTTTATAAAATCAATATTAACAGTATCAACATTATTTATTACTTTTTTATATCCTTCTCCAGTACAAGAAATACCCATAGGACTATTATGGTGTTCTGAAGCAATGTGTATATCTTCAATCTTAGCTAAAGAATAATTAGTATTATCTTTTTCAAATACAGATATATTGCATCCTTGACCTAATCTAAATTTTACAATAGATGTATCGTCTTCTTCTTCAATTAATTTAGATAATCCATTTTGCCCAAATACAGATAAGTATTCTTCAGAAAGTCCGTTATCAACTGCTATGACTACTACTGCATCCAGTAGATTTAGAGCTAACATATTGCGAGCTGTATACCAGGCTGCGTGGCCACTTATACAGCTACTACTATCAGTAGATATATAATCAAAGGATCCTATTTTATTAGCAATATAACCGGCATACACTTGAGTAAGGTTCATTACAGGTATCTTATACACAGGATGCTTATCACTAGTACAAACATTTGTACTATGCCCTGTCCAGCTACTTCCTCCAGAAGCCAGTATTAACCCTACCCTGTATTTAGGAGATTTAGTTAATGTCTGGATATACTGGTATGTGCCCTCAGAAGCTCCGTGCTTGCCCTTTAATACGTAATCCACAAGTTCTTCAGACATTGTTTTAATGCCCTGTTTGACTACTAGACCTCCCCCATTGGCTACTTGGTGTCCATATTGCGGATAAGTTATATGATCTAATAAAGTTATTTTCTCAGAATAGACAGAATTAGTATGCGTTAGAAACATCTTTTGCTATACTCCTTTGCTTCAGCAAATGTATAACCTCGGGTTGCTTCTGTCATAACAAAATCTTTTATTGCCTGGATTGTAAAATCTTTTTGGGTTACAAATTCTTCAATTTTAGTTTCAGCAATGCCAAATAACTGAGATATCCATATAAAGAAAACAATAATACTTAGACTATCTAATCCTTCCATGTGCAGACTTTCAGTCATGGAAATAATAGGATTACGGGTTTCTCCTAGTGGAGTATCTAATTCTCGAATTATATTAATAACATTAATAAATTCTTGATCCGTAAAAGTAAATTTAGCAGAGCCCATGTAATTTAACCATAAGGAGCAGTATGAGTAATAAACCAACTAATCCTAAAGACGCAGTAGGTATTAAAAAATCTAGATTCTATTGTAACTTACCTGCAAATGTATCTCGTGAAGCCAGTGTAGCAATGATGGAAGGTTCTATGAAATATGGTCGTCATAATTATCGAGTAGCCGGTGTTCGAGCTAGTGTATATTATGATGCTGCTATAGGGCATATAAACGATTACTGGGAAGGACAAGACATAGATCCAGATAGCGGCTTACATCATATTACTAAAGCTATTGCATGTCTGTATGTACTACGTGATGCTCAAATGCGTAATATGTGTAATGATGATCGTCCTCCTAAATCAGATGTTATCGCAGATAAAGATCACCTCCAAACTATCGTAGATGCTCTGTTTGTAAAATACCCTAACCCTGAGCCTGCTTATACAGAGGGGGATACAAAACTGCGTTAAGGAGCATAGTACACTTTACGCGGTTTAGATCCTCTAGGGTCTCCTAGTCTTTGTACAGCTGTATACACCCATTGTCTACGAGGCCACCACATACCATCTTTTTTACAAATTTCAATTAGAAAATTATCAGTCCAGGGCTTCCATTCTTCATATGGTAGTAACTTTCTACCTATCATTTCAAGTAAAGCATCATGACATGCAGACCCTTTACGAAAGTTCTTTGTATCTAATGCCCAGGTAGCCCCATCCCAGCTATAATACTTCTTTAAAACTAAGTATACTCCTAAAGAGCGGCGTTCTAAATATGCAAATGTCATGGATATACGTTCGTTTATCCATGCACCTTCTGGAATATACGGGCAATCTTTAAGTAAAATTTCTCTTTGTTCATCTACTCTGTATTTATAACTTTTAGTGTAGGGTAAATTATCCATGTATACTTTTCCTAAAAAGGAGGGAAGCCTGGGAGGGGGGTCAGACTCCCGGGCTTTGGAGGAGAAGTCATATTAATATCCCCAGCTAATTCTTTGAGGTTTACTTAAATCACAATCTACATGGAATGTTTTAACTCCATTTCTATCGCCAGTACCATAACGAGTAAAAGCTTTACTAAGCACTATAGCTTCTATAAGTCTATATCTATAAAAGTTATCTGGAATATAAATATCTGCTGCTAATCCGGCTAAATGAGAAGATGTACTAGATCCTCCTACGTTTGCATTATGTTCTTCGCACCGATAACCACTTACTATTATTATAGGCTCATTTAAGTAATTACGAACACTTTGTAATTTTTGCGTAAGAATTAATTTTGTTTTATTATCGCAAGTACCGCAGCCACAAGCAAATTCGTAAAGAGGAAAATTACTCATTAGTCTTTATCCTTCTTTGTATTCATTAGATCGAATAATTTTTCATTTGCTCTAGTATTAATATCTGTAAATCTAGCTGTAGCTACATTAGCTTGTTGGATGCTATCCATATGAGCTTCGAAGGTTTCTTTAGTAACAAATACTTCATCTGCATGATCTTTATTTTTATCAATTTTTGTTTCTAAGTTAGCTATACGAGTATACGTATGACCTGTAATACCGCTGTATATAACCATTATTGCACCCCATATCCCATTCAATATTGAACCATCAGAAGTTGGCATATACAGTAATCCTTTCAAATTATTTAATTAGTTTGATTCAATATTTAAAAATTTCCACGTCTAACACTAAAACTATGTTCCTCTGCTGCTTGTCCTGTTCCAGTAGATTCATATCTGTATAAATAATCTCCTCTTACAGTAGGAGATAGGTCTACATGATAATTACCTACAGAGTCTCTAACAAGCTCTGCATCTGTTCCATACAAGTAAGTTGTAGTAGTCCCAGCAGGATCTTTGAATTTAAAAGTTACTGTACTAGGATCTATAGCTGCTCCAACACTATCTGTAAATACAGCAGATACAATTATTAAATCCCCATTATCATATATATTTACACTCATTTAGGGCATCCCTTCTGTAATCTGTATTGTATTAGCTGCAGTATCTAATATATCACATGAATTTCTAACTGAGTCAGATAACGTTAAAATAGTATCTCTATATATACTAGCTACTATAGATGTAGCAGCGTTACCTGTATACACATATGCTCCGGTACTGGCATCTATAATATATGTTTGCGATATTGTGATAGCATTTCCGGATAAACTATATGTACCTAACGCAGCTGGTGTAATTACTCCACGTACCAGTGTTGTAACATTACCTGTTACTGCATAGGTACCTAAATCAGAAATAAGTATAGTAGTTCTACTAGCTACTGCTGCATTACCTGTAAGAGAATAGGTCCCTAAATTTGCAGAAATGGTAAATCCTGTATCCACTACTAAAGTAGCAGTTTGTCCTGTAACATTATATGTTCCTAAAGTAGTTACTAATAACTTGGCTACAGAAAAAATAGCAGTATTACCTGTTACAGCATAAGTTCCTAAACTGTTAACTAATAAGTACTGCTTTGCTAGGGTGGCCGTATTTCCTGTTAAGAAATAAGTTCCTAAAGTAGCGGTATTTACATAAGTACGAATACCTACTAATGTATTGCCTGTAAGGGCATATGTACCTAAAGCTACGATTAACTTTATAGTAGCTGTTACAGTAGCCGCGTTACCTGTTAAAGTATAGGTACCTGTAACAGGGGACAATACCCGGTGTACAGTCGTAGTTGCAGCATTTCCAGTTAAAGCATACGAACCAACTACAGGGGATATAGGAGTATCTGTTCCGCTACCTAAAACAATATATATTTTTCTTTGTTTATAGGTTACTTGTCCCCAGGGATCTTGGAAATTTTGTTTAATTTCCCAATCTGTATACGTACGATTATAGATTAATGCTTGAGAAATTCTGCCATTACCTGATTCACCTACTGCTGTAGTATTTCGAGTAAATAAAACAGCTTCAGGACAATTAGTAAAATCCGGAGTATTTGAACTACTCATTGTCCCAGATCCGAATAATTCTCCGTCCTTAAAATATCTAACTGCAGTACCATTCCGAGTTATTGCGTATTGATGTAATTCTCCGGTAAAATTAAGAAATCCCGATGCTGTATTTATTGTAGATCGACCTACCCCGCCTGTAGCAATAGTAAATTGAGCAGCAGAAGTGGTTGAATTACGTATAAAAGAATAGGAATGGTAGGGGCTAGTCCAAGTAGTTTTTGCGGGTAATGAGAGTAATGGTGCATAACTTTGACAAGTATCTAAAGATGCCCATACAATGATAGTAGATCTATTCCCCATTGTTTTAATCTGAGGGGTAATAGCCCATGATAAATACCCTGTTCCATAAGCATTAGATTCCCAGGCTGGACCTATGGGAGTAATACCTCTATAACAACCATTCGCACCGGTGTTGCGAGGCTGGGAACCGGAAACTAATTCAAATGGGATAATCCCAGGTGCAACAAAGAAAATTAAATCTTTATTCCTAGAGTCATCCCATTGAATTGCAGGAGCAAATGGAGAATTCCAAAAATTTCTCATACAGTATTTTGAATTTGGTCTGCAACAGGTGTAAGAATAAATCCGCTAACATTAGCAGTAGCATGTAGACCGTCAGCTGTTCCATTCCAAAAAACAGGAGCTACCCATCTATCAAGTATCTCCACAACTCCTTTTGCTACGTAAACAACCGTAGTAGCAGGAGTAGTAACTTCGTCTACCTTAATTACCCCAATAGGGGTTAAATTATTGAGTTTTGTAATTTCAGATACTGCAATATCGTCAGTTCCATCATCGTTATCAGGGTATGTACCATCAGAAGTTTTTAAATAAATTGAAATTAATTCATCTTCAATAGGTTCAGTTGCAAATCGAACAAATGCTCTCCATTTAAATAAAGTTGCTCTAGCACTTATACCTAAATCGTAAAGTTCTCCTTGCCTTCCTGCTGCTGCTCCAAGACTTGCAATCGTAAAGGTTTTATCAGCATTGGTTGAATCATCCCATAACAGAGCAGTTTCATCAATTGTATAAACTAAATTTGTCATGGAGTATTCACCTCATTTTCAAAATCAGTAAAATCTGCATTAGTAAGTGTCAATGATTTAATACTGAGTATAGCTTGTTTTTCTGCTTTAACTTTTAAAAATTCTTGTTTAATTTGTTCTTTAATCTGTTCTTTAGTTTCATTATTTCTAAATACTATTTTACGTTTCCAAGCTGTTTTTTCATTATTATCTTCTACCCGTTTAATATAAACACGTCTTACATTATTTCTATTCTCTTCCTCTACTGTCCATACTATTGCCATAACTATTCCTCTATTAATAAAGTATTATGCAAGTGTGTAAATACCACCAGCATCAAAAGTAATAGTATATGTTTCCCCGTCTGCAAGTGTTACTGAAGATCCATGATCAAACCAACAAATTAATGGGTCAGCTTTAGGGGTAGTAGGAGTATCATTATAGATACCTACATATTGAAAAGCTGCTACTGCACCTGAAGCAGTTAAAACGTGATCAGCTGCATCTA
>JAJFHN010000040.1 GCA_021775595.1 Hyphomicrobiales bacterium
GGATAAACCGCTTCAAGAAACCGGCAATCGGCGTAACCCAGATTGGCGATGGCGTTGAGCGAGATGTCGGGCACGGTCTTGCCGAAGACGATGTGAAAGGTCAGCAGATCGTCGATCGGGGCGTGCGGATAGCCGATGGCGCGCGCGAATTCGCCCGAGGATTGCACGGCAAAGCGCGGCCCGAACACCGCCTGATAGACGGCGACGTCGCCGAGCGTGACCGTGCGCGGCGTGGCGTGCGCGATCACCTGGCCCAGTGAAAAATCTTCGAAAAAATTGCCCGGATTGGTCTTGCTCATGTCAGCCCGCATCACTTTCCAGCTCGGCGATGGTCTCGGCGATCGCCACCGTGCGTTTCGCCATTTCGGCGTGCAGCAATTCGACCATGCGGCCCTCGACGGTGATCGCGCCCTTGCCCTTGTTCGCTGGTTCGGCAAAGGCGGCGATTACCTGCTTGGCCCAAGCGACGTCGTTGGCCGCCGGCGAAAACAGCTCGTTGCAGGGCACGACCTGTCCTGGATGGATCAGCGTCTTGCCGTCCATGCCGAGCAGGCGGCCCTGATCGCATTCGCGCCGCAGGCCGTCTTCATCGCGGAAATCGTTGTAGACACCGTCGATGATATCGAGGCCGTAGGCCCGCGCCGCTGCGATACAGGTCGAGAGCCAGGCGAGCATCGGCTCTCGGTCCGTGACGAGCGCGGCACCCGTCTCCTTGGCCAAATCGTTGGTTCCCATGACGAAGACGCGGAGCGGATAGGCGGGCGCGTCGGCGGCGGCGGCAATCGCTTGCGCGTTCAGTATGGCGAGCGGCGTTTCCATCATCGCCCAAAGCGCGATGCCGGGCGCAGCGCCGTCAGCCTCGAGGCGGCCGCGCACGCGGGTCAAATCCTCCGGCGCCTGTACCTTGGGTAGCAAAATCGCATCGGGCTGGGCGGCGGCGGCCGAAGCCAAATCGGCCTCGCCCCATTCGGTCGCCAGCCCGTTGACGCGGATCACCACCTCGCGCTTGCCGTAGCCGCCTTCCTTGACGGCACGGCAAACCTGGTCGCGCGCGCCTTGCTTGGCGTCGGGCGCGACCGCGTCCTCAAGGTCGAGAAGCACACAATCGGCTGGAAGCGATTTTGCTTTTTCCAGGGCACGCTCTTTCGAGCCCGGCATATACAGCGCACTGCGGCGCGGACGAAATTCGGTCACGGGGTCCCCCTTGCCCAGTCGGTCAAACAAGCTATGGTTTCAGGGTCGCGACCCTATCCGAGCGGCATATGACATTCCAGACAAGACATCAATTCTCTCAAGCAACCGGCACCGCGTTATGGCAAGCGTGCTGATCATTTCATCTCAAGTGGCCCGCGGCGCCGTGGGGGCGAGCGCCCAGCGCCTGGTGTTCGAGCGCCTTGGGCATGAGGCCTGGGTGCTGCCGACGATCTTGCTTTCAAACCACCCAGGCCACGCCACGTTTTCTGGTCACGTGACGGAGACGGACGCGCTTGCGGGCATGGTCCGCGCGCTCGATGAAAATGGCTGGCTTGGCGAGATCTCGGCCGTGTTGACCGGCTACATGCCGAGCCTGGAGCACGCGGCTGTCGCGGCGGGTGCCGTCAATCGCGTGCGCGAGGAGGCGCCCTGGGCGCTGCATCTGTGCGACCCGGCGATGGGTGATGCGCCGACCGGGCTTTATGTCGACGAGGCCGCCGCCCAGGGAATCCGCCTGCATCTGATGCCGCTCGCCGATATCGCAACACCAAATCATTTCGAGCTGGAATGGCTCACGGGCCGAACGATAGACGATCCGACAAGTTGCGCGGCCGTGGCGCGCGAACTTGGCCCGGCCCGCGTTCTCGCCACCTCGACGCCGACCGGGGATCCCGCGCGCATCGGAAATTTGCTGATCAGCGGCAAGGACGCCTGGATGGCCACGGTCGAGCGGCGGGCGAGGGCGCCCCACGGCACAGGCGACCTGATCGCCGCGCTCTATCTGGCTCACCTCATCGGCGACGACGACACAAAGCGCGCGCTCGCCATGGCGTGCGCCGGTGTCGAGGCGGCGCTCGGGGCCAGCGGCGAGCGAAACGAATTGGCGCTCGTTGGCGCCCAAGACGCCTGGCTCAACCCAACGCCCTGGCCGCTCGAGCCGTTCGATGGCTGAGACCGGCCGCTTGGTCGCCGGGCTCGATGGCTGCCGGTCGGGCTGGGTGGGCGTCGTGCTCGACGCGGATGATCCCACCGCGCCCCAGATGCGCCACTACGCGCGGTTTGGCGATGTTCTCGATGACGCGCCCACTTTGGAGGTGATCGCCGTCGATATGCCGATCGGGCTGCCCGAGCGGGTCGACAAGGGCGGTCGTGGCTCCGAACAGGCCGCACGGCCGCTGCTTGGACCGCGCCAATCCTCGGTGTTCTCAGTGCCGGCGCGGGCCGCCGTCATGGCGGACGACTATGCCCAAGCTTGCGCCATTTCACTCACGACGTCGGATCCGCCGCGCAAGGTCTCCAAGCAGTGCTTTCATCTGTTTCCCAAGATCCGCGAGATCGACGCGCTGATGACGCCAGCCCTCGAGGGCCGCGTCTATGAGGTGCACCCGGAAGTCGCCTTCTGGCGGCTGAACGGCGAGCGCGCCATGGCGCTGCCCAAAAAGATCAAGGGCCGCGCCAATGAGCCGGGCCTGGCCGAGCGCCGGGCGTTGCTCGAGGCCCATGGCTTCGAGGAAGCGTTTTTCGCCCAGAAGCGCGCGCGGGGCGTTGGCGCCGACGATCTGATCGACGCCAGCGTCAACGCGCTGATCGCGATCAGAATTCACAATGGCCAGGCGCGCTCTTTGCCCGCCGAGCCCGCCCGCGATGAGCGCGGCCTACGGGTCGCGATCTGGGCTTGAGATCAGTCGCCGCCGCGGAGCCCGAGTTTCTTGATGAGCCGCTCGCGCTTGTTGAGCCACCAGCCAAATTGTGGCTTCCAGCGGCCGTAATCGTCATCCACGCCCAGAGCTTGGGCGGCATGCAGCGGCCAATTGGGATTGTTCAGCAGCTCGCGGGCGAGCGCGACCATATCAGTACGGCCATCGCTCACGAGCGCGTCCGCGAAATGCGGGTCCCAAATGAAGCCCACGGCCATGCTCGCCAAGTCGGCCTCGCGGCGGACAGCTTGCGCGAAGGGCGCCTGAAAGCCGGCCGCAACCGGCATGCGGATCGGCGTGGCCGTGCCACCGATCGCTCCCGACGAGCAAACGACCATATCGACGCCTGCTTGCTTTAGCGCGCGGGCGAGCGCGATCGTGTCGTCGAGTTCCCAGCCGCCCTCGACCCAATCGACGGCGGAGATGCGAAAGAGCAGGGGCAGGTCGTCGGGCCACTCGCTGCGAATGTCGCTTGCCACCTCCAAAAGCAACCGAATGCGGCCTTCGAAGTCGCCGCCATAGGCATCGGAACGGGTGTTACAGGCGGGCGAATAGAACTGATGCAGCAGGAAGCCGTGCGCGGCATAGACTTCGATGACGCGGAAGCCCGCCTCGCGGGCGCGGGCTGCCGCCGCGCGGAAGCTAGCCCGCACGTCCTCGATGTCGCCGATCTCCATGGCGCGCGGGACCGGCCAGCCCTCGCCATAGGGCTCAGAAGTTGGCGCGATCGCCGGCCAAGGGGCTTCATCGCGCAGGGCAGCGTCTTCTTCGTTCAATGGCGTCTGGCCATGCCAAGGCCGGCGTTCACTGGCTTTACGTCCGGCATGACCCAATTGGATGCCAGGGACGGCGCCTTCGGATGCGACGAAACCGGCGATCCTCGCCAATCCGTCGATTTGGCCGTCTTGCCATAGGCCGAGATCGCCCGGCGTTCGCCTGCCGCGCTCCTCGACCGCCGTGGCCTCGGTGAGCACCAGGCCGGCACCGCCTAAGGCAAAGCGCGCCAAATGGGCGAAATGGTAGTCGCTGGCGTAGCCGTCCTTGGCCGCGTACTGGCTCATGGGCGAAACGGCAATGCGGTTGGGAAATGTCACGCCGCGCAGGCTGAGGGGCGAAAACAGGGCCATGTATCGTGGGACCTCCTCGATGAGGCTCAAGCGCCAACCAAGTCAGGGCGGTAGATTGCTGTTCCGGCAATCAATGCCCCGCCAAAATTAGGCTTCCACGATGTCGGCTTTTTGGCCCTGATAAAAGGCCAGGGCTTCGCTTTTCTCGGTCTCGGCCACTTCGAATTTGTCGAGCGTCGCGACAAAATGATCGACTGAGGCGTCCCAATCGGCAGCGCTGATGCCCATGCCCTTGTGGACGGCCAGCATATCGCGGCCGATATACAGACTGGGGCCGCCAGCGGCCGCGCAAATGAAATCAATGGTCAGTTGGCGGGCGCGCATTTTGCGGTCGTCGGCCAGCGTCACCAAGAACCGGCTGTTAAGCGTGTCCTCCATGAGGCGGCCGAAAAAATCATCGACCATGCCCGCAATGGCGTCATAGCCGCCCAGGCGGCTGTAAAGCGTGTCATCGCTCATTTTGTTGTTTTCCCCGATTCGACTCAGCACGACGACCGGCGCGAGCCGATTGACGGGTGAAAATTGAGTGCTCCAATGTGCCGCTAACCTTTTGAGAGAAGGTCGTCCTCAAGCTCGGCTTCCATATAGCTCGTGACTTCCATCGACGTCGCGGTCTCGGTCGCGACGGGTTTTGCCCATGTTCGTTTCATCGTCTCAAGGTCCTTTGCCATCGGAGTGGTTTGAGGCGCGATCATCTACGCATCGCGACCGCGAGCAACCCGTTTCTTGCGGTGGGGATCACTATTCGCTTGGACCGCGAGGCCGTTATGCGGCGGGAGCAAGCAATTTCCGGTTTATGACGGTCTCGGCGATCTGCACCGTGTTGAGTGCCGCGCCTTTGCGCAGGTTGTCCGAGACGACCCAAAGATTGAGACCATGCTCAACCGTGGAGTCCTCGCGGATGCGCGATACATAAGTGGCAAAATCGCCGACGCATTCGACCGGCGTCACATACCCGCCGTCCTCGTGTTTGTCGACAACCAACAGGCCCGGCGCCTCACGCATAGCCTCGCGCGCCTCATCTACCGTGATCGGCTTGGCAAACTCGATGTTCACCGCCTCGGCGTGGCCGACAAAGACCGGCACGCGCACGCATGTCGCAGTGAGCTTGATGTTCTTGTCCATGATCTTCTTGGTTTCGGCCACCATCTTCCACTCCTCGCGCGTCGTGCCGTCCTCCATGAAGGTGTCGATGTGCGGAATCACGTTAAATGCGATCTGCTTGGTGAATATCTGGGGCTCGGGCGGATCGGTGACGAAAATCCCACGGGTCTGCGTCCACAATTCATCCATCGCGTCCTTGCCGGCGCCAGAGACCGATTGGTAGGTGGCGACCACCACCCGCTTGATTTGAGCAAGGTCGTGCAGCGGTTTTAGCGCCACGACGAGTTGGGCGGTCGAGCAATTGGGATTGGCGATGATGTTTTTTTTGGTAAAGCCCTCGACAGCCGCGGCATTGACCTCGGGAACGATGAGCGGGACATCGGCGTCGTAGCGCCAGGCAGAGGAATTGTCGATCACCAGCGCGCCGGACTTTGCGATTTTCGGCGCCCATTTCTTGGCGATCTCACCGCCAGCCGACAACAGGGCGAAATCGCAGCGTGCAAAGTCGAACTGCTCCAAGTCCTGACACTTTAGCGTTGCGTCGCCAAAGGAGACCTCCCTGCCGATCGAGCGGCTCGATGCGATGGCGAAAACTTCGTCGACCGGAAACTCGCGTTCGGCCAGAATCGCCAGCATTTCGCGGCCAACATTTCCGGTGGCACCAACAACAGCAATGCGATATCCCATTATGATTCGCCCCTTTGGCGGTCCCTACCTATTGAATTCTCAATAATTAGCATCAAGTTGCGTGGGCATAGGATGATCTTGCATCCATGGCAAGCGGAGGCGTAATGGCTGACGAGCAACCAAGTTACCGGGAATTTTGGCACGAGTATCTGCGCGCCCATGCCAAATGGCAGACGCGCTGCGTGCACTATTGTGGCGTCGGCATCATCATAGCCAGCATCATTGCAGCCGTCGTTTTTAAACTGTGGTGGTTGCCGCTGCTCGGCGTCTTCGTCAACTATGCCGGCGACTGGACCTCCCACTATGTGATTGAGCGCAACAGACCATCGGCCTTCGACAATCCCTTTCTGTCGATGGTGAGCGGACTTCGGATGTTTGCCCTGTGGATCACCGGCAGGCTCGGCGGTGAAATGCGCGCTGCCGGCATAGCGTCCGCGCCAGGCCGGCGCAAATTCGGATTCGCGCGCCGCTTGGGTTAGTATAGGCGCCGCGCGAGGTTGTCTTCGCGGCCTCGCCGCACGGCATTGGAGCGGTGGCCCATGAAAACCTACGACGAATTTTGGCTCTTTTATCTCCAGTCCCACGCCAAGCCAGTGACCCGTCAAATTCACTACGTGGCGATCAGCGTCATCATACTTGGCCTGGTGGCCGCAGCTGTGCTCGGAAATAGCTGGATTGCATTGGGCGCGGTGGCGTTGGGTTACATCATCGCCTGGACGGCGCATTTCACGGTCGAGGACAACAAGCCCGTGTTTTATCAGTATCCGCTTTGGTCGTTGCGCAGCGGCCTGCGGATGTACCTGCTGTGGATGACCGGGCGCCTGCAGCCTGAGCTCAAGCGCGCCGGTGTTGCCTGAGGGCTTGTCTTACTTTTTCCCCAGTGCCCAGGCGCCGGGACCCGACACCGACAGCGCCAACAGGCCGCCAGCGATTGCCAGATTTTTCATGAACTGGATCGACTGCGCTTGATCGCCAAAATCAAAGTGAAAAATAAACGCCGAGAGCAGCGTGAAAACGGCCAATGCTTGAGCAGCCCAGCGCGTCATGAAGCCCGCCGCGATCGCCAGCCCGCCGCCCAATTCGAGCGCGATCACCAGCGGCAATAGAAAGCCTGGCACGCCAAAGGATTCCATATATTGCTGCGTGCCGGCATAGCCGAAGATCTTGTTCACGCCCGCCATAACGAAAATGACCGCCAGCAGCAGGCGGCCCATGGTGAGCAAATGCGGGTTGATGTCGGTCATGACGGCTCCTCCAGTGCTAACTCTCGGATTTCTGCATCTCCGCCACAATGGCCTCGCCCATCGCCGCTGTCGAGACTTGGCTCTTGCCCTCCTGCATGATGTCTGCGGTGCGTAGGTCGGCGTCCAGAACGCCGGCGATCGCCGCCTCCAGCCGGTCGGCGGCATCGGCCTGATCGAAGGAATAGCGCAGCGCCATGGCGAAGCTGGCGATTGTGGCGATTGGATTGGCCAAACCGTTGCCTGCAATGTCGGGCGCCGAGCCGTGCACCGGCTCATACATGGCCCGACGTTTGCCGTCAGCATCTTCAGGCCCAAGGGAGGCCGAGGGCAACATGCCGAGCGAACCCGTCAGCATTGCCGCTTGGTCCGACAGCATGTCGCCAAACAGATTGTCGGTCAGGATAACGTCGAATTGCTTGGGGGCGCGAACCAACTGCATGGCACAGGCGTCGGCCAAAATATGCTGCAGCTCAACGTCTGAATAATCTGCCGCATGCACCTCGTTCACGACCTCGTTCCACAACACGCCCGAGACCATCACATTGCGCTTTTCTGCCGAGTGCACCAGGTTGCGCCGTTTTCGCGCCAAATCGAAAGCGACATGGGCGATGCGTTCGATTTCGAAGGTGTCGTAAACCTGGGTGTCGACAGCCCTTTTCTGGCCGTTGCCGAGTTCGGTGATGGCCTTGGGCTCGCCGAAATAGACGCCACCGGTGAGCTCGCGGACGATCATGATATCCAAACCCTCGACGATGTCCCGCTTTAGGGACGAGGCATCAGCCAGGGCGGGATAGCAGATCGCGGGGCGCAAATTTGCAAACAGGTTGAGGTCCTTGCGCAAACGCAACAGGCCGGCCTCGGGACGCTTGTCGAACGCGACGCCGTCCCATTTGGGCCCACCGACCGCGCCCAGCATCACCGCATCGGCTTTCAGCGCTTTCTCGATCGTCGCATCGGAGACGGCTTCGCCATGATCGTCATAGGCGCATCCCCCGACGAGATCGGTTTCGGTTTCGACGTCGCAAATGCCATTTTGCTTGAGCCAAGCGACGACGCGCTCGACCTCCGCCATGACCTCGGGGCCGATGCCATCGCCTGGAAGCAAAAGAAGATTGAAGGACGCCATACCACGCTCGCTGATGTTGATTTTGCCGGTTTGAATGTGCCGGACAATATTGGATTGAGGGAAATTGGGAAGAGCGTATTGCGCCCGCTACAGCGCACCCTTGGCCATCTGATCGCGGATATAATCGGCTTGACGCAACGCCAGCGCCACAATGGTCAGCGTCGGATTTTCAGCGCCACCAGTGGTGAACTGGCTGCCATCGGATACAAACAAGTTTTCGACATCGTGCGCCTGTCCCCATTTGTTGACCACGCCATCATCGGATTTTTCGCTCATCCGGTTCGTGCCCAAATTGTGCGTCGAAGGATAGGGCGGGGTTGGAAAGGTACGCACCGCGCCAACCGCGTCATAGAGGGCGCGGCCGCGCTCATAGGCATGAGCGCGCATGGCCAGGTCATTGGCATGATCGTCATAGTGCACATTGGGAATGGCCATCCCGTGCTTGTCTTTCTCGCTCGCGTGCAGGCTGACCTTGTTGCTTTCCTGTGGCATGTCCTCGCCCACCAGCCACATGCCCGCCATGTGGTCGTAGGAGTCCATGGCGCTGGTGAAGTCGCGGCCCCAGGCACCGGGCTGCAGGAAGGCGGCGAGGAAGGGCAGGCCGAGCGCCACAGTCTCCATCTCGTAACCGCCGACAAATCCCCGATTTGGCGCATTGACAGATTCGTCGGTGACGATGCCGGCCATGGTGGTGCCGCGATACATGTGCACCGGGCGTTCGAAAATGGCGTACACCGAGCCGGTCATATGGCGCATATAGTTGCGTCCCACCTGACCGGAGGAGTTTGCCAGGCCGTCGGGAAAGGTGCTTGAGCTCGAATTCAGCAGCAGCCTTGGACTCTCAATCGAATTTCCGGCGACGGCCACGATGCGCGCCTTTTGGCGTTGCAGCTGACCTGATTTGTCGGCGTAGACGACGGCGGAGACTTTGCCTTGAGCGTCGTGCTCGATGGTGAGCACCTGGGCGTCCGGTCGCACCTCAAGGTTTCCGGTCGCCTCGCCCTTGGGAATTTCGGCATAGAGGGTCGACCATTTCGCGCCCATTTTGCAGCCTTGCAAACAAAAGCCGATCTGCTGGCAGGCGTTGCGTCCATCACGGGGCTGCGAGTTGACGGCCATGCGGCCCGAGTGACACTTCTTGTAGCCAAGCTTGTCGGCGCCAGCCTTCAACACCTTGAAATTGTTGTTGCCGGGTAGACCGGGAATGTCGTTCGTCCGTGTCACGCCCATGCGCGCCTCGGCTTTGGCGTAGTAGGGCTCGAGATCAGCCAGCGTGATCGGCCAGTCGAGCAAATTGGCGCCTTTGACATCACCATAGGTGCTGGCGGCCTTGAGCTCATGGTCCTGCATGCGCAGCGAGGCGCCGGCCCAATGGATCGAGGTGCCGCCCACGGCTTTGACGATCCATGCGGGCAGATTTGGAAAATCTCGCGCCACTTGCCAGCTGCCCGATGTCGTGCGCTTGTCGAGCCATGAGATCTTGTTGAACATCTCCCACTCGTCGTTGACGAAATCCTCGATTTCGTAGCGGGGACCTGCTTCGAGCACCACCGTCTTGATACCGGCTTGCGCGAGCGCGGTGGCAAGTGTGCCGCCGCCCGCACCCGAACCGACAACCACGGCCAGCGAAGCGTCGTCTTTGTCGAATTGCGTTGCCATCGAACCCTCCCTGTAGGCCCCTAGACCCAGTCGATATCGTCGAACCCGCGCTCGAGATATCCGCCCTTGTCGGCCGAGGCGCCCTCATATCCAAACTTCGGCCAAATCGCCTGGTTGTTGTAGAGACCGCTCAGCAAATCGCCGCGAAGCTTTTGAAAAAACTCGGTAGTTTCGACCGATTGCAGCAGCGCGACGCGCTGGCCCTCCCATCCCACTTGCACATATTCGACGCCATGGGCGGCCTTGGTTTTGGCGTTGAGGTCAGTCACGCCGGACTCCAGCAGCTGCTTGAGGCTCACGTCTTCGGCCGAAGCCGCGTCATAGGGCGCCAGCGCAGTGGCGTATGCGTGGTCGGCAAGCCGGTCGTGGGGATAGATGTCGCGCGAGACCTGGATCAAGGTGCGCATGGTCGCGGGCTGGAGGGTTGTGACCTCCATCGACCAGGCACCGGATGGCGCGGCGAGCGAACCGGTGCCGACGACGAGTGCTGCGGCGCCGCCGGTCGCCAGGAAATCGCGTCGCGACAACCGCGTCCGTTTGTCCACCAAGCGCATCGCTTTCCCTCCTGTCGCTTGAACATCGAGACCAGCTTAGCGAACAGGCCGGGCGGGCGGCAAGGGCTGCGGCGGATCGTTAGGTCCAATTTCCGTTCAGCTGGCGGTCGGTGACGCATGTTGTTTGCTGAATGCGGCAGTCCTCACGCTGGTGACAACCGGCCATTGTCAGATATAGGTTTGTGCGTCTGAAGTTCATAGTCGCAACGGGTGTCCGATGCCTCGACTCCGCCACGCCATGTCTCTCGCGACGTTCAGCGTTCTGTCGGTGCTGTCTCTCGATGCCCAGCTTGCAGAAACCCGAGCAGACGATGTTTCAGATTGCCTTGATGGACTGGGAGACACGATTATTCACGGGTGTTCGCAGATCATTAAGTCCGGACGGCTGCTTGGGAAACCGATCGGCAAGACAAATCTCGCCGTTGCCTACAACAACCGCGGCAACGCCTACCGGCAAAAGGGCGATTATGACCGTGCAATTACAGACCTTAGCCAGGCCATAAAGCTCGATCCGAAAATTGCAAGTGCCCATACAAACCGCGCCAACGCCTACTATTACAAGCGTGATTTTGCCCGCGCCATCGCCGATTTTGATGAAGCCATCAAGCTCAAGCCGTTGGACGCCGCCCTATACGGAAACCGCGGCAACGCCCACCACGCCACTGGTGACTACAACCAAGCGATCGCCGACTACAGCGATGCGATCCGGCTCAATTCGAATTTTGCCAGCGCCTACACCGGCCGTGGTAATTCCCACAGAAAGAAGGGCCAATACGACAGCGCAATAGCCGACTTTGACCAAGCCATCGCGCTCAACCCCAATGACGCCAAAGCGCACAACTACCGCGGCTTAATATACAGAATGAAAGGTCAATATGAACGCGCCATCGCCGACTACAACGAGGCGATCCGGCTCAACTCGAAGGAATCTATCGTCTACTTCAACCGAGGCAGCGCGCACCACGACAATGGCAACCACGACAGCGCCATTGCTGACTACAGCGAGGCAATCCGGCTCAATCCGAGCTACGTCATTGCATATAACAATCGCGGCGGGGCCCGCCACGATAAGGGCGATTACAACCGCGCCATTGCTGACTACAGCGAGGCAATCCGTCTCAACTCGAAATTCGTTGACGCATATATCAACCGGGCAATCGCCTATGAAAAAATTGGCCAGCGGGACAAAGCCATCACCGACTACCGGAAGGCTATTGAGCTACGCTCTGGAAAAAAAGTGGAAATGAACAACCCTGGTTACGTTCCCGATTTTAGGGCCCGGACTGCCGGCTCGAAAATCCACTACGTCCTTATCGAAAGCGGGGACGACCTCGCCTGAAAGACTTAAGCGTTCCGGATCGTCCAACCGATCGCGAGACGATCCAACGCCCCCTACAGGCAATAGTTCGACCGGCTGATGCATTGCCGTCAGGCCCAGGGGCGGGCCAGGCGATTCTTTTCTTCGAATGCCTTGATGTCCGCTGATTTCTGCAGTGTCAGTCCGATATCGTCTAGTCCCTCGATCATGCAGGTCTTGTGATGGGGATCGATGTCAAATTCGAGCACGCCGCCATTGGGCCGGGTGATTTGCTGGGCCTGAAGATCGATGGTGAATGTCGCGTTGGCGCCTTGCTCAGCCTCGGCCATCAGCTCGTCAATCGTGGCCTGTGGCAGCGCTATCGGCAGAATGCCGTTCTTGAAGCAATTGTTGAAGAAGATGTCGGCGAACGATGGCGCGATCACACACCTAATGCCGAAGTCGAGCAGAGCCCATGGGGCGTGCTCGCGGCTCGAGCCGCAACCGAAATTTTGGCCGGCTATCAGAATTGTCGCCTCCCGGTAGGCCGGCTGGTTGAGCACAAACTCGGCGATCTCCTCACCCGCGTCGTCGAAGCGCATTTCAAAAAATAAGCTGGCCCCCAGACCCGTGCGCTTGATGGTCTTCAAGAACTGTTTGGGAATGATCATGTCGGTGTCGACATTGATCATCGGCAAGGGCGCGGCCACGCCGGTGAGTGTGGTGAATTTTTCCATATGTCCTCTTCGTCGAACGCTTAGCCGCTGGCGTCGGGTCCGGCCTGGGGCGGCTTGCTCTGGTCATAGCATTTGGCCATTGTGCGGCAGCGCTGGGGGCCCGGCGGATGCACGTAGTCGCCAGGATGATCTTCCAGAAAATCGCATATCTGCATCAGACCTTGGCGGTTCAACCATCCCTCCTTACGGCCACGCTTGACCGCGTAACAGTCAGCCCGCGGCTCGCTGCGGCCATGAACCTGGTGTCCGCATTCGTGTGCGTAAACATAGAGCCGCACGGGATCGGGCAGGGTTTCAAGCTTGTTGGGATTCAGAATTATCAAGCCATCGCTCGCGCCGCCATAGTCCCAAAACGAGTGATCCATCAGGGTTGGCGTGCGGCCACAGCGCATGGCCCGGCCGGCCACCAGCAGCTTGCCCGGCTGGACAAGCTCCGGGCGTGGCGCGGCTGAAACGTCGCGCCAGTCGAGCGTGCCCGCCAAGAACACTGCGCAAAACACCAGCGCCGCGGCGATCTCCAGCTGTCGTCGCATTCCGCCCTACCAGAGCCTCCCCATTGCACGCGCCCCTCAAGAGCGCCTGCGATACCACAAATTCTTTGGGTTCAAACGATCAGTTCGGCGTGCTGGAGGCCCGCGTCGCCGCATCCCTGTAGCACACCCGCATCTTCTCGCACCTGACGGTGCCCGCATCATGCTCGCCGTCGCCCTTGAGCTTGGAAATGAAACTGCAAATTTGCGCCATGCCCTGCGCATTGAGCCAACCATAGCGGCGGCCGCGCTTTACGGCGAAACAATCGGCGGCTTCTTCGTTGCGGCCAACGAATTGATGGCCGCACTCATGAGCGTAGACATAGAACTTGACCGTGGTGGGCAAGCCCTTCAAGCGCTCTGGATTGAGGATCACGAAGCCCGGATAAGCGCCGCCCCAACTGTCGAATTTTGGGTCCATGACGGTCGGCCGGTTGCCGCAGTACTTTCGCTTCCCGTCGATTACAAGTTTGCCCTTGGGTACCAACTTCGCGCGCGGGCCTACCTCCTTGAGGTAATCCTCAAGCGAGATGTCCAGGTGCGATTGTGCCACGACGGGCGCAGACCAAATGGCCAATACGAGGGCACTTGTGATCATGCAAAACAATTTGAGGCGCATTTGTCTCGGTCCTTCCGGCCAGCGACGGCCACTTTATTATGCCGTCGCGGCCGCCGCAATGCACTCTTAGCCACGGGCAACTGGCTTCGATGGGCCGGTTTCGTGATAGAATCGTGATTGAAACGTGATCAAGCTACCGCGCCTTCGGAGAATTCCGGATATAAGCTTGGAAGAGCGAATGTGATCGCGACCAGACTAGCCCTTGCGCTGGGCACGGGATTGAAAGGAGAACCGTCATGACACGCCAATCATGCTTGATGGCACGCAGAGCCGCCTGGGCCGCGATCTCTTTTGGGCTCGCGATGGCGCTTTATGTGGCAGGCGCATCGCATGTGCTGGCGCTGGGTGGCGGTGGCGGCAGCAGTCCTTCCCAAAGCGCGGCGCCGCGCTGCCCATCGGGTCAATATTACAGCCAGCGCTGCAAGGAATGCGCGCGGCAGTGCCGCTCAAACTATGTGTGGGAGTGCGGCCGGGGCTGCGTTCTACGAACCGGCATGATCATGCCGGATGAAGATATCTATGCCGAAGCCGTATCGCTGATCCGCGCCCGGCACTATTCGCAAGGGCTCGAACTGCTTTGGGCAATCGAAACGCGCCAAGATCCCAAGGTGCTGAATTATATCGGCTTTGCGACGCGCAAATTGGGCGATGTCGATAAGGGCATCACCTACTATCACAAGGCGTTGGCAATCGATCCCGACTACACGCTGGCTCGCGAATATCTGGGCGAGGGGTATCTGCAGAAGGGCGACGTCGCCTCGGCCAGGCGGCAGCTTGGCGAGATCAAGAACCGATGCGGTGCGAGCTGCCGCGAATACACCGTGCTCGCGGCAGCAATCGTCGATCACGAAGCCGGCCGAATGCCGGGCAAGGCGAGCTGGTGACAGGCCGCCGCACGGCGCCACCCTTCTCTTCGCGGCGAAGCGGCCAGCAGCCTTAAGCTCATGTCATCTCGTCGCGCACGACCAGCATCGCGCGCACGCCGACAATGACGCGCAACGTTTTATCGAGCAAATGAGCCTCGCGGGCAGAGAGATTGGCGACACGGACGTCGACCGATAGCTCCCCGCCATCGCCGTCTTCGGTGCTGGCGTGGACGCGTTCAGGCACCGCGCCAAGCTTGGCGAAAGGCGCCAAGATTCGTGGCAGCATGCCCGTACGGGCGTCGGCGGTTATGAAGAAACAGACTTTGAGGAGTTTCGCATCCGGCGCGAGCGGGCCGGTCGAATAGAGCGCTGTCATGGGAGAAATACCTTCAGCAGACTTCGTATGAACGGATGGGTGACGTCCCGGCGCCCTCAGGCGGCCGGGTCGGTAATCCGTTCGATCGAAATCCTTTGAAAGCGGCTCTGCATGGCGGGCACTTAATCACGCCGCGCGGAGAAAGAAAAGATCAAACCGCGCCGCCGGGTTATCGCTCCCCGGCGTGTTCTTCGATGAAGCGCCGATAAATCGAAGCGAGCTGATCGCCATCGACCAGGTCATCTAAATTTTCGAGCAACACCGTCAGACAGTAATTGTTCGACAACCCGGTCTCGGCGTTGATGGCGCGCAGCCTGGCGTAAGCGTCTTCAGAAAGCGCGGCGGAAAACCGTTTGGGCAATGGATATTGCTTCTTGGCCATGGGCGGTTCCTCCTGCCCGGGTCGCGGTGCGGTCAGTTGGCTTCGCGGATGTCGACGAAGCGGCCAGCAATTGCCGCGGCCGCGGCCATGGCGGGCGAGACCAAATGGGTGCGGCCCTGGCGCCCCTGCCGGCCTTCGAAGTTGCGGTTCGATGTCGAGGCGCAGCGCTCGTTTGGGGCAAGCTTGTCCGGATTCATCGCCAGGCACATTGAGCATCCGGGTTCGCGCCACTCGAATCCCGCCTTTAGAAAAATCTTGTCGAGACCCTCGGCTTCGGCCTGTTCCTTCACCAAGCCGGATCCTGGAACGATCATGGCATTGACGTTTTCGTTGACCTGGGCGCCGTCGGCGATTTTGGCGACCTCTCGCAAATCCTCGATGCGGCCATTGGTGCATGAGCCGATGAAAACGCGATCGATCGACACCTCCGTCATCGGCGTTCCGGGCGTCAGGCCCATATAGTCGAGCGAGCGGCTCATGGCGTGGGCGCGGACTTCGTCCTCTAATGCCGCCGGATCCGGTACTTTGCCGGTTATCGAAACGACGTCTTGCGGGCTGGTGCCCCAAGTCACAAGTGGCGGCAGTTCGGCGGCATTGAGTACGACCTCGACGTCAAATTCGGCATCGGGATCGGAAACCAAACTCTGCCAATAAGCCATCGCCAACTCCCAGGCACCAGCCTTTGGCGCCAGTGGCCGGCCTTCCAAATACGCATAGGTGGTCTCGTCAGGTGCAATCAGACCGGCCCGGGCTCCTGCTTCAATCGACATATTGCAGACGGTCATGCGCCCTTCCATCGAGAGCGCCTCTATGGCGCTTCCAGCGTATTCGATCACGTGGCCCGTGCCGCCGGCCGTGCCAATCTCGCCGATGATGGCGAGGATGATGTCCTTGGCGGTTACGTGGTCGGGCAGGACGCCATCGACGCGCACGCGCATGTTTTTTGACTTGTGCTGGATCAGGGTCTGGGTGGCGAGAACGTGCTCAACCTCCGAGGTTCCGATGCCGTGGGCAAGCGCGCCGAAGGCGCCATGGGTTGCGGTGTGTGAATCGCCGCAAACGATTGTCGTGCCGGGCAGCGTGAAGCCTTGTTCGGGGCCGATGATATGCACAATGCCTTGGCGCGGATCGACTTCATCGAAGTAGTCGATACCGAATTCCGCGCAGTTCTTTGCCAAAGCATCAACCTGAATTTTGGATTCAGGATCATCAATGCCCTGGCTGCGGTCGGTGGTCGGGACATTGTGATCGACGACGGCCAGCGTCTTCTTGGGCTCTCGCACGCCGCGCCCAGCCATGCGCAGTCCCTCGAAGGCTTGCGGGCTCGTCACTTCGTGGATCAAATGCCGGTCGATATAGATCAGGCAAGCGCCGTGCGCCTGCTCATCGACCAGATGATCGTCCCAAATTTTGTCGTAGAGCGTCTTGCCCATGGATCGGTTTACTCCGCCTCAGCGCACGAACTAGCTCCGGCCGTCAATGCCGGCGCGAGGTGCTGAAGCGTCTAGCTGTCGGACTTTTTCTGTCCCTCGCCGGTGTCGTCCTCGGCGGGCGTTTCCTCGGCCGGAACCTCATCGACGGTCGCCTCGGCCATAAAGCCTTTGGCCTGGCCGAGCCAATCCTCGCGCTCGATGCGGCCCTTGAAATCGAGTGTCTCATCGACCTTGGCGATGTCGTCATCGCTGAAATTGGCAATTTGCTCAAATGTCGTGATGCCGAGATTGTTCAGCTTTTCTTCCAGTTTGGGTCCAACGCCCGAAAGCTGCTTCAGATCGTCCGGGTCGCCGGCTGGACGCTTGAAGCCTTTGAATGCCTTGGCTTTGGCCTTCGGCTCAGCCTTGCCCTTTTTGGCCTTGGCGCGCGGGTCTTGGCGCTCGGAGATGCGGGCTGCCTTGCCGCGGCGGCCGCGTAAATAATAGAGCTTGGCGCGTCTCACCTTGCCGCGACGCACCACCTCGATTGACTGAATCAACGGCGAATAGACCGGAAAAACGCGTTCAACGCCCTCGCCATAGGAAATCTTGCGCACGGTGAAGCTTTCGTTCAGCCCGCCGCCTGACCGTGAAATGCAGACGCCTTCATAGGCTTGAACACGCTCGCGCTCGCCTTCGATCACCAACACATTGACGCGCAGCGTATCGCCTGTGGCGAACTCCGGAATCGCGCGTTTTTCCTCAAGCTCCCGGGCGTGTTCGGATTCGAGCTTTTGAATGATGTTCATTGGTTCAACCCTTGGGAATTCGTTATTTTGACCGTTGCTTTGGATGCCGTCCAGACGCGCCTCATACGGCGCTGGACCGGCGTATGCCCCGCGCGGACAACCATGCCCGCCGCGAAAGGGGAAAGCGCGCGTTTAACTAGCGCATGATGTCGCCTTTGTCGATGGGCCGCAGGGCCCGCCATGAGGGCGCTGGTAAACGCGATCTGGCCTTCGCCCAAATTACGACTAATATTGCAGCAAATCATGCTGTGTGTTCATTTTAATGAGGAAGCAATGAAAGCCGCACTCTCCGCCGCGTTCGCAATTTTCTTGGCCACATCGCCCGCATTGGCCGGGGCCACAGAAGACTGCGCCAGCAACGACATCGAAAAGCGCCTGTCGGGTTGCACGGAACTGATCGACGAAGGCAAACTCGGGGGCCAAGACATGGCATTTGCCTACATCAATCGCGGCGACGCGCTGTTTGCCAAGAACGACTATTATCAAGCGATCGACGACTTCGGCAAAGCCATTGAGCACTACCCCAAAGACGCCAAGCCCTACAACAATCGTGCCTACGCCTACCTCACGCTGCAGCGGCCAAAGGACGGTCTACCAGATGCCGAAAAAGCGGTTGAGCTTGAGCCTGAAAACGCGGCGGCATGGGACACGCTCGGCACCATCTATGTCTGGCTGAGACAAAAAGACAAAGCGATCGAGGCACTGAAGAAGGCGAACGCGCTGGATCCAGAACACAAACTGGGCAGCGAATTGCTGGCCAAACTGGGCGCGTCCTAAGCTCGCAATTTTGAGACGCCGCCCCGCGTCATCCTCAATCGTCTTTGGCCCGCCGCGCCCACAGGTCGGGACGCCGCGCCTGAGTAATCTTCTCAGCCTGGCCGCGCCGCCAGCGGGCAATCTCGCCATGGTCGCCTGAGAGCAGGACGTGCGGAATTTCGCGGCCTTCCCAGTCGCGCGGGCGCGTGTAGTGGGGATACTCCAACAGATCCTGCTCGAAGCTTTCTTCAGCCAGCGAATCCATCGCGCCGACCACACCCGGCAACAATCGCACGGTGGCCTCGACGAGCGCCATCGCTGCAACCTCACCGCCTGAGAGAATATAATCGCCAAGTGATATTTCCTCGAGGCCACGCGCTTCGATGACCCGCTCGTCCAATCCCTCGAAGCGGCCGCACAGCAGAATTACGCCTGGACCTCCCGCCAGCTTGCGCACGCGAGCCTGATCGAGCCGCGCGCCGCGCGGGGTGAGATAGATGGCGGGTGCCTGCGGACAGCCTTCACGCGCCGCGTCAATCGCGGCGGCAGCGACGTCTGGGCGCATCACCATGCCGGCGCCGCCGCCGGCTGGCGTATCATCCACTTGGCGGTGCTTTCCGGCCGCGAATTCGCGAATATTGATCGCCTTGAGGCGCCAAAGGTCTTCGCTCAGCGCCTTGCCAGACAGGCTGTGCCCCAGTGGGCCTGGAAACATTTCAGGGAACAGGGTGAGGATCGATGCTGACCAGGGATTGGGCATGGCTGAAGCAGTCTACCACGCTTCCAAAGCGCAAATTTGTATGGTCATGGATCCAGCAAGCCTTCGGGTGGATCGATCGTGATGCGTCCGCCGGCAATGTCGACTTGCGGGACGCTTTCCGTGCGAAACGGTACAAGAATGCTGGCCTTGCCCTGCGTCGGCTTGATTTCCAGCAGATCGCCCGCGCCAAAATTTTGCACCGCAATGACCGCGCCCACGCTTTCGCCGGCCACGTCGACGACCTCGAGCCCAATCAGATCGGCGTGGTACCACTCGTCGGAATCCGTGGCTGGCAGTTTAGCGCGCGCGACAAAAAGCTCGGTGCCCTTAAGCGCTTCGGCCGCGCGGCGATCGCTGACGCCCTTGAGGCGGCCAATGAGCCCACCCTTGCCGGGGCGAATTTCGAGAAACTCAAAGCGGCGTTCGCCCGCCTCATCCTCAAGCGGACCATAGGTGCTGACGGCGGCGAGGTCATCGGTTTGCAGCTTCAGGCGCACCGCACCGGCGAGCCCATGGGCGCCTGCAATGAATCCAAGGCAAACACGCGATTTATCGCTTGAACCCTCGGCTGACATGGCGGAAGGCGGCTAACCAGCCGCGTCCTCCTTGTCCTCCTTATCGGCGTCTTCTGCAGAGGCCTCTTCCGCTGGCGCTTCGGCCTCGGCGGCCGGTTCCTCAGCCGGCGCTTCCTCGGCGGCAGGCTCTTCCGCTGGGGCTTCTTCAGCAGCAGCCTCAGGAGCTGACTCCTCGGCTGCAGCCTCTTCAGCGGGCGCATCCGCTGCCTCTTCAGCAGCAGGCGCTTCATCGGCTACAGCTTCGGGTGGAGCGTTCTTGGCCTCCTCGGCGGCGCGCGCGGCTTCTTCCTCGCGTTCTTGGCGCTTCTTGCCTGGCAGGGCCTTTTGCGGGTTGTTGCGCGCCGGGCGCTTCATGATGCCGGCAGCGTCAAGGAAGCGGTTCACGCGATCTGACGGCCGGGCGCCGACCGACAGCCAATGCTTGATGCGATCCTCTTTCAGCACCACGCGCTCGGCATGATCTTTCGGCAAAAGTGGGTTGTGCGTGCCGACGATTTCGATATAGCGGCCATCGCGGGGAAAGCGCGAATCCGCAACGACGATCCGATAGTGCGGCCGCTTTTTTGCGCCACCGCGCGTCATTCTGATCTTCAAAGCCATACTGATTTCTCTTCCTTGACTGTCTTACTGTGAATTCGAGTCGCGTTGGGCAGCATCATTTTCGGCGCTTGCCCTTCGCGCGTTTGCTTTGAGGCAATCCGGGCAGGGGGCCGGGCGGGCCGCCGGGAAAACCCGGTAATCCGCCGGGCAAGCCACCTGTCGGCAAGTCGCCAAGACCTTCGGGCAACGCGCCACCCTCCATTGCTTCGGGCGGAATATCGGGCGCACCGCCGCCAAACAGCGATGCGAGGCCGCCCTTGCTCTTGCTCATCTTTTTCATCACATCGGCCATCTGCCGGTGCATCTTGAGAAGCTTGTTGATGTCCTGAACCGACGTGCCCGAGCCGCTGGCCACCCGGCGTTTGCGCGAGGCATTCAGCAATTTGGGACTGTGGCGCTCCTTGGGCGTCATCGACGAAATGATGGCCTGCTGGCGCTTGACAAAAACGTCGTCCAGATTGGCTTCATCGATCTGCTTTTTTGCCTTGGCGATGCCGGGCAACATGCCGAGCACGCTGCCGATGCCGCCGAGCTTCTTCATTTGATCGAATTGGGCGGAGAGATCTTCAAGGTCGAAGACGCCCTTACGCATCTTCTTGGCGATCTTCTCGGCTTCTTGCGCATCCAGCGTCTCGGCGGCCTTCTCAACCAAGCCGACGACATCGCCCATGCCCAAAATTCGGTTGGCTATCCGATCGGGGTGGAACTCCTCAAGCGCATCGAGCTTTTCGCCGGTGCCGATCAGTTTGATCGGTTTGCCGGTGACCGCCCGCATGGACAGCGCCGCGCCACCGCGCCCGTCACCCTCGACGCGGGTCAACACGATGCCGGAAATGCCGATGCGCTCGTCAAACGAGCGTGCCAGATTGACGGCGTCCTGACCGGTCAGCGCGTCGGCGACCAGAAGCGTCTCGTGCGGTTTGGCGATATCGCGAATGTTCTCGGTTTCCGCCATCAGCTCTTCGTCGATGTGGAGCCGCCCGGCGGTGTCCAGCAGCACGACGTCGTAGCCGCCGCGCTTGGCTTCTTTCATCGCCCGCTTGGCGATGGCGATCGGGTCTTGACCTTCCTTGATCGGCAGGGTGTCGACGCCGGTCTGTTCGCCCAGAACGCGCAGCTGCTCTTGTGCGGCCGGCCGGCGCGTATCCAGCGAAGCCATCAGCGCCTTGCGTTTGTCGCGCTCGCCGAGCCGCAGCGCGATCTTCGCGCAGGTCGTCGTCTTGCCCGAGCCCTGCAGACCGACAAGCAGGATGGGGATTGGCGCCTTGGCGCTAAGATCGATCGGCTTGGCGTCGGAGCCCAGCATCGCAACGAGCTCGTCATGGACGATCTTGACCACCTGCTGACCCGGCGTAACGGATTTTAGGACCTCATGGCCAACGGCCTTTTCGCTCACGGTCTCGATGAAGCCGCGCACGACTTCGAGCGCCACATCGGCCTCGAGCAAGGCGCGGCGCACCTCGCGCATGGCCGCGGCGACGTCCTGCTCCGAGAGCGAGCCGCGCCCGGTCAGCTTGTCCAAAATGCCGGATAGGCGGTCTGATAGGCTTTCAAACATCGAGGTTATTTAGTGTCCTTGTCGCGCCATAGTTTATTCCAATGCAAAAAATCACCCGCGGGCGAATCTTCGCTGACGGGTGTTTACCCCCCTGCCTCCCGGTCCCTCGCGAACCATGTGCAAAGTGGTGATGCTTGTGTTTTACGCACTAGGCTGTGTTCGAGCGCGATCCTGCTGGAAGGGGCCCATCAAGTCAAGCAACGGCACACGGCCTAAGGATTTTCGGGACCAGCGGGCGTCTGTGCAAGACCCGACCTCACCGGCAACTGGTTTGACACCGGCGACGAAGCGTATAGCGTTTGCTGGCTGAGAGCGCTGGGAAGGCGGATGTTATCCTGTTCTCGCGGATAATTATCGAGCCGAACGGCCGACGCGTAGAGACGAACGAGAGTCGCAATGGGGAGCTTCAGGGGGACAGTTCTTAGCGCGCTCGTTTTTGCGTTGCTCTGCGCGCCTGCCTGGGCCCAAGGCAGTGGACCCGACACGGATCTTCCCACGAGCGCCAGCTTGCAACCGGTGAACCCCTGGCAGCTGGAAGTCTCGCCCTATGGCTGGGCCCTCAACGTGCAAGGCGATTTGACGATCGAAGGCATCGACTCTTCCATCGATCTCACCGTTGTCGACATTCTCAATTTTGCCAACAAGGTGATTGCGTTCGAGGGGCTGATCGAAGCCCGAAAGGGGCGATTTTCGATCTTTTCGCTCACCGATTACTTCAACACCGAATTTTCCGATGACATCGCCGAACACTTTCAGCCCCGCAAAAAGCGGCTTTCCATCGATGTCGACACACATATCGCGTTGGATCTCGAGCTGATTTTCGCCGAGTTCGGCGCGACCTTCGAATTGCTCAAACACCGCTATGGCGACGGGCAATCGGAGGCTTTCGCAGCCCTCGATTTGGTCGCGGGCGGGCGCTACAACTCGATCAAGAGCGAGACCGATATTCTGCTGGAAGTCGGCGCGACCTTTACGCCCAAATTCATCCCCGTCTCCATCGACCGCAGTGGGCAATTCGTCGGCACCATCGAAATCGATGAAGATTGGATCGATCCCTTTATCGGCCTGCGTCTGCGTCTGCAAAGCGCCAACGGCTACCGCTTTTTCGCCCGCGGCGACGTCGGTGGCTTTGGCGTCAGTTCGGATCTCGTCTGGCAGGTGATGGGCGGCTTGAGCGGCGAATGCCGCTGCAACGAAAACCTATCATGGATGCTCGGTTACCGGGCCTTGGACACGACCTATGAAAGCGGCACCGGACGCGAACTGTTTGAAATGGATACGCTCATTCACGGCCCCATCGTCGGCGGCGCCTACCGCTTTTAGCCAATGCCAGAATTTTCGGAGAGTTCAAGCGGCGCCGAGCCAGCCCACGGGTGGGCTTGCCCGCAGGCGGCGATGCGCTGGATGACCCTGGGATAGGGCCGCATTGCTTGACCGTGCTCGAAGGCGACAACGACCAACTCTGGTGTGAACTCTTCAACCAGTTCGTTGGGCTTCAGAAGAAAGTTTGGGTTGCTCGGTTTGCCGAAGCGCTCATTGCCGAGCGCGTAGGTCTCGTAGATCAGGATGCCATCTGGCGCCGCGCAGGCCGCGATATCGGCGAGAATCGGGCGCCAAAGATAATTTGCGACTATCACCGCATCGAAGGTTTCTCCGGCAAGGGGAAAGGGTGCATTTCTCTCCAAATCGGCCTCGATCAGGCGCACGTGCTCCCGGCCGGCCAAATCGCTCAATTTCGACACGTCGCGATCGAGGCCGGTGACGTCGAAGCCCTGTTCAAGCGCGTAGCGCAAATGCCGGCCCCGTCCGCAGGCGATGTCGACCACCTTGGCGCCGGCGTCCAGGCCGGAGAGAAAACGCACGACCCACTTTGATGGTTCGGGGGCGTCGTGATCGTGCTGGGGCAGATCGGCCATTGCGCGTCCTTCCAGTTGACAGCCGGGTTACGGATCGGCCCGATAGGCCTTATAAGGCACCCGATGAGCGTGATCGAGCAAGCCATGACCACAGGCACCAAAATACGGCTGTTCAAAATGAACGGCCTGGGCAACGATTTCGCCGTGCTGGACGCGCGCGAACGCACGCTCGCGCTTACTGGTGATCACATCAGGCGGATCGCCGACCGCGATGGCGAGATCGGCTGCGATCAGGTGATCGCGCTGGAGACCAGCCAGGCGGCGGATGTCTTCATGCGCATCTGGAATTCCGATGGCGGCGAGGTCGAGGCCTGCGGCAACGCGGCGCGCTGCGTGGCGGCGCTCATCGCCGCCGAACTTAACCGGTCGCAGATCACCATCGAAACAGAAGCGGCCGTATTGGGCGCACAGCTCAACGCCGATGGATCGGTCACCATCGATATGGGTGCGCCGCGATTCAATTGGGACGAAATTCCGCTGGCGGAAGAGTTTCACGACACCCGCGCCATCGAACTTCAAGTCGGCCCGATCGACGATCCGGTGATGCACACCCCAAGCGCGGTCAATGTCGGAAATCCGCACTGTATTTTCTGGGTCGATGACGCCGAGGCTCACGATTTGGCCCGCATTGGCCCGGTGCTCGAACATCATCCGCTGTTTCCCGAGCGCGCCAATATCACCCTGGCCCAGACTATTGGACCCGACGTGCTCAAATTGCGCGTCTGGGAGCGCGGCGCCGGCTTAACGCGGGCGTGTGGAACCGCCGCCTGCGCCGCAGCGGTCGCCGCGGCCCGAAAGGGCCTCACCGGGCGCGATGTCACTGTCGAATTGCCAGGCGGGATACTCTCGATCAGCTGGCGCGAGGGCGACGATCATGTGCTGATGACCGGCCCCTTCGCGCTCGATTATTCCGGTCTGCTCGATCCAAGTTCGCTGAACTTCGAACGCAACTCGACTTGAGCGGCGCGCGGGCGATTGTCAGAAGCCCCGCGAAGGCTTAGATGATGCCAATGGCAACACACAATGGCGATACCGGCGGGCCGCAAGCCCGCAGCCAAAAGCTGGCGGCGGACAATGACGTCATCACTTTCGGCTGCCGGTTGAACGCCTATGAATCCCAAGCGATGAGCGAACTGATGGCGCGTGAAGGCGTGGCCGGCTCAATCTTGGTCAACACCTGCGCCGTAACGGGCGAGGCCATGCGCCAAGCGCGACAGGCAATCCGCCGGACACGACGCCAAAACCCTGACGCGCGTATTGTCGTGACAGGTTGTGGCGCTCAAGTGGACCCCGGCCAATTCGAAGCCATGGCGGAGGTCGATCACGTCATCGGCAATTCGGAGAAACTTGAAGCCGCCACGTACGCCGGGCTTGCCTCGGGTAAAGCACCGCGCGTCCAGGTCGCCAACATTCAAGCTGTGCGAGAGACGGCGCATCATTTGATCGCCGGCTTTGGCACGCGGGCACGGGCCTATTTGCAGATTCAAAACGGCTGCGATCATCGCTGCACCTTTTGCATCATCCCGTTTGGCCGCGGACCGTCGCGTTCGGTACCGGTCGAGGCGGTCGTGGCGCAAGCGGCTGCGCTGGTCGAGCGCGGCTATCGCGAGGTCGTGCTGACGGGTGTCGATATCACGGCCTATGGCGCTGACTTGGCAGGCGGCGCGCGCCTCGGCGCGCTGGTCAAGACGATCCTCAACAGCGTGCCCCGGCTCGAACGCCTTAGATTATCCTCCATCGATTCCATCGAAGCCGACGCTGATTTGTTCGATGCGATCGGCTCGCAAGAGCGCCTGATGCCGCATTTTCACCTCTCGCTGCAGGCAGGCGATGATATGACGCTCAAGCGCATGAAACGTCGCCACCTGCGGGCCGACGCGATCGCCTTTTGCCAACGCGTCAGAGATTTGCGGCCCGACGTTGCCTTCGGTGCTGATCTGATCGCGGGATTCCCGACCGAAACCGAAGAGATGTTCGCTTCGACGCTGTCGCTGATCGACGACTGCGGTTTGAATTTTCTGCATGTCTTTCCCTATTCGGCGCGCCCTGGCACGCCGGCGGCGCGCATGCCGCAGGTCGCGGGCCAAATTATCAAATCGCGGGCCAAACGCTTGCGCCAAAAAGGCGCTGGCGCGCTTTCGCGGCTGCTCGATGCACAACTCGGCCGCACCTCGGACATCTTGATGGAGTCCGAGCACAGCGGCCGGACGCCGCATTTTTTGCAGGTGCGCGTCGACCAAGCTGAAACCAGTGGAGCCATTGTCGCGGCCCGGCTCACCCGGCACGACGGCCAAGTGCTCGAAGGGGAGGCGGTGGCGTGAGCAAAGAGAAGAAACCGGGTTTCTTCCGGCGTCTGTTCAGCACGCTGGTGGGTTCTGAAGAGCCCGAGGAAAAACCCATAAAGAAACCAAAGCCCAAGCCGGCAGCCAAAAAGCCCGCCGCCAAGCCGAAGGCCAAAGCTAAGGCGAAAGCCAAGCCCGCCGCCAAACCAAAAACGGCGGCGAAATCCGCCAAGCCTGCCGCCAAAAAGCAAGCCGCGGCAAAGACCCGCGCCGCGGCGCCGCGCAAAAAGCAGCCCGTCGCCAAGGCAGCGCCAAAACCGCGCAAGACCGAGCCCAAACCGAGCGCCGAAATTGTTCCGTTCCCCGAACCCGAGGCGCCGCTGCAGCCCGATGTGCCGCCGGAGGCCGAGGCGGGCGACGAGGCGCCGAAGAAAAAGGGCTGGTTTTCACGGCTGCGCGACGGATTGTCGAAGACCTCCAGCGCGCTCACCGAAAACATCACGGCCATTTTTACCAAGCGCAAGCTCGACAGCGAGATGCTGCAGGAGCTCGAGGATGCTCTGATCCAAGCCGATCTCGGCGTCGATATGGCCGTGCGCATCACCGAGGAAGTGGCGCGTGGCCGCTATGATCAAGAAATAGCGCCCGAAGAAGTGCGCGCCGTGCTCGGCAGCGAAGTTGCCAAAGTGCTCGAGCCAATGGCCCAGCCGCTGGTGCTCGATGCGACCAAAAAGCCGCACGTCATTTTGATGGTGGGCGTCAACGGTACCGGCAAAACAACGACCATCGGCAAACTTGCCCACCGCTATGCGGCCGAAGGCAAAAACACGGTGATCGCCGCGGGCGACACATTTCGCGCCGCGGCCATCGACCAACTCAAAATCTGGGGCGAGCGGGCGGGCGCGCCGGTCATTGCGGGTCAAGTTGGATCCGATGCGGCGAGCCTCGCATTCGATGCGTTCAAGCAAGCCCAAGAGCAGAGTGCAGACGTGCTGATGATCGACACGGCCGGGCGCTTGCAAAACAAGGCCGACCTTATGGAGGAGCTGGCCAAGATCGTGCGCGTCTTGAAGAAACTGGACGAGACGGCGCCCCACTCGGTGATATTGGTGCTGGATGCGACCACCGGCCAAAACGCCATCAGCCAGGCTCAAGCCTTCCAGGACATTGCCGGGGTGACGGGCATTATCATGACAAAACTCGACGGCACCGCACGCGGCGGAATTTTGGTCGCCATAGCCGAAAGATTCAGCCTACCCGTTCACGCCATCGGTGTGGGCGAAAGTTCAGAAGATTTACAGGCTTTCGACGCTTATGATTTCGCCGCCATCATCGCCGGCGCGCACGAACAGGTTGAGGCTTAGACATTATGCAGCACTCGCAGCGCACAACCGAAAATCCGTCCTTCTTAAAGATGCTGCTCGACATCGGGCCGCTGATCGTCTTTTTCGCGGTGAACGCGTTTTTCGGAATTTTTGCCGCGACCGCGATCTTCATGGTGACGATCACGGCCGCGCTGATCGCGACTCGCGTGCTGTTTGGCGAACTCGCGGCGATGCCGATTGTCACGGCGGCGTTCGTGCTCGTATTTGGCGGACTGACACTGTATTTGCAGGATGAAACCTTCATCAAGATGAAGCCCACAGTGGTCTATCTGTTGTTCGCCGGACTGCTGCTCGCCGGGCTTGCTCTCAACCGCATCTTCCTCGAGACGGTGATGGGCGAGGTGTTCTCGCTGACCGAAGAGGGTTGGATTATCCTGACCTATCGCTGGGTCTACTTCTTCGTCGGACTGGCGCTGATGAACGAGATTGTCTGGCGCAACTTTTCGACCGACACGTGGGTGAGCTTCAAGGTGTTCGGGCTGTTGCCGCTGACGTTGATCTTCGCCGGCTTGCAAGTCAGGCTGTTGCGCGAGTACAGCGCCTCGGACATCTGACGCCATCAGCGCGCTAGACAACCAAACTGTCCAGCAACCGCCGTCCGATCATCCGATCACGAACATGTAATCATTCGTGACTGGACCCCTTCCGGCAGCGCGCCAAACTGTAAAATCTCGCCTACCGACCGTTTTCGCACGCGGTGGACGCGTGGAGACGTGGGTTCGCACCAATGGATACGGCAGTGATGGTGGAACAACGCCACATGAGCGGCGACAGGCTCGACCAATCGGTCGTGCATCTGCTGCACCGGGCCGGCCAACGGGCCAGCGATATTTTCGGTGCGCAAATGCAGGCCAGCGGCCTCACACCACGGCAATACGCCGTACTGATCACCGCTGCCGAACACGAGGGCGCGAGCCAGACAGAGCTTGTTGTACTCACCGGCATCGACCGCTCGACGCTTGCTGACGTCATTGCTCGTTTATTGAAAAAAGGCCTGTTGCGCCGACGGCGCACGCGGCGCGACGCGCGGGCATATGCAGTGCGTCTGACAGATGAGGGTAGGCAAGCACTCGAGCGGGCCGAACCCGTCGCGGCGGCGGCCGATGAAGCGATTTTGGCGGCACTTTCACCGGCTGAGCGCGAGACCGTCATGGCGGCGCTGTCTGCGCTGGCCAACGGTCGTGACGGCGACTGATCTGCCTTCTGTTTCCAGCTAGACTTTTAAATCCAGCGTGCTGCCGGGTGCCTTCGGCCGGCTCGAAGCGGCTCTGGGTTCTGCTGCCGTGACAGGTTCCTGCGCGATCGCATCCGGTTGTTGAGCGGTTGCCGCTGTCTCCTGTTCGCCAATCAGAAGACCGGCAAAGGTGGAGAGCGTCTTCAGGCTGAAGACCGCCACATCGGCCGGCGGCTTGGTTGCGGCGGCCGGCTTGGGATCTGCGGCAGCTTGGCCCGCGTCCGGTGCAGCAGTGGAGAAAGGCTGGGCTGGCGGTTGCTCAATCGCGCGGGCGATGCCTTGCGCCGCGCCATAGGCGCGCATGGCTTGGGGTGAGAGCGATGGGCTGAGCGGCGCCATGGGCAAGTCCGTCCGATGTGTTGGGGCGCGAGATACACGGAACGAATTGCGCAAATGCAGCTGGTGCGAGAGTGCTGCGCAACAGGTTAACGAAAGCTTTCAATCGGGCGCGCCTGTCGGCTTGGCCGCTTCGGTGGCACGGGCAATTGCCGGCAACAGGCGCTGCTCGATCACCTGATCGTCGATCGGGCCGACATGTTTGTAGACGATGGTGCCATTGCCATCGACAACGAAGGTCTCAGGTACACCATAGACACCCCAGTCGATGGCAACACGGCCGTTGAGATCCTGGCCTACCGCGACAAAGGGATTTCCATAGCGACCGAGAAAACGCCGCGCGGCGACAGCCTCGTCCTTATAGTTCAAACCGTAGAGATCGAAGCCGCCGCGCTTTGCGAGCGCCGTCAGGAAGGGATGCTCTTGATGGCACGGCCCGCACCAAGACGCCCATACATTGATCAGGCTTACGCGGCCGCGGCCCAAGTCTGCGGCGTCAAAGCCAGGCACCGGTTTGGCGCTGCGCTGTAGCCCCTCGATTGCCGGCAAGGTGAATTTTGGAACCGGTTTGCCGATCAGCGCCGAGGGCAGCTTGCTCGGATCACCGGTAAACAGTGCGATCAAAAACAAGCCGCTCAAGCCTGCAAAAAGCAGAAGCGGCATCAACAGACCGCGCGAGCGCCCTCGTTTGGCCGGGGGCGCCTTGATCCGGGAACGGCTCATGCTTGCGTCACCTTGGAGCGTGCGCGTATTCGGCTGGAACGGCGGGTGATGCCAGCGGCCTCGAGTTGCGCCAGGCGACGAAGCTGGCGGCGGTAGTCGGCCACAATCCAGCCGATGAGGCAGGCCAGCACGCCCGCGGCAATACCATAGGCCCACAGGATGAAGGCAGCGTGCGGGCCGAGGTCGATCATCGCGCTCATTCGGCGGCAACGGCAGAAGCTTGAGCGCCGCCGGCCCGGGCACTTTGCAAGGCGGAAACCCGACGGCGCAATATCTCTGTCTTCATTGCGATCAACACCAAGACAAAATACAGCGTGGTGAAAGCCGCCGTCATCACCAGCAGCGGGATCAAGATCGACGGATGAATACTCGGTCCATCAAGCCGGATCACGCTGGCGCCCTGATGCAACGTGTTCCACCAGTCGACCGAGAATTTGATTATTGGCACATTGACGAAACCCACTATGGCGAGGATTGCCGCCACGCGTCCTGCCCGCGACGGGTCTTCGATCGCCTGCCACAGCGCGATCAGTCCGATATAGAGCAAAAAGAGAATCAGAACCGACGTCAGGCGGGCGTCCCAAACCCAATACGCCCCCCACATCGGCTTGCCCCACAAAGCGCCAGTGACCAGAGCCAGCAATGTGAAACTCGCGCCGATTGGCAGTGCGGCCTTGGCCGCCACATCGGCCAGTGGATGGCGCCAAATCAATGAACCAATGCTTGAGAGCGCGATCAGTGAATAACCCATCATGGCGAGCCACGCGGAGGGAACGTGGATGAACATGATGCGCACCGTCTCGCCCTGCTGATAGTCGGCAGGCGCCACAAAGAACGCCAAATAGAGACCAACGGCGAACAAGCTTGCAGCGAGCGCGATCATCCACGGCAAAATCGCGTCCGCTAGGCTCATGAACTTCGTCGGGTTGGCAAAGCGCTGCATGATGTCCTTGATCTAGTGAGTTTGCGCTCCGAGCGCAATTTTTGGCCGGTTAGGTTCTGCCCCTATCAGACGAATTAGGTGAAATTGGCCCGCAACGCCGCAGCTGACGCGATCGGCGCCAGCGCGCCAGCGGCAAGCGAGAGCGCCAACAAAATAAGAAAGGGCGGCGAAAGCATGTCGCCGTCGCGCATGGCGGTGGTCAACGCGGTGACACCGAAAATCAGGACGGGCACATAGAGCGGGAGAACCAGCAGCGCCAGCAAGGGACCTCCGCGGCGCAAGCCGAGGGTCAGACTTGCGCCAATCGCGCCCAGAAAACTCAATGCTGGCGAGCCGACCGCCATGGTGAGCACGAGCGGGCCGAAGGCCTCTATCGGCAGATTGAGCAGCACCGCCATCAGCGGGGCGGCAACGACCAGCGGCAGGCAGGTGGTGAGCCAATGGGCAAGCGCTTTTGCGGCGGCGACCGCCTCAAGCGGCAAGGGTCCCATTGCCAAGGTCTCCAGCGAGCCGTCCTCCGCGTCGTTGTGAAACAAGCGGTCCAACGAGAGCAAGGCGCTCAACAGCAGTGCGATCCACAGGAGGCCTGGCGCCAGGCGCGCCAGCAGTTTGAGATCGGGGCCAAGACCAAGCGGCAGGATTGCGACGACGACCAAAAAGAAGCCGAGCGCCGTACCGGTCGTACCGCCTTCGCGCAGCGCTAAGCGCAGGTCGCGGCGCATAAGTGTCAGAAAGGCGCTCACCTGGACACCGCCTTTGGCCGCGCACCGGTCGCGCTGCCCAATGTCAGCGAGCGGGTGAAGCGGCCGCCGAGCGCCGTATGGCTGACCGCCACGACGATGCCACCCTTGGCAAGCTGCTCGTCGATCAATTTGCCGAGCAGAGTGTTCGAGGCGCGGTCCAGGGCCTCGGCCGGCTCGTCCAACAACCAGAGGGTGCGCGGCGCGGCCAACAGGCGCGCCAGCGCCAACCGGCGGCGCTGGCCGGCGGAAAGCACCCCGGCGGGCAAATCGGCGAGCTCGGCCAAGCCAAGCCGGGCCAGGCCATCCGGCGCGCCTCCGCCACCCAAAAAATCGCACCAAAATGTGAAGTTCTCAGCGACGCTGAGCGCGTGTTTGACCCCTGGCCGATGGCCGACCAAATGGCACTGTTCGCTAACGCTGGCACTCGCCAGGCCACCCTCAAGCGCGATCGTACCGCTCGTTGCCTGCAACACCCCCGCAATTGTTTTCAGCAAAGTCGATTTTCCACTGCCGTTCGGGCCCTTGACCAGCAAACCTTGGCCCGCGTTCAGCTGGCGCGAAAGACCCGAAAACAGTCGTCGACCGCCGCGATCACAGGCCAAATTGTCAAGAACGAGCTTCATTGCTGGGCTCAATGCAAAGCCCGGACTATTCGCCGGGCGGCGGGAAGCTTATATAGAGGGTCCACGCCAGAGAGAAAACCGCTACGGGCCGGGTCGGCGTAACCCGTGATGTCGGCTTCGACACCATCAAACCTCGCACCCGCATGCGTGCCGCTCCACCTAGGCGAACCGAATTCCAGCCCGCTCGCGGGCGCGTCACAGCTTTGAAGGAGACGTTTGTGACAACCCAATCCACGCCCTCGCTCGACAGCTTCAATTGCCGCCAGACCCTGGAGATCGAGGGTCAGACCTATCATTATTTCAGCTTGCCGGAAGCCGAGCGTAACGGCTTGAGCGGTATAGCCAGCCTGCCGTACTCGCTCAAGGTGCTGCTGGAAAACCTGTTGCGGCACGAGGATGGGCGCTCGGTGACATCCGACGACATCCGCGCCGTGGCTGCCTGGCTCGACGAGAAGCGCTCGTCGCACGAGATCGCCTACCGGCCGGCGCGCGTTCTGATGCAAGATTTCACTGGCGTTCCCGCAGTGGTGGATCTGGCCGCCATGCGCGACGCCATGAAGACTCTCGGCGGCAAGCCTGAGGCAATCAATCCGCTGGTGCCGGTCGATTTGGTGATCGATCACTCGGTGATGGTCGACTTTTTCGGCCATTCGGATTCGTTCGATCTCAACGTCGAACGCGAATATGAGCGAAATGGCGAGCGCTATGCGTTCCTCAAATGGGGCGCTGATGCTTTCGACAATTTCCGCGTCGTTCCGCCCGGCACCGGCATCTGCCATCAGGTCAACCTGGAGTATTTGGCCCAAACCGTGTGGACCAAAGAATCGGGCGCCAACGGCAACTCAGAGATTTTCGCCTTCCCCGACACACTTGTGGGAACAGACAGCCACACCACGATGGTCAATGGGCTATCGGTGTTGGGCTGGGGCGTGGGCGGAATCGAGGCTGAAGCCGCCATGCTGGGTCAGCCCATATCGATGGTGATCCCCGAGGTCATCGGCTTCCGCATCGCGGGCCAACTCGAAGAGGGCGTAACGGCCACGGACTTGGTTCTCACGGTCACACAAATGCTGCGCGAGCGCGGCGTGGTCGGCAAATTCGTCGAATTCTTCGGTCCGGGTCTCGACCATCTCTCGCTTGAAGACCAGGCGACGATCGCCAACATGTCGCCCGAATACGGCGCAACGTGCGGCTTTTTTCCAGTCGATGGCGACACGCTAGCCTATCTCACGGCAACGGGCCGCGAGGCCTCGCGCGTGGCCTTGGTCGAGGCCTACGCAAAGGCCCAAGGCATGTGGCGCGACGCCAAGACACCCGATCCTGTGTTCAGCGATACGCTGTTGCTCGATCTGGCCGACGTCGAACCAAGCTTGGCTGGTCCAAAGCGTCCGCAAGACCGGGTCGTGCTGAAGGATGCGGCGCGGTCGTTCGAGACGGCGTTGGCGGATGAGTTCGGCAAAACGGGCGACACCGACAAGCGCGTCGCGGTCAATGGCGCCAATCACGATCTGGGCCATGGCGATGTGGTGATCGCGGCGATCACTTCATGCACCAACACCTCAAATCCGAGCGTAATGATCGGCGCGGGCCTGTTGGCGCGCAACGCGCGCGCCAAGGGGCTCGGCGTCAAGCCATGGGTCAAGACATCCTTCGCGCCTGGCAGCCAAGTGGTCACCGACTATCTTCAAGGCGCCGGATTGCAAAGCGAACTCGATGCGCTGGGATTTGATTTGGTCGGCTATGGCTGCACCACCTGCATCGGCAATTCCGGTCCGCTGCCGGAACACATTTCAGAAGCCGTGCAGGCAGGCGATCTCGTCGCCACTTCGGTTCTCTCGGGCAATCGCAATTTCGAAGGCCGCATCAGTCCAGACGTCAAAGCCAACTACCTGGCCTCACCGCCGCTGGTCGTGGCCTACGCCTTGGCCGGCTCCATGCGGATCGACCTGGCCAGCCAGCCACTTGGCGTGGGCAGCGACGGTGCGCCGGTCTATCTCAAGGACATCTGGCCGACATCGAAAGAAATTTCTTCGCTGATCCTCAGCTCGGTCAACCCAGAGATGTTCGCCAAACGCTACGGCGACGTTTTCAAGGGCGATGAGCGCTGGCGCGATATCGGCAGCGGCGGCACCGTGACTTATGGATGGGAAGAAGCCTCGACCTATGTGCGCAACCCGCCCTATTTCGACAACATGTCGCGTACGCCGGCAGCGATCACGGACATCGAGAACGCCCGCATTTTGGGGCTCTTCCTCGATTCAATCACCACCGACCACATTTCACCCGCCGGCGCCATCAAGCGCGACGGACCCGCAGGCGAATATCTGAAGGCGCACGGCGTCAGCCCAGCCGAGTTCAATTCGTATGGTTCGCGGCGCGGGAATCACGAGGTGATGATGCGCGGCACGTTCGCCAACATTCGCATCAAGAACCAAATGGCGCCTGGCACCGAAGGGGGCGTCACCCTTCACCAACCCTCGGGCGAGCAGATGCCTATCTACGACGCCGCGATGCGCTATCAGAGCGAGGGCGTGCCGCTCGTCGTCTTTGGCGGCCGCGATTACGGCGCGGGTTCGAGCCGGGATTGGGCCGCTAAGGGCACCACCCTGCTCGGCGTGCGGGCTGTTATCGTGCAGTCGTTCGAACGCATTCACCGCTCGAATCTGATCGGCATGGGCGTGCTGCCATTGGAGTTCAGCGACGAGACGAGCTGGCAAAGCCTCGGTATCACCGGTACCGAGACCGTCTCGATTTCGGGTCTTGCCGACATCAAGCCGCGCGCCACGCTCGAGGCCGAGATCGCCTTCGCCGATGGATCGACGAAATCAGCGGCGCTGCTGGTGCGCATCGACACCGAGGACGAGCTCGCCTACTACGCCAATGGCGGAATCCTGCAATACGTGCTGAGAAATCTGGCGAAGGCGGCCTAAGCCGCCGCCGCCTCGCCAACCGCCTTTTGCGGAACCTCGTTCAACTGACCCGAGGTCACGTCGTAGACAAAGCCGTGAACCGATATGGACGGCGACACCAAGGGATGGCTGCGGATGCGCTCAACGTCCTCGCGCACGCTGTCGGCGAGATCCTTTATCGTCAACCAGTCGATATAGTCGCCCTCGCGTGAGCCCGGTCCATTGCCAACATCGCTCCAGCCGTTTGCATCGAGCACCGCGGTCTCCAACGATTGGGCAAGCAACCCTCGCATGATCTCGTCGTCGAAGGTCTCCATGCCGCAATTGGTGTGGTGAATAACGAACCACTCCGTTGTGCCGAGCAATTTGTGTGAAATCACCAGCGATCGAATCGCATCATCGCTCGCCCGCCCGCCGGCGTTTCGAATGACATGCGCGTCGCCCTCCGCCAGACCGGCATATTTGGCCGGATCGAGGCGCGCATCCATGCAGGTTAGGATGGCGAAGGCGCGGGAGGGCGGCATTTGCAGATCTGCTTTGTCGCCGAAGTTACCCGCGTAGTTTTGATTGGCGTCAATGATCTGCTGTTTGATTTGGCTCATGACTCATCTCCCTGATGGTTTGGGCTCAAACTCGCGAGCCGATTGATGTTCAATCATGTCGCAAGTCATGCGTCGGGAAGCAAGGCATTGAGGAGATAATATTAGAAATAAAATCTATTAATTTAGATAATGCGGCGTTTATGAGAAATATTTTTGCCCAAACATACTATTTCAAGCGATATTATACCTAGCGCGGCTATAGTTTTTTTGTCTTCTCGAGGCGCACAAGGACGCTGCTTCTGTCACCGGTTCGTGACTGGCAATTGAACATACCTGCCGCGATACTGGCAGGCCACAGTGCGGCGAAGGCCTGGAAATGCGATGGGTCTCGCCAGTCTCGAGTTGGATTTTGAGGAACAAGATGGCGCGGCTTCATTGCAATCTGGCGACGCTATGTCTGGGCGCGGTGGTTGGCGCCTTGCTGGTGGGATTCGGTTTCGCTGGCGCAGAAGCCGCTGACGGGCGTGCAACATCGAAGCCGGTGATCGAGCTATTCACCAGCCAGGGCTGCAACTCCTGCCCGCCGGCCGATTCGATATTGGGTTCTCTTATCCAGAGCAACAAAGTGATCGCGCTGTCATTCGCGGTCGACTATTGGGATTATCTCGGCTGGAAGGACACTCTGGCCAGCCCGCGCTTCAGCAATCGCCAACGCGCCTATGCCAAATCGCGGCAGGACGGCCAAGTCTATACGCCGCAATTGGTGGTGAACGGTTCAGCGCATGTCGTCGGCAGCGACAAGTCGGCAATCGATGAGGCGATCGCCAAAACGCAACAGGCTCGCTCGGCCCGCGATGTCGGCCTCAAGGTTTGGGCGGAGGGCGATACGCTTATGATAGACGCCGGCGCCTCAACCGAACCCTCGACCAAGCCGTCGGGCACGGTGTGGTTGGCACTGGTGAAGAAAAGGGTTCCGGTCGCCATCAAACGCGGTGAAAACGCCGGTAAGGTCGTGACCTATCACAACGTGGTGCGCGACCTTTCTCCCATCGGCAAGTGGTCGGGCGAAAAAATGATGCTTAAGTTGCCCAAGCGCGATCTGATGCGCTATGGCGCCGACGGCTGCACCGTTCTGCTGCAAATGGACGATACGGGTCCGATTATCGCTGCGGTCGAGATGAAATCTTGGTAGGTCCGCGGCACTCAGGCCAAGCCCACCAGCACCAAACGATTGAGGCGGGCTGAAAACTTGGCCGGATCGGCCGGCTGCCGGCCCTCGAGAATGCGCGCCTCATCGAGCAGCAGCCACGCCAAATCGTCAAATACCGACGCATCGGCGCTCGCCGCTTTGCCGTCGAGCGCCTTAACCAGCGGGTGGCTCAAATTGACTTCCAAAATCGGCAAGCGGCCAGACATTCCCGACTGCAGCTCCAAAACCTTGTCCATGCCGCGGTCGGGGCCGCCATGGGGCGCGACCAGGCAGGCCGGGCTCTCTACCAGCCGTTTTGATGCTTTGACGTCTTCAACCGCTTCGTTAAGTGCGTCCTTTATGCGGGCCAGCACCGCCTGCGAGGCGGCATCCTTCTCCCCGTCATCGGCCGCGGGCTCGATCGAATCGATGGCCGAGAGATCGACCTCGCCCTGACTGATCGAGCGAAACGGTTTGCCGTCATAGCCGAGTGCCGTCGTTACCCAAAAATTGTCGACCGGATCGGCCAGCAGCAATACCTCGATACCGCGCGCGCGGTAGCCTTCCAACTGAGGGCTCGCGCGCAGCTGCTCGAGCGTGTCGCCGACGAGATAGTAGATCTCGGTCTGGTTCGGCCGCATGTCCTCGGCGTATTGCTTTAGCGTGCGCAGCCCATCGCCGGCGCTCGAATGGAAGCGGGCAATCTCGAATATCTGGTCGCGGCGCTCGGGGTCTTCGTAAAGCCCCTCCTTGATGACGGTGCCGAAGGACCGCCAGAGCTGTTCAAATTTGTCGGGCTCCTTGTCGGCGAATTTTGCAATCTCAGAGAGAACGCGGCTCGTCACAGCCCGCGTAATTGCAGCAACGATCGGATTGTTTTGCAGCATCTCGCGCGAAATGTTGAGCGGCATGTCCTCGGAATCGATGACACCGCGGACAAAGCGCAAATAGGCCGGCAATATGTCGGCATCGTCGCTGATGAAGACGCGTTTGACATAGAGCTTGATGCGCCCCTTTCGGCTGGGGTCGAACAGATCGAAGGGCCGCATCGACGGCACGAACAACAAGACCGTGTATTCGTGCCGGCCTTCGGCGCGATAATGGATGGTGATGGCGGGCTCGTCGAACAGACCAGAGACGTGGCGGTAAAACTCGCGATAGCGCTCCTCGTCCAGGTCCTGTTTCGGACGCATCCACATTGCGCTCGCTGCGTTGAGTTGGCGCAGCTCCTCAGCATTCTCGCCTTCAATTACCAAATTGATCGGAAACGAGATGTGATCCGAATAGGCCCGCACGATGCGCTCGAGATCGCTCGTTTCGAGATACTCCTTGGCGTCTTCCTTCAGGTGGAGCGTGACGATTGTGCCGCGGGCGAGCGTCTTGGCGAGCGTCTTTGATGCGGGCTCGACGTTGAAGCCGCTGGCGTCCGACGACCAGAGGAATACGGATTTAGAGCCGGCCTTGCGGCTCAGCACCTCGATGCGGTCGGCGGCCATGAACGCCGAATAGAAGCCAACGCCGAATTGGCCGATCAGGTTGACGTCACCGCCCTTGGACATGCGGTCCAGGAATGCCTTCGTGCCGGACCGCGCGATGGTGCCCAAATTGTCGATCAGCTCTGCGCGGCCCATACCGATGCCGTTGTCTGAGACCGAAAGCGTTCCAGCCTTCTTGTCGGCGCGAATTGTAATGCGCAGATCCGGATCATCGGACAACAGCTCCGACTTGGTGATCGCCTTGTAGCGGAGTTTGTCGCAAGCATCCGCCGCGTTCGAAATCAGCTCGCGCAGGAAGACATCGCGCTCGGAATAGACCGAATGCACCATGAGATGCAGAAGCCGCGCAATCTCCGCCTGGAAGACAAATTCGCCCTCCGGCTTGCTGGTGTCCGTTGTCTCACCGGATTTTGGCTGACGGTCTTTGCTCATTGCCCTCGGCTCGGCCCTGCGTGGTCAGTGCGGTTTCAGCGTTGTAATCATGACGCCATTCGCGCCCAAGCAAAAAATTAAGTTGAGCCCAACGTGTGCGTGCAAATGCCGCGGCGCGGATAGGATACTGCTTGGGGGGATGGGCCGTAGGGTTGGCCCGGTCCGTTGAGAAGACCCCGGGGGGCTGGGGGCTGAGAAATCCGAAGCCTTTTGCGAACCGGGCCAGAGGCAACACCGCAGATTTTACGTGTCTTTGCGGCATTGCCGAGGCTGAACTGGGGCATTACTGTGAATGATATTTCAGTTTGTTACATAACGTGTATGGCGCGCGCAACGCTTGAAATTGTGACGGTTGGACGTCATCATAGGTCCGCAACAGCCGACCAGGAGGCGCCATGAGCGACAGCGAACCCATAGGGTTGCGCCCGGTTTTCGGCCTGACGGGAAACGTGTCGTCCCGACAGGCACACGCGCCGGGCCGCAAACGGCAATCGGACACTGCCTTCAACCGTACCGAACTCAATCAAATCTTGAACGTCTACGGGCGTAAAGTTGCGGCTGGCGAATGGCGCGATTACGCGATCGACAGTTTGCGCGAACGCGCCGTTTTCTCGATCTTCCGCAAGACCAGCGAAGTCCCGCTCTACCGCATCGAAAAGCGTCCCCAGCAGGCCCGCAAGCAAGGCGCCTACAGCGTGATCGCGGCTACGGGATTGATCCTCAAGCGCGGCCACGACCTCGCCAACGTGCTGCGCGTTCTCGACCGGGGGTTGAAACTGGTCAAAGCCTGAACTCGGCCCAACAGCGGCTCAAGATACAAAAAGGGCCCCGGTGATTAAGCCGGGGCCCTTTGTTGTTTGGTGATGGCCTTCGCGCTATTGGCGATTGCCAAACAGCGAAAGCAGCATCATGAACAGGTTGATGAAGTCGAGATAGAGGCGCAGAGCCCCCATGATGGCCTTGCGTCCGGCCGTCGTCCTGTCATCACCGACATAATACATCTCTTTGATCTGCTGGGTGTCGTAGGCGGTGAGGCCCGCGAACACCAGCACGCCAATCACCGAAATGGCGAACTGCAGCGCCGAGGAGGCGAGGAAGATGTTGACGATCATCGCCAAAATGATGCCGATCAATCCCATAAACAGGAATGATCCCCAGCCACTGATGTCCTTCTTGGTGGTGTAGCCGTAAAGGCTGAGCGCACCGAAGGAGGCGGCCGTGATGAAAAACACTCGCGAAATCGAGGCCTGGGTGTAGACCATAAAGATCGATGCGAGCGATAGCCCCATCAGGGCGGCAAATACCCAGAAAGCTGTTTGTGCTCCTGAGAGGGTCATGCTGCCGATGCGCGAGCCGAGATAAAACACCATGCCGAGGGGCGCTAAAATCACCACCCAACGAAAGGCGCTGGTGAACATAAATGACCCGAATTCAGTCAATTCGATCCCGGCCGAGGTCTGAACAACGGCCATCGTATAGGTTAGGTAGGCCACAATGCCGGTGATACCGACGCCAGCCGCCATGTAGTTGTAAACCCGGATCATATAGGCGCGCAGGCCTTCGTCGACCGCTGCGCCAGTGCGCGGAACCGTACCCGACCGCGCCAATCCGTCTCTCTCAAAGTCCGCCATACGTGCGATCCTCTTCCGTTACGTTTCCAAGTAAATTACTCGGGTTTGAATACTAATATGGCGATTGCAGACGACCTATGCAACCGCTGGCAGTGACGGTTTTCGGATTATCTTTGGGACATATTTAATGCGCTGATTGCCGGATTTCTGCCGTTTTTGCCTATTCGGCGCGCAATTGAGGCGTCGTCTCGGCAGCAAGCACGCGGAGCGTCGCGAACGCGCCGAAGGCCATGACGAGACCGAGTGCCAGCAAAATGGGCTGGGCGGCGGCGATGGCCGAGAACGAAAACTGCGCGTCCATGACATTTGTGACGATGAGATAGGCGGCCAACGTGCCGAGACACAGCGCCGCCGCGCCGGCCACAAGCGCCAGAATCACGTATTCGGCCATATGAGCCAAAACGATGCGGCGTCTGGTGGCGCCGAGCGTCTTGAAGATCACCGCATCGTGCATGCGGCGGCGGTGCGCAGTGGCAAGCGCGCCCGCCAACACGACGGCGCCCACCAACAGCGTCAGACCGCCCGCCGCGCGCACCGCGACCATGATCTGGGCCACCACGCCAAGCAGCGCCTCAATGGCGTCTTGCACACGGATCGCGGTCAGATTCGGGAAGGTCTTTGCGATGGCTTGGATCATGCTCTCTTCTTGAGAAACGGTCATCTCTTGGGGCACGGCCAACGTGGCAAGCAGCTTATAGGGCGCGCTTTCCAGGGCATTGGGCGAGAACACCATCACGAAATTGATCGCCAACGAATCCCAATCGACCGTGCGCAAATTGGCGATTTTCGCCTGCACGCGGCGGCCCAACACATTGACGACGACCCCATCGCCAACGCCGAGCTCCAGGTCCTTGGCAATTTTCGCGGCAAAAGAAACCAGTGGCGGACCGGCATAGTCCTGCGGCCACCATTGGCCAGTCACCAATTCGGAATTCATTGGCTTGGTGGAGGCGAAGGTCAGGCCGCGGTCGCCGTTCAAAACCCAGCGCACGTTTTCGGGCGGGTCGATTTTGTCGGTGGATACGCCGTTGAGCTCGATGATGCGGCCACGCAAAATGGGCGCGGTCACGACTTGGGTTTGCGGACTTTGTTCGGCAACGAGCGCTTCAAATGGTTCGATTTGCGCCTTGTCTATGTCGAGAACGTAGTAGCTCGGCGCTTCCTTTGGGATCGAGGTTCTGAATTCGCTCACCAGCGCGGAATTGACCAGGGCGACGGCGGTCAGCAGGCTCAATCCGGTGCCAAGCGAGAGGGCTACGGGGCGGGCCAGTCCGCCTGGTGCGGCAAGCCCGGCGCGCGCCAGCGCCAGTTCGACGTTGCGCGGGGGAGCCATGCGCCGGGCCCACCATTGCAGCGCGCTGCCCAGTGCCAGATAGACGGCAAAACAGAATACCAGCGCCAAGCAAGCGTAGAAGGCCAACATCTTCGCGTAGGACGAGGCGATGGCTATTGCCGCCAAGGCCAGGCCGCAAAATGCCGCGGCAACAATGAATTCACGGGCTGGCCAAGCGCGTTCGGAAGAGACCGTCTCGCGCAACAGCAGCGCAGCGCGCTGGTCGCGGGCGCGCCCCAACGGCCACAGGACGAAAAGCAGCGCGGTGAGCAGACCATAGAGGCTCGCCATCGCGAGCGCGCCAGGCTGCACGGAAAGCGCAAGCTTGAGCGGCAATACATCACCGTAGGCCCAGGCGATGAGCGGCGGCATGGTCGAACCAAGCAACAATCCGATCGCCGTCCCGGCCGCAGCCAGCACCAGAACTTGAATGAGATAGGTGGCGAAGATCGTGCGGCTCGATGCGCCCAGACACTTGAACGTGGCGATCACGTCGCGTTTGCGGGCGAGATAGGTCGCGATGGCGTTAGCGACGCCGACGCCGCCAATCATCAGCGTGGTGATGCCCACAAGTGTGAGAAATTGAGAGAACCGGTCGATGGCGCGGGCAATGTTAGGCGCGGGATCGGCCCGGTCGCGCAGCGAAAATCCGGAACTGGGAAAACGCTTTTCGATCGTCTGACGCAGAGATTTTAGGCGCTCGACGCCGCCCGCAAGGGCGTCGTCGAAGCGCACCCGGTACCACCAACGACTGAGGCTGCCCGGCTGAACGAGGCCCGTCGCCTTCAGCGTATCGAGCGACATCAGCACACGTGGCCCGAGCGCGGGGCGGCCAGACAGGCGGTCGGGCTGCTCGCCGATCGTGGCAATGATTTTGACCGCGGCGTCACCGATTTTCACGGTGTCGCCCAGCTTGATGTCAAAGCGCGTCAATAGCCCGGCATCGGCAGCGGCGACGCCTGGCGCGCCGAGCTCCCTGCGCGTCGGCGCTCCGCCCGGCGCGGCAAGCACAAGCTTGCCATAGAGCGGATAAGCATCGTCGACGGCTGTGACGTCAATCAAGCTGGTGTATTGGCCGTCGCTCGAGCGGGCCATAGCGCGCATGGTTGCGACTTCACCGACCGTGCCTTGGGCGGCGAGGAATGCCCGCTCCTGCTGGGTCGCCTGACGGTGCACCAAACCGGCCGAAAAATCGCCGCCCAATATGCGCTGGCCTTGCTGCGCCAAGCTCGACTGCAAGACGCCGGCGAGCGATCCAACACCGGCGATGGCCGCAACGCCAAGCGCAATACAGGCGACAAATACATAGAAACCCGAAAGGCCGGTGCGCAATTCGCGAAAGGCCAACCGCATGGCCAGCGGAAGGCGGAGAAGCGGGGGTTGGCGAGATGCGGCCGTGGCGGCGCTCATGCCTCCACCTTCGCACGCTTGGCTGCGGTGGGTTGCACGATTTTACCGTCACGCATTTGCAGAATTCGACCGCAGCGGGCTGCGAGCTCGCTATCGTGGGTGATCAACATCAGTGTCGCGCCGGTGCGCTCGCGCAGGGCAAAGATCAGGTCCATCACCTGCTGGCCGGTCTGTCCATCGAGATTGCCCGTCGGCTCATCGGCCATCAGAATCTTAGGCCCCGGCGCCAGGGCGCGGGCCAGGGCGACGCGCTGTTGCTCACCTCCTGAAAGTTGGGCTGGGAAATGATCCTCACGATGGCTCAAGCCGACATCCTTTAGTGCTTGGCGGGCGTGCTCATAAGGCGCGCTGTTGCCCAGAAACTCCAATGGCAGGCTGACGTTTTCGAGCGCCGTCATGGAGGGCACCAGGTGAAATGACTGGAAAACAATGCCGATGTTGCGCGCGCGCAGAAGAGCTAGCGCGTCCTCGTTGAGGCCGTCGAGCTCCTCGCCGGCAACGCTGATCTGGCCGCTGGTTGCGCATTCAAGCCCTGCTGCAACCATCAGCAGCGTCGTTTTGCCCGAGCCGCTCGGGCCGACAACCGCCACCGCTTCGCCCTCATCAATCTGTAGGCTGACGCCGCGCAAAATCGACACGGGTCCCGCGCGGCTTGGCAATGTCAGACGCACATCGTCGAATTGGATGGCGGGGGATCTCGATTGAATTTGCGGCTTAACCGGCTTACTTGGCTTGGGGGCCACGGGGACGACGTCTCCTGACTGAAAAGGCTCGATTGCGCGGGTATGGCAATCAAAGGACCGAATGCGTGATGAGATTGACCTCTATTCTGGCGCAAATATGGTGCGCCGCCATGTCCATTGAAACCCGACCTTTGGCGCGCGTCGCGGTGTTTACTTGTCTGCTGGCGCTTTGCACCGTTCTGCCGGTCGGCGCGTCTGCGGCCGACCGCACGGTTCTCGTTGCTTTCGGCGACAGCCTTACGGCGGGCTATGGCTTGGCGGCGAAGGACGCTTTTCCGCGCCAATTGGAGCGCGCACTTGCAGCGCGCGGGCGCCAGGTCAAGGTGATCAACGCCGGCGTATCCGGCGACACCACCAGCGCCGGTTTGGCGCGGTTGGACTGGGCGGTACCCAAGGACGCCCAAGCGGTGATCGTGGAACTCGGCGCCAACGACGCCTTGCGCGGACAGGATCCAAAACAAGCCTACGCGGCGCTCGATGCCATCATCGCCGAGCTAAAGGGCAGGGGCCTTGCCGTGCTGCTTGCCGGCATGGAAGCGCCACGCAATATGGGCGAGGCGTACGGCCAGGAATTCAACGGCATCTATCAGCGCTTGGCCGAAAAACACGATGTGGCGCTTTATCCGTTTTTTCTGAAGGGCGTGGCCGGCTCACCCGATCTCAATCTGCCGGACGGCATACATCCGACCGGTCCAGGCGTGGCGCTGATCGTCGAGAAGATGCTGCCGCATGTCGAAAAGTTGTTGGACGGGACCGCAGCCGAGACCTCCGAGAACTCCGGTTAATTCTGCATCGCCTCTTCCCACCATTCCTTTTTTGGAACGACCGGTTTGGGGCGGGGTTTGCGGGCCCGCCGGCCCGGCGCTTGGGCCACGGGGAAGAGATTACCTTTGCCGTAGAGCGCGTTGGCCAACCGTTTGTCGTGGCCATAATAGTCGGGGTGGCTGACAACCGTTCCCTTTTCTCCAACCGAAACGGTGAAATAGGTGATGTGCACCGGCACCGGCCGCTGCAGCACCTCTTTGTGCAAGCGTTTTGGCCCCGCCAAAATCGCATCGAGCCGATCCTTGGCAAATCCCTTGTCGTGATCGAGCAGGACCGCGGCCATGCGACTTGGATTCTGCACCCGGATGCAGCCGTGTGAGAAGGTGCGCGGCGAGACTTGGAACAGCCGGCGCGTCAGCGTGTCGTGCATGTAAACGTCGTGCTTGTTCGGAAACTTGAACTTGAAGTCGCCCAGCACGCTCTTTTCGCCGGGCGGCTGGCTGAAAGCGCAAGCACGGATGTCGACGCTGTTCCAGTCGATGCGCGCCGGGTCGCGGCCGTGGCGTCCGCAATCCATGCGCAGATGATAGCGCGTCATGATGCGGCTCGTGTTGCGACGCAAACTCGGCAAAATGTCGTCAACCTTAATCGAGTTGGGCACGTACCAAGTCGGGTGGATTTCGATCCATTCCAACAGATCCGAAAAGACCGGTGTCTGCTTATCCACCTTGCCGGCGATTGCCCGCTCGTCGAATGCGATCTCGCCCTTTTTGACGATGCGCGTACGAAATTCCGGAATGTTCGCCCAAATATAAATTTTTGCATTTCCGTCGAGCGGGCGGGGCAGCCAGCGCCAGCGCTCCAAATTGATCAACAGCTGATAGCGCTGTTTGTCGGGTGTATCGGCGTTTAGGGCCGCGCGCGTGCCGGCCCCCATGATGCCATCGGCCGCCAATCCGTTTTCCTTTTGAAACGCCTTGAGGGCGGTTTCTACCTCGGCGTCAAATGCCTGATCGTCCTCACCTGGCTGAAGTCCCAATCTTGTCCGCAGCAGCGCGACTTGGGCGTTGGCGTCGCCGCGCCGCATCACCGGGCCATCGGGTATTCGCGTTTTTGCAGTCTGTGCTTCCGACTTGGCAATCCTGGCAAGTTTTTGGCGCAGCGCTTCAAATTGAGGATGGCTTGGGTGCTGGGCGCGCAAATAGGCCGCGCGGTCGGAGCTTGCGCGCAGGTCGGCCAGAACGGCCGAGGCTTCCGGCAATTTCGGCGGATCGGGAAGTTGCGTTCCAAGCTTTCCGCCGGTCGAGCGCCCGCCCCAGGCGTCACGGACATAAGCCAGAACCGCGTGGCTCAGCTGATATTCGATTTGGGCGGGCGGAGCATCGTTTGCTTCTGCCTGCAGGGCCGGCACCGTGTAAGCGTTGGCTTCAAGTCCGTATTCACCGGCCCGGGCCAGTTCAGCGGCAACATCTCGCGTTGAGGCCAGTGCGCCGTTTCGATCAACCCAGAGAAGCGCCTCGGAGTTTGCATAGTGAGCCTTGAGCGCAACATCGCTCGAGCTTGAGGTTGAGGCCAGGCCGGCGACCTCTCCGGCCAACGCGCCTGCCCATGCATCCGTCGCGGAAGGTTGTGGATCTGCAGCCTGGGCTGGAACTTCGGCCGAGCTGTCAGCCGGGCCAGCGGACATGGGCGGTTGCTGCGGCGCGGCCACATCCTGCGCCCAGGCCGTGGACGCCAACACGCCCCACGCCAGCAGGAAAACATTCAGATTGCGCCAGGCAAACCTCACATGGTCCCCATCGCCCGGCGGCCTATTGCGCGGCCGGCGGCTTGTCGGCGCCGTCCGTCGCGTCGCCGGACTTCTCGTAATCTTCGATCTTTTTGTCGATCGCGTCCGAGGCCTTGTTCATCGCATCGCTCGTGGCTTCGCCCGCTTTCTTCAGAGCATCGCCCGTCGCATCAGCGGCCTCACCGGCAGCTTCCTTGGATGCCTCATAAGCCTCGCCGGCTTTCTTGCTGATCGCATCACCGGCCTCGCGGGCGGCTTCCTTTGCCTGCTCCACGCGGGATTTCGGTGCAGCCTCCTGGGTTGCGGCCGGCGTTTCGGGCGGCGCCTTGGCGGTCTTTTCCTCCTCGCACGCTGCAAGTATCGGAAAGGATACGCCCAACAGGGCTGCAATTGCGATTCTGTTCATTGCCAATTCTCCTTATGGATGTCGCCCTGCCCCATATGGGGCCATTGATACATGGGACAATGGCCTGCTTCAACAAACAGGCAGCATTGTGGAACCGATCACGCCTCCGAGGCTGCCCGATTTGAAGTTGCCGCCGCGCGTTAGATGCGCGCCAGAATCACATCGCGCAGAACGCGCGCGCTGTTGCGCTCTTCATCCTTAGCCGCATAAACGAAAGTTACCTGGTCCGTGCGGCAGAGTTCGCTGAGCTCATCCAGCGCATCGCGGTCCGCGCCTTCGAGTTCGGCCCGGTAGGCGGTTCGAAACTCCGGCCAGCGCTCGGGTGTGTGGGCGTACCACTTTCGCAGCTCGGGGCTGGGCGCCAGATCCTTGAACCAGTGTTCGATGGCGGCGCGCTCGCGCGCCACGCCGCGCGGCCAGAGCCGCTCGACAAGCACGCGCACCCCGTCGCTTGGCTCTGCCGGCACATAAGCCCGTTTCAGCTTGATGTCGTTTGCCATGGTCGAAAACATTTCCGCCGTGCCGAATGTCCAGTATGCCAATGACGGCCCGGCGCATGCAAACCGTCATTGGCAGGCCCGTCAAATCTGTTAGAAAGCCTCGCGCTCACCCGCGCACCGACCTGCAGAGCGGACCAATGGGGGACATATGGATTACCGCCAACTCGGCCGAACCGACATCAAGGTGAGCGAGCTTTGTCTCGGCACGATGACTTGGGGTGAGCAAAACAGCGAATCCGAGGCGCACGCGCAAATGGATTGCGCCATTGATGGCGGTATCAATATCTTCGATGCGGCCGAGCTCTATCCGATTCCACCCAAACGCGAAACTCAGGGCCGCACCGAAGCCTATATCGGCTCTTGGCTGGCGGCGGGAAATGCGCGCGATAAGGTCATCCTGACCAGCAAAGTGATGGGACGGTCCAAGAACGACTGGTTTCGCGACGATGGTTCACCGTGCCGCTTGTCGCCGGCGCAAATTCGCGAGGCGCTGGAGAAGAGCCTCGAGCGCTTGCAAACAGACTATATCGACCTCTACCAAGTGCACTGGCCGGACCGGCCGCTGAAAGTCATGGGCGTGCTCGAATACGAGCATGAGGAGGGCGAATCCCATGCCATCGACGAAACACTCGGCGTGCTCGGCAAATTCGTCGAAGAGGGCAAGGTGCGTGTTATCGGCATTTCGAATGAAACGCCCTGGGGCGCGATGTCATATTTGCGGGAATCGCAATTGCACGGGTTGCCGCGCATCGCCTCGGTCCAGAACGCCTACAGCTTGGTCAACCGCGCCTTTGAGGTTGGATTGGCGGAGATTGCACACCGTGAGGATGTCGGGCTGCTGGCCTATTCGCCGCTCGCGCAAGGATATCTCACCGGCAAATACGAGAATGGCGCATTGCCGCCCAAGTCGCGCAAAGCGCTGTTTGATCGCGCGGCGCGCTATGAGTCCCCGCAAGGTCTCGAAGCAATTTCAGCTTATGTAAAACTGGCCAAAGAGCACGGACTCGATCCGGCCCAAATGGCGCTCAAATTTGCCGCCAGCCGGCCGTTTGTCACGACGGCCATTTTCGGCGCGACGACGATGGACCAACTCAAGAGCAATATGGCCTCGATCGATGTGGAACTCAGCGACGGCGTTCTCGAAGGCATCGAGAAGATTCATCGCAGCTACACCAATCCCTGCCCATAGGAATTGAGGCGTCAGAGGATCCAAAAATGCCTCGGCTCTTCACCGGACTTGAAATTCCCTCGCCAATCGGAGCGCGCCTGGCGGGTTTGCGGGCGGGATTGGAGGGCGCTCGCTGGATCGATCCGGAAAACTACCACGTTACTTTGCGTTTTTTGGGTGACGTCGACGACGTTGTCGCCAACGACTTCGCAGCTGAATTGGCGCACATAGAGGCCCGATCATTCGACATTGTGTTGGATGGTTTGGGCAGCTTCGGCGGCAGGCGGCCGCGTTCTGTTTGGGCAAATGTCGTGAGCAATGACGGATTGCTTGACCTGCATCGCGCACACGAACGCGCCGCGCGCGCGGTCGGCCTTGCGCCAGAGCCGCGCAACTTCAAACCTCATGTGACGCTGGCGCGCTTGCGCAACGTCCATGCACGGGACGTCGCTGTCTATCTGGAAAACAACGGCGCTTTCCTGGCCGGCACATTCCCAGTCCGCCGATTCGCGCTTTATTCGGCACGCGCCTCCACAGGCGGCGGTCCCTATGTCGTTGAAGAAGCCTTTTCCCTGGACAGCGGCTGAACCGATAGCCGTCCGCTCAGTTGTTTGCTGACAGACGCCGCAGCAGACCGTGCGAGGCGCGGTCAACCAGATCGCACACCTGATCGAAGCCAGCCGCGTCGCCATAATAGGGGTCGGGGACATCCTGACCGCGCGCGCCCAAGGCGTAGTCGAGATAGAGATGGACTTTGCGGCTGGTACCCGCCGGCGCCATGGCATCGAGGTGCCTCAGGTTTTCCCTATCCATGGCGAGCAGAAGATCGAAGGTTTCGAAATCGCTCGCCGTCACCTGACGCGCGCGCAGGTCGGAAATATCGATGCCGCGCAGCATCAGCGTCGCGCGGGCGCGGTCGTCGGGCGGCGCGCCGACGTTCCAATGTTCCGTTCCGGCGGAATCGACCCCGTATTGCGCCGAACCATCTTGTCCGCTGATATGCTGGAAAATCCCCTCCGCCATCGGCGAGCGGCAGATGTTTCCCAAACAGACGAACAGAATACGCAGACCTGCCACTTGGCCCCCTTGTGCGCTGCGGCTTTCCCTTCAATGGCCAAGCATGGCACAACAAGGCACAAGATTGGGAGTGATCGAGCATGGTAGATCTGTTGAGCGGGCCTGAACGCGCGAAAGCCCTAGCTGGCTTGGACGGCTGGCAAGAGGTGGAGGGGCGCGACGCGCTCGCTAAAACCTATAAATTCAAGGATTTCAACGCCGCTTTCGGCTGGATGAGCCGCGTCGCCATGATCGCCGAACAGCTCGACCACCATCCAGAGTGGTTCAATGTCTGGAACAAGATCGACGTGACGCTAGCGACCCATGAGGCTGGCGGCGTGACCGAGCGCGACATCGCCCTGGCCACGCGCATGGATGAAATCGATCGTTCTTAAGCGTCCGCGGGTGGGCTGAGATCGCCCGGCCTCACCACCAGCTGAACAACCCGCGGGTTGGCGCGCTGGGGCGCCGGCGAGCAGACCGCCGCGGACGCGATTTGCGCGTCGCGTTCACCGGAGTCGATTGAACTGCGCCATCGCCGGTTTCTCCGACTGCTGTTTCAGCCCCATCGTTGGTGGAGGCGGTGGCCAGCTGACGCTCGGCGCGGGCCTCGTATTCGGCGCGGGCTTCCGTGCTCCAGGGCTCGGGCTTGCATTTGCAGTTTTCGACATACTCTTCGCGGTAACGAAAGGCGTTTTCCAAGTCGCCATAGCGCTTGCCGGAGAGATCGACCATGTATTTGGCGTCGCCGCCGGGGCTGCGCTGATAGAACATGCGCGCTGGCGTGCCGCAGCTGTTCTCGCAGCGGGCCGAATCGCCCCGCAATCCGCTGCTTGTCGCTGAAAAACTGATCGGCCAGTAATAGCCATCGCACAAGCGGACGCACATGGTGCGGTAGCCGGAGCCGCGATAATACTGCCAGCCATAATAGCCGTTTCCTGGTGCGCGCCGGGGCGTTGTCGCTGATCCAAACAGGCGTTCGAAGAAGCCCATTTGGCTGCGGTATGGCGTCGCGGTTGAAGTATAGGAGCGGGCCGGTCTGCGCGTCGAATTGGGTGCGCTTTGGTAGGCGCGCGCGCGCGCCTGGGCGCCGCCGAGAGATTGGGAGAGGCTCTGCTGCGGCCAGGCCAAGCCCGCCACGGCGAGAGCGGCAAAAAACAGGCTGATGGCAGGGACAGCGCGCAAAAGTCCGGTCCGTTATCGCAAATGCCAACGGAAATCGGCGCTGCGGGACCGGAGATGGCGCGTGGAAACGGCCGCCGGAGACCCGCGGCGAATCTCCTTCGGTACCCTATGGCGCGAAGCCTTGCCGGATGGTTAACAGAATCCTATCAGGACGCCGTCATGCGGATCGCGCCATCGAGACGGATGCATTCGCCATTGAGAAAATCGTTTTCGCAGATGTGTTTGGCCAAAGCGGCGTATTCTTCAGGCTGTCCCATGCGAGAGGGAAAGGGCACGCTGGCGGCCAAGGCCTCGCGAATGTTGTCGGGCAGGGCCGCGACCATCGGCGTGTCGAAGAGACCCGGCATTATGGTGGCGACGCGGATGCCCTCTCGCGCCAAATCACGGGCGACCGGCAAGGTCATGGCCGCGACACCGCCCTTGGAAGCGGAATAAGCCACTTGCCCCATCTGGCCGTCTTGGGCAGCGATGGACGAGGTGTTGATGACAACGCCGCGGCCGCCGTCCTTGGTGACCGGATCGGTCGTCAACATGCCGGCGGTCGAGAGCGCGATCATGTTGAATGTACCGATCAGGTTGACCGCGATAACTTTGGCGTAAGCATCGAGCTCGTGGGGCACGATGTCGCCGCTCTGCCGATCGCGACGCACGGTCTTGATTCCCAACGCGATGCCGGCGCAATTGACGAGAATGCGCTCCTGACCGTGCTTGGCGCGCGCTTCTTTCAGGGCGCCTTCGATGCTCTCCGGGTTCGACACGTCGCAGTGGCAAAACACGCCGTCGATTTCGCCCGCCATCGCCTTGCCTTGCTCTTCGTTGAGATCGAAAATGGCGACTTTGACGCCGGTTTTCGCAAGAATGCGCGATGTTGCCGCCCCCAAACCCGCCGCGCCGCCGGTTACGACGGCGCTGATGTTACTGTCCAGTTTCATCTCGTCCCTCAGCCCACTATATTTGCACGCTCTATGAGTGCGCCCACACACCCGCCTTGCGCCCCTTCGGCCCAGAACCTATCTGTTCAGGGGGCGTAGCAGCATCACGGGTACGGTTCATGAAGGCGAATGATAAGGCTAGTCAAGACTTTGGCGCGGCATTCGGTGACGAACGCGATGGCGCCAGCGACCGCGAACAAACCGTTCGCAACGAATTTTGGGCGAAATTGAAGCGCTCGGCCGGGCGAATCCCATTCGTTGACGACGCGGTCGCCGCCTACTATTGCGCCATGGATTCGCGAACGCCGATGCGGGTGCGGGGCACGCTGTTTGGCGCGCTGGCCTATTTCATCATGCCCGCCGACATGATCCCCGACATCATCGCAGGCATCGGCTTCACCGATGACGCGGCGGTGCTGGCGGCCGTGACGGCGCTGCTGGCAGGTCACATCAAGCCCCACCACCGCGAGGCGGCTGCCAAGGCGCTTGGCAAATCGCAAGACAGCGACGATACGAAGACCGCGTCAGCCACTTAGGGACAGACCACAACCTTGCCTTTGGCTTCGCGCCGGTCGATCACCTCGAGCGCGGCCTTGGTCTCGTTCAACGAAAATTCGCCGTGGATATGTGGATCAAGTTCGCCCTTGGCGCACCACTCCATCACTTGGGCGATGTTGGCCGCATTTCGGTCGGGATGGCGCTCGGTGAACGAGCCCCAAAAAACGCCGACCATGTCACAACCCTTGAGCAAGAGCAGATTGAGCGGAATTTTCGGAATGTCGCCCGCCGCAAAGCCAATCACCAAAAACCTCCCACCCCAGGCGGTCGCGCGCAGAGCAGGCTCCGAATAGGGGCCGCCGACGCAGTCGTAAATGACGTCGGCGCCAGCACCTCCGGTGAGCGACTTGATCTCTTCTTTTAAATCTTCCTTGGCGTAGTCGATTGCCTCATCCGCGCCGTTGGCGCGCGCAATCTCGAGTTTTTCGGGCGAGGAGGCCGCGGCAATAACTCGGGCGCCCAGACGCTTTGCGATTTGGACAGCGGCGAGTCCGGCGCCGCCAGAGGCCCCCAGCACGGCGACTGTCTCGCCGGCGGCGAGCCGGCCACGGTCACAGAGACCATGCATCGCGGTCCCAAAAGTCACGCTCAAGCCGCTGGCGACGGCGTCAGACACCGAATCGGGGATGGGCGCCAGCGCGGCGGCGGGCACAACTGCCTTTTCGCGAGCGCCGTTCCAGCCGATATAGGCCATCACGCGCTCACCCAACGCCACGCCGCTGACGCCGGCGCCCAGAGCTGAAACGCGCCCGGCGATTTCAGCGCCCGGCGAAAACGGAAAATCGGGCTTGTATTGATATTTGTTCCGAATGATCAGCGTATCGAAGAAGTTGAGCGATACGGCACCGACATCGACGACCACCTCGCCCTCCGCCGGGTCGGGGTCGGGCAGGTCATCGATCTCGATCACTTCGGGTCCGCCGAATTGCCTGCATAGGGCAGCTTTCATATTGTCCTCACTTGCACTTGTTTGGCCCAGAGCTAATAACCCAGGGCACGAACGCTTGCACGGCGGTTTTTTTGGGTTGCGGGCTTAGGATCGAGAAACCTGATGCAGCAAGACCAGGCGAATTCTGGCGGCGAGGCGCGCGCTGGCGCGACACGCGGTTTTTTCGCGATCGGCGTGGAGCACATTTCCAAGCCAATGAATGTCGGAAATTTGATGCGCTCGGCGCACGCCTTTGGCGCGAGTTTCGTGTTCACCATCGGCGCCCAATACAAAGCCCGCGAAGCCCGCTCCGATACCTCCAAGGCGCCGGCCCACTTGCCGCTTTATGCCTGGGACAGCGTCGCCGACATGCGGCTCCCGCAAGGCTGCAAACTCGTGGGCGTCGAATTGCTGGATGAGGCGATCGATCTGCCCAGCTTACATCACCCGATGCGCGCAGCCTATGTGCTGGGCCCCGAGCGCGGCATGCTATCGCCCGAGCTCATTGCACGTTGCGATTCGATCGTGAAAATTCCGACACGATTTTGCATCAATGTGGCAACCGCAGGCGCTATCGTGATGTATGACCGGGTGAAATCGCTTGGGCGTTTTGCGGCCCGTCCGGTCGGTGAAGGCCAGCAGGCGGAACCATTGGCGCCCCATGTGCACGGCGATCCGATCGTTCGGAGCAAAAAATAGTATGGCGATGCCGGAAAATCGCGGACATTGCGCCCGCCTGTTCTGGTCAATCGCCGATCAAGGCATTATGATTCGATCACAGAATCGCATAGCGTGAGTGGAGAAGATGCGCAGAATTCCTATCCTCACCGGCCTCATTTTGATCGCAACCGCCGCACCAGTCGCTGCGGCGTCGGGCAAGTTCGTTGAGCGTTTCGCCGACTGGTCCGCCTATGTCGGGGAATCGGCGGCAAACAAGGTCTGCTTTGCCATATCCCAGCCAAAGGACACCAAACCCAAAAACGTCAAGCGCGGCCCGATCTATTTCTATATTTCCCACTGGCCCGGCGACAAAGTGCAGGGCGAGATCAGCATCAAGGTCGGTTATCCGCTGAAACCCAACACGCCGACCGAGGTTGTGATTGGCAAAGACAAATTCAAGCTGTTCACCAAGGATGAAGGCGCATTCGTCGACAGCACTGAGACGGAAAAACGTCTGATCGCTGCCATGACGGGCGGCTCTGAAATGATCGTCCAGGGCCGCTCAAAGCGCGGCACGCTGACCACCGACCGCTATTCGCTGAACGGCATTGGCGCAGCGCTGAAGCGGATCGCCAAGGACTGCCCCTAACCGAGCGCGCCGATCGCGTTATCGCACCATCGCGGTTTCCGCGCAGCTTGCGACCGTGCTAAGAGCGCGGCTGGTGTCGGCGCCAGTTGCCGGCCAATGGTGGTGCGATGAGTGTGACTGCCCCAATTCACGACATTTCCGGCAAAGACGGCGAGAGGACCAATTTGATCGGTCTCGACCGCGCCGGCCTTGCAGATGAGCTGCGTAAAATGGGCGTGGCGGAGCGCGCGCTCAACATGCGGGTCTCGCAAATCTGGCACGGTCTCTATGTGCAGGGCGCCAGCGGCTTCGAGCCGATCACCACCATCTCCAAGGAAATGCGCCAACAGTTGGCCGAGCGTTTTTCACTGGCCCGGCCGGATATAACTCAAGAGCAAATCTCTATCGACGGCACACGCAAATGGCTGATCCGGCTTTCTGATGGTACCGGAGGCTCCGGACCCGAAATCGAAACCGTTTACATCCCCGAGGAATCCCGCGGCACGCTTTGTATTTCGAGCCAGGTGGGCTGCACGCTGACTTGCCCGTTTTGTCACACCGGCACGCAAAAGCTCGTGCGCAATCTCGAGGCGCGCGAGATCGTCGAGCAAGTGTTGATCGCCCGCGACCGGGTGGGCGAGTGGCCCGGAGCGAGCGCGAGCGATCAAACGGGGCTGCCCGAGGCCGAACGCAAGATCACCAACATCGTGCTGATGGGCATGGGTGAGCCCTTGTATAATTTCGACAATGTGAAGCAGGCGGTCGAGATCATCTGCGACGGCGATGGTCTGGGTGTTTCCAAGCGCCGCGTCACGCTCTCGACCTCGGGCATCGTGCCTGAAATCGGGCGTTGGGGCGCCGAGGTCGGCACGATGCTGGCCATCTCGCTGCACGCCGTGCGTGACGAGCTGCGCGACGAATTGGTGCCGATCAACCGCAAATTTCCCATTGCCGAGCTGTTGGAGGCCTGCCGCACCTATCCGGACGTGCGAAACGCCAAGCGGATCACCTTCGAATACGTCATGCTGAAAGGCGTCAACGATTCGCTCAATGACGCGCGCGAACTGGTGCGCCTGCTTGCTGGCATTCCCGCCAAAATCAACCTGATCCCCTTCAATCCCTGGCCTGGCAGCCCCTATGAATGCTCCGACTGGGAGCAGATCGAGGCGTTCGCCGAAATCGTCAATCGGGCAGGCTACGCCAGCCCGGTGCGGACGCCGCGCGGCCGCGACATCATGGCCGCCTGCGGCCAACTCAAATCGGCCAGCGTGAAGGAGCGCGCGAGCCAACGCCGCCTTGCGGGCGCGGTGCCGTCTGGCGAGGTATCTGGGCCGTGATCGCCAAAACGCTGATGCGCGGCCTCGTCATCGCTTTCGGCTTTGTGCTTGGCGCGTTCAGCTCCCTGCTCGCGCTCTTTGCTTTGGGCACCTATTGGGCGGGCGACGCCATTCGCCAATCCGCGCCCGGCGATCCAGTTATCGATCTCCTCGCCGAACCCTTCGCCGCGGTTCTTTTCATCGGCGCGGTGACACCGGCGCTCACAGCGTTGCCGGCCCTTGTCGCGGCGATCGCCGGCGAAGTGCTGCGGATCCGGTCCTTCACTTATTACGTTGTGATGGGCGGTCTGGCGCTCGCGGCGATCCCGCTGCTGGTGACCGGACAGAGCGGTGAATTCGTCGCGCCATCGGCCGATTACATGACAATTTTCGCCAGCGCGGGCTTTGCCGGCGGCTTCGTCTATTGGTTGATCGCTGGCAAGGGTGCCTAGCGGCTCATGAACCGAGCATATCTGGCTGTGAGCGCAAACGGCTGTATCGCCGATGCTGAGGGCGGTGTGGCTTGGCTCGAACAATTCGACGGCGTCGAACTGGGATTTGACGCATTCATGTCCTCGATCCAGACGATCGTCTCCGGTCGCACCACATATGACCAGGTGCGCGGCTTCGGTGTTTGGCCTTACGCCGGCAAGGATGTGATCGTCGTCTCATCGCGGCCGCTGGATGATGCGCCCGACGGCGTGCGGCTGCATTCAGGGCCACTCGAAGACTTCCGCGATGTACTGCCCAAGAAGGGTGATGTATGGATTTTGGGCGGCGGCAAACTGGTGAGCGCGATGCTCAACGCTAAGCTTGTAGATCGCCTGGAGCTCTTCGTTATGCCTATTATCCTGGGCGGCGGCGTGCCGCTCGTCACCGACGGCGTGGGAGAACTTCCGCTCAAACTGGTCACCTGCAAGACCCACCCAAAAGAGATCGTGGAACTCGTTTACGACGTGGTGGATTGATGCCGTGCGCCAGGCCCGCTTACCCTGCCGAATGCTAGGTCTTGTGCGCCAAAGCGAGTTACCTATAGTGCCCGCCCATCACCAGCATCCGCAATTCGCGCATTGAAAAGGCTCGTGGCGCCATGGCCGGCGATAAAGCAATCAAAAAGGTGGTGCTCGCCTATTCGGGCGGGCTCGACACTTCGATCATCCTGAAATGGCTGCAGCAGGAATATGACTGCGAGGTCGTGACCTTCACGGCCGATCTGGGTCAGGGCGAGGAACTGGCGCCGGCGCGCGCCAAGGCGGAATTGTTAGGCATCAAGGAGATCTTCATCGAAGACCTGCGCGAGACCTTCGTCGCCGACTATGTCTTCCCGATGATGCGCGCCAACGCACTTTACGAAGGCCAGTATCTGCTCGGTACGGCAATCGCCCGGCCGCTGATCGGCAAGCGGCTCGTTGAAATCGCGCACGAGACGGGCGCGGATGCCATCTCGCACGGCGCCACCGGCAAGGGCAACGATCAGGTGCGCTTCGAGTTGACGGCTTACGCGCTCGATCCGGATATCAAGGTGATAGCGCCGTGGCGCGAGTGGGACATGGTCTCGCGCGCCGATCTCATTGAGTTTGCCGAAAAACATCAGATTCCAGTGCCGACCGACAAAAGAGGCGAGGCGCCGTTTTCGGTCGACGCCAACCTGTTGCACTCCTCATCCGAAGGCAAAGTCCTTGAGGACCCTTGGAGCGAGCCGCCGGATTACGTTTTTCAGCGCACGGTCTCGCCCGAGGCCGCGCCCGATGAGCCGACCGAAGTCGAAATCGGCTTTGAGGCCGGCGATGCGATCAGCCTCGACGGCAAAGCGCTCTCGCCAGCAATGCTGCTCACCAAACTCAACGCACTGGGCCATGACAACGGCATCGGCCGGGTTGATTTGGTGGAGAACCGTTTCGTCGGCATGAAATCGCGTGGTGTCTATGAAACGCCGGGCGGTACGATCCTGCTCGCAGCTCACAGAGCCATCGAATCGCTGACACTCGACCGCGAGGCGGCGCATTTGAAAGAATCGCTGATGCCGCGCTATGCCGAACTCGTTTATTATGGCTTCTGGTTCGCGCCCGAGCGCGAGATGCTGCAGGCGGCGATCGACGCCTCGCAAACCCACGTGTCGGGCACGGTTCGGCTCAAACTCTACAAGGGCAACGCGATCGTGACCGGGCGCAAGTCACCCAATTCGCTCTACTCGGAGGATCTGGTGACTTTCGAGGAAGGCGCTGGTTACGACCAGGCTGATGCTGCGGGCTTCATCAAGCTCAACGCTTTGCGGCTTCGCACCCTGGCGGCGCGCAACAAAAAAGCCAAATAGAGGAGCCATGCTCAGGCCATGAGCACGCTTGCAAACGATCTCGAGGCAACCGGCCTGGTGCTGCTGGGTGGTTTTACACCCATTGCCGACCAAGTCCTGCCCGGGCTTACCGGTGGCGCGCGGCCCGAAACGATCGCCATGGTGGGGAGCGCCGGGCCCGCCATGTGGGCGCATCTGAAGGTCGCGCCAGAGTTTAAGAGCGACCCGCACCCGGTCAACGCCTGGTCGAAACGCGTGCTGTTGGAGCTCGCCAAGATCCATGGCGCCGAACTGGTGTTTCCCTTCGACGGCCCGCCCTATTGGCCATTCCAGCAGTGGGTTATGGCGCTGCCTGGCACC
>JAJFHN010000005.1 GCA_021775595.1 Hyphomicrobiales bacterium
TGGGTCGAAAACTTCTAAGGGGCGATGGCGTGACGACACATTCGCATGACGTTTTGCTCGCTGCGGCCAAAGCCGAAATCGAGGATTTTCACACTTTTTTTGACGACTGGTTCCAGGGCTCGGTGGAAAACGACGAGCAAATCCTGCAAGCCCGCCACGGCGACCGGCTGGCGGACGATTTTCAGCTGACCTATCCAGGCGGCGTCACGATGGACCGGAAGGGTCTGATCGATGGCGTCCGTCAAGCCTATGGCAAGAGCCCGGGATTTAAGGTGCAGATCCGCAACGTGCGGCTGCGCCCGCTCGCCTGCGATCGCCATCTCTTGGTCAATTACGAGGAATGGCAAAAAAACGCGGTCAACTCGACGCCCACCAACAATGCGCGGTTCTCAAGCGCCGTCTTCCGAATCGTGTCAGACGATCCGATCGCGCTCGAATGGTTCCACTTGCACGAGACCTGGTTGCCGCGCGAGCTGATGGACGCCGATCCGTTTGACTACTAGCCTGTCAAGTAGGTCTGCAGTTTGTCGATGCTGCCGGTCCAGCCCTGGTTGTGCTGATCGCGGGCGGCCTTATCGATAAACTTGGTGTGATGGAGCACGAGCCGCGTGCCGTCTGCCGTGGCGTGGAAGCTCAACGCCAGCTCCATTTGATGACCGGAACTGCCGTCCTCCTGGTCCCATGCCCAGCTGATGCGCAGTCTTTCGTTGGGAACCAGTTCCAGGACCGTGCCGCGTGCGGTGTGCACCGAGCCATCGGGTGAGATCATCGGAATGACATAGGCGCCGCCGAGACGCGCATCAAATTCCGTGTCGGGCGCGCTGAATCCGACCGGCCCGATCCACTTGCTGAGCGCGGCCGCATCCGTCCAAGCCTTGAAGACCATCTCAACGGGGTAGTTCAAGTCGCGCTCCAAGATCAGCTCGGGTGCGTCCTGCTTATCGTCAACTGCGAGGGCTTCATTCATTACTGACTTACTCCTCTTTTTTGGCGTCGGCCGTTTTCGCTTGGTCACCCAAATAGGCATCAAGGCCGTCGAGGCTTTCCATCCAGAATTGCCGATGGGACTCGATCCAATCAGACGCCACCTTCAGGGCCTCGGGCCGCAAATGGCAGCGCCGTTTCTGGGCCTCGACCTCGCGGCGGATCAACCGTGCTTGCTCCAAGACCTTCAGATGCCGCGAAACCGCGGGCAATGAGATTTCGAAAGGTTTGGCGAGCTCGTTCACCGTTGCACTTCCCTTAGCCAGCCGCGCCACGATCGCCCGGCGGGTGGGGTCGGCAAGTGCTGCGTATGTGGTCGAAAGCTGGTCCATTGAGTGCATCTCTTTATTTAAAGTTATTGTTAATTAACATATACGTTAATATTGTCAATGGCCGTTTTCGTCTCGCCGCGAGCGCCGGCGATTTGGTGGATGTCTTGCAGCCTTGGAATTTGGGCGCGGGCGCGCCCGGTCCAAGTCAGCCTTTGCTCACCTGGATGTCGTCCCCCTCGATGCGAACCGCATACGTGGGGACGGGGTCTTTGGTCACGCCGCCGGGCAGTGCTTGGCCGGTTCGCACATTGAATTGGGCAAAATGCAGCGGACAAATAACGACTTCGCCCGTGAGCTTGCCCTTATCCAGCGGACCCTTGTCATGCGGGCAGCGGCTCGAAAAGGCGAACAGTTCGCCATCGACATTTGCGATGACGACGTCGCCGCGCACCAGTTTGAGTTGACCGGGCGCCAGATCCGAAACCTGTGCAACGGTTTGAAAATTTGCCACCAATTCCCTCCATAAAATCGCGGATTATGATCTATCCTCACATATGCGATACGCGTTTGTCGACGGATCGCCGCCCTCAAGGCGGCGGCACAACCGCGGGCATCATTTTTGCGACAAATCGGCGCTTGCCGCCCGTGATTCCGACGATGCTCACGGTCTTTTTTGGGATCGCGCTTCCCCCCGCATACGAGATCTTTCCGGTTACGCCCTTGAAATCATCGATGCCGCTCAGCGCCACGCCTAGCCCGCTGGGATCTGCACTTCCCGCCGATACGATAGCCGCCGAAATCAGCCGCGCGGTGTCGTAACCCAGAGCAGAGAAGGCATCGGGCGCGCTGTTGGGATAGGCCGCCAGATAGGCTTCGTGAAACGCACGCACGACCGGATCGGGGTTGTCGGCGCCAAGATAGACGTGGGTCGTGAAATAGACATCGTTCATGTTCGGCTGCTTGAGCCATGCCTTCTCAAGATCGAGGCCGTCGCCGCCGACGATCGGAGCGGTTATGCCCTTAGCGCGCAATAAGGCGGCGAGTTGCACCGCTTCACCGGGGCCGGCCGACATGAAAATCATATCCGCCTGGGGCAACCCACTCAGCGCACTCTCCTGGTCGCCCGGTACATAGTTGCGTCTTGCGAGAACCCGGCCGCCCAGTTGCTCGAAGCGGGCGCTGAAATAACCCTGCAGCAGCTGGGTATATGACATTGAATCGTTGAACAGGATCACGGCCGTTCGCGCCGATAATGTCCGATGGGACCACTCAGCCGCCACCGCTGCCTGAACGTTGTCACCAAAGCAGGCCAAGAACAAATGACCCGGCATCGCGGCCGGTAGCCGCGGCGATGTGGCACCCGATGTCACCAAGATGCGTCCATCGCGCTCGGCGACCGGGGCGACTGCCAAGACCATATCTGTGTCGGAAAGACCAATCAGGGCGCTGGTCGAGGGGCGTTTCTTAATGAGCTCGGCCGTCTTTCGCCGCAGCAGTTTGGCATCGCTGCGCCCGTCAACAAGCGACCACTGGACCGGCTGGCCGAGCAGCCCGCCATTTTGGTTGATCTGGCGGAGCGCCAAGCGCGCGCCGCGCGAGGAGGGAATATCGAGCTGGGCCTGGCTTCCTGATTGATTATAGATCAAGCCGATCAGCGCACCTGGTGCCTGGTCCGCATCGGCGCTTTCAGCCTGCCAAAGGAACGCGGCGAATGCAGTGACGAACAATGAGCAAATTAAGCTGCGCAGCATTGAACGCATTCACATGTGCAGTGCGCGCTTATCGACGTCCATGGCCGCCTCCTTGACCGCCTCGGTCAGTGTCGGATGCGCGTGGCAGGTGCGAGCCAGATCTTCGGCTGATGCCCCCATTTCCATCGCGACGGCCGCTTCGGCGATCATATTGCCAGCGTCGGGTCCGATGATATGGACACCCAAAATGCGATCGGTGCGTTTGTCCGCCAAGACCTTCACGAAACCGTCGGTCGTGCGGTTCACCTTCGCGCGCCCGTTGGCCATGAAGGGAAACTTGCCGACTTTGTAGGCGATGCCGTCCTCTTTCAGCTCTTCTTCCGTCTTGCCGACGGATGCGACCTCGGGGAACGTGTAGACCACGCCTGGAATAACGCCGTAATTCACATGGCCCGCCTGGCCCGCCAAAATTTCCGCAAGCGCCACGCCTTCGTCTTCGGCTTTGTGTGCAAGCATCGGTCCCTTGATGACGTCGCCGATCGCATAGATGCCGTCGACATTCGTCTTGTAATGCTCGTCGGTCACGATGCGGCCTCGGTTGTCGAGTTGGACGCCGAGCGCCTCCAATCCAAGGCCCTCGGTGTAGGGAACGCGCCCGATGGAAACGAGCACGACATCGCAGCTGAGCGTTTCGGCCTCACCGCCGCCGGAGGGCTCGATTGTCACCTTGGCGCCCTTTGCGGAACTTTCGACCGCCGCGACTTTGTGGCCCAGCTTGAACGTGATGCCCTGTTTTTTGAGAATCCGTTGAAACTGTTTGGCGACTTCGCCATCGAGACCGGGCGTTATACGGTCGAGAAATTCCACCACGATGACTTCCGAACCGAGCCGCCGCCAGACCGAGCCCAGCTCAAGTCCGATATAGCCGGCGCCGACGACCAAAAGCTTCTTGGGCACATCGGGGAGCGTCAGCGCGCCGGTCGAAGAGACGACGCGTTTTTCATCAATCTCGATGCCCGGAATCTGCGCCACCTCTGAGCCGGTGGCGATGGCGATCGATTTGGTCGCAAGCTTTTCGGCCTTGCCTTTTTCTGGCGTGACGGTGACTTCGCCTGGCGCGGTGATTGTTCCGCTGCCATGAAAGACGTCGATCTTGTTCTTTTTCAACAGGAAGGCGACACCGTCGGTGTTGCCCTTAACGCCCTCGTCCTTGAAAGCCAGCATGGTCTTAAGATCGAGCGAAGGCTTCACCTTGACGCCCATATCGGCAAATCCGTGGCCCGCCTCCTCATAGGCTTCGGAGGCGTGCAACAGAGCCTTTGAGGGAATACAGCCAACATTGAGACAGGTGCCGCCATGGGTGGCCTGCTTTTCGACGACGGCGACTTTCAACCCCAATTGGGCGGCGCGAATGGCACAGACATAGCCGCCCGGCCCCGTGCCGATGACGGTGAGATCGTATTGGCTCATGGGGAGACCTCGCTCGCGGGCGCCAGAAAAATCAGATGGTTCACGCCGTCACTCCTAAAGTTCGAGCACCAGGCGTTGGGGATCCTCGAGGCTCTCCTTGACGCGCACCAGGAAGGTCACCGCGCCTTGGCCGTCGACGACGCGGTGGTCGTAGGAGAGCGCCAGATACATCATTGGCCGGACGACAACTTCGCCGTCCACGACCATGGCGCGCTCCTGGATCTTGTGCATGCCCAAAATGCCCGACTGAGGCGCATTGAGAATCGGCGTGGACATGAGCGAGCCAAACACCCCGCCATTGGTGATGGTGAAGGTGCCGCCTTGCATGTCCTCGATGCCGAGTTTGCCCTCGCGTGCACGCAAGCCCAGCTCGTTGATGCTGGCCTCGACTTCGGCGAGAGACTGGGCCTGGGCATCGCGCACCACAGGAACAACCAAGCCGCGGTCCGTGCCGACCGCGATGCCGATATGATAGTAGTTCTTGTAGACGACATCGGTTCCGTCGATCTCGGCATTGACTTCCGGTATCTCGCGCAAAGCCTGAATGCAGGCTTTGACGAAGAAGCCCATGAAGCCAAGGCGCACGCCGTGCTTCTTTTCGAAGAGGTCGCGATACTCCTTACGCATGGCCATCACAGCCGACATGTCCACCTCGTTAAAGGTGGTGAGCATGGCGGCGGTGTTCTGGGCGTCCTTCAGGCGGCGTGCAATCGTTTGGCGCAGCTTGGTCATTTTGACGCGCTCTTCGCGGGCCTCGTCGCTCGGTTGACCGGGCGCGCGCGCCTGTTGCGATGGCGCGGCTGAGGGCGCATCGATCGTAATTGGCGCCGGCGCCTCGGACTGGGGCGGCTGGCCGCCCGCTTCGATCACCGCCAGCACGTCCTCTTTGAGGATGCGGCCTTCCTTGCCGCTGCCGTTGATCTGGGAAGGATCGATGTCATTTTCGGCCACGAGCTTGCGAACCGATGGTGGCAGGACTAGGTCACTCTCGGGCTCGGCTGGTGCTGCGGCGGCTGGACTGGCCGCCTGGGCCGGCGCGGCCTCCGGCACGGTTTCGGCCGCCGCGGAAGTTTCGGCCGCGCTTGCGCCTTCGCCTTCGGCAATGGCGCCAAGCAGCGCACCCACCTCCACCGTCTCGCCTTCGCCAACGGCGATTTCGGACAGCACGCCTGCTTTTGGCGCGGGCACCTCGATCGTAACCTTATCGGTCTCCAGCTCGACAACGGGTTCGTCGATGCTGACCGCTTCGCCCGCCTTTTTGTACCATTGTCCAACCGTCGCTTCGGTTACCGATTCGCCTAAGGTTGGAACGCGTATTTCGGTCGCCATGTGGTCTCGTCCCTTATGAATGGGGCGGAGATGGACTCCGCCCGGAAAGCGTCAGAGCGTCAGGGCTTCGTCGAGAAAGGCCTGCAACTCCGCCAAATGCTTGCTCATCAGGCCCGTAGCCGTGGCGGCCGATGCCGCTCTGCCTGCGTAATGGGGCCGTTTGTGACTGGCGTCGATGTGATTCAATACCCATTCGAGATTGGGCTCGATGAAACTCCAAGCGCCCATATTCTTGGGCTCCTCTTGGCACCAGATGATTTCGGCTTGCTTGAAGCGCGAAAGCTCCTCGATCAAGGCGCGGGCCGGAAACGGATAGAGCTGTTCGACGCGCAGCAAATAGATGTCGTTGATGCCGCGCTGCTCACGCTCTTCATAGAGATCGTAATAGACCTTGCCCGAACACAGCACGACGCGCCTGATGGCGTCATCGCCCACCAACTCGATTTTTTCGCCCTCAAGCCCTTGAGCGTCATCCCACAGCACGCGGTGAAAGCTCGATTCGGGGCCCAGCTCCTCAATGCGCGAGCGCGCACGCTTGTGACGCAGCAGCGATTTCGGCGTCATCAGCACGAGAGGCTTACGGAAATTGCGGTGGAGCTGCCGCCGCAGGATATGAAAGTAATTGGCCGGAGTGGTGCAGTTTGCGATCTGCCAATTGTCCTCGGCCGAAAGCTGAAGAAAGCGCTCCAGACGCGCGGAGGAATGTTCCGGTCCCTGGCCCTCATAGCCGTGTGGCAACAGCATCACCAAGCCAGACATGCGCAGCCATTTGCGCTCGCCGCTCGAGATGAACTGATCAATCACCACCTGGGCGCCGTTGACGAAGTCGCCGAATTGGCCTTCCCAAAGAACCAGCGTATTGGGTTCGGCTAGCGTGTAGCCATATTCGAAGCCGAGCACGGCCTCCTCCGACAACATCGAGTTTACGACCTCAAAGCGCGCCTGGTCGGGCGCCAGATGTTGCAGGGCGGCGTACTTGTCTTCCGTCTCTTGGTCGATCAACACCGCGTGGCGCTGCGAAAATGTGCCGCGCTCGCTGTCCTGGCCGGACAACCGGACGGGGAAGCCCTCGCGCAACATGCTGCCGAACGCCAACGCCTCGGCCATCGACCAATCGAGACCGGTGCCATCGTCGATCATTTTTTTGCGGTTCTTGAGCAGCCGCGTGATTGTCTTATGGGCTTGGAAATGCTCGGGCACCATGGCCAGCATGCCGCCGATCTCACGCAAACGCTCGATTTCGACGCCCGTCTGGCCCCGGCGGGCGCCTTCTTCGGCAAATCCGATGCCCGACCACTTGCCGTCCAGCCAGTCGGCGCTGTTGGGCTTGTAGGAATCAGCAACATCAAACTCTTGATCCATCAGTTTGCGGACTTCCGCGTGCATGGCGTCGACTTCGGCCTTGGTGATGAGGCCCTCGCCAATCAGCCGGTCGGCATAGATGTGGGTCACGGTGGGGTGCTCGCGGATGCGCTTGTACATCAGCGGTTGCGTAAAGGCCGGCTCGTCGCCCTCGTTGTGGCCGAAACGGCGGTAGCAAAACATGTCGATGACGACCGGCTTGTGGAACTTTTGCCGGAATTCCGTCGCGATCTTGGCGGCGTGGACGACAGCTTCGGGATCGTCGCCATTGGCGTGCAGGATCGGTGCTTCGATCATGCGCGCGACGTCCGAGGGGTAGGGTGAAGAACGCGAGAAGCGCGGCGCCGTGGTGAAGCCGATTTGATTGTTGACGATGAAGTGGAGCGATCCGCCGGTGCGATGGCCGGCAAGACCCGAGAGCCCGAAGCATTCGGCGACAACGCCTTGGCCGGCAAATGCCGCATCGCCATGCAACAGCAGAGGCAGGACGCTGGTGCGCGTCTTGTCGTTGGCTTGGTCCTGCTTGGCGCGCACCTTGCCGAGAACGACTGGATCGACGATCTCCAGGTGGGACGGGTTTGCAGTCAGTGACAGGTGGACATTGTTGCCGTCGAATGTCCGGTCCGATGATGCGCCCAAATGGTATTTTACGTCGCCCGATCCCTCGACGTCATCGGGATTGGCCGATCCACCGCTGAACTCGTGGAAAATCGCCTGGAAGCGCTTGCCCATGACGTTGGCGAGAACGTTTAGGCGGCCGCGATGGGGCATGCCGAAGATGATTTCGCGCACGCCCAAATGGCCGCCGCGCTTGATGATCTGCTCAAGCGCCGGGACCATCGACTCAGCGCCGTCCAAGCCAAAGCGCTTTGTGCCGGTGTATTTGACGTCCAGAAACTTTTCAAAACCCTCGGTTTCGATCAGTTTTTCCAAGATCGCTTTTTTACCCTCGGGCGTGAAGGTGATTTCCTTGTCCTTGCCCTCGATGCGCTGCTGGATCCAGGCTTTCTGTTCAGGCGAAGAAATGTGCATGAACTCCACACCCATGGTCGAGCAATAGGTGCGCAGCAAAATCTCCTTGATCTCGCGAACGGTCGCGAATTCGAGCCCGAGCACGTAATCGAGATAGATTTTGCGGTCGAGATCGCGCTCGGTGAAGCCGTAAGACGCGGGATCGAGTTCCGGATGGGGTTGTGGTTTTTCGAGCCCCAGCGGATCGAGATAAGCCGCCAAGTGTCCCCGCACACGGTAGGCGCGGATCATCATCAAGGCGCGCACGGAATCGCGTGTTGCCGAGAGAGCCAGTTCGCTGGAGAGGTCGACGCCCATGGTTTGGGCCCGACCAGAGATGCCGCGCTCGATCGCCTGACCAACCGGTGCCCAATCGCCGTTTATCGCTTCGGCGATCGGACCGTTTTCGGGAATCGGCCAATCGTCGCGCGCCCAAGAGGGGCCCTTGGCCTCGGCTCGCACCTCTTCGGGGCTGTCGTGGAGTTGGCTAAAGAATGCGCGCCAGCCCGCGTCTACCGAGGAGGGATCGCTCTGGTAATCGGCGTAGAGATCTTCGATGTATCCGGCGTTCGCGCCGTGCAGAAACGCAGTCCGCGCAAATGCCTCGTTTAAGTCTTGCCTCGCCATTGGCCGGCCTCTCCGGGGCCCATGCCTTCTCCGCCGTTTGGATATGCACGCGATATGGGCCGCATCTGCGCACAGTTATGCATTTAATACCTCAACCAGGGTGGTTCCAAGGGTCGCCGGCGATTCAGTGACCGCGACGCCGGCGCTGCGCATGGCCTCGATTTTGTCCTGAGCGCCGCCTTTGCCGCCAGCGATGATCGCGCCCGCGTGTCCCATGCGCCGGCCAGGCGGCGCCGTAATACCGGCAATGAACCCGACAACCGGCTTCTTGGTCTTGGAGGCCTTCAAGAACTCCGCCGCCTCTTCTTCAGCCGAGCCGCCGATTTCGCCGATCATGACGATCGATTTTGTCGCCTCATCGCCCAGGAACAGATCCAGGCAGTCGATAAAATTCGTACCGTGCACGGGATCGCCGCCAATGCCGATGCAGGTCGTCTGCCCGAGCCCCGCAGCCGTTGTCTGGGCGACCGCCTCATAAGTCAGCGTGCCCGAGCGCGAAACGATGCCGACCGAGCCCGGCGTGTGAATGTGGCCCGGCATGATGCCGATCTTGCATTGTTCGGGCGTGATGATTCCCGGGCAATTCGGCCCAATAAGGCGGGTTTTCGAGCCTTGCAGGGCACGCTTGACCTTGACCATGTCGAGCACGGGAATGCCCTCGGTGATGGTGACGATGAGCGGAATTTCCGCGTCAATCGCCTCCAAAATCGCGTCCCCCGCAAAGGGCGGCGGCACATAGATGACGCTGGCATTGGCGCCCGTCTTGGCGACAGCGCCATGCACAGTGTCGAACACCGGCAATCCCAAATGGTCGGAGCCGCCTTTACCCGGCGTGACGCCACCCACCATTTGGGTGCCGTATGCGATCGCTTGCTCGGTGTGAAAAGTGCCCTGTGAGCCAGTCAGTCCCTGGCAGATCACTTTGGTATCTTTGTCGACAAGGACGGCCATTATTTGCCTCCCTTGACTTGGGCGACGATTTTCTGCGCGGCATCGCCCAAATCGTCGGCCGCGATGATGGCGAGCCCCGATTCGTTCAAGATCTTTTTACCGAGCGTGACATTGGTTCCCTCCAGGCGGACAACCAGCGGCACCGCTATGCTCATTTCCTTGACTGCCGCGACGATGCCCTCGGCAATGATGTCACAGCGCATGATGCCGCCAAAAATATTGACCAATATGCCTTCCACGTTGGGATCGGACAGAATGATTTTGAAGGCATTGATCACCTGCTCTTTGGTGGCGCCGCCGCCCACGTCCAGAAAATTGGCTGGCTCCGCGCCATGGAGCTTGATGATGTCCATGGTGGCCATAGCCAGGCCGGCGCCATTGACCATGCAGCCGATTGTTCCATCGAGCTTGACGTAGTTGAGATCAAAGCGCGAGGCTTCGACTTCGGCAGGGTCTTCTTCTTCAATGTCGCGCAATTCGGCGATGTCGCCATGGCGGTAGAGCGCGTTGTCGTCGAAATTCATCTTGGCATCGAGACACAGAAGATCGCCGTCGCCGGTGACGACCAGGGGATTGATCTCGACCAGGCTGGCGTCTTTTTCGCGGAAGGCGGTCATCAGATCGCCGATCAATTTGACGCACTGTTTGACCTGTTGGCCTTCTAAACCCAGTGCAAAGGCAATGCGCCGGCCGTGGAAACCGGAAAAGCCGGATGCAGGATCGATGGTGAGCGTCACTATTTTTTCCGGTGTCTTGGCGGCGACCTCTTCGATGTCCATGCCGCCCTCGGTCGAGGCGATGAAGGCTATGCGCGAGGTGGCGCGGTCAACCAGGCATGAGAGATAGAGTTCGCGCGCTATGTCGGAGGCTTGCTCGACATAGACGCGGTTCACCAGCCGTCCCTTTGGTCCGGTCTGGTGGGTGATGAGGGTCATGCCAAGCATGCGGTCGGCTTCGGCGCGCACCTCGTCGATCGAGTTGACGAGCTTGACACCGCCGCCCTTGCCGCGGCCGCCGGCATGGATCTGCGCCTTCACGACCCACTTATCGCCGCCCAGCTCCTTGGCGGCCGTGACCGCTTCTTCAGGTGAGAAGACCGGCGTGCCGCGAGCAACCGGCACGCCAAAATCGCGCAAGATCGATTTGGCCTGGTATTCGTGAATGTTCATGCGTTGCTAGATCCCCGTTTGGTCCGCGTCGCAGCCCGCGCCAAGCCATTCAATCAGGCCAGACTCAGGCCAAGCTTGGTGCGATCTGCTGACAGGCCTCGACCAGGCCCTTGACGGCATCGACCGACTTCATGAAGGCATCGCGCTCTTTCTTTTCGAGTGTGATTTCGATGACGCGCTCGACGCCCTTGGCGCCGATCACGACCGGCACGCCCACATACAGGCCCTTGACGCCATATTCGCCGTTCAAATAGGCCGCACACGGCAACACGCGTTTTTTGTCGCGCAAATAAGATTCAGCCATGGTGATCGCCGAGGCGGCGGGCGCGTAATAGGCCGAGCCCGTCTTGAGCAAGCCGACGATCTCAGCACCGCCGTCACGGGTGCGCTGCAGGATTTCCTCAAGCCGCTTCTCGGTGATCCATTTCAATTTAACGAGATCCGTCAGCGGAATACCCGCCACTGTCGAATAACGCGGCAGCGGCACCATTGTGTCGCCGTGACCGCCAAGCACGAATGCCGTGACGTCTTCGATCGAGACATCGAACTCCTCAGCCAGGAAATGGCGGAATCGCGAGGAATCGAGCACGCCCGCCATGCCGACCACCTTGTTGCGCGGCAAGCCAGTGGCACGCTGCAGCGCCCAGACCATGGCATCGAGCGGGTTGGTGATGCAGATAACGAAAGCGTCCGGCGCGTACTTCTTAATACCGGCGCCCACCTGCTCCATCACTTTGAGGTTGATCTCCAGCAAATCATCGCGGCTCATGCCAGGCTTGCGCGGCACGCCTGCGGTGACGATTACGACGTCGGCGTCGCGGATTTGCTGATATTCGCTCGTTCCCGACATCTTGGCATCGAAGCCTTCGACGGATGCGGATTGGGATATATCGAGTGTTTTGCCGGCGGGCAGACCTTCGACGATGTCGAACATGACAACATCGCCCAACTCCTTGAGACCGGCCAGATGGGCCAGCGTGCCACCGATCATACCACCGCCGATCAGCGCGATTTTGTTGCGCGCCATGGGGAGCCTCCTTGACGAATATCGAGAATTGAAATTGCGCTGCCGCCCGCGAACGTTGCGCCCGCACTTGGATTGCCTTGCGGTTTGGTTAGCCCGAAACGGCGGGGGGCGCAAGACCATGGGCGGGCACGCGCCGCTTGAGCCCGATTGGTCCACAATTGACCGCCTTCGCGCGCTCGCGCGATCGGCCAGCCCGCACATCTTGAGCGTGCGATTGTGTTGTTTGGTTCGGCGTCAGTCGGAGTGCGCAACCACAGCCGGAGGCCTCGCAATCGCTGAAAGACTGGCGAAATAGCGCAGCAAGTTCTTGGCCGCAACAGCGCGCCGATTAGGTTGTCAGCAGCGGCGCAGACAGCTCAAAGCTGAATCGAGATGCGCTATCGCCTGCTCGACCGTGTCCTCGGACGCGTCGATCAGGGCCTTTGTGGCCTCTGCAACATGCTTGACCGCCTCGTCGCACAACGGCACGGCATTGGTCAGGCTTTGGGTGGAAACGGTTGTGTTTTCCATGTCATCCCCCGTCATATGGACCCACATCAGGGACCATTTGCGGGTCCATTCAACGCCCGCCGACGGGTTTATGGGAAGCAGATTCGGCAGTTTTGCTCGAAAAAGAGCCCGCCGCGTTGCATGTTGGCCACATACCTGTGACATTTAGGCATAAATGCGGCCAAATATTTGCAGAAAATGACGAGATCTTGGCCGCAAAAAGGCCATTTTGCTGGCCTTAAATACAATCATAGTCGAGGGAATCGACGGGGAATCATACGATGTTTTATATCCAGTTGGGGCTGGTAGCGCTTGCGTGCATGTACGCCGTGCCACTGATCATGACATTGCTGCAAGACGGCATGACGGATGATCAGCTGCACACGGCTGAGTGACGGCAGTAGGCAAGTGACGTCAATCTGAGAGACGGGCATCGGCCAGCCGGTGCGCCGTCTTGAGTGAACAGGCCGCGGTTTCGGGGACGATCACCGGGCGCGCGCCGATTGCCTGCGTTTTTCACAATCACCATTCGATCGATCGGAGCCGGCGGTGTTGCTTTCGGTTCTAGGCGCTTGAGCGCCGGTTGCCCGCCAGATAGGCGTCTGATCGCATTTCCATCAGCCGCGAGGCGGTGCGCTCGAACAGGTTCGCGCCGTCGCCCTTGGGATAGAGCTGATCGGGCTCGGCCGCGGCCGTGGCAATGAAGCGCACGCCGTTGTCATACAGCGTGTCGATAAGCGCGACAAAGCGGCGCGCCGCGTTGCGCTTTTCGGGCCCCATGGTCGGAATGCCCGAGAGTAAGACCGTGTGATAGGCGTGGGCGATCTGCAGGTAATCGGCCGCGCCCAGCGGCTTCTCACACAAATCGTCAAACGAAAACCAGGCAACGCCCATGGCGGCCTCGGGCACCGGGATTGCTCGCCCTTTGAACTCGAGTTTGGCCGCCTGCCCTTTGTCGCGGTTGGTCAGTCTTGTCCAAACGCTGCGCATCGCTTTTTCCGCCTTGGCGCCGCCGGGCGAAAAATAGAGCCTTGCTCCTTGTAGTTTGTCGAGCCGGTAATCCTTCGCCGCCTCGAGCTCCAGCACTTCCATGCGATCCTCGATCAACGCAATGAAGGGCTCAAACAGCGGCCTGTTGAGGCCATCCTTATAGAGCTCGCCCGGTCCCACATTGGAGGTCGAGACGACGACCACATGGGCGTCGAGCAAGCCGGCGAACAACCGGCCCAGGATCATGGCGTCGGCGATATCGGTGACGTGCAGTTCATCAAAACACAGCAGCCTGGCTTCCTCGACAATCGATGCGGCGACATGGGCGATCGGATCGCCTTCATGGGTCTGGCGCGTCTTGGCGATACGATCGTGGGTGTCGGCCATGAATTCGTGGAAGTGAACGCGGCGCTTGGGCTCGAAGGGAACCGTTTCAAAAAACAAATCCATCAGCATGGTTTTGCCGCGCCCGACACCGCCGAACATATAAAGTCCTTCGGGCACCTCGCCGCGCTTTCGGGTGAAGTAGGAGAAAAAGTCGGTGCGCTCTGGCGGCGCGTAATGCGCCAAACGGTTGGAGAGCAGCTGCAGCTTTTCGGCGGCCAGCAGCTGGGCGCGGTCGGGCGCGATTTCGCCCGCCTCCACCAGCCCGCGATAATGTCTGAGCGGCCCCGACTCCATTGCCCGACCGAGCTAACGGCTCGCAGGCACGCGGTCAAGCTCCGATAGCGCCGCGCGCGGCCAATGCATGGTGTGGAACAGTTTTTCCATTGCGATGCGCCAATCATCCGCCGTTGCGCTCTAGGCCGGCATAGAGCCAGCCCACAAACGCCACCGTCGCAGCGGCGGCGATGAATTCGACGCCAATGAAGGCGGCGGCATCAACCGGGCGGATCGAGGTGAAGCTGTTGGTCAGCGCGCGAGCTATCGTCACAGCGGGATTTGCGAAGCACGTCGACGATGTCGCCCATATCCCGGCAAAAACGACGAGGCCGACACCGGTGGCGACAAATTGCGGGCGCACGGCAAGAGCTGCAAAGATCGTAAAGACCAGGCCAGAGGTCGCTATCGCCTCGCCCAGCCACATGTCGGGTCCCCAGCGCATTTGAGTTCCGATCTCTATGGCATCGAGACCGAACATAAGGTGTGCCAGGACCGTGCCCGTAATGCCCGCGGCGATCTGCGTTAGACCATAGAAGAGCGCCTTGGAACCCGACACTTGACCCCTCAGCCAAAACGCAAATGTAACCGCGGGGTTCAGGTGCGCGCCCGATACGGGACCAAGACAAGTGATGAGCACCACCAAGATCATGCCAGTCGCGAGCGCGTTGGCGAGGAGCGCCACGCCCTCATTCGCAGGCGATAGCGACGAGCCCAAAATGCCGGAACCGACGATCACAGTAACCAGCAGCCCGGTGCCCAGCGCTTCGGCGGTCAATTCACGGGCAGTTGCCAGATCTCGAGATTTCGCCTTGGCGGCAGATTTTGCTTGGGGTCTCAACGTCGTCATGGCGCGCTCTCAAAAAAGACGTGCACCAATGGATAGGCACGCGATGTCACAGCTCTATGACAGGCAAACGCGTCAGCCGCCAAAGCGCACCCAGCCTGTTCCCTCGTGGCCGAAATCAAAATGACCCGGATGGCACACCTCGGCCATGATTTCGAGGGATTCGGCCAATCGCGGTCCGGGGCGGTTGAAATATTGATTGCCGTCGGCGACGATCACGCGGTCATCCTTGACCGCTTTGAGGTCGGCCCAACCTTCGCGGGCGGCCATCAACGGCATTTCCTCTAGCGTTCGCGCAATGCCAAATCCGCAGGGCATGACCAGGATGACGTCGGGATCGGCGTCACGAATTTGCTCCCACTCCATCCAGGGCGAGTGTTTACCCGCTTCGCCAAACAAATTGTCGCCGCCAGCCATCTCGACCAGCTCGGGCATCCAATTGCCGCCCGACATCAGCGGCTCAATCCATTCGACACAGGCGATGCGCGGGCGGGCGCCCAACGTCTTCGCGTCTTCTGCCAATGCGCTCATGCGCGCTTTCAAGCTGCCGATCAACTCATCACCGCGCGCTGTGATATCGAGCGCATCGGCGACCTTGGCGATGTCGGTCCAAACGTCGTTCAGCGCATCGGGTCTAAGAGAAACGACGCGGGCATCCGAGTTGGTGATTTCGCAAACCGCCTGTTCGACATCGGGGAGCGAGACAGCGCAGACCTCGCACTGATCCTGGGTGACGATGACGTCAGGTGAGACGCTATCGAGTTCATCTGCATGCACCCGGTAGACCGAGAGGCCCTCTTCGACGATCGCCTTGACCCGTTTGTCGATTTCGAGGCTCGATCCTTCAACCTTGAATTTGGGTTCGGTCAAGACAGGCAGTTTCGAGACTTGGCTGGGGAAATCGCATTCGTGCGAGCGCCCGACCAGCCAATCGGCACAACCCAGCGCGCTGACGATTTCGGTGGCGCTGGCAATCAGCGTGACGACACGTTTTTGCGGGATTTGATCCATGGGCGCCATCCTACTGCGTCGATGCAGGGGAGGCACGAGGTTTCACGGCGCGCGGCGCATCTTTCTGGGATTTATCCGGCGAACCGTAGATCGTCAAAAAAATGGCGGCGGCCACTGGGAGAACTCGGACCGCCGCCTGATTCGTCGTGTACTTATTACGCGTCTTCGTTTTTGAAAACGACCGGGAAGAGCTCAGCAAAGCGCATCGTCATCTGAGCTGCGACGCCGGCAAGCGCGAACGCCGTAACGCCCAGGACAACAAAGCCCCAATGGAGCGGATGCGAGAAGATCTCTTCCGTCAGCCAGAAGGCATGTCCCCACTCGTTGAAGCCAACGTTGACGAGAATGAGGAACGGTCCGACCACGGCCAGAACATGCATGAACGAAATGCCGCGTGCGAAGATCGGCACACGGGTCATGGCGTAGATGAAGCTGCCGATGCCGAAGAACAGATA
>JAJFHN010000041.1 GCA_021775595.1 Hyphomicrobiales bacterium
TGCCCGATATAGAGATGACAAAACCCGCCGATATAGCCCATGCCGTAAAGCTGGCCCGCCTTTTCTTCGAACCGGCGGATCAACAACATCAGGCTATAGGCGTCGCGCTCGGCGTCTGCTTCCAGCTCAGGCACAGCGGCATCGCCCGCAGCGGATAGATCCGCCGCATCAACGTCATCGGAAATTTGTGTAGAGCCGGCGTCGCTGTCGGCAAATTGCAGACGATTGTGGGGATCGTCGGAAACCGTCATGGGGCCTCGCTAGCGTTTCCTTGGCCTGCACGTTACACGAGTTGTGCCGGTTTTGCCAGCGCGCCGCTATTGCGGTGGATATCATTCAAGATATTGAAATCATTTGTTTATTAACCCGTCGACGTGCGACGGATCGGCCCATGCTCAAGGCTTGGGCAGCGCAGCGGTGGACGCCGTATTGCCGTCGAGAATGACGATGTCGTTGGGGTGGGCGAAATTCAAGATCGCGCGCACCTGCTCATCCAGCATGTCGGGGTCGAGATGGCTGGCTCGCATCAAATCGACGTCGCGCTCAATGCGCGCGCGCACCGCCTTGAGTCCCGCCAATTCGCCCTGCAGCGCCGCAACCCGGTTCTGCAGTTCGGCGCGGGAGCGCATGCCATGATCGCCGGTCAGCAAATGGTAGGTGAAATAGGAAATCAACGCCAAACATGTGAGCGATGTCAGAATTGGACGCCAACGCATAAGAGCACACCCCATAAATCCAGCCCACTCACCGTGCAAGATGGGCAGATCCCAGGATCAAGATTAGCGCGTTCCCGTTAAGCAGTGGTTAGCCCGCTCCGGGCAAGACCGCGCGCCCGGCATAGCGCGCCCGGGCGCCAAGCGCCTCTTCGATGCGGATCAACTGATTGTATTTGGCCAACCGGTCGGAACGCGCGAGCGAGCCGGTCTTGATCTGGCCAGCGTTTGTGGCCACGGCGAGATCGGCGATGGTCGCATCTTCGGTCTCGCCTGAGCGATGCGAGATGACCGCGCGGTAATTTGCTTTGTGCGCCATCTCGATGGCATCCAACGTTTCGCTTAGGGTGCCAATCTGATTCACCTTGACCAAAATGGCGTTGGCGATGCCTTGATCGATGCCGCGCGCCAGACGCTCGGTGTTGGTCACAAACAGATCGTCGCCGACCAATTGGCAGCTGCCGCCAATTGCGTCCGTCAGCGCCTTCCAGCCGGACCAATCGTCCTCGTCCATGCCATCCTCGATGGAGATGATGGGAAAGCGCGCGACGAGATCGGCGTAATAGGCGACCATTCCGGCCGCATCGAGCGTGCGCCCCTCGCCTGCGAGCGCGTAAACGCCGTCGCGATAGAATTCGCTCGATGCCGCATCGAGCGCCAGATAGACGTCCTCGCCAGGCCGATAGCCAGCCGCTTCTATCGAGCGCATGATAAATTCCAACGCCTGTTCGCCGGAGGCCAAATTGGGCGCAAAGCCACCCTCGTCGCCAACATTGGTGTTGTGGCCCGCATCGTGAAGCGCCTTTTTGAGCGTGTGGAAGACCTCCGCGCCCATGCGAACCGCCTCGGCGCAGGTTTCCGCGCCAACGGGCATGATCATGAACTCCTGAATATCGATCGGATTATCAGCATGGGCGCCGCCATTGAGGATGTTCATCATCGGCACCGGCAGCAGCGTGGCGTCATCGCCACCGATGGAGCGGTAGAGTGGCTCGTCGGCAGTCGCGGCCAACGCCTTGGCCGTCGCCAGCGATACGCCAAGGATGGCATTCGCACCCAATCGCTTCTTGTTGCTGGTGCCGTCCAGTTTGCACAATGTTTCGTCGATCTGGCGTTGGCTGCCTATTTCGGCGCCCTTCAGGGCGCTCAAGATTTCACCGTTGACCGCCGCGACGGCCTGGAGTACGCCGCGCCCCAGATAACGGTCGCCTCCATCGCGCAGCTCATGAGCTTCGTGGGCACCCGTCGAGGCGCCGGATGGAACGCTGGCGCGCCCCATCGCCCCGCCTTCCAGCAAGACGTCCACTTCGACGGTTGGATTGCCGCGGCTGTCGATTATTTCGCGCGCAGTGATGTCGGCTATTGCGCTCATGTGTCTGTGTCTTTCAATTGGCTCAGAGTTGTCGCGGCATAGGCGCGCATGCGAAGGTGCGACCGCGTTATTAGCCGAGTGACCGGCGAAGCGGAAGAGCACGCAAGTATTTCCGCCGCGGCACGGCAAAAATTGTGGATCGATCAACCCCGCGACCATGACCCATACAGCCAACTCGAACGCGCTGGTTCTGTTTTCAGGCGGCCAGGACTCGACCGTGTGCCTCGCTTGGGCGCTTGAGCGCTATGGTCACGTTGAGACGGTCGGCTTCAAGTACCGCCAGCGCCACAGTGTGGAACTCGACTGCCGATTAGCGGTCCGCGCCGAATTGACTGCAAAATTTCCCAATTGGGCCGGCCGGCTGGGCGCAGATCACGTCATTGAGCTCGATGAACTGGGACGCTTGAGCGAAACGGCGCTCACCAGCGAAGCCGAGATCGTAATTGCCGAAAACGGCCTGCCCAGCACGTTCGTGCCTGGGCGGAATTTGTTGTTTTTCACTTATGCCGCGGCGCTGGGCTACCGGCGGCGCATTCTTCGCCTTGTCGGCGGCATGTGCGAAACCGATTTTTCCGGCTATCCCGATTGCCGCGACGCCACCCTGCAGGCTCTGGCACAAGCCATCAGGCTCGGCATGGAGGACGAATTCGAGATAGAAACGCCGCTGATGTGGCTCACCAAGGCGCAAACTTGGCGTTTGGCGCATGATTTGGGCGGCGAAGCTCTGATCGATCTGATTGTGGAGGCCACCCACAGCTGCTATCGCGGCGAGCGCGACGTGCGGCACGCCTGGGGCTATGGCTGCGATGATTGCCCGGCGTGCCAATTGCGCGCCAAGGGTTTCGCCGAATGGCAGGCAACCGCCGATGCGTCCGCGGAGGCCCAATAGGCACCCCAGAGAGCGATGTATTCAGTCAAAGAAATCTACGCGACATTACAGGGTGAAGGCGCGCAAACCGGCCGTTCGGCCGTATTTTGCCGTTTTGCCGGTTGCAATCTGTGGTCGGGACGCGAAGCAGATCGCGATAGGGCCGTTTGTAAATTCTGCGACACTGATTTTATCGGCACGGACGGCCCAGGAGGCGGCCAGTTCGCAGACGCCGCGAGCCTGGCAGAGGCTTGCCGTGCGCTTTGGCCAGGCGGAAGCGCTACGCCATTTGCTGTTTTGACGGGCGGTGAGCCGATGTTGCAAGTCGATCAGCCTCTGCTCGATGCGCTGCACCACCTGGGCTTTGAGATCGCCATCGAATCCAACGGCACGCTGCCCGTTCCCCGCGCAATCGATTGGATTTGCGTCAGCCCAAAGGCAAATGCCGAGCTGGTGCAAATCTCCGGAGACGAGCTCAAGCTTGTTTTTCCGCAAGCCGGCGCGACGCCCGATGTGTATCAATCCCTGGATTTTTGTCATTTTTTCCTTCAGCCAATGGACGGCGATGCCCGCGAAGAAAACACGCGCGCCGCGGTTGACTATTGCGCCCAAAACCCCCGTTGGCGGCTTTCGCTGCAGACCCACAAGCTCATCGGACTGCGCTAGAGACCAGCGTAGATATGTCTTTGGCAGCACTGGCATTCCGCCGATAAATCCCCTAAACAGCGCCCATGTTGATCTACAAGGAATTCGTGTTCGAGGCGGCCCATCTTCTGCCCCAGGCCATTGCCGGCACGGAAAAGAAATATGGCCGGCTGCACGGGCACTCCTACCGGGTGCGGGTGACGCTTGAGGGCGAGCCCGATGCGGAAACGGGCCTGGTCGTCCCCTTCGAGATTTTTGAGAAGGCAATCGGCGCGGCGCGGGATCAACTCGATCACAGTTTTCTCAACGAGGACATTGACGAGCTCGGTCTGCCGACGCTCGAAAACATTGCGCGTTGGCTTTGGCAGAAATTGGCGAATGATCTGGCGGGCTTGACCGAGGTGACGGTCGCGCGCGACACCTGCCGGGAAGGCTGCATCTATCGGGGTCCCCGAGCGGCCGCCTGAGTTTCGAAAGTATTCCATGTCCAAGAATGACGATCAGCTCTCCAAACTCGGAAAACCGGTTGGCATACCGGCCTCGCCCGAAGCGGCTGAGTTAGAGCGCGCAAAAAATCCCCACCGCGACACCCACTATGTGGCGCGCTTCACGGCGCCGGAGTTCACTTCGCTGTGCCCAATCACGGGCCAGCCCGATTTTGCGCATTTGGTGATCGATTACGCCCCCGATGCCTGGATCCTCGAATCCAAGTCCTTCAAGCTCTATCTCTCGTCCTTCCGCAATGAGGGCGCCTTTCACGAGGATTGCACGGTCGCTATTGGTAAGCGCGTCGCGGAGGCCATCGAACCGCACTGGCTGCGTATCGGCGGCTATTGGTTTCCGCGTGGCGGCATGCCGATCGACGTGTTTTGGCAGTGGGGAGAGTTGCCGCAAGGCGTTTGGCTGCCAGATCAGGGCGTTTCGCCCTACCGCGGCCGCGGCTGATGCAGTCCGCGCCGCTGATGATCATCACGAACGGCGACGTGGCCGCGGGGCTGTTGCGTCAAGCCGTGCCTGGCGCCGAGGTGTTGCCGTGGCGGGATGTTTTGGCCGATGGGCCGGTGCCAATGGCGTCCACCATCGCCGAACTCTCCGAAGTTCGCGCTGATTTTTTAGCGTCCAAGGGCTGGGGAGACGCGCAAGCATTGCGCCAGATATTCGAAGCCCGCAACAGAGGGTTGGAGCAGCATGAGATGTTTGACCAGGTCGTGCTCTGGTTCGAACACGATCTCTACGACCAGCTGCAATTGATCCAGATCCTCGATTGGTTCTCTGAGCATGAGCTGGGCGAGCGGCTTGCGCTGGTGCAAACGCAAGATTTTATCGGGCGGCGCAGCGTTGAGGACATCGCCGAACTTCGTGCGCTGGAGACGCCTGTGAGCGCCGAGCAAATCGAGATTGCGCGGATTGCCTGGCGGGCGTTCCGCGAGCCCGAGCTCTATGATTGGTCTGCGCTGCGGGACGAGGACATCGAAGCCTTGCCCAATCTCGAAGCCGCCGTTTTGCGCCAGCTCCAGGAGCTGCCCGGCACCAAGGACGGCCTGTCGCGCACCGAGCGCACCATCCTCGAGGCCGTCCAGTCCGGCGTTCAAAAGCCGGTGGAGCTGTTTTCAGCGGTGCAAGACAAAGAAGCGGCGCCTTTTATGGGCGATTGGAGTTTTTGGGACCGGCTTGATGGCATCGCCAACGGTCCCGACGCGTTGATTACGGGCCTCGACGACATGCGGTTTCAGCCCGATTGGCCAGATGAGATTCGCGACGCCTATTTCGAGCGCGAGGTGGCGCTCAGCGATTTCGGCGAAGAGGTATTGGCGGGCGATGGTGATTTCGCCGAGCGTGGAACAATCGACCGCTGGCTCGGCGGCACGCACGTTACGTCTGAAAACTTATGGCGTTTCGACCGGGAGACCGCCAGTCTGATCGCGCCCGAAACCGGTCAGGCGTTCTGAGCCGCGATGCGTTTCTTGGCGATCTGATCGATCTCCATCAGTTCCCGCAACAGGCTCTCGAGCTCATTGAGCGGCACCATGTTCGGGCCATCGGAGGGTGATTTCTCGGGCTCATCATGGGTTTCGATGAAGAGACCGGCGACGCCAACCGCGACCGCGGCGCGCGCCAGGACCGGCACGAATTGGCGCTCGCCCCCACTTGTCGCCCCCTGCCCGCCCGGCTGCTGAACCGAGTGGGTGGCGTCGAAGACGACGGGTGAGCCGGTCTCGGCCAAAATAGGAAGCGCCCGCATATCAGAAACGAGCGTGTTGTAGCCAAAGCTCGCGCCTCGTTCGGTGATCAACACGTTGGGATTCCCCGCGGCTGCAACCTTTTCGACGACGTTTTTCATGTCCCAGGGCGCCAAAAACTGACCCTTCTTGACTTTAATGACGCGTCCGGTCTGAGCCGCGGCCACGAGCAGGTCGGTCTGGCGGCACAAAAAGGCGGGAATTTGCAAGACATCGACGGCCTCGGCGACGCGCGCGCATTGAGCCGGCTCGTGGACGTCCGTGACCACCGGCAGTCCGGTGGTTTCGCGAATTTCGGCGAAAATCGGCAAGGCTTCGTCGATACCAATGCCCCTGGCACTCGAAATGCTCGTGCGGTTGGCCTTGTCGAAGGAGCTCTTATAGATAAGCCCAAGCCCAAGGCGCTCGGATATCTCTTTGAGCGCGGCAGACATTTCAAGCGCATGGGCGCGGCTCTCGAGCGCGCAAGGACCGGCAAACAGCGCAAACGGCAGTTCGCTCGAGAGCGCGATCTGGCCGATCTGAACGCGGCTGTTGAGGGGGGATTTCTTGCTGCTCATGGGGGATGACTTGGCAGGCCGGGCCCTATCCGTCAATCGAAACGGCTTGGTCTGTTCGGACTAGACCAAGCGGCTCTGTTCGACAGTGGCTTCGATGAAGGATGCGAAAAGCGGATGCGGTTTGAAAGGCCGCGACTTGAGCTCGGGATGAAACTGGACGCCAATGAACCAGGGGTGATCGTCGATCTCCACAATTTCTGGCAACAGACCGTCGGGCGAAAGGCCCGAGAACCGCAATCCCGCCGCCTCGAGCTTGTTGCGATACCGGGTATTGACCTCGTATCGGTGGCGGTGACGCTCGGAAATTTCGGTCGTACCGTAAATCTCGGCCGCGCGGCTGCCCTTGGCGAGCGCTGCGTCAAAGGCGCCAAGCCGCATCGTGCCGCCCAAATTACCGTTGGCCGAACGCTGCTCGATGTCCTCGCCGTTCATCCATTCGGTCATCAGGCCCACCACGGGCTCGTCGCAGGGACCGAATTCGGTCGATCCGGCAGTCTCGATGCCTGCCAAATTGCGCGCCGCCTCGATCACCGCCATCTGCATGCCGAAGCAAATGCCGAAATAGGGAACCCGGCGCGTGCGGGCAAAACGGGCGGCCAAAATCTTGCCTTCGGTGCCGCGCTCACCAAAACCACCGGGCACGAGGATGCCGTCGACGCCCTCAAGATAGGGCGTGGGATCTTGCGCCTCGAAGTGCTCGGATTCGATCCACTGTAAATTGACCCTCACCTTGTTGGCGATTCCGCCATGGACCAGCGCTTCATTGAGCGATTTGTAGGCGTCCATAAGCCCGGTGTATTTGCCGACAATCGCGACGTTTACTTCGCCGTCGGGATCGGCGATACGGCGCGAGATTTTCTGCCATTTTTCAAGATCAGGAGCCGGCGCATCGGAGATGCCGAAGGCCTGCAACACTTCATCATCGAGGCCTTCCGCATGATAGGACATCGGCACATCGTAAATGGTGGCCACGTCGAGCGCTTGGATCACCGCCTGTTCGCGCACATTGCAGAAAAGCGCTATCTTGCGCCGCTCTTCAGGCGGCACGGGGCGATCGCAACGGCACAACAGAATGTCTGGCTGGATGCCGATGGACCGAAGCTCTTTGACCGAATGCTGGGTTGGCTTTGTTTTGAGCTCGCCGGCGCTGCCGATGAACGGAATAAGCGTCAGGTGAATGAAAATCGAATTCAACGGGGGCAATTCATTGCCGAGTTGCCGGATCGCTTCGAAAAACGGCAAGCCCTCGATGTCACCAACCGTGCCGCCAATCTCACACAGCACGAAATCGATGTCGTCATTGCCTGCGAGCACGAATTCCTTGATGGCATCGGTGACATGGGGGATCACCTGCACGGTACCGCCCAAATAGTCGCCGCGCCGCTCCCTGGTCAGGATGTTCTGGTAGATGCGCCCCGTCGTGACATTGTCGCTTTGACTGCAGGGAACGCCAGTGAAGCGCTCATAGTGGCCCAGGTCCAGATCGGTCTCGGCGCCATCATCGGTGACGAACACCTCACCGTGCTGGTAAGGGCTCATGGTTCCGGGGTCGACGTTGAGATAGGGGTCGAGCTTGCGCAGACGGACCTTATAGCCGCGCGCTTGCAACAGCGCGCCGAGCGCTGCGGATGCGAGACCTTTGCCGAGGGATGAAACCACGCCGCCGGTGATGAAGATGTACCGCGCCATGGGCTTGCAGAATACACATGTTGGGTACCGATTCGAAGCCGAAAGGTTTCAATTTTCCCCGGAAATTTTGTGTACTCGCTCCTATTCCGATTGCGGAACCGCCGGACGGGACGGCAATCCCGGTGTCAGAGCCGGAATATCGGAGCTTTGACCCGCCCCACCCGATTGCGGTTGCGTGCTCTCGAGGATCGAGGTGGGTGCTGCTGATTGGCGCGCCAGAATGGTCAGCAGGATGCTCGTGCAGAAAAAGGCCGCCGCCAGAACTGCCGTCGCGCGCGTCAGCAGATTGGCCGTGCCGCGCCCGGACATGAATCCGCCGCCGCCGCCGCCGCCGCCAATTCCCAACGCACCGCCCTCAGAGCGCTGCAACAGAACCAGAGCCACGAGCGTCGCGGCGATCAAAAGATGAATGACAAGAATGACGGTTGTCATGGCGTGTCCCAATTTACTGGTTGCGCGCCGCTTTTACCCAATTGCCGCAGGTTTGGCCAGCACGTACGAAAGCGGTGATCGCCGCCGCCAATATCAATTGTGCGGGCGATCGATGCCAAACGAGTACCAATCGGATTTTTTCTCTGTCGAAACGCGCCGGCGGAAGCGCGGTTTGAGCTGTTGGGTCGGTTGCGCATCGGGCGTTACACCGGCGCTGGCGGCCAAATCCTCGCTGGTGAGTTGGCGTATTGAGTAGGTGAGCGGGCGGGTCTGGGACTGTGTCGCCAACAGCGCCGCGGGCGATGGCGAGTTGGCAGTTGGACCTTGCTTGGGCGCGATGGCGCCGGTCACATCCGCAGGTTTGCTATCACCGCTGCGTTGTCCTGGCGGCGAGCCGGTGTTCGGGGAGCTGTCGGGCGGATCGCTATCCTGATAGCCGTGCAGCGAATCCCGGATTGCCTCCATATCGAGCTCAACCGGCTCAATCGGCTTGCGCGGCCGTTCCTTTTTAAGCGGCAGGGGCACCTCTTTGGGTGGCCATTTCTTGGCCGTTTTGGCGACGGCGTCCGGCACGATCTTTTTCTGGCCCTTGAAACAGCGGAACTTGATGTGATCTTGCAGCATCAAATAGCGTTTGATGCGGCCAAGCTCTTCTTCCGCCAGGTTGGCTTTGGCCCATGTGGGGCCATTTTTCATGGTGCTTACGACGCCCTGTTTGCGCAGCGCGGCGTGCTCGGTCTTCAGCACCTTGCAGGTCTCGCTGCCAAGCGGTTTGGCCACGGCTTGGGGTCCAATGCACGCCGTGATCAGCCCGAAAAGCGCCAACCACCGCACAGTCGCACTCTTTGACATCATCGCAGGCCTACACTGAACTGCTTGCACCCAGCGGCACGATCATGGTCTCGGCCGGGCACAGTAAGCAATTGCCGCACATCGGCTCCAACGCTATCGCAATAGTCGCCATTTGCCACTCGCAATTTTTCCAAATCTTCATCAGCCGTCGACATAAACGGCAAGAATTTCAAAAAAATCTTGCGCCTTCAGGCTCGCGCCGCCGACAAGCGCGCCATTGACGTTTTCAATTGCCATCAATTCTGCCGCATTCGCTCCCTTTACCGAGCCGCCGTAAAGAATACGGACACTTGCGCCTTCGCCCTCCCCCAAAATCTGTTCGAGTTCGGATCTGATCCCGCCATGGACTTCGGCGATATCGGCGGGTGTTGGCGTTAAGCCCGTTCCGATTGCCCAAACGGGCTCGTATGCGATGATTGTATTGGCGGCATTGGCGCCAGCGGGCAGCGAACCCCGCAATTGCCCGGTTACGACCTCGAGCGCGCGGCCCGCGCGGCGCTCATCCTCGGTCTCGCCGATACAGATAATTGCGACAATGCCCGCACGGTGAACGGCCTGGGCCTTTGCGTTGACGTCGTCATCGCTCTCGCCATGGTCGGCGCGCCGCTCGGAATGCCCCACGATCACGGCGCTGGCGCCGGCGTCGGCCAGCATTTCAGGCGAGATATCGCCGGTGCGCGCACCGCTCGTTTTGGCGTGGCAATCTTGGGCGCCAACGGCAATCGTCGAAGAAGTCAATTTGTCCGCCATTGCCGCGATCAGCGTAGCTGGCGGACAGATCATTATGTCGGCGGCAAGAGATTGTGCTCCAGCAACCTGTTTGAGCAATTCATCGGCCTCGCCAAGCGATACCCGCAGGCCGTTCATTTTCCAATTCCCCGCAACAATTGGTCTTGGTTTCACTTCTGCCCCCCGTGCGCCCTGTCCGAATGAATGTTCGCGATAAAGCAGCCGTTCAAATTGGCCGAACCGCGTCTGTGGCCAGGCGCGGATTTCGAATGCCCGTGTGATTGGGCAATATGATGACCATGAATTATACCAAGCGAGCGCCCCTCGATTGGATGGCGCAACACCACCGCTTGCCGCCGGTCGAACGGCTCCATATCATGACCATATTGTAAGCGCTTGTCCCAGGCCGATGGGATAAGATCGCCGAAGCAAATTCCACCAACCGATTGAGCGAGCCATGTTGGAACAACTGCGAAAGGGCGCCGGTACTTGGGTTGCCAAAATTTTTATTGGACTCTTGGTGATGAGCTTCGCCGTATGGGGCGTTGCTGACATTTTCGGCGGCTATGGCGCCCAATCGCTGGCAAGCGTCGGCGACGATGAAATCGAAGTGCAAGATTATCGGTTTGCCATGCAAACCGAAATGCGCCGGATCAGCCAGCAAATGGGCCGGCAAATGACGATGGAAGACGCGAGAAATGCCGGGATCGACAGGCAGGTTTTGTTCCGGCTGGTGGGCGATGCCGCGCTGCAATCGCACGGCAAGGATCTTAATCTTGGCGTCAGTGAGCAGTATTTGGCCAAACGCCTGATGGAGGAGCCCGCCTTCCGCGGCCCCTCGGGCGCGTTTGAAAAGCAATATTTTGCGCAGGTTCTCCAAGCCAACGGCATGACGGAGCAGAACTACGTGGCTCGCCAACGGCTTGCCAGTATTCGCCGTCAGCTCACCCGTACCATGACGGAATCAGCGGTTGTTCCCGAGACATTATTGGCGGCCGTCAACTCATTCGAAAATGAAAAGCGCGTCCTTCGCTACATCACACTGCCATCTGCAATGGCGGGTAAGATTGACGCGCCGAGCGAAGACGATCTCAAAAAATATTACGAAACGCGCAAGCAAATTTACCGCGCGGCAGAGGTGCGCAAGCTCGCGCTGCTGGTCCTCGATCCACAGGAAATGGCCAAATCGATCGCGATTGAGCCGGATGTAATCGAGACGTATTTCGAGGCCAATAAGGACAGCTACCTGAAACCCGAGCGGCGCAAGGTGCAGCAAATCTCATTCAGCGACAAAGCGGCCGCAACCGCAGCCCACGACAAGCTCAATGGCGGCGCCGAATTTCTCGCTGTCGCGCTGGAGCAAGGTTTGGCGGAACAGGATATCGATCTCGGTCTGGTGGCAAAAAAAGATTTGGTCGACCCGGCTATCGCCGAGGCGGCATTTGGCCTGAAAAAAGGCGCCTATAGCGCACCGGTCGAGGGCCAATTGACGACGGCCATTGTTCGGGTCACCGACATCGAAGTGCCGGTGCAGACGCCTGTGGCACAAGCCAAGGATGAGATAGGCAAGCGTTTGGCGCGCGACCGTGCCGCCAACGATGTTCTTGATACCTACGACCGCATCGAAGACGACCGCGCGGGCGGCGGTACGCTTAGCGAGATCGCGAAAAAACTCTCGTTGCAATACACAGAAATCGAATCGATCGACGCAAAAGGACTGGAGCCCTCGGGCAAACCAGCCGCTCTGCCTGGAGCAAGCGACAAATTGCTGGAAGCGGCTTTTGAGGGCGACGTCGGCGTTGAGATGGACCCCATCGAAACCAATACGGAAGGCTATGTGTGGATCGACGTGCTCAAGGTGGTGCCCGAGCGCGTCAAACCATTCGAAGAGGTGCGCGACCAAGTCTTGACGGATTGGACCAAACAACAGACGCGCACGCGGTTGGCGGACTTGGGCAAGTCGCTCGTCGAGCGTCTCAAGAATGGTGAGGCACTTTCTGCTGTGGCCCAAAGCCTCAAACTGAATGTGCAGCAATCGACTCCGGTGAGCCGGCTCAAGCCCAATGTCCAAATCCCGCAAGCGGCGGTTGCCCAAGCATTTGTGCTGAGCGAAGGTGAAGCGGGTTCGGCTTGGGCGCCGGACGGCAAGGCGCGGTTGGTCTTCGAGGTGGTCAAAGTGGAAGCGCCGGCGCCATTGGCGAGCGACAGCAAAACGCAAATTTCCAACCGCATGGCCGCGCTGCTTGCAGACGATTATTTTTCACAGTACCTGTCCGGCCTGCGCGACGCATACGGCGTTACCATCAACGAAGCCAAGGTCAACGAGATCACCGGACGCGGTCGCTGACGCTCTGCGCGCATATGTCATTACTCACCGAACAAGCAGAGCGAAGCCTGATGGAACCGGCCCTCGACACATTCCGGTCCCGCTATGACGCGGGCGATGTCCAAGTGGTGTGGACGCGCACCATCGCCGACCTCGAAACACCCGTGTCGGCGATGGTCAAGCTGGCCTCAGGACGCGCCAACAGCTTCCTGTTGGAATCGGTGGAAGGCGGCGCCAATCGCGGCCGATATTCCATCATTGGCTTTGATCCCGATGTGATCTGGCGGGCGAGTGGGGAACGGTCCGAGATCAACCGCGGCCCGGCCGAAAGCGACGCCTTCGTGGCCTGCGACGGCACACCGCTTGATGCCCTGCGCGCCTTGCTCGCCGAATCGCGCATCGACTTGCCCGAATCCCTGCCGCCAATGTCGGCCGGCGTGTTCGGCTATATGGGTTACGACACGATCCGTTTGATCGAGCGCTTGCCCGAGCAAAACCCTGACGTGTTGGAGGTCCCCGACAGCATTCTGATCCGGCCAACAATCATGGTGATTTTCGATTCCGTCAAAGACGAGATCACGCTTGTGACACCGGTGCGCCCTGACAATGCGAAAGATGCCGAAACTGCCTATATCGAGGCGGAAGAACGCCTGCAAACCGTCATTGATGCGCTCGATGCGCCGTTGCCGCACGACTTCGATGCAGCCAGCGGCCATGTGTCGCCCCCCGAACAAGCCTCCAACACGAGCGCCGACGACTATATGGCCATGGTCGAGCGTGCGCAGGAGTACATCGCCGCGGGCGATATCTTCCAAGTGGTGTTGAGCCAGCGCTTTTCCGCACCGTTCACGCTCCCTTCGTTTGCGCTCTACCGCGCGTTGCGGCGGGTCAATCCTTCGCCCTTTCTCTATTTTCTGCAATTCGACGGCTTCTCAATCGTGGGATCGAGCCCGGAAATATTGGTTCGGGTGCGCGACGGAGATGTCACCATTCGGCCAATTGCCGGAACGCGTCCGCGCGGGGCGAGCCGCGAAGAAGATCGGGCCCTGGCGAAAGAACTATTGGCCGACCAAAAGGAATGCGCCGAGCATCTGATGCTGCTGGATTTGGGTCGAAATGACATCGGCCGGGTGGCAGAAATCGGCAGCGTGCAGGTCACGGATTCCTTCTTCATCGAGTATTACAGCCACGTGATGCATATCGTCTCCAACGTCACCGGGCGGTTGGACCCCAAGCACGACGCCATCGACGCGCTTATGGCTGGATTTCCGGCCGGAACGCTGTCGGGCGCGCCGAAAGTTCGCGCCATGGAAATCATCGATGAGTTGGAGCATGACAAGCGCGGACCCTATGCGGGATGCGTCGGCTATTTCTCCGCCAATGGAGATATGGACAGCTGCATCGTGTTGCGCACGTCGTTGATCAAGGACGGCATCATGCATGTACAGGCCGGCGCAGGCATCGTCGCCGATTCAGTGCCAGCAAGCGAACAAGCCGAGTGCATCAACAAAGCAGCGGCGCTTTTCCGGGCGGCCGATGAAGCGGTGCGTTTTGCCACGCGCACCAAGCGATCGACTTAAACGGTTCCGCAGAGCGACTTGAAGCCATGCCAACGCTTTTGCTCCTGCGACACGCAAAATCAAGTTGGTCCGACGATGGTGCGGGCGATTTTGATCGCGTGCTCGCGCCGCGGGGCGAGCGCGCCGCGCCATTAATGGGGGCTTTCTTGGCCCAGCATGAGCTGACACCGGACTTAATATTGTGCTCACCCGCGGCCCGGGCCCGCGAGACCCTGGATCTCGTCCTTGGCGAATTGGCGACGAACCCAGTTATTCAGTATGCGGACGAACTGTATTTGGCCAGCCCCTCGGAGATGATGGCGCTGTTGCGCGACGTGCCCAATACGGCCGAAAATGACGCGCCGGAGCGGGTGATGATGGTCGGTCACAATCCCGGGTTTCAAACGCTTGCCCGCATGCTCTGCGAGGGCGGCGACGAGGATGGGCTTGTGGCCTTGGCTGGCAAGTTTCCGACCGCGGCGCTTGCGGTGATCGATTTCGATGGCGCCTGGGAGAAAATCAGAGCCGGCAAGGGACGGTTGCGGCTGTTCGCGACGCCACGCGCGCTAGCCTCCGCGCCCGCCACTTGACGATGGGTTCCCATCGGGGCTTATGGACCCCATGACACTGACATTGATCGACAATTACGACAGTTTTACCTACAACCTCGTGCACTATCTGGGTGAGCTTGGCGCCACATGCCGCGTCTACCGCAATGATCAAGTGAGCGTCGAGGACGTGATGGCGGATGCGCCGGCGGCGCTCGTTATTTCTCCAGGTCCGTGCGACCCCGATCGGGCCGGAATTTGTCTGGATTTGATCGCCAAAGCAGGACCTACAGTCCCTATCTTGGGCGTTTGCCTTGGCCATCAAGCCATCGGCCAGGCCTATGGCGGCCGCGTCGTGCGCGCGCCGGAACTGATGCACGGCAAGCTATCGACCGTGCACCACACAGCTCAAGGCGTTTTTAAGGGCCTGCCAGAGTCATTCGAAGCAACGCGTTATCACTCCCTCATCATCGAGCGCGCCAGCCTGCCCGATTGCCTGGAAATCACCGCCGAGACGGGCGATGGCATCATCATGGGGATCCGGCACACCAGCCATCCGGTTCACGGCGTGCAGTTCCACCCCGAGAGCATCGCGTCGGGACACGGCCACGGCGTATTGGCCAATTTCTTGGATCTTGCCGGTATCGAACACAAGCCGCCAGCCCCGCTCGACCAAGCCGCGGCCGTGCTCTGAGTGTGGCCAAATGAGCAAATTCCATAATTTCGTTGCCAAGGTCGCCGATGGCGAAGCGCTCAGTGAGACGGAGGCGGCGCAAGCCTTCGACATCATCATGTCTGGAGCGGCCAGCGACACTCAGGTGAGCGCCTTTTTGATGGCGCTTAGAATGCGCGGTGAAACTGTCGACGAGATCACCGGCGCGGCGCGGACCATGCGGGCCAAGGCAACGCGGATTGATGCGCCTGAGGGGGCAATCGATACGTGTGGCACGGGCGGCGACGCCAAGGGCACATTCAACATATCCACCTGTGCTGCATTGGTCGCTGCCGGCGCCGGCGCCGTTGTGGCCAAACATGGCAATCGGTCGGTATCTTCGAAATCGGGTTCGGCGGACGTGCTGAGCGCGCTCGGCGTCAAGCTTGACGTTGCGCCCCATACGGTCGCCACCTGCATTGAGACGGCTGGAATAGGTTTTCTGTTCGCACCCCTGCACCACGCGGCAATGAAACACGTCGGACCGATCCGCCAGAAGCTGGGATTGCGCACGATTTTCAATCTGCTCGGACCCCTGGCCAACCCCGCCGCCGCCAAACGTCAGGTGATTGGCGTCTACGACCACAAATGGGTCGCCCCGCTGGCGCACGTGCTGCACAATTTGGGCTCGACGCACGTTTGGGTCGTTCATGGCACCGACGGCCTTGATGAACTCACGACGACCGGCGCGAGCCATGTGGCCGAATTGAAAGACGGAGTGGTGCGTGAATTCGACGTCACGCCCGACGACGCCGGCTTAGCGCGGGCAAATCCAAGTGATCTTTCCGGCGGCGATCCGGAGGCCAACGCGCAGGCCATCCGGGACGTCCTGGCAGGTCAGGCATCGCCGTTCCGCGACGTCGTTATCCTCAATGCAGCGGCCGCATTGATCGTCGCGGGCAAAGCGCAGACACTAAAGGACGCCGCCCTGCTCGCAGCCGAAGCGATCGACAGCGGCGCAGCGCAAAAAACGCTCGAAAAGCTGATCAGCGCTTCGAACAGTTGAAACGCAACCCCCTCGGAACCCAATGTCGCGGATCCTCGATCACATTACCGACTACAAACGCGAGGAAATCGCCGCTGCGAAAGCCGCTGTTCCGCCTGAGGATATTGCATCGTGCGCGCGCGATGCGACGGCCGTTCGTGATTTTTCTGGCGCGCTTAAAGCGCAAATCGCCGCTGATGGTGCGGCCCTCATTGCCGAAATCAAGAAGGCTAGCCCTTCTAAGGGCCTGATTCGGGAGGATTTCGAACCCGCGGCGCTCGCCAAGGCCTATCAGGCGGGTGGTGCTGCGTGCCTTTCAGTGTTGACTGACGGCCCATCGTTTCAGGGCAGCGCGGACAATTTGATCGCCGCCCGAGGCGCGGTCACGCTGCCCGTCTTGCGGAAGGATTTTATGCTCGAGCCCTATCAGGTCGCCGAAGCCCGCGCGTGGGGCGCCGACTGCATTCTCGTCATTATGGCGGCGGTCGAAGACGCAGAGGCGGCAGCATTGATGGCGGCAGCCAGCGATTGGGGCATGGATGCGCTGATCGAAGTGCACAACGAGGACGAACTCGAACGCGCTCTGGCGCTGGATGCTCAGCTAGTCGGAATCAACAATCGCGACCTCAACACCTTCGAGACGACGCTGGCGACCACCGAGCGATTGGCACCGCTTGTGCCAGAAGGTCGATTAACTGTCGGCGAAAGTGGCATTTCCACACCCGGCGACATCGCGCGCCTGCAGGGCGCGCATGTACACGCTTTCCTGGTGGGCGAAAGCCTTATGCGCCAACCCGATGTGGCGCGGGCGACGCGTGATTTGCTGTCGCGCCAGGTCCAGGAGGCAACGCAATGACCAAGTCCAGCCTTAGTCACCTCAACGAAAAGGGCGAAGCCCATATGGTCGACGTGTCGGATAAGGGCATCACGACACGTGCGGCCGTGGCGGAAGGCTTTGTTGAGATGTCGGCCGAGACGCTCAGAATTGCCTTGGACGGCGAAGCAAAAAAAGGCGACGTCCTGGGGACGGCGCGCATTGCCGGCATCATGGCCGCCAAGCGCACGCACGAACTCATTCCATTGTGCCACCCGCTGCTGATCAGCCAGGCATCGGTGGACTTTACACCGAGCGAGACCCCCCCTGGCATCCGCGTTGAAGCAACCGTTAAAGTGACCGGTCAAACGGGCGTTGAAATGGAAGCGTTGACGGCTGTCAGTGTCGCCTGCCTAACGATCTACGACATGCTCAAGGCGGTGGATCGCGCCATGGCGTTTTCCGGCGTCAGGCTGCTCGAAAAGACCGGTGGGCGATCGGGCACTTACCACGCGCAAGCCAAGGATTGACGGCCCATGGCCCCGCTCTCTGTCGAGGATGCGCTTGAACAGGTAACGGCCGGCATCACGCCGCTCGACGCTGAACCGGTGGCAATCGAAGCGGCGCATGGGCGTGTTTTGGCGCAAGATATCAGCGCGCGCATCACTCATCCGCCGTTCGATTCCTCGTCAATGGATGGATACGCGGTGCTCGCAAGCGACGTCGCAGAACTTCCTCGGAATTTGCGCGTGATTGGCGAGGCCGGCGCAGGTCACGCCTTTGACGGCGAGGTGAAGGCGGGTCAAGCGTTACGTATCTTCACCGGCGCGCCGCTGCCCAAGGGTGCCGACACGGTCGTCATCCAAGAAAACACCGATCGCCAGGGTGAGGAAGTCACGGTGCGCGAGTGCGGCGCGCGCGGAGACTTCATTCGCCCCACCGGCATGGACTTCAAGGAAGGCGACGTTTTGCTGCGCGCCGGCCGGCGGTTGACGGCGCGCGATGTGACGCTCGCCGTCTCGACAAACAACGCCAAAGTCCCGGTGCGGCGACGCCCCCGGGTTGCAATTCTCTCGACCGGCGATGAGCTCGTGCCACCAGGCGAAACGCCAAGACCCGATCAGATCATCTCCTCGAATGGCTATGGCATAGCCGCAATCGCCGAGCGCGCAGGCGGTGAAGCGATCCTTTCCGGTATCGCCAAGGACACGCTTGAGAGCCTGGGCGACATGATCGAGAGCACGCGCGAGGCCGACATATTGGTGACCATCGGCGGCGCGTCGGTGGGTGAACACGATCTGGTGCAAAAGGCGCTTGAAGCCCATGGGCTGAGCCTCAATTTCTGGAAAATCGCCATGCGGCCGGGCAAACCGCTGATGTTCGGTCAAATGGCGGGGCAACGGGTGCTCGGCGTGCCAGGCAATTCGGTGTCCGCCCTGCTGTGCGCCCGGTTGTTTCTTGTTCCCATGATTGCCCGTCTGCTCGGCCAAACGGCCGAGGCATCGATGCCGCTGAGCGGTGAATTGGACTGCGACATCGAAGCCAATGGCCCGCGCCAGCACTATATGCGGGCCACATCGATGCCGCGGCCCGGCTCCCTCCCCCTTGTCGCGCCCGTTAAAGACCAGGACAGCTCACTGCTTGCACTGCTCGCGGCAGCCGATTGCCTGATCATACGGCCACCCAACGCACCGGCGGCAACAAAGGGCGAACGGGTCACAGTGATGGCGCTCGATTTCTGAGACAAGGCCCCTGCAACAGCGAAAGCGACGGCAAAGCGCAATTCGCTTCCCCCTTGCGGAACACAACTAGAACATGTATAAATGTTCATGATTTGTCCATATGTTGTGGTTAAGTGAGCGTGCATGGGATGGCCATCGATACCGGTGGCGGCCCGATCGAATTAGCAAATTGGGGGCCTCGATGCTGACGCCAAAACAAAAAGAACTGTTGATGTTCATTCATGAGCGCGTGAAGGAATCTGGCGTGCCGCCGTCCTTCGACGAGATGAAGGAGGCGCTCGATCTCAAATCCAAGTCAGGCATCCACCGATTGATCACGGCCCTCGAAGAGCGCGGATTTATCCGTCGGTTGCCCCACCGGGCGCGTGCGCTTGAGATCTTAAAACTCCCCGAATCGGTATCTCCAAGACTTGTCGGAACGCACGGAAACGGTTTCACGCCAAGCGTGATCGAAGGCACACTTGGCCGCAACCGTGGCGACGATGGCGGTGAAGGCGCGCGGCAGTCAGTTGCCGTGCCCGTCATGGGCCGGATTGCCGCCGGCGTGCCGATCGAAGCGATTCAAACCCGCAGCCATACGATCGAAGTGCCGCCGGAACTCTTGGCCAAGGGCGATCATTTCGCTCTCGAGGTGAAGGGGGATTCGATGATCGAGGCCGGCATATTGGAAGGTGATACCGTAATCATCAAGCGGACCGAGTCGGCTGATAACGGCGACATTGTCGTAGCGCTGATCGATGATGAGGAAGCGACACTCAAGCGATTTCGCCGGCGTGGCCATTCCATCGCCCTCGAAGCCGCCAATCCAAACTATGAAACCCGAATTTTTGGACCCGACAGAGTGCATATTCAGGGTCGTCTGGCTGGCTTGATCAGGCGCTATTAGCGCCGTTGACGGTTGATTTAGCCGCCCCCACCGCTGTCTACGGCATTTGAGCTCGACGAGCCTCGGGGACGCGATTTTGCGCCCGGCGGCCTGCGGACCCATGGTCGTGATCCGCGCAAACTGGCCGCTGATACGGCGCTGATCGCCGGACCGTCCACGAAAACGGCGTGTGAACCTCCTGCCCAAAGGTCGCGGCGGTCGATCACCACTTTGGTGCCATCACAAGAACCGACGACCGGCACCTGCGAGATCACCACATCGGCGTGAGCGCATTCCTCCATCACTGCCGCTGGGTGGCGCACAAGGGCAACCGTCTTGCCCTTGATCTCGGCAATGCAAGCAAGCGCATCGCACGCAAAGACGCTTTGGTCGCTCGCCGCAGCGGGCACTGTGTCGTCACCATCGGCCAGAAGCCATCGCTCGAGTGCAAATGTATCCTTCCTGCCACCCGCAGAAACCTTGAGGCTGCCTGAGGCGTCGCGAATGGCGATCTGGCCACCGCCTCGGCCAATCAGCACGTCGGGCCGCGTGATGCCGGTGGCGACGATCAGGCCAACCGCCGCGATGGCGATGCCAAGCGACCTGACTGGACCGCGCCACAGACACAGCCAGAGGCCGCCAATGCTGAGCAGGACAAGCGAGGCGACGGGCATTTGAGCGACATGGGCAACCGCGCCGGGCCAGCTCGATATTTCAGCAGCGATGGCCGTAACGCCATTGAGTCCGTAGCCCATGAGCGCCAGTGGCCACGCCTCAAGTCCAAATGGCATCGCCAGCAAGCATGCCAGCGCCATTGGCATGACCAACAGCCCGAAAATCGGCATGGCCAGAAGATTTGCCACCAGACTGAATTGGGCAAGCTTATGAAAATGAAAGGCGGCGAACGGCGCTACGGCGATGCTGGCGATCAACGTGGTGAGCGCTATGGCGCCGACATAGCGCACCGCTGTTGTTGCGATTCTGGTCCCGAGATTTGATGAACGCACCTTAGGTTTGCGTCTCGACATGGCTTCGTAGACCGCAACGAGCGCCACAACGGCAGCGAACGACATCTGGAAGCTGACGTCCACGATGCTCTCTGGATACAACAGTAGAATGATGACGGCAGCGATCGCGACGTTTCGCAAAGTCAGCGCCGCCCGATCAAGCAACACCGCCAGAAACATAATGGTGATCATAATAAATGCGCGCTGGGTGGCGATCGCCGCTCCCGACAACGCCAAATAAAAGCCCGCGCCGAGAAACGCTAAAGCGGCGGCCCATTTTTTTATTGGATAGCCCAACGCCAAGTGCGGAACGGCCGCCAGCGCTGCCCGCAACAGCCAAAACAGCGCGCCCGCCACCATCGCCATGTGCATGCCTGAAATCGCCAACACGTGTGCCAGGCCCGCATGCCTCAACGCATCAATCGTCTTTGGCGGAATAGCGCCACGATCGCCCGTGATGAGAGCTGTGGCCAAGCCGCCCTGGTCGCCCGGCAGGGCGGCTGTGATACGCTCAGCCGTTAGGCGCCTCAATCTTTCAATGCGCGCGCCAAACCACAATTTCGCTGGATAAGGCGGCGGATCGGCGAGTGGCTTCGGCGGACCAAGGGCGTAGCCGATGCCGCCTAGGCCGGCAAACCACGCCTTGCGGGCGAAATCGAACCCGCCCGGCTCAACCGGCTCGGGCAGAGGCGCAAGGCGGGCGCGCAGAACCACGGCCTTGCCAATCTCGGGCGGCGGTTTCTTGGATGTCACGGTCACGCGCACAAGGCGCGGTGTGGGCGGCGACCTTAGGGGCTCGATGGAGATCACAGCCAGAGTCAGCCGGTATTTCGCGCCCGGCCGCAATTCCGAACGCTCGACCCAGCCCTTGAGCGTTACGGCGCCTGTCGCGCGCGATAATGCAGGCGTCGCCACATAGGATGTACGCAACTTCGCATCGGCAAATCCGAGTGCCGTCCAAAATACGGCTGCCGCAAGAGCGCCGGAGGCGAGCGCCTGGCCGCGGAGGAGCATGTAGATGGTTGCAGATACCGCCAATAGGGCGGCAGCTAGCACTGCGGTCGGTTCGTTCAGAAGAGAAAAATAGAATCCCGCGCCAACGCCGAGGCACACCGGAATCCACAGGAACCAGCGGTCACGCTCGGCATCGACAAGGAGCTGAAATTGCGCCAACAGGCGCGCCAAGGCGCCCTGCGGTTGGTCCCGTGTATGCTGGGCCGTTGTCATGTTACGCGCGTCGGCCCGCTAAATCGCTGTCGCATGCCTCCTGCCCCTTAACGCAACCCCGCGCCCATGCTACATGACCGCCCGTCCAAGCATATTTTTTTCCGCACAGCCCAATGGCCATAAAGGTCCGAGCCGATGACGAATCCGATCGTGACCCGTTTTGCCCCCTCGCCCACCGGTTTTCTGCATATCGGTGGGGCGCGCACGGCCTTGTTCAATTGGCTCTATGCCAAAGCAAAGGGCGGGCGCATGCTGCTGCGGATCGAAGACACAGACCGCCGGCGCTCCAGCGAGGAAGCTGTCGAGGCCATTTTGGCGGGCTTGAAATGGCTTGAGCTTGATTGGGACGGCGAACCGGTGTTTCAGCACGCCCATCAAGCCCGCCACCGCGAGATCGCCGAAGCGCTGCTGGCAGAAGGCATGGCCTACAAATGCTACTGCTCAAGTGAAGAACTGACTGAAATGCGCGAAAAAGCGCGCGCCGAAGGCCGGCCGCCGGTCTATGACGGGCGTTGGCGCGACCGCGATCCTGGCGATGCGCCGCCAGACGTCGACCCGGTCATTCGGTTCAAGTCTCCGCGCGAGGGCGAAACAGTCATCGACGATGCGGTGCAAGGGCCGGTTCGCGTCGCAAACAGTGAACTCGACGACCTGATTTTGCTGCGCAGCGACGGCACGCCGACCTATATGCTCTCGGTGGTGGTCGATGATCACGATATGGGGATCACGCACGTCATTCGTGGCGACGATCACCTCACAAACGCGGCGCGCCAGTTGCAATTGTTCGTGGCGCTCGACTGGCAAACGCCGCAATTTTCCCATGTACCGCTCATTCATGGCAGCGACGGCGCCAAACTTTCCAAGCGTCACGGGGCGCTTGGCGTCGAGGCATACCGCGACATGGGTTACTTGCCGGCAGCGCTTCGCAACTATTTGGTGCGGCTGGGCTGGAGCCATGGCGACGACGAAATTTTCTCTACCGAAGAGTTGATCAAATGGTTTGATCTCGATGCCATCGGGCGCGCACCAGCCCGCTTCGACTTCGCCAAACTCGAAAGTCTCAACAGCCACTATATCAACACGAGTCCCGACGAGACGCTGATTGCTGCCATTCGAGCGCTGCCCGACCAGCTTCTCAATCAGCACGGCTTGGTCGGCGATACCGAAAATTGGCAGAAACTGACGCGCGCCCTGCCCGTCCTCAAACCGCGCGCCCGCACGCTGATCGACATCATCGAGGGCGCGCGGTTCTTGTTCGCCACGCGACCCCTAACGATGGACGCTAAGGCCGATAAAATTCTTAGTGATCAATCGGTTGAGGTGTTGAGAGAGCTCCTGGCGGAGCTCGAGACATCAGCCGCATGGGATGTCCCATCTCTCGAGCGCGATGTGCGAGGGTTCATCGAGGCGAATGACATCAAAATGGGTGCCGTCGCCCAACCGCTGCGCGCGGCTCTCACCGGCGGTACGACTTCGCCTGGGATCTTCGACGTGCTCGCGCTTCTGGGACGCGATGAGGCGCTCGAGCGTATCCGCGACCGGCTCTGAAATTAAATTTGTGTGTAACAATTCTGCGCACAAAGCCGTGCCCCGCCCCCCCAATTTTTGGGGCAAAACTTGCGACAATCGGCGAAATCGATTACGCAGACGCTATCTTCATTTTAGTAATAAGTTTGACGTCCGGCATCGTGGCAGCGCCATGGGCGATCGAGCGAAGGAGAGCATGCATGAGCAAGGCGGGTGCCTCAAAAAAAGACACAACAAAAGCCAGTTCGGAGGCTGCCGCGTCTGCTTCTATTTCGGTCGGTGACTTCGCGGAAGACCTGCCAGTCTATTCGGGCACCATGGGCCCGCAGGTCATCGACGTTTCCAAGCTCTACACCGATACAGACTATTTCACCTACGACCCGGGTTTTACATCAACCGCCAGTTGCGCCTCCAAGATCACGTTCATTGATGGCGATAAGGGATTGCTGCTCTACCGCGGCTACCCAATCGACCAATTGGCCGAGTTCGGCAATTACCTTGAGACGTGTCATTTGTTGCTCTATGGCGAGCTGCCCAATGAAGCCGAGAATAAGGATTTCATACAGCGCGTTACGCGCCACACCATGATTCACGAGCAGATGAACCGGTTTTTCACCGGTTTTCGCCGTGACGCGCATCCCATGGCGGTGATGGTCGGCAGTGTCGGAGCGCTTTCAGCATTCTATCACGACTCGACCGATATCTCCGATCCCGTTCAGCGCGATATCGCAAGCATTCGCATGATTGCAAAAATGCCAACAATGGCGGCGATGGCGTACAAATATTCCATCGGCCAGCCCTTCATTTATCCGCGCAACGACCTCGATTACGCCGCCAATTTCCTGAGCATGTGTTTCGCGGTGCCGTGCGAGCCATTTCAGGTCAATCCCGTGCTGGCGCGGGCAATGGACAGGATCTTCATTCTGCACGCCGATCACGAGCAAAACGCATCGACATCGACCGTGCGCCTTGCCGGTTCATCGGGCGCCAATCCATTTGCTTGTATTTCCGCCGGCATCGCTTGCCTATGGGGCCCCGCCCATGGCGGGGCGAACGAAGCCGCGCTCGACATGCTCGAACAGATCGGCACCATCGATCGAATTCCCGAGTTCATCGCCCGGGCCAAGGACAAGAATGACCCATTCCGCCTGATGGGCTTTGGCCACAGGGTTTATAAGAACTACGACCCACGCGCCCGGATCATGCAAAAGACCTGTCACGAAGTCCTCAACGAAACCGGATCCGATCACGATCCCACCTTACCGGTGGCGATGGAGCTGGAAAAAATTGCGCTTGAAGACGAATACTTCGTCTCCAGGAAGCTTTATCCGAATGTCGATTTCTATTCGGGCATTACGCTGCGCGCGCTCGGATTTCCGCGCACCATGTTCACCGTGCTGTTTGCTCTCGCCCGCACGGTTGGCTGGATCGCGCAATGGAAAGAGATGATTGAAGACCCGGACCAGCGCATTGGGCGGCCTCGTCAGCTTTATACGGGCCCGGTGATGCGCAGCTACGCCGAGATCGATCAACGTTGAGGCGCGGCCGTACTAGCCGCGCTTCGCGAACTCTAAAACGATCTCTGCCGCCTTCTCGCTCGGCGTACCCTGGTCGAGCATCATGCGATCCTTCAATCCGGCAAGCGCCGCCATTTGCCGGTCCCGCTCGCTGCCACCGGTCACGAGCGGCGCCAACGCATCTGCCAGATGCTCCGCGGTACAGTCTTCTTGAATGAATTCGGGAAATACGTTCTCCTCCAAGATCAAATTGGGAAGGACGATGGACTGCGCCTTTATCATGCGGCGCAGAAAAATTGCCGACAGCGGTTCGACGCGATAGGCGACAATCATCGGCGTTCCAGCCAACGCCAGTTCAAGGGTGGCTGTTCCCGATGCCGTAATCGCGGCACGCGCGAGTGAAAACGACTGGTATTTCTCGGTTTCGCCTTGAATATAGGTCGGCTGGATCGGCCAATCGCGGCTGCCTTCCTCGACCATTGAACGCACCGAATCGACCACTGGAATGATCACTTGCAGCGGTCCGATGCGGTCGATTAGCACCTCTAGCGCGCGGCCGATCGGATCCATAAGCCGGCCGACCTCGTTTGGACGGCTGCCCGGCAGAACAACGATTACAGGCTCGTCGTCGGCCAGACCAAGACGCTTGGAAAGATCCCTTGGTTTCAATGATTTGATCCAATTTGCGCGCTCGATCAACGGATGGCCGACATAGCTGCAAGGCGGTCCTTGCAACCGCTTGTGAGCCGCCGGCTCAAACGGCAGCAAAGCCAGTACATGGTCGATGTAGGACCGCATCTTCGGCGCCCGGCCCGGTCGCCACGCCCAGACGCTCGGCGACACATAATCGATAATGGGGATATCGGGGCGGCTGCGCCGAACGCGCTTGGCAATGGGATGGGTGAATTCGGGACTGTCGAGAATCACCAACACATCTGGGTTGGCCTCGATCACCGCCCGCTTGGTTTGAAAGACGCGCCGTGCAATTTTTGGCAACCGCATCAAAATTGCGAGCGGACCCATAATGGCGACATCCGAGAGCGGGAAGAGCGAATGCATCCCCTGTGCGGCCATCGCTTCACCGCCAACACCCGAAAATTCAACTTTCTGGCTGGCTTGCTGAGAGATGGCAGCCATCAGCTTTGCACCCAATTGATCGCCAGAGTGCTCACCGGCAATCAAAAAAATATGTAAGCCGTCGGTCGTTGTCATCGAGTTCTACGCGCAAGGCGGCCCGCTCTCCCCAAAGTCAGCTTGGTGCGATCGCTCATTTTTGAGATGTGCCAGCGGCGACGCCGACAACAAACAAGCCCAATTTATCAGCCTCCTCAATCACGCCGGCGCGCTCGGCAATCAGCACATCACCGGCTGCGATGGCGATGCCGTTCAAGCGGGCCTCGCTTGCACGCCGTACGGTCTCGGGGCCGATCGCAGGCAAATCGACCCGACGCTCTTGGCCCGGCTTAGCGCATTTGATGAGCACACCCGATTTCTCCTTGCCCCACTTGGGGCTCCAACGCTTGACGTTGGCACACCGCTCTAGCAGCGCGTCAGTGCCCTCCGCTGCCTCGACGGCCAGCACATGGCCGCGCGCCACCACCACCGCCTGGCCGACGTCAAACCGGCCCATGGCGTTGATCAGTTCAATGGCCATGTCGATATCGGTGCTGTCCTGCTTGCTGGGCCGCTTGCGCCCCATCGGGCCATCCGAAGCCAACAAATCCGGCGCAATATCGTGGGCGCCGACGACGCAAAATCCTTTTTTCTCGAAAAACTCGACAACGCTGCTCAGAACGGAATTGTCGCCGCCTACAAGTGCGCTCAAAAGCGCCGGTAGGTTGGCGAGCGTGCCCAGATCCATGCGCAGATCGTCCATTTTCGGGCGTCGAACGCCGCCGATGATCACGAGATCCTCGCACTGTTCTTTTTTGAGCACTTTCAGGATTCGTCCGATTTCCCCGATGTTCACCCAGGTGTGGGGAAAGGTCTCGACCTCGGCGTCGGCGGCATTCTCAAGGGCAATCAAATGAACCGGACGGCCAGCAGCAGCAGCCGCCGTGGCGACTGATATCGGCATCATGCCGCTGCCGGCAATGATACCGATTCGAGCGTTTTTAGCCGTGTCAGCCATCATGTTTGTTGATCCGGCGGCGCCGGTGTCGGCATTGATCGCTTGTCAGTTTGACCGCGGCACACAGAGCGATCTGTCCGATGCCACTCTGATGAATTCGATTACGCACGCGACGCCGACATCCTCGCCGAACATTTTTTCGACATCCTCCAGCCGCTCCATCAGCGTGCCTTCCTCTGAAAACAGCATGCGGTATGCTTTTCGCAGATTGTGGATCTGCTCTCGTTTGATGCCCTGACGCTTCAAACCAACGATGTTGAGGCCCGAGAGCGTGGCCCGATTTCCAAGCGCCATTCCGAACGGAATTAGATCGTTTTCAACCCCGGACATGCCACCGACAAAGGCGTGTGCACCCACGCGCACAAACTGATGAACGGCCGATAAGCCGCCCAGAATTGCGTGATCTCCGACGACACAATGGCCTGCCAAGGTCGCGTTGTTGGCTAGGATCACATGATCGCCGACTTGGCAGTCGTGGGCGACATGGGCGCCAACCATAAAGAAGCCGTGGGAACCGACGCGTGTCTCCAATCCCCCGCCATCGGTACCGGGGTTCATGGTGACGTGTTCGCGGATAACTGTGTTCTCTCCGATGGTCAGCTTGCTCTCCTCACCACCATATTTTAGATCCTGAGGAATATGACCGATCGAAGCGAATGGAAAAATTTGACAGTTAGCGCCGACGCTCGTGTTGCCCGTTACAACGACATGCGACTTCAATTTGCAACCGTCGCCCAATTCGACACCCGAACCGATGACCGAATAGGCGCCGATCTCGACTTCCGAACCGAGCTTAGCGCCGGGATCGACCACAGCTGTGGGATGAATGGCTGACATAAACGGCGGTGCGACTAGGTTTCGACGATCATTGCGCTGAATTCCGCCTCGGAGACGAGCTCACCATCGACATGGGCCTCGCAACGGAATCGCCATACACGACCGCGATGGCGGACTTTCTTTACGTGATACTGGACCGTGTCACCAGGCACGACAGGCCGGCGGAAGCGGGCCCGGTCAATGGCCATGAAATAAACCAGTGAAGGCTCGTAGTCTTCCTCCATGCTGGCAACACACAATGCGCCTGCCGTCTGAGCCATACCTTCAATCAGCAAGACGCCAGGCATCACCGGTTGATCGGGAAAATGACCTTGGAAGAACGGCTCGTTTATCGTGACGTTTTTTATACCGATGGCAAACTTATCGCCCTCCATCTCAGTGATCTTATCGACCATGAGAAACGGATAGCGATGGGGCAAAAGCTTCAGAATGCGGACGATGTCCGCGCTATCAAGCTTCTTGTCGGCCTTGGTGTCGTTCATAAGATTTATACAACCTGACTTGCTCGGCGACCGCGGATGCGATCAATCAGCAGCGTCCTTGGCCTTTCTATCGCCGCCAGACTGCTGGCTAAGCTTCTTCAATATGGTGATCTCGCGAAACCATTGCTTAACGGGTTTTGCGGGCGTTCCACCCCACCGAGCTCCCGGCGGCACATCGCTGTTTACATTGCTGGTCGCTGCGATTTGAGCGCCCATTCCTATGCGGACATGTCCGACCACGCCGCACTGGCCACCCATGGCAACGAAGTCCTCCAGCACCGTGCTGCCTGAGATGCCCGTTTGGGCCACGATAACGCAGTGCCGTCCAATCGTGACGTTGTGCCCGATTTGAACGAGATTATCAATTTTTGTCCCTTCACCAATTATGGTGTCGCGGATGGCGCCTCGGTCGACGGTCGTGTTGGCGCCAATTTCGACGCCATCTTGGATGATTACGCGCCCTATTTGCGGGACTTTTAAATGGCCCTGCGGCCCCATGGCGAAGCCGAATCCGTCCTGTCCGACACAAACACCAGCGTGCAGGATGACATTATTGCCGATCAGAGCGTGGGTGATACTGGCATTGGGGCCGATGTAACAATTGCGGCCGATATGGACCCGGTAACCGATCACAGCGCCCGCGGCAATGGTCGTACCGCTGCCAATGCGCGCCTCTCGGCCAATTATCGCACCGGGTTCAACGCGAACATCGTCTTCCAACTCAGCGCTCGGATCGATGCCCGGAGCGCCCTCGGTCTGAGAGTTTTCAGCCGCGCGAGTGAGCAATGCGCTTGGATAAAACAGCGTCAGCGCCTGCGCGAATGACCGATAGGGCTGGCTGCAAATGAGCAATGCAGTGCGCTCTGGCGCGTGGTCGGCAAAGCGCTTCCCCACCAAACAGGCCGTTGCAGACGTGTCCTTGAATTGAGACACGTATTTCGGATTATCGAGAAACGATATGTCGCCCACGCCAGCGTCATCCAGCGTCTTAACGTCCCGGATCTCAACAGCCTGATCGACATCAGACGCTGGATCCGCGTCGATGTGCTTCAGGATCTCGGTCAGTGAAAAGGGCCCAGCCCGCTCAAAAAAACCAGGATGCTCCATACGATTACGCGCGTGTTGTGGGCATCTTCGCACGGTGCCGTTCAGTCATGGCACCCACGTCTGCCTGCCTCATTAGAATTGTGTGGCGGCACCGAAGCGGAAAAGTTCTTCCTGGTCAAATGATTCCGACGTTAAGACGTGCGAGATATCGGCGCGGAATGGACCAAGCGGCGATTCCCAAATCAAGCTCATGCCGACGGACGACCTGATGGTCTTTGAATTTGCAACGAAAAATGTCTGTAGCAGACCAAGATCGCCTGGATTGAACAGCGTGCCGGCATCGGCGAATACCGCACCCTGCATCCCCAAAGCATCTGGAACAAGTGGCAAGGGGAAGCGGATTTCGGCCGTCGCTGCGGCAAAGACCTTGCCGCCAAGAGCGTCATCGGTGCCAAGGTCGCGCGGACCAAAGCCAGCCCGATCGAAGCCGCGCACCGTCTCGCCGCCCTTGAAGAAGACGTCTTGCAGGCGGACATCCTGACCGCCCCAACCCTCGATGTTGCCGGCCTGGGCGCGTCCAACAAGAAGAATTTTCTTATAAAGCGGATAGTAGCCGCGACCTTCGGCGATCGATCGCAGATACTGCACATCGCCACCCACGCCGGCCAAATCTTGCGAGAAATTGAAATACAATCCCCGCGTCGGCTTCTTGGGATGATTGCGCGTGTCGTAAAGCAGCGTGTAGCCGACCGAAGAAGTGTTGGTCGCGCCTTCCGCATTGACAACGGCCAACGAGGCGAACGGCTGAACGTCGTAAATCTCTTCGCGCACAAAATTGTAGCGCGTGACGAATGCCCAATCCTCGTTGAGCGGAACACCCATGCGTATGCCGCCGCCGGTGCGGCGCTGGCGGAAGGACGATTCGTCGCGCAGATCGTCCTCGCGATGGAAGACATCGAAGCCTGCGGATATGTTGCGGCCCAAGAAGCGCGGCTCGGTAAAGCCGAAGTCGATCTGCAAGCGCTCGAGACTGCCCGAGAGACCCAAGCGGACATATTGACCCTTGCCCAGCAGATTGCGTTCTGAGAGCGATATGTCGCCGACGACGCCTTCGTTCGTCGAGTAACCTGCGCCGAATGAGAGCTCGCCCGTCGGCTGCTCGACCACGCTGACGCGAAGAATTATGCGATCGGGCGCCGACCCAGGGAGCGTATCAATCTTAACGCTCTTGAAGAACTGCAGGCCGCGCAAGCGGCGTTTGGCGGCATCGACGAGGATCCGGTTGTAGGCGTCGCCCTCCGCCAGGCGGAATTCGCGGCGGATCACATTATCCTGGGTTCGCGTATTGCCGACGATTTCGATGCGCTCGATATAGATGCGCGGACCCTGCTCGATGGTGTAGACGATCGAAATGGTCCGGCCGATCGGATCGCGCTCGATCAGGGGCCTGACGCGCCCGAATGCATAGCCCTGCTCTGCGACCTCAAGGGTGAGTTTCTCGACGGACTTCTCGATCTTCGACGCGTCGTAGATTTTGCCGGGCTTGGTGCTCACGGTGCGGCGCAATTGCGCCGGGTCGAGCTCGGCGAGCGATGTTCGAACGTTGATGTCGCCAAAACGGTATTGTTGGCCTTCTTCAATCGTGAACGTGATGAAGAAGCCGCGGCCATCGCGATCAAGATCGGCGATGGCCGAAATGATCTGCGCATCGGCATAGCCGTTTTTCAGATAGAACTGGCGCAACAGCTCGCGATCCAACCGCAAGCGATCGGGGTCGTAAATATTGGTCGGCTTGAGGAAGCTCAGCAATCCCGTCCTAGTGGTCGTGATCACCTCGCGCAGCTGTGAGTCGCTGAAGTCCTGGTTGCCGACGAAATTGATGCTGCGGACAGTGGTTTCGGGACCCTCTTGGATCTCAAACACCAGGTCGACGCGATTGTGCTCAAGCTTGATGATTTTCGGGTCGACGCGCGCTGCAAACAGACCTTGGCGGCGATAGAGGTCGAGAATGCGCTGGACGTCGCTTTGCACCTTCGCTCGCGTATAGATCGAACGGGATCTGAGCTGGACTTCGGCGCCGAGCGTCTTGTCGTCGATTTCGGAGTTGCCCTCGAACGCGACGCGGTTGACGACGGGATTTTCAACGACTGCCACAACGACCGTGCTGCCTTGGCGGCGAATTTTGACGTCCTGAAACAAGCCGGTCGCGAAGAGTGATTTCAGGGAGCCGTTGACGGCTTCGGGATCGTAAGCGTCGCCGGTGCTAAATTGCAGATAGGAACGCACCGTTTCAGGCTCGACGCGGCGGTTGCCCTCGACCCGAATGTTACGGATTGCTCCGCCAGCTTGCGCATGAGCCACATCGCCCATGGGCCCGCTGGCGACCACTGCCAACAAAGGCGCAGCTGTCACCGCCAGCAGGAGCAAAACAAGCCCTCTAGCTACCACCGTCCTCAGACGCATTCTTGTTGTAGCCCCTCTAATGCCGGACCCCCGACACACGCATAAACTCTTGTACGGCTTCAAAAAGCCACCGTTTTATGGCCGCATTATGATTAATTGTTGCATGTATATCACACCGTTAGACGAATTCCAGCCGCGCGCAGGTGGTTTTTTTTGTTCTCCCCGCATTGACAGTCTGACGGCGTCTAAAAACTGTTGTTTATCAAATCGTTCCTGGTCACGAAGATCATAAGCATAATGATCAGGACCAATCCGATGCGAAAACCAATTTCCTGGGTGCGGGCACTCAAGGGGCGGCCAAGCACCGCCTCGAAGGCATAGAACAGCAAATGGCCGCCATCGAGAATCGGAATTGGAAACAGGTTCAACAGGCCAATGCTGACCGACAGCAGCGCCGTTAAACCGATCAGAGCCGCAAATCCCAATTGGGCAACTTGACCAGACACTTGGGCGATCTTTATGGGCCCACCAAGCTGATCGGCTGATTCCTTGCCGCGTATGATTCTGCCCAGATAAGTCAGCGTATGCGCAGCAATTACATAGGTTTCCTTGGTCCCCATCCACACTGCGGTTAGGGGGTCATAGCGCTCATGGACGCTCTCATCTTTTCGCTGGACGCCCAACAACCCCAGCGTGACCGTATTGCCCGCAGCATCTTTGGTTTCAGTGGCTTTTGGCGTGGCGGAGCGGGTGACCTCGATTCCATTGCGCAGCACCGTAATATTGAGCGCCTTACCGGCACTGGTGCTGACTATCTTTTGCATGTCCATAAAGCTGCTGATCGGCTTGCCGTCGATGCGTACAACGAGATCGCCAGCCTGAAGGCCGGCTTGGTCGGCGGCGCTGTCTGGCGACACGCGCTCAATCAGGGGGCGATAGACGCGCTCGATCCCCAACACACCCATCTGCGCGTTTTCGCCCAGGGGGCCGCTCACCATTTTGCGCTCTGGCGTGGCGATCAGCTCGACCCGCTGGCCGTCCCGCAGCACTGTTATATTGAGTTCCTGTTCGGCGTTGATTGCTTCGAGACGCTTGACCTCGCCGAGGCTCTCGATCGACTCGCCGTCGATATCGACAATCAAGTCGCCAACTTTAAATCCAGCCGCGGCAGCAGCGCTTCCAGCAATCACCTCGTCGACGCGGGGCTCGAGCACGCGCTGACCGACAATGGAAAACAGCGCGGCGTAAATTACGATGGCCAATAAGAAATTGGCGATCGGGCCGGCCGCAACGACCGCGGCACGCTGCCAGAGCGGCTTGGTCTGAAAAGCGCCGGCACGCTCTTCTTCGCTCATTTCTTCGAGCGCGTCCTGGTCTGGAACGCTCGCAGCGTTCACATCATCGAGAAATTTCACATAACCGCCAAGTGGCACCCAAGCGAAGCGCCAACGCGTTCCATGCTTGTCGTTGAAGCCAAAAATTTCTGGACCAAATCCGATCGAGAATGCGCTAATGGAAACACCGCACCAACGCGCTACGAGAAAATGTCCAAGCTCGTGGAAAAACACGACGACGGTCAAAACAAACAAGAATGCCGGAATGTATATGACGCTCTGCCCCAGAACATCCGTTAAATTCTGCAGTATTTCCATGAGCTTACTATCTAATCCTTCGCGTTGAACCAAGCATCGGATGCCACCGCATCAAGCGACAAGCTCCAGCTGGCGAGTAGCCAAAGCGCGAGCTTCTTTGTCAATTTCCAGTACGTCGTCCAAAGTCACCGCCGCCTGCCCGCCGAATCCGCGCTCAGCCTGTTCCATGGTGGCTTCTACGCAGTCAGAAATCGACAGAAAGCCAATTTCTTCCTTAAGGAAGGCGGCCACGAAGACCTCATTGGCTGCGTTGAGTACGGTGCTGGCCGACCCGCCCTTGGCGAGCGCCTCACGGGCGATTCTCAAGGCCTTGAATCGTGTCTCATCTGGTGCCTCGAAAGTCAACTCGCCGAGCTTTGCCAGGTCGAGCCGCTCTGTCGGCGCCCACATACGGCGCGGCCAAGCAAGGCTGTAGGCGATGGGAGTTCGCATGTCCGGCGAACTCATCTGCGCCAGGACCGAACCATCGGAATATTCTACCAGACAGTGGATGATCGACTGGGGATGGATCAGCACATCGAGCTGATCGCGCTCGACCGGAAACAGATGATAGGCCTCGATCAGCTCAAGTCCCTTGTTCATCATCGTCGCCGAATCGATGGTGATTTTTCGACCCATTGTCCAATTGGGATGCTTGAGGGCATCGGCAAGCGTGGCGCGCTTCAGTTGTTCGTGAGACCAAGTGCGGAAGGGACCGCCCGATGCGGTTAGCACAATACGTTCGATGGAATCCGACGGCGAACTGTCGATGGCTTGAAAGGCCGCTGAATGCTCAGAATCGACCGGCAAGAGTGACGTTTGCGCGGCCGCGACTGTTTGCATGAAAACGTCACCCGCCGAGACAAGGCATTCCTTGTTGGCAAAGGCCAGGTGCGTCCCTTGCCGGGCGGCTTCGAAAGTGGGGCGCAGACCCGCCGCGCCCGAGATTGCTGCCATGATCCAATCGGCCGGACGACCCGCAGCCTCAATCAGGGCGCCGCTGCCGGCAGCCGCTTCAACACCGCTCCCAGCCAGAGCGTCCTTAAGATCGGCATAGCAACTCTCATCGGCAACCACCGCCAAGCCAGCGCCATGCTCTATCGCCAGTTTGGCCAAGCCAACAGCGTTGGTATTGGCGGTCAGCGCGACGACATCGTAGGCCTGCGGGTTGCGGGCGATCAGATCGAGCGTGCTGCCGCCAACCGATCCGGTCGCACCCAGAATTGACACGCGGCGTGGTGACGCGTGGACATCCAGGTTCGGCATGAGGGCTGCTGAATCCATATCTCTCCGAGTCTTAAGCTATTCGGCACCGAAAAGCTTTGCTCATAAGGTGCTGCCAATGGAAGTAATCCCGATTAGGGCCAGATCAAGAGCGCCTTAGCTGGCTCGCAGGGGCTCCTAACGATGGCGAGCAGCGCTGCAGCCACTGCGGCGAACAGCAAGGCGTCTACGCGATCGAGGAGTCCGCCATGACCGGGAATGAGGGTACCGGTGTCCTTCACTTGAAATCGCCGCTTGATCGCCGATTCGGCCAGATCGCCGAGCTCCGCCACGATGGCGAGCAGGATCGCGACCAGAACCAGCGCAAGCGGCAACGTGCCGCCCAGCCACAACGCAAAGATACAGGCAATCACGGCAGAAATTGCGATCCCGCCAACTGCGCCAGACCAGGTCTTATGGGGAGAGATGCGCGGTGCAAGGCGCGGTCCGCCAAAATATCGGCCCGTAATGTAGGCCCCTGTGTCCGTCGACCAGACGATCAGAAAGACAAACAGCACGGCGAGCCAGCCACTGGCATCACCCATGCGCAACCAAACCAGCGCCGTGGCCGGCAGGCCGACATAAAGCACGCCTGCGCCGAGCCAGCCGCCACCGGTTCCAAAACCGCCAGTGAGCGCGGTCAAAAGCGCCCCGCCGGCCAAAACAGCCATTCCGTATATGCCCTGACCCGCTGCCGTTAGAGCTATGGCGCATATCAGAGAGCCGGTAAAAAGCGCATAGACCGGCTTGGCGATGTGACCGCCCACCAGTCCCGACCATTCCCAGGCGACTATGGCGCTGGCCAGCGCGATCAAGCCGATGAACGGCCATGAGCCGATCTTGACGAGCGCCAGCGCCAACACCGCCAGCACCAATCCCGATGCCAGCCTGAGACCTAGTTCACTGTTGGATTTCGCGCGCGCGCCCTGCCCGCCGGGCGGTGATTTAGGCTGGGTCACGCGGAGGTCCTTGCCTGCAGTCCTCCAAACCGGCGTTCACGGTCATGGTATTGCGCGATCGCCGCTTCGAGTGTTTCGCGCGTAAAATCGGGCCAATAGACGTCGAGGAAAACGAGCTCCGCGTAAGCACATTGCCACAGCAGAAAATTGCTCAATCGCATTTCTCCGCTGGTGCGAATGAGCAGATCGGGATCGGGCAATTCTCCCGTGTCCAAAAATGATTTGAAAAGCTCTTCGGTGATGCCCGCAGGATCGAGGAGTCCTTCCTGCGCCTGTCGGGCAATGCGTTGAGATGCCTGCACAATTTCATTTCGAGCGCCATAGTTGAAGGCAATCGTCAGCTGAAGGCCGGAATTCGAAGACGTCAGGGCGATGGCCTCGTCGATCAAACGGAGAATCTCGGGTTCAACGCCCGTGCGCGCGCCAATGACGCGAATCTTGACGTCATGCTTGTGCAGGTCGGCCAGGTCGCGGCGAATATAGCGCTTCAACAGACCCATCAAATCGCGGATCTCGGTCTGGGGTCGCGACCAATTCTCCGAGGAAAAGCTGAACAGTGTCAGGCAGCCGATGTCGAGTTCGATGGCCGCTTGCACGACGTTGCGCACACTTTCAACGCCGTGACGGTGGCCTTCACTGCGGGGCAGACCGCGTTCGGCCGCCCAGCGGCCATTGCCATCCATGATGATGGCGACATGGCCCAACGCGCCCGATGGGGTATCGGGCAAAACAGATGTATCGATTTCAGTGCTCACAATCGATTGCCCCGTCGGCGGCTGGATAGCTGTTCGGTATAGGCCGAATCAGACCTGCATTATCTCTGATTCTTTCGCAGTCAGCGCTTCGTCAATTTCCTTGATGACGCGATCGGTCAGCTCTTGCACCTCTGTTGAATTGGCGTGGTGCTCGTCCTTGCCCATATCGCCGTCTTTTTCGTGCCGCTTGAGCTGTTCCATGCCGTCGCGGCGAACATTTCGCACGGCAACGCGCGCTTGTTCGGCATATCTGTGGGCCACTTTCGCGATTTCTTGGCGCCGCTCCTCATTGAGCTCTGGAATCGGCAAGCGCAACACCTGGCCCTCAGCCTGGGGGTTGAGACCCAATTCGGATTCACGGATCGCCTTGTCCACTGCGGCGACCTGGTCCTTGTCCCAAACCTGCACCGAAATCATCCGCGACTCCGGTACCGACACGGTTGCCAATTGATTGAGAGGCATTTGCGAGCCGTATGCATTGACCATTATGGGATCGAGCAGACTGGCGCTGGCCCGGCCGGTGCGCAAACCGCCGAATTCCCGTTTCAAAACGCTCACCGCGCCTTCCATACGCCGGTCGAGATCCTTGATATCGAAGTCGGCCATTTGTGCCTCCCCTTGAAGCTCCTCGATCGGCTAGGGATCCGCTCGAATTTAATTCGCGTGTCACCGGTTGGACGGCGCCCGGCAAACCTTAGCCTGATCCTTGGTTCTCGATTGTGGTGCAGCGGCCTTCGCCACCCAACACTTTTGCCAAATTTCCATCATCCAAGATTGAACAGACAATTATCGGTATATCGTTGTCGCGGGCAAGTGCGATGGCCGCGCCGTCCATCACCTTCAGATTCTTTGCCAGGACATCCTGGTAGCTCAGGGAATCGAAACGCTTCGCCGACGCGTCTTTTTTGGGATCGGCGCTGTAGACGCCATCGACCTGCGTGCCCTTGACGAGCGCATCGCACTGCATTTCGGCGGCGCGCAGCGCGGCCGTCGTATCGGTCGTGAAAAACGGATTGCCCGTCCCGGCGGTAAAAATCAACAACCTGCCCTTGTCGAGATGGTGGCGCGCACGAGCGGCTACGAATGGCTCGCAAACGCTCGGCATCGGAATGGCGGAGAGAACCTGGGCGGTAATGCCTGATTTCTCGAGCGCGTTCTGCAAGGCCAGGCCGTTCATGACGGTGGCAAGCATTCCCATGTAATCGCCGGTTACGCGATCCATGCCCGCGGCTGCGCCGCTCAAGCCGCGATATATGTTTCCACCGCCAACCACCACACACAGCTGTACGCCGAGCGCAACGATTTGCGAGAGCTCCCGCGCTATGCGGTCGACCGTCGTGACATCGATGCCGTAGGCTTGGTCCCCCATCAAGGCTTCACCGGAAACCTTGATAAGCACCCTGGAATAGCGCGATTGGCGTTTCGGCGCCGCGGCCATCACGATCAGCTGCTCGAGGCTGCGGCCGCAACTTCAGCCGCGAAATCCTCTTCCTTCTTGTCGAGACCTTCGCCAAGTGCAAATCGTTCGAACGCCGTCACCTTTATCGGCGCTCCAGCGTCGGCTTCGGCAGCCTTGACCGCTTTTTCGATCACCGTCTCGCCGTCGATGACAAAGGTCTGCTTCATCAGCACGACCTCTTCATAGTATTTTCGGATGCGGCCCTCGACCATCTTCTCGATAATTTCTTCGGGCTTGCCGGATTCGCGCGCCTGCTCCATCAAAATGGCGCGCTCGCGCTCGATAACGGCGGGGTCGAGTTCGTCTTCACTCAGAGCAAGCGGGCCGGTGGCCGCGATATGCATTGCCAACTGCTTGCCAAATGCGGCCAAAGCATCGGCGTTGCCGTCGGATTCCAATGCGACCAACACGCCTATCTTGCCGAGACCCGGACCGATCGCGTTGTGCATGTAGCTCGCCACCACGCCTGAGCCCACTTCGATATGCGCGGCGCGGCGCAAGTTCATATTCTCGCCGATCGTGCCGACCATCTCGGTGATGTGATCCGACACACTGATCTCACCGCCGGGGTAGACAAGCTTGCCTAGTTTCTCGACATCGCCCGCGGCCTCATGCGCCAGATTGGCTATATCGCCCACCATGGATTGGAATTGCTCGTTGCGCGCCACGAAATCGGTTTCCGAATTCAGCTCGACCAACGCCGCTGACTTGCCTTCGCCGGACATGCCGATCAAGCCTTCGGCGGCAATTCGTCCTGCTTTTTTGGCGGCTTTGGATAGACCCTTGGTGCGCAGCCAATCCACGGCGGCTTCCATGTCGCCGCCTGTTTCATTGAGCGCCGTCTTGCAATCCATCATGCCCGCGCCGGTCTGGTCGCGCAGCTCTTTCACCATCGTCGCTGAAATAGTCGACATCACGTGCCTCTATTCTGTTTCATTTCGGCCGAGCTGGCTCGGCCAATGTTTAAGCCAGGATCAGCCCTTGGCTTTGGCTAAGGCCTTGCCTTGCTTGATCCAGTCGTCGCGCTCAATACGGCCCTTGAAGTCGAGTTCTTCATCGACTTTGGCGATGTCGTCCTTTGTCATCACCGCTATCTGCCAGTAGTGATAAATACCAAAATCGTTGAGTTTTTTCTCCAAAACCGGGCCTACGCCGCCAATCTGCTTGAGATCATCGGGCTCGCCTTCAGCCTTCTTGAGGAGCTTGAAACTTTCACCCGCTTTGGATTCGGCTTTTTTCGGCGCGGTCTTTTCTGGCTCGGCTTTGTCTGCCTTGGTGTCCTTTGCTTCCGCGGCCTTAGGCTCTTTTTTGGCATCATTCTTTGTTGGTTTTTCTTCCTTGGGCGCCTTGCTTTCGGCCGGCTCTGCCCCGTTCGTCTTTGCGAGGGACTCCGGCGCCGGCTCAACCGCTTCACCCACATCGATGCCCGCCGAGCCCTGAGCGCGCTCGATGCCGTCGATCACGGCTTTGGCCATCAGGTCGCAATAAAGCGTGATCGCCCGGCCAGCATCGTCGTTACCGGGGATCGGGTGACTCACGTCATCAGGATCGCAATTGGTGTCCACAACGGCAATGACCGGAATGTTGAGCTTGCGCGCCTCGGCCACCGCGATCGATTCCTTGTTGGTGTCGACCACAAAGATAACGTCAGGGACGCCGCCCATGTCTTTGATTCCGCCGAGTGCGCGTTCCAATTTTTCGCGCTCGCGGGTGAGCTGCAACAGCTCTTTTTTCGTCAGTCCCTGGGTCTCGCCGGAGAACAACTCTTCCAATTCGCGCAACCGCCGGATCGAATTGGAAATGGTCTTCCAGTTGGTCAGCGTACCGCCAAGCCAGCGGTGGTTGATATAGTATTGGGCGGAGCGTTTTGCCGCTTCTGCGATCAATTCCGACGCCTGTCTTTTGGTGCCCACGAACAATACGCGGCCGCCCTTTGCGACGGTTTCGCTGACCGTCACCAACGCCTGATGGAGCATCGGTACGGTTTGGGCAAGATCGATGATGTGGATGTTGTTGCGCGCGCCGAAGATAAACGGCGCCATCTTGGGATTCCAGCGATGGGTCTGGTGGCCAAAATGAACGCCAGCTTCCAGAAGCTGGCGCATATTAAATGCGGGCAGTGCCATGTCTGTTCTCCTAAAGTCCGGTTATTCCGCCGCGGATAAACCAGCGCAAGTCTGTCTTGCGCCACCGGTCGTCCGCATCGCCTCCCGTTTAGACGGGCTGGAGTTATTGGCGATGCATGCAATCCGCGTGTGAGATGGCCGCCTTATAGGCGGGATGCTTGGTCTTGGCAATGGCTGAAGCGTTGAGTTTTGGGCCGCTAGCGAGGCGTAACGGCGGTCACGCCAGCCAGCTGGCGCAGGGCGCCTGCTTCGCCGGGCGAGGTATCGAAGGTACCGGGAATTTCAAACTCTACATCGCGCTCCATATCGCCCAGCCGCAGCACCAACCAGATATGACCTTGCCCGTCCCGCGACAGCGCGTTTTGCAGCCCATCGAGCGCGGCCGGATCGTCGAGTATGACCTGCAATCCGTCATGGGTGCGGTTGGCCGCCTCATCCAGCAGTTCGACTGAATGCATCCGCGCCTTGATTGCATCGCGATCGGGTTCAGCCTCCAAGCGCACTAGGACAGGCGTGCCGACCTCCAAAAGGTCTCGCGACTGGCTCAGTAATTCGGAAAACACGACGATCTCGAATTGCGCGCTTCGGTCAGAAAGACCGATAAAAGCGAACCTGTTGCCCGAGCGTGCCCGGCGCTCCTGGCGGTAAGTCACCGTGCCGGCCGCGGTGCCGGTCGTTCGACCTTTTTTCGCTTTGGCCGAGATTTCAGACCAGGTCTCAACACCAAGTTTTTCAAGCACATCGTCGTATTCGTCGAGTGGGTGACCGGAGAGAAAAAAACCAACTGCATCGAATTCTTTGCCGAGGCGCTCGATTGGCCGCCAAGGTCTGGCCTCCGGAAGCCGCAATTCGGATTGCGTCTTCGCGCCAAAAAGATCGCTCTGACCTTGTTTGCGATCTTGCGAAAAGCGGTTTGCGGCGGCCAGCACGCGATCGGCGTTTTCCCAGAGGGTCGCGCGCTCGATGCCGAAATCGTCAAATGCGCCGGCGGCCACCAGGGTTTCGATCGCCCGCTTGTTGATCGCGGTGGAATCAAGCCGCCGGGCAAAATCAGCCAAATCCGAGAACCCTTCGCCGGACCGGCGGGTGTCATGAATATGCTCGGCTGCCGCGCGACCCATATTTTTGAGCGCCGCCAGTGAATAACGCACGGTCTTGCCGGCGGGCTTGAAATCGACCTCAGATTCATTCAGCGACGGCGGCTCGATGGCGATGCCCATGCGGGTCGCCTCTTGCACGAATTGGCTGAGTTTGTCGGTATTGCCCATGTCCAACGACATGGAGGCTGCCAAAAATTCGACCGGGTGGTTCGCCTTCAGATATGCGGTCTGATAGGCGAGCAAGGCGTATGCGGCGGCGTGGGATTTGTTGAAGCCGTAGCCCGCGAATTTTGCGACCAGCTCAAAAATCGTCACGGCCTGGCGTTTTTCCACGCCGTTCGCCACCGCGCCATCGACGAAACGCGATTTTTGCTTGTCCATTTCCGATTTGATCTTCTTGCCCATGGCGCGCCGCAGCAGATCGGCTTCACCGAGCGAAAAGCCCGAAAGCGTCTGGGCGATCTGCATCACCTGTTCCTGATAGATGATGACGCCGTAAGTCTCTTCGAGAATGGGGCGGATCAGCGGATGCAGATAATCTGGTTTTTCCTTGCCGTGCTTGCGGTTGATGAAGGTTTCGATGTTGTCCATCGGGCCTGGCCGATAGAGCGCGACCATGGCGATGATGTCTTCGAACCGATCGGGTTTGAGCATGCGCAGGCTCTCGCGCATGCCCGATCCCTCCAACTGGAAAACGCCGACGGTCTCAGCCCGCGATAGAAGCGCGTAGGTCTCTTCATCATCGAGCGCCAAAGCGATCGGCTCGACCTTGATGCCGCTGCGGGCGATGAACTCGACTGCCTTTTCGATGACGGTCAGGGTCTTGAGGCCCAGGAAGTCGAACTTCACGAGACCGGCGGCCTCCGCCCACTTCATGTTGAATTGTGTTGCGGGCAGCTGCGAGCGCGGATCGCGATAGAGCGGGACGAGTTCGATCAAGGGCCGGTCGCCAATGACAATGCCGGCGGCGTGCGTCGAGGCGTGCCGGTAGAGACCTTCCAGACGTTGGCCGATATCGAGCAATTGCGCGACAACGGGTTCGCTGTCGCGGGCTTCTTGCAGGCGCGGCTCGCTCTCGATGGCTTCGGCCAGCGTGGGGGGATTGGCTGGATTGTGCGGCACCAATTTGCTCAAGCGGTCGACTTGGCCGTATGGCATCTGCAAAACGCGCCCGACGTCGCGCAAAACTGCGCGGGCTTGCAGCTTTCCAAAGGTGATAATTTGCGCCACCCGATCGGCGCCATAGGTTTCCTGGACGTAGTGGATCACCTCATCGCGGCGTTCCTGACAGAAGTCGATATCAAAGTCAGGCATCGATATGCGCTCGGGATTCAAAAATCGCTCGAACAACAGGCCAAAGCGCATTGGATCAAGGTCGGTGATCGTCAGCGCCCAGGCGACGAGAGAACCGGCGCCCGAGCCGCGGCCCGGTCCAACGGCGATGTTTTGGCGCTTGGCCCATTTGATGAAGTCGGCAACGATCAGAAAATAGCCCGCATAATTCATATCGATGATGATTTCGAGCTCGTGCTGCAGCCGGCTGGCGTATTCCTGTTCGCCGACGTCATCGGCGAGACCGTGTTCCTCGAGGCGCGCCCGCAGCCCGGCTTCGGCCTGACGCCGCAGTTCGTCGTCTTCGCTTTCGGCATTCTCGCCGGAAGCGCCGCCCGAATGCGATATCGAATTGGGCAGAATCGGATCCCTGGTTTCTGGGCGGTAAGCGCAGCGCTTGGCTATCTCGACTGTGCGGTCGATGGCATCCGGTAGGTCGGCAAACAGGCTCGCCATGCTCTGGCGGTCCTTAAAATGATGCTCAGGGCTCAAATGACGCCGATCGTCACTTGATATGTAGCTGCCCTCGGCAATGCATATGAGCGCATCATGCGCCTCGAAATCGCTGGCATTGGCGAAAAACGCATCATTTGTGGCAACAACCGGCAGCTCGTGCTTGGCGGCAAGCGCCAGAAGACGCGGCTCGACCGACTGTTCTTCGGCCAATCCGTGGCGCTGCAGCTCGACATAGAGCCGATCGCCAAAGACTTCGCCCAGCGCCTGCAGGTGCGCCGTAGCCGCGGCCTCATCGCCGTTGGCGAGCGCGCGATCGATCGGGCCTTCCGGTCCGCCCGTGAGCACAATCAAGCCTTCCTGATGCTGGCAAAGGGCCTCAAATGTCACGTGGGGTTTATCGGCATCGTCGTGCTCGAGATAGGCAATGCTCGAAAGCCGCATGAGATTTGCATAACCCGCCGCGTCCTTGACGAGTAACGCGATCGCCGCTTGTTCCGCCGGAGCGCGCCCATGGGCGCCGCTCAAGCCACTGGGGCTCGCCTGGTCCTTGTCTTTCGATGCGAATGAAACGACGAGACTGCAGCCAATGATGGGCTGAATACCGGCAGCGTGCATACTTTGCGAAAATTCGAGCGCGCCGAACAGATTATTGGTGTCGGTCAACGCCAGGGCCGGCATCCGCTGCTGCGAGGCGAGCTCGACCAGCTCATCTATGCGGAGCGCACCTTCGAGCAATGAGTAGGCCGAGCGCACGCGCAAATGTACGAATAGCCTGTCCGCCTCGTCTGCGTGTGTCACCAAGCTCTCCTTCCCGGCCGAGCATTGGATCATGCCTGGCGCCGGTCATCCCGGATTTGTTGGCTTGCTCGATTCTCGCGCCGGCTGCAATGCGGCGCGGGCGTTTTACACAGAGGCCGGCTTCACTTCGACCAGGAGACCGTCTTCGAGCCGCCAAACGCGGTCCATGCGGCGGGCAACGTCGAGATTGTGCGTCGCAATGATCGCCGTGAGATTGGTGTCACGCACCAAATCCATCAGATTCTGAAAAACGCGTTCGGCCGTGTGAGGATCGAGATTGCCGGTAGGTTCGTCGGCCAGCAGCAGTTTCGGCCCGTTGGCGACGGCGCGCGCTATGGCCACGCGCTGCTGCTCGCCGCCAGAGAGCTGCGCTGGTCGGTGCTCGGTGCGCTCGTTCAGCCCCAGACCGTCAAGCAACGCGCGCGCCCGGCCGTCGGCCTCCTCGCGCGAAACGCCCGATATCATTTGCGGCAGCACGACATTCTCTAACGCCGAAAACTCGGGCAGCAGATGGTGGAATTGATAGATGAATCCAAGATTGGTCCGGCGCAATCGGGTGCGTTCGGCGTCGGACAGGTGAGCACAGTCCTCGCCCTCGAACAGAACGGCGCCGCTGTTGGGCTGATCGAGCAATCCGACAATGTGGAGCAGCGACGATTTTCCCGCGCCAGAGGGTCCAAGCAGGCCAATCGCCTCGCCCGCCATCGCGACCGCCTCAGCCCCATCCAGGACATGGATATCCCGAGGTCCTTGGCTGTAGGTGAGATGCAAATCCCGCAACTGCAGGATGGGTTTTGCTGCCTTCTTTTTTTTCACGTCCGCTACTCGTATCTCAACGCCTCGACGGGATCGAGGCGCGAGGCGCGCCAAGACGGATACAGCGTGGCCGCAATGGAGAGCGTCAGCGCCATGACCAGCACCGATATGACCTCACCCGCCTCCATCTCGGCCGGCAAGCGCGAGAGGTAATAGAGCTCGGGCGAGAAAAGATCCGTATCGGTGATGTAAGCGATGGCCTGACGGATGCCTTCGATGTTCGTGCAGACGAGCACGCCCATGATAAAGCCAGCCAGCGAGCCGACGACACCAATGCTGGCGCCTGTGATGAAAAATACCCGCATGATCGCCCCTCGCGTGGCGCCCATGGTTCGCAAAATCGCGATGTCGGCGCTTTTGTCCTTCACCAGCATGATCATGCCGGAAATTATGTTGAGCGCCGCCACCAGCACGATCAGCGTCAATATCAAGAACATGACATTGCGCTCGACCTGCAGCGCATTGAACAGCGAAGCGTTGCGCTGGCGCCAGTCGGAGACATAAATCGTCGGACCGCCCGCCTTGAGAATGGCAGGCCGCATGGCTCCAACAGTGTCGGGCTCATCTACAACCACCTCCAGCACCGACACCATGCCGCGGCGATTGAAATATCGCTGCGCCTCGTTCAGAGGCATAAAGACAATGGTGCTGTCGTATTCGGACATGCCCATTTCGAAAATCGCCGCCACGTCGTAGCGCTTGACCCTCGGCGCGGTGCCAAAGGGCGTCGTGGCGCCACGTGGCGCGACGAGTGAAATTTTATCTCCGACCTTGACCCGCAGATCGTTTGCCATGCGCGTGCCGATGGCAACGGACGCTTTGTCGTCGAAGCCATCCAACGTGCCGTGGCGAATGTTGCCGGAAATCGCGCCAAGCTTCGAAATATCGCCTGCGCGCAGACCTCGCACCAAAGCGCCGTTGGCCAATGCAGGCGTCGAAATCATCGCCTGACCCTCGATCAACGGCAGCACATGTTTGACGCCATTGATTTTGCGCAAGCGTTCGGCCACCGCGTCGAAGTCGTCGAAACGCCCGGAAATGCTGTGCACCACGATATGGCCGTTCAAGCCTAAGATTTTGTCGAACAGCTCCTGGCGAAATCCGTTCATCACAGCAAGCACGATGATCAGCGTCGCCACGCCGAGCATGATTCCGACAAATGAAAAACCGGCGATGACGGAGATGAAGCCTTCCTTGCGTCTGGCGCGCAGATAGCGCAGCGCCAGCATCCACTCGAAGGCGGAAAATATGCCCGTGTCCTGTTCAGCAGCCATGGCTCTGCGCTGGCGCGCACTCTCCCTAGCTTGCGGTCGCCGCGAGGGCATTGACCGCTTCGTCCGGACTCAATGACTGGCGATCGCCGCTCGCCCTGTTCTTCAACTCGACTTGGCCCTCTTTTAGGCCCTTAGGGCCAACGATCAACTGCCATGGCAAGCCGATCAGGTCCATGCTCTTAAATTTGGCGCCGGCGCGCTCGTCGGTGTCGTCGTAGAGCACGTCGAGCTTGGCACCAAGACACTTGTTGTACAAATCTTCGCAAGCGCCATCGGTGGACTCGTCACCGGGCTTGAGATTGATCAGGCCAAGATCGAACGGCGCCACTTGCGCTGGCCAGACGATGCCCGCCTCATCATGCGAGGCTTCGATGATTGCGCCCACCAAGCGCGATACGCCAATTCCATAAGAGCCGCTTTGAACGGTTATCAGTTTGCCGTCGGCTCCTTGGACGTGGCATTTCATCGGCTCGGAATACTTTGTGCCAAAGAAAAAGATGTGGCCAACTTCGATGCCACGGGCAGAAAGCCGCCTGTTTTCAGGCACCTCCTTCTCAAACCGCGCCGCGTCATGCATATCTTCGGTGGCCGCATATTTGGCCGTCCATTGCTCGATCACCGGCGTGAGGTCGCCGTCAAAATCGATATCGTCACTTGGTGCATCGAGCGCAACCAGATCAGCATCACAAAATACGGCGCTCTCGCCGGTATCGGCCAGAATGATGAATTCGTGGCTCAAATCGCCGCCAATGGGGCCGGTCTCGGCGATCATGGGGATGGACTTGAGACCCATACGTTCGAAGGTTCGCAGATAAGCGACAAACATCTTGTTGTAGGAGCGTTTGGCGTCTTCGACGCTGAGATCGAAGGAATAGGCGTCTTTCATTAGAAATTCGCGGCCCCGCATCACGCCAAAGCGCGGCCGGATCTCGTCGCGGAATTTCCATTGAATGTGATAGAGATTGCGCGGCAAATCGCGATAGGAGCGCACGGCGTTGCGGAAAATCTCCGTGATCAGCTCCTCATTGGTAGGGCCATAGAGCATATCGCGGTCATGCCGGTCGCTGATGCGCAGCATTTCCTGGCCATAATCGTCGTAGCGACCGCTTTCACGCCATAGATCGGCGGACTGGATGGTCGGCATCAACAATTCGATCGCACCCGCCCGATCCTGCTCTTCACGGACGATCTGCTCAATTTTCTTCAGAACGCGAAAGCCAAGCGGCAGCCAGGAATAGATTCCGGCGCTCGCCTGGCGCACCAGGCCGGCGCGCAGCATCAAGCGATGGGAGACAATCTCCGCTTCCTTGGGATCGTCGCGCAGTATCGGCAAAAAAAAGCGGCTGAGGCGCATGGCCGGGCAGCTCCGCAGAATGGCGAGCGCTGTTTGGACGACGTCATGTGCGACAACGCGCACCGCGTCCATCAGCAGCTTGTTGGCGGGCACCGAAGAAACCCTGCGCGCTAATAGCTTACTTGGTGGGCGGGAGGCAATCCTTGACCAACGGAACGCCGTTTACGTTCAGCTCCCGATTGGCGAGATCGTAATAGATATCGCCGGCGGTCAATTCAGCATGATGGCCGCCGATCCGTTTGTTTCCCACGTTGATGTCAATATCCACGGCGGAAGGAGCCCAGCTACTGTATCTGCGGGGCAAATCTGCCGGAATAACCGGATCCCCCCAGGCATCGACGCCCGCTACATAATCGGGGCTCATGGCGCAATCGGCTGCGCGGGTGGCCAAAGCTGCTTCGTAATGGTGTTGGTTCGACCAGCGAGGCGCGCGCTGGCGCACGGGTGGCTGCTTGGAGACATCACGCATGTTGTCATCAAAGCCCGATGCGCCGTTGTAGTCCAAGGCGTCGCTGCGCGCGGTATCGGGCATGCCCATCAGCGTCAGCGCGATGGCCAGACCAATCAGATAAATCATAATGTATTCAATACGCTGTAGAATCTCATGCATAGCGACAAGTGGTAGCACAGTTGCATTAAGAGACGGCTAATGAGAACGATTTTTCGGCAAGAGCGCTTTGGCAGGCCACCAATCACGCGCTCTGCGACAAATCAGTGATGACACGGCTACGGCCATCGGCTAATATTTTTTGATAATCGAAAAAGGCGTCTGGATCGGGAAAATCCCGTGGCATTGCCTTAGAGCAAAGCCGTTGTCCAAGTCCTGGGAGGAAAGACACTCCGGCCAAGGATCAACTCGATAAAGTTGCAACCGTGGTTCACGTTCAAATGCTTCTCGCCGGTGCCGCGTAATTTGATGGCGAGGTGTTCGCAATTGGACGATCAAGGAGTTCTTTGACTGGTAAGCAAGGTCCCTCGGACCTTGCTTTTTTTTGTCCCCGATTCGCCGCCTGCGCGATTTATTGCAGACCGCCTTGCGACTCAAATTCAGGCAAAAACGGAATTGAGTCGAGCGCCAAGAGTTCATATTCCCACGCGCCATAAAGGGCGGCAAAAATCAGTGCCGACAGAAGCGTTGTGACGGCCAGCTTGGCGAAAATCCGCGCATTCGCAGGCGCGCTTGCCGTTGTGCCGGGCGCCACGTTGCCTTCCTCTTCTTGGGTTTGCACGCCGACGGGAAGCACGACGAACAGCACAAGCCACCACAGGATGAAATAGATCGCGACGGCGAGAATGGGCGACATGAGATGGCCTACTGCGCGGCCTCAGCGCTCTTCCAATTCGACGAGCGTTCCGCAAAAATCCTTGGGGTGGAGAAACAGTATCGGCTTGCCGTGCGCGCCGATTTTGGGCTCGCCATCGCCCAAGACGCGGGCGCCGGCCTGTTTCAGCTGATCGCGCGCCGCGATGATGTCATCGACTTCATAGCAAATATGATGAATTCCGCCCGCGCCATTGCGCTCCAGAAAACTTGCGATCGGTGAGGCGTCGCCCAAGGGCTCCAGCAACTCGATCTTGGTGTTGGGAAGCTCGATAAACACCGTGGTGACACCGTGATCGGGCTGGGGAACGGCATCCGAAACCTGGGCGCCAAGGGCGTTTTTATAAATTTCGACCGCGGCCTTCATGTCGGGAACCGCTATTGCCACATGGTTCAATCGTCCGATCATCACGCATCCATTGGTTTGTTTGGCAGGAAAATTCAGCTCTATGTCTCCGCCTTTTATGGCGGAAGCGGTATTGGCGCAACCGCAGCCAGCCGGCGTTGTTCCGGTGGAACGGCTGCCTGCTAAAGTCGCGACACGAGAACGTTGCAAACGGGTTTCTTGCCCCAGCTCGCCCCAAGTTCCCCGCGAACTGCCCGCCGGACCGTCTCGGCCAGCAGGGCGTCGTCCTTGCGGCGCGGCCGCGGCAAACCATCGAGAGCGCCCATGACCGCTGACATAACCGCGTCATAGAGCGGCAGACCGTTCTCATCGAATTCAGGCAAGCCGACGAGCGAGGCCTGCGGCTCGGCGATCAAGTTGCCTTTTGCGTCCACCACTATCGATACGCCGACATGGCCCACATAGGAAAGCTTGCGCCGTTCGCTTACCGAGGGCCCGTCGGCTGGCACAATCAGGCGGCCGTCGCGGTACAGACGGCCCGTTGGCGCCTCGGCAATGATCTCGGCAGGACTTGGAAGCAAGCGCACCATGTCGCCATTGCGTGGGCTGACGACGGTCTCAACGCCCAAGCGGCGCGCCAATTGCGCGTGTTCGTTCAAGTGCCGGGGCTCGCCATGCATCGGTATTGCAACGGCCGGACGCACCCAAGAATACATCTCTTCGAGTTCGCCGCGGCGGGGATGGCCGGAGACGTGCACCAGATCGTCGGCATCGGTGATGATATCAACTCCCAAATCGGCAAGGTCGTTCTGCACTCTGGCGACGGTTTTTTCGTTGCCGGGTATCGTGCGGGAGGAAAAAATCACCAAATCATCGCGTGCAAACGATACGTTCGGATGCTCACCGCCCGCAATCCGCGCCAGGGCGCCTCTGGGCTCTCCCTGCGACCCGGTGCACAGCGCCACGACCTTGTCGCGCGGCAGATGACCGTAATCGTCTTCGCCCAACAACTCCCAATCGGTCGGCAAATAGCCGGTTTCTCGCGCCACCATGATGATCCGCAACATGGCGCGCCCAACCACGACCAGGTGGCGCCCAGCAGCTCTGGTCGCCTCCATAACGATATGCAGCCGCTGCACATTCGATGCAAAGGTGGTCACCGCGACACGGTGTTTGGCGTTGCCGATGATGCGCGTCAGGGTCGCCGTCACGTCGCCTTCTGATGGCGAATAGCCATCACGGGTGGCATTCGTCGAGTCGCAAATCATGGCCGCAACGCCGTCGTCGCCGATTTCCTTCAAGCGCGCCGCATCCGTCGGCGACCCATGGGGCTGGTTGTCATCGATCTTCCAATCTCCAGTATGAAAGACCGTGCCCGCGTCCGTGCGGATTACGACGCCGTTTGCCTCGGGAATGGAGTGGGCCATGGTGACCAACTCAATGCCAAAGGGCCCGATCTCGACTTTCGATTTGGGCGCCAGCTCTTTGATCGGCAGATCATAGGGCAACCCGTTCTCGGCGCTTTTGACGCGCAACATCTGGGCCGCGAACGGGGTTGCATAGATATCGCATCTCAGACGCGGCCATAGCTCACCGACGGCGCCAAAATGGTCCTCATGGCAATGGGTGAGCAACAGGCCTACAAGATTGGCGCGTTCGCGTTCAAGAAACGACATGTCGGGCAACACCACATCGATACCGGGCTCGCGTTCACCGGCAAATGTGATGCCAAGGTCGACCAGCAACCATTGGCGCTCATGCGGGCGGCCAAGGCCATAGAGATAGGCGTTCATGCCAATCTCACCGATGCCGCCGAGCGGCAGAAAAACGAGTTCGCTCTCCCTGCGGCCTGCCACGTCAGATCTTCCCGTCGATTGTTGTCAGGTTACGACGTGACAAAGACGTCGCCCGCAGAAATTACCCGTTCAGCGCCCGTCTCGTCGTCAAGACGCAGCGCGCCGGTTTCGTCGATGCCGGCATAGACGCCGATCAACTCTTTGCCGTCAAGGCGGACGCGTAAAGTTTGGCCGAGCGGCAGCGAGCGCTTAAGCCACGCCGCGCGCACCTGGGCAAATCCCTTGCCCTGATCCCAGCGCATGAGCCAATCGGCGGTTTTGGCTGCGAGAACCGCAAGCCCCTGGCCCGGCGCCGCGCTCACGCCATGGCGGGCCAAATTGCTCGCCGGATACAGTCCTTGATCTGGGTGAGACGACAGATTGAGGCCTGTTCCCATAACGACCACCAGCCCCTTGCCGCCCGCGTCCTCGAAGCTTTCTAGCAGGACGCCGGCGATTTTCTCGCCCGAAAGAAGAAGATCATTTGGCCATTTGAGCTCCAACTGATCCGACAGATGCGCTTCGTGGCCGAGATCCGCGACAGCGTCGTAGATCGCAATGCCGGCAACCAGCGAGAGTTGAAGGGCGGTGGCGACCGGGCAATCGAGGCGCAACAACAAGCTGGTGAACAGATTTCCCTCTAGGGATTCCCATTCACGCCCGCTCCGACCCCTTCCCTCATCCTGCTGCAGCGCCCAGACCCACAACTGGCTCTCAGCGCCGCTGCGCGCTTGCCGGGTGGCCTCGCTCATGGTCGAATCGAGCGTGTTGAACTGCGCCAAGCGGAAGCCCGGCGGCAGCGCTATGTCAGATTTGGACATGGATTAGAACAGCGATTTCGCCGCCACCTCCGCAGCATCGACCAATGGGGCGGGATAGGCCACGAAGAAAATCACGATGATACCGCTCACCCCAAGGACGCTTTTCAGCGCCATCGGCATGGGATCGAACCGCTCGGCGGGCGAGTCGAAATACATGATCTTGATGATGCGCAGATAATAATAGGCTCCCACGACGCTGGCGAGCACACCGATCACGGCCAAGGGATAGAGCCCGGCTTGGATCGCGGCCAGGAAGACGTAGAATTTGGCGAAAAAGCCCGCCAGTGGCGGAATGCCGGCCAGCGAAAACATCAGCATTGCCAGCAAAAATGCCATCAGCGGATTGTTGGACGACAGTCCGGCCAGCTCGTTGATGTCTTCCACCATGCCGTCGCTGCGGCGCATAGCCAAAATGCAGGCAAAAACGCCGAGATTCATCACCAGATAGATGGCGAGATAGACGATAACGCCTTGGGCGCCCTCCGCCGTGCCGGCGGCAAGGCCCACGAGCGCGAAGCCCATATGGCCGATGGAACTGTAGGCCATCAGGCGCTTGATGTTGGTCTGGGCGATGGCGGCAAATGCGCCGAGCAACATGGAGGCGATCGAAATAAAGACAATGATCTGCTGCCATTCGGCCGTGATGGCCGGAAAGGCCGTCAACATGGCGCGCACGAACATCGCCATGGCAGCGACTTTTGGCGCGGCTGCGAAGAACGCGGTGACCGGTGTCGGCGCGCCCTCGTAGACGTCGGGCGTCCACATATGGAAGGGCACGGCGGAGACCTTGAATGCGAGACCGGCGATAAAGAAGACGATGCCGAAAATCAGGCCGAGATTTGCGCCACCGCTCTCCAGAGCTTGAGCGATGCGGATGAACTCCGTCGAGCCGGTGAAGCCGTAAATCAGCGAGCAACCATAAAGCAGCATTCCCGACGAGAGCGCACCCAACACGAAATATTTGAGGCCGGCCTCGCTCGAGCGGATCGCGTCGCGGCGAAAGGCGGCGATGACATAGAGGGAGAGAGACTGCAATTCGAGCCCCAAATAGAGTGCGATGAGGTCGTTCGCCGAGATCATCATCAACATGCCCAGGGTGGCCAGCACAATGAGGATCGGAAGTTCGAACTTCATGATTCGCGCTTCGCGCAGATAGTCGAACGACATGAAAATGGCGACGGCAGACCCCAAAAGGCTCAACAATTTGAGCAATCTGGCAAAGGGATCGACGATGACCGTTCCTTCAAACAGCAGCCGGGTTTCGTTGCCCTGGGCCAATATCAATAGGGCGGCTATCGCGAGCAGCAGGATCGACAGCCACATGATGGGCTCGGCCGATCGCTCGCTGCGGAACACACCCAGCATCAACAACGCCATTGCCCCCACCGCCAGCACGATCTCGGGCATGATCGGCGCGTAGGCGAAAAGCGGCTCCGCAACAGCCTCGACCACCGCTTCGACGGGATCGGCCGCAGCGGAATCTGGCGCTGTTTCGACGACTTCGGGATCCATTCCTTACTCCTAGCGGGCGAGCGCGACGCCCGCTTGTTCAGCGGCGGCGAGCGCCGACTGGTAATTCGAAATCAGGGCTTCGACCGACTGCGCCGTCACATCGAGAACGGGCATCGGATAAAAGCCAAACAGAATGGTCAAAATAACCAGCGGCGCCATGATCGCGATTTCACGCGGGTTCATGTCAGCGATTGCCTGCAAACTCGGTTTCTCCAGCTTACCGAAAATCATGCGCCGATAGAGCCAGAGGGCGTAGGCGGCCGACAGAACAACGCCGGTCGTCGCCAGGAACGCCACCCAGGTGTTGACGCGAAAAGCGCCGACCAGGGTAAGGAATTCGCCGACAAATCCGCTTGTGCCGGGCAATCCCACATTGGCCAGAGTGAAGACCATGAAACAGAAGGCATAGATCGGCATACGCTCGACCAATCCGCCATAGGCGGCGATCTCGCGGGTATGCATTCGGTCATAGACGACGCCGACGCAGAGAAAGAGCGCGGCCGAGACGATACCGTGGCTCAGCATCTGGAAGATTCCGCCCTGCACCCCCTGCGCTGTCAGCGTGAACAGCCCCATTGTGACAAAGCCCATATGGGCGACGGAGGAGTAGGCTATGAGTTTTTTGACGTCCTCTTGGGCGAGCGCCACCAAGGACGTGTAAATGATCGCGATAACCGACAACGCAAAGATCAATGGCGCGAATTGGTCGGTGGCCAGCGGAAACATCGGTATTGAAAAGCGCAAGAAGCCATAACCGCCCATTTTGAGCAGAATGCCCGCCAGGATCACCGAGCCGGCGGTCGGCGCTTCAACGTGGGCATCGGGCAGCCACGTGTGCACCGGCCACATCGGCATTTTGACCGCAAAGGAGGCCAGAAAAGCAAACCACAGCCAACTCTGCATCGTGGCTGGAAAGGTGTGGGCCAACAGGGTTGGAATATCGGTTGTGCCCGCGTCCCAATACATTGCCATGATGGCGAGCAGCATCAGCACCGAACCAAGCAGCGTGTAGAGAAAGAACTTGAAGCTCGCATAGACGCGCCGCGCACCGCCCCAAACGCCGATGATCAGAAACATCGGGATCAGGCCGCCCTCGAAAAACAGATAGAAAACAACGAGATCAAGCGCGCAAAAGACGCCGATCATCAGCGTTTCGAGCACCAGGAAGGCGATCATGTATTCCTTGACGCGCTCGGTGATGGCCTCCCAGCTCGCCAAAATGCAGAGCGGCATCAGGAACGTCGTCAGGATTACGAACAGCATGGAAATACCATCCACGCCAACGTGGTAGCTAATCGTGCCGCTCAGCCAATCGTGCTTCTCGACGAATTGGAATTGGGCGGATGAGGCGTCGAATTCAAACCACAGAAAGAGCGACACCAGAAACGTGATGACGGTCGTCCAGAGCGCGACATAGCGCGCATTTCGGACCGCGATTTCGTCATTGCCGCGAATGCCGAAGATGAACAGCGCGCCGAGAAGCGGCAGAAACGTCACCGCCGAGATGATTGGCCAATCGAGGCTCATCTGGCGAGCCCCCCGGCAAACATGAAATAGGTGATGAGCAGCGCCACGCCGATCAGCATGGCGAAGGCATAATGGTAGACGTAGCCCGTTTGAATGCGGACCACGCGGTTTGTCACATCGATCACGCGGGCGGCGACCCCATCGGGACCGAGCCCGTCAATGACCGTTCCGTCGCCGACCTTCCAAAGGATGCGCCCAAGCCGCATGGCAGGCTTGACGAACAGAAAATCATAGAGCTCGTCAAAATACCATTTATTCAATAAAAACATATAAATAGGCTCGAATGTTCGAGCAATAAGCGAAGGCGTCTCGGGCACCGCAATGTAGAAGATCCAAGCGGTCGCAAAGCCCAGAGCCATCATGATGACTGGCGCGGCGGCCACGGCCCAGGGCACGTGGTGTATCGCCTCAAGCATGTGGTTGTCGGGTCCGGTAAAGAGAGCGGTCCCCCAGAAGGCGTCTGCACCGGCACCGATAAAGAGGTCCTTGAAGAAATAACCTGCAGCGAGCGATCCAACCGCCAGGACGATCAGCGGAACCAACATGACGGGCGGCGACTCATGCGCGGCGTTCATCGCTTTCTTGCTGGCGCGCGGTTTTCCGTGGAAAGCCAGGAAAATCAACCGCCATGAGTAAAACGCTGTCATCAGCGCAGCCGAGACGGTCAGAATAAACGCGTAGGTCGCGACGCCCGTATGGGCGGCGAAGGCGGCTTCGATGATTGCATCTTTTGAGTAGAAGCCGGCCGTGAGCGGGAAACCGGTCAGCGCCAGCGTGCCGATCAGCATCAAGATCCAGGTCGTTGGAATGACTTTCCGCAGGCCACCCATCTTGCGCAGGTCTTGCTCGTCATGCAGCGCATGAATGACCGAACCAGAACCAAGGAACAGCAGAGCCTTGAAAAAGGCGTGGGTGAAAAGATGAAAAATCCCGATCGAATAGGCGCCAACGCCCATGGCGACGAACATGTAACCAAGCTGCGAACAGGTGGAATAGGCCACCACGCGCTTGATGTCGTTCTGCACCAAGCCAATCGTTGCGGCAAAGAACGCGGTCGTGGCCCCGACCAGCGTGACGAATGCAAGCGCAGTGTTTGAGAGTTCAAACAACGGCGAGAGGCGCGCCACCATAAAGACGCCGGCCGTCACCATGGTGGCGGCGTGGATGAGCGCGGAGACCGGTGTCGGGCCTTCCATGGCATCTGGCAGCCAAGTGTGAAGCAGGAACTGGGCCGATTTGCCCATGGCGCCCATGAAGAGCAGCAGACAGATGACGGTCAGCACGTCGGCTTCGCTGCCGAGGAACATGAATGTCTTGCCGGCTTGACCTGGCGCGGCGGCGAAAATGGTCTCGAATTGAATGGAGCCAAAAACGAAGAAAATCGCGAATATGCCAAGCGCAAATCCGAAATCGCCTACCCTGTTGACCAGGAAAGCCTTCATCGCGGCGGCGTTGGCTTCGGGCTTTCGGTACCAGAATCCGATCAGCAAATAGGAAGCGAGGCCAACGCCCTCCCAACCGAAAAACATCTGCAGCAGGTTGTCGGACGTCACCAACATCAACATGGCGAAGGTGAAAAGCGACAAATAAGCGAAAAAGCGCGGCTGGTGAGGATCGTGCTCCATGTAGCCGATGGAATAGATGTGCACCAGGCTCGATACCGTGTTGACGACCACGAGCATGACAGCGGTTAGCGTGTCGATGCGGAAAGCCCAGGAAACGGCCAATTCGCCGGAGACCAGCCAAGGGGCCACTTCCACCCTGCCCGTTTGGCCGCCTATTCCGACTTGATAGAACGCCACCCACGAGAGCAACGCGGCGAGAAGAACGGCGGCGCTCGTTAAAATACCGCTCGCGCGGGCACCCAGCCGACGGCCGAAGAACCCGGCCGCAAGCGCAGCCAGCAGCGGCAAAAAGACGATCGCGCTGTACATGGTCGCCTTAGCCCTTCATCAGATTGATGTCTTCGACCGCAATGGAGCCGCGGTTGCGGAAATAGACGACGACAATGGCAAGCCCAATTGCCGCCTCGGCGGCAGCGACCGTGAGGATAAAAAGGGCGAAGACCTGTCCGACGAGGTCCCCGAGGAAGGCTGAAAACGCCACCATATTGATGTTGACCGCCAGCAGCATCAGCTCGATCGACATCAAGATGACGATGACGTTCTTTCGGTTGAGAAAAATACCGAAAATCCCGAGCGTAAACAGAATCGCAGCAAGGGTGAGATAGTGCTGTAGTCCGATTGCCATGATCCCTCTCGTGAGCCTCCCAGTCCCTCGTCCGTTCGGCCCTAAATACCCTTACCCGATTCGACCTGTTTGATTTCGATCGAGGTCTCCGGGTTGCGCGCCACTTGCTCACCGATGTCCTGACGCTTGACGCCTTCCTTGTGGCGCAAGGTCAGCACGATCGCGCCAACCATTGCGGTCAGCAAAATCATTCCGGCGGCTTCAAAGAAATAGACGTATTTGGTGTAGAGCACGCGCCCCAATGCTTCGGTGTTGGTGACGTCGGCGGCTGTGGGCGCCGGTGTTGCCACAACATCAACCACGCCCGGCGCGATCGTCCACGCTCCCAGCACCAGAATGAGCTCGATCAGCATGATGATGCCGATCAGTCCGCCAAAGGGCAGATAGCGCAAGAAGCCCGCGCGCAATTCGGCAAAATCGACATCGAGCATCATCACCACGAACAGGAAAAGCACGGCGACGGCGCCGACATAGACGACGATCAAGATCATGGCCAAAAATTCAGCACCGAGCAGGACAAACAGGCCGGCCGAATTCACAAAAGCCAATATCAGGAAGAGCACCGCATGGACCGGGTTCTTCGACGCGATCACCATGAAGGCGGCGGCCACCGTCACGCTCGCAAAGAGATAGAAAAATGCCGCCGCTACCATCGTTCTGGCCTTGTCATTCGCCCCACCGCCGCCTCACCGATAGTCCGCGTCGGCGGCCATATTTGCCGCGATTTCGCGTTCCCATTGGTCGCCGTTGGCGAGCAGACGATCCTTGTCGTAATAGAGTTCTTCGCGTGTTTCTGTGGCGAACTCGAAATTCGGCCCCTCGACGATGGCATCGACCGGGCAGGCTTCCTGGCACAGGCCGCAATAGATGCACTTCACCATATCGATGTCGTAACGGGTGGTGCGCCGCGTCCCGTCGTTGCGCCGCGGTCCTGCTTCAATTGTGATCGCTTGGGCCGGGCAGATCGCCTCGCACAATTTGCAAGCGATGCAGCGCTCCTCGCCATTTGGATAGCGGCGAAGCGCGTGTTCGCCGCGGAAACGGGGAGACAGCGGCCCCTTTTCGAAGGGATAGTTGAGCGTCGGTTTGGCGCGGAAGAAATACTTCATCGCCAGCCACAGGGCGGAAACGAATTCAGCCAGCAGGACAGATTTTGCTGCACGGGCGAACTGTATCATGGCGAACCTCGTCTCCTGCTCACGGCGCCAAATCGAATGCGTACAGGACGCTGGCCACGGCCACGACCATGAACAGCGATAGGGGAAGAAAGACCTTCCATCCAAGCCGCATCAATTGGTCGTAGCGGTAGCGTGGAACGATCGCCTTGACCATGGCGAACATGAAAAACAGCAGGAAAACCTTGAGCAAGAACCAGACGATCCCCGGAACCCAATTGAACGGCGCGACATCAACAGGCGGCAGCCAGCCGCCTAGGAAGAGGATTGTCATCAGCGCGCACATCAAGGTGATGGCGACGTATTCGCCGAGCATGAAGAGCATGTAGGGGGTGGAGGAGTATTCAACCATGAACCCGGCCACCAATTCAGATTCCGCCTCAGGCAGATCGAATGGCGGACGGTTCGTCTCAGCCAGGGCCGAGATGAAAAAAATCACGAACATTGGGAAGAGCGGCAGCCAAAACCAGTTGAGCAAGCCCCATTCGCCCTTTTGGGCGAGCACAATGTCCGTCAGGTTGAGCGAACCGACGCAGAGCAAGACCGTGATGATGACGAAACCTATCGAAACCTCATAGGAGACCATCTGCGCGGCAGAACGCAGCGCGCCAAGGAAGGGATATTTCGAGTTGGAGGCCCATCCCCCCATGATGACGCCATAAACCTCCAGCGACGAGATGGCGAACACGTAGAGAATGCCAACATTGAGGTCGGCCACGACCCAGCCGGCATTGACCGGGATAACGGCCCAGGCCGAGAGCGCCAGGACGGTCGAGACGAGCGGCGCCAGCAGGAAGACGCCCTTATTGGCGCCGGAAGGAATCACAACTTCCTTGAATACGAATTTCAGCATGTCCGCGAAGGACTGAAGCAGACCCCACGGACCGACCACATTGGGGCCACGGCGAAGCTGGACCGCAGCCCAAATTTTCCGATCCGCATAAAGCAGGTAAGCGACGATCAGCAGCAGCGAGACGAGCATAGCCGCGCTTTGGGCAACGATGATTGCGGTCGGCAAACCATATGTGGTCCAGAATTCAACCATCGGTCCCTGTCGCCCCCTCCCCGCCAGCGGCAATCAACGCGCTCATCTCGCCCATGATCGCCGATGCCCGCGCAATCGGATTAGTGAGGTAGAAGTCGCCGAACGCCGATCCAAAGGGCTCCTTTGCCATCGTCGCTCTTTTCTTGGCCAATGCCGTGAGCGCCGTGCTCGAAGCGGGCTCGATCTCATCGAGCGCTGCGAAATGGGGAACGGCCCGATACATCGCCGCGCGCAATTGGGCTCGTGTGTCATAGGGCAGCGTTTGGTCCAAAACGTCAGACAGGGCGCGGATGATGGTCCAATCTTCCCGCGCCTCGCCCGGCGGGAATACGGCACGCGCTGTCATCTGCGGGCGGCCTTCGGTGTTGAGGTAAGTCGCCGATTTCTCGGTGTAGGCGGCGCCTGGAAAAATCACGTCTGCCAAATGGGCGCCGCGGTCCCCGTGACTGCCCTGATAGATAAAAAACGTGTCATGGCCGCGTTTGAGGTCGAATTCGTCGGCGCCCAACAGATAGACGACGTCGAAGCGCCCTTTCTTCACGCCATCCAATATGGCCGCCGCATCCTTGCCCTCGGCAGACGGTACGAAGCCCAAATCAAGCCCGGCCACGCGTCCAGCGCCTGTGTGCAGCACGTTGAATCCCGACCAATTCTTGGTAACCGCACCGACTTCACCCGCCAATTTGGCCGCCAGCGCCAACACGGCTTTGCCGTCCGGCCGCGTGACCGCGGTTTCACCGACGATAATCATTGGCCTCTTGGCTGATTTCAGCGCGCGGTAAAATCCGGACTTGTTTTTGACCAGATCAGCCAAGGTCTGCGGTCCAGCTCCCAGAAATTCATACTCGTATGTCAGGTCCGACCGCTCGCCGATCAAACCGACTTTCAGGCCGCCATCGCGCCAGCGCTGCCGGATACGCGCATTGATGACGGATGCTTCTAGGCGCGGATTGCTTCCGATAAACAATATCGCGTCGCATTGATCGATGCCTGCGATGGTGGTGTTGAAGAGATAACTGGCGCGGCCGAGCTTGGGATCAAGGCCGCTTCCAGCCGGCCGGCAATCGATACTCTTAACGCCGAGGCGCTTGCTTAGATCTTTGAGCGCAAAGAGCTCTTCGGCACCCGTCAGATCGCCGGCGAGAACCGCAACGCGGCTTGGCTTGGCCGCCTTGATGCGCTTGGCGGCAGCGCTCAGGGCTTCGTCCCAACTGGTTGGCTCCAAGCGACCGCGGCGGCGCACAAACGGTTTGTCCAAGCGCTGTGTGCGGAGCCCGTCCCAAATGAACCGCGTTTTGTCGGAGATCCACTCCTCGTTGACATCGTCATGATTGCGCGGGAGCACACGGAGCACCTCACGGCCGCGCGAATCGATGCGGATGTTCGATCCAACGGCGTCCATCGCATCGATCGATTCTGTTTTTCGCAGCTCCCAAGGGCGCGCCGTGAAGGCATAAGGCTTGGAGGTCAGAGCGCCAACGGGACAAAGGTCGATGACATTGCCAGAAAGTTCCGATGTCATTCCGCGCTCGAGATATGTCGTTATTTCCATATCCTCGCCGCGCCCAATCGCGCCGAGCTCTTCGACACCGGCGACTTCGGTCATGAACCGCACGCATCTGGTGCAATGGATGCAGCGGGTCATGATGGTCTTGATCAGCGGGCCGATGTTCTTGTCTTCCACAGCGCGCTTGTTCAGCGCAAACCGGCTGGCATCGACGCCATAAGCCATGGCCTGATCCTGCAAATCGCACTCGCCCCCCTGGTCGCAAATCGGACAATCCAGCGGGTGATTGATCAGCAGAAATTCCATCACCCCTTCGCGCGCCTTTTTGACGGTCGCCGTCGAGGTCATGATTTGCGGCGGGGAGCCGTCTTGTCCCGGGCGCAGATCGTTGACGCTCATATGGCATGAGGCGACGGGTTTGGGCATGCCCGCCACCTCGACGAGGCACATTCGGCAGTTTCCGGCAATCGATAGGCGCTCGTGATAGCAAAACCGCGGAATTTCCACGCCCGCCAGCTCGCATGCCTGGATCAGCGTCAGGCCGTCTTCGACCTCTATTTCTTGTCCGTCGATCACCAGCTTGGGCATGGCTCAATCACTCCGCCGCCGAACGAACGGCGTCAGTGCCGCTGGTCCTGGCCTGGTGGTCATCAATGCGTTCTTCGATGACATGCCTAAAATGCCGGATCAGGCCTTGGATCGGCCAAGCCGCCGCGTCTCCTAAGGCACAAATCGTGTGACCCTCGACCTGGTAGGTGACGTCGAGCAGCATATCTATCTCGCCCTTTTGCGCTTCGCCGCGCGCCATGCGCTCGAGCACGCGCCACATCCAGCCGGTGCCCTCGCGGCACGGCGTGCACTGGCCGCAGCTTTCGTGCTTGTAGAAATAAGCCAGCCGGGCGATGGCGCGAATGATGTCGGTGGATTGATCCATGACGATCACGGCCGCCGTCCCAAGACCCGACTTCAGCGCCGAGAGCGAGTCGAAATCCATATGCAGCGACTGACAGGCCGGCGATGGCAGACAGGGCACTGACGAGCCGCCCGGAATAACAGCCAGAAGATTGTCCCAGCCGCCGCGCACGCCGCCGGCGTGGCGGTCGATGAGCTCGCGCAAGGAGACCCCCATCTCCTCCTCAACCGTACAAGGATTGTTGACGTGGCCTGAGATGCAAAAAAGCTTGGTGCCCGTGTTGTTGGGGCGGCCCAGGCCCGCGAACCAGGTGGCGCCCCGACGCAGTATGTCGGGCACAACGGCGATGCTTTCAACGTTGTTCACGGTCGTTGGCGCGCCGTAAAGTCCGACATTGGCCGGAAACGGAGGCTTGAGGCGTGGCTGGCCCTTTTTGCCCTCCAGACTTTCGAGCAACGCGGTCTCTTCGCCACAGATATAGGCGCCGGCGCCGTGGTGCACGAAAACGTCGAAATCCCAACCGAACCGGTTGTTCTTGCCAATAAGCTTAGCTGCGTATGCTTCGTCGATCGCCGCTTGCAAGCGCTCGCGCTCGCGGATGAATTCGCCCCGCACATAGATGTAGGCGACATGGGCATTCATCGCCAAGCCGGCATAAAGGCAGCCCTCGATGAGAAGGTGGGGATCGTGCCGCATGATCTCCCGGTCCTTGCAGGTGCCGGGCTCGGATTCATCGGCGTTGACGACCAAATAATGTGGTCGCGGGCCGCCAGGCTTGGGCATAAACGACCATTTGAGACCCGTCGGAAAGCCCGCGCCGCCGCGCCCGCGAAGACCTGACGCCTTGACCTCGTCGATGATCCATTCGGGACCTTTTTCGACGAGTTTCTTGGTGCCGTCCCACGCGCCGCGCGCCTTGGCGCCCTCCAGCCGCCAGTCCTCCAATCCGTAGAGATTGCGGAAGATGCGATCTTTGTCGTCGAGCATCAGGACGCACCCCCTGCGTTTTTGGCCAAGACCTTGGCTTGAGCAATCCAGCCTTCGCGCTCGATGCGCCCCTTGAAGCGAAGTTGTTCATTGATCCAAGCGACATCGGCCTTCGTCCAAGCCGCCACTTGGTCGAAGTGAAAAATTCCGAGTTCGTACAGCTGATTTTCTATTTTCGGGCCGATGCCGCTGATTTCGATCAAGCGGTCGGGCCCTCCTTTGCGCGCCTTACGCAGTGTTTTGATTTTTGCCTTGGCGGGGGCCCGTGTTGGCGTGGATCGGGTTTGACGCTGCGCGCCGCCATTGAGCAACGTCGTCGGCCCGCCCATCGGACACGCATTGGTGCGCTCGACCTGCGGACCTGTTGCCACTTCGCGGCCTTCAGCCAAATCTTCCAGCAGCGCTTCCAGGCTTTCGGGCGTCAAATCCTCATAATAATCGGCATTGATCTGGACCATCGGTGCGTTGACGCATGCGCCCAGGCACTCGACTTCGATCCAGGAAAACTGCCCGTCTTCCCGCACTTGACCTGGTTCGCCGATGACGCGCCGGCACACCTCTTTCAAGTCTTCAGCGCCGCGCAACCAGCAGGGCGTCGTGCCGCAAAGTTGGACGAAATGACGCCCCACCGGCGAGAGATTGAACATGGTGTAAAACGTCGCGATCTCCAGCACGCGAATTTGCGGCATGGCCAACAGGTCGGCCACGTATCGGATGGCCGGCTCGGGCAGCCAACCGTCTGCTTGTTCTTGGGCGCGCCAAAGCAGCGGAATGACGGCAGAGGCCTGCTTGTCCTTTGGGTATTTTTTGAGCTGATCGGCCGCCCAACGTTCGTTTTCCTTGGAAAAACTGAATTCGTCGGGCTGGTTGATATCGAGGCGGCGCACACTCATCGGTCGACCTCGCCAAAGACAATATCGAGTGAGCCCAAGATTGCCGAGACATCTGCCAGCATGTGACCGCGGCAGAGAAAATCCATGGCCTGCAAATGCGCAAAACCCGGCGCGCGAATCTTACAGCGATAGGGCTTGTTGGTGCCGTCTGAAACCAGAAAGACGCCGAACTCACCCTTGGGCGCCTCGACGGCCGCGTAAACCTCGCCCTCCGGCACATGATAGCCCTCGGTATAGAGCTTGAAGTGATGGATCAGCGCTTCCATCGAACGCTTCATTTCCGCCCGTTTGGGCGGCACGATCTTCTGGTTGTCGACCGAGATCGGGCCTTGCTCCAGTTTCAATCGCTCACAGCATTGCTTCATCAAGCTGACCGACTGGCGCATCTCCTCCACGCGGATCAAATAGCGGTCGTAGCTGTCGCCGTTCTTGCCCACCGGGATATCGAATTCGAGTTCCTCATAGCATTCATAGGGCTGGGATTTGCGAAGATCCCAGGCCGCGCCCGATCCCCGCACCATGACGCCGGAAAATCCCCAGGCGAACGCGTCGTCGAGGTCGACCACGCCGATATCGACATTGCGCTGTTTGAAAATGCGGTTGTTGGTGAGCAAACCCTCGATATCGTCCAAAACACCCAAGAATGGATCGCAGAAGGCGTAAATATCGTCGATCAGCTCCGGCGGGAGATCTTGATGCACGCCACCCGGGCGCACATAAGCGGCATGGAGACGGCTGCCCGATGCCCGCTCATAGAAAATCATCATTTTCTCGCGCTCTTCGAAGCCCCACAGGGGCGGCGTTAGCGCGCCGACATCCAGCGCTTGGGTGGTGATGTTGAGCAGATGGGAGAGCAGGCGACCGATCTCGCTGTAGAGCACACGAATGAGTTGTCCGCGTATCGGCACGGTTATGTCCAAGAGCTTTTCGACAGCCAGCGCGAAGGCGTGCTCCTGGTTCATCGGCGCGACATAATCCAACCGGTCGAAATAGGGCACGGCCTGGAGGTACGTCTTATGCTCGATCAGTTTTTCGGTTCCCCGATGCAGCAGCCCGATATGGGGATCGACGCGCTCGACAACCTCGCCGTCGAGCTCGAGCACGAGGCGCAGCACACCGTGGGCGGCCGGGTGCTGGGGCCCAAAATTGATCGTGAAATTGCGTGATTGCGTTTCGGCCATGCCGTCGATCTACTCCGCCGCCGCTCTTGAGCGCTTTGCTTCAAGGCCCCGATCAAACCGATCCCACGCCACCACAAAGCGTTCGATCTCACCCTTGCCGATGACGTCAACGCCGTCGTGCGCGCTAACCGCAAAACACACGCGTCGGCCCTTTACCGATACGCATTCAGCGTCGACCGAAACGGTGAAACCGGGCGGCGTGGCGGCAGAGTGCGAGACGTTCACATGGACGCCTAAACTGCCCTCGCCTTCCTCCAAATGCGGTTCCAGGACCTTCATGCAGGCCCACTCCATGAGCCCAACCATGAAGCCGGTGGCAAACACCTTTGGCATGGTCTCGAACTCAACAGCCTCGGGATAGAGATGGGGAACGGTCTTATTCTCGGGCACCAAAAATTCGAGATGGTGGACAAGACCGGGCGTCAGCGTGTCTTTCATTGTCCGCCTGCCTCGTCGCCATCTTCGGCTTTTTCGTCGCCTGGCAACCCGTAGTGCGCGCCCTCCCACGGACTCATAAAGTCAAACGACCGGTATTCTTGATTGAGTTTGACCGGCTCGTAGACCACGCGTTTTTGCTCGTCATCGTAGCGCACCTCCACAAAGCCCGTCAGCGGAAAGTCCTTGCGTAACGGATGTCCCTGGAAACCGTAATCCGTCAGAATGCGCCGCAAGTCTGGGTGGTCCGAAAACAGAATGCCGTAAAGATCGAAAGCTTCCCGTTCAAACCAATTGGCGGCGGGAAAGACATTGATGACGCTCGGCACCGTTTGCTCTTCGTCGGTCTCGATTTTGACGCGAATTCGCGTGTTTTGGCGGGGTGAAAGCAGGTGATAGACGACTTCGAAGCGGTATTCCCGCTCGGGATAATCGACGCCGGCGATATCGATCAAGCATGAAAACTGACACTGCACATCGTCGCGCAGCACCCTCAAGACCTTTGGTATTTCGTGGCGCTCGACGCGCAAGGTGAGCTCGTGGCGCTCAACGCCCCAATCGAGCATTGCCCGGCCAAGCTTTTCGGCGAGATAGTCGCCGAGCTCGTTTAGCGCCGCGTCCATGAATTCTCCGCATTCATTCGCCCGAAATCCTCAGCGCTCAATCGTGCCGGTGCGGCGTATTTTTTTCTGCAGCAGCAGAATCCCATACACGAGAGCTTCAGCCGTGGGCGGGCACCCCGGGACATAAATATCCACGGGCACGATTCGGTCGCATCCCCTCACGACGGAATAGGAATAGTGGTAATAGCCGCCGCCATTGGCGCAGCTGCCCATTGAGATCACATAGCGGGGTTCGGGCATTTGGTCGTAGACCTTGCGCAATGCGGGCGCCATCTTGTTGGTCAATGTGCCGGCCACGATCATGACATCCGATTGACGCGGGCTGGCGCGCGGCGCGAAGCCGAACCGCTCGAGGTCGTAGCGCGGCATCGAGGCCTGCATCATTTCGACCGCGCAACAGGCAAGGCCAAAGGTCATCCACATCAGCGAGCCCGTGCGGGCCCAATTGATCAGGTCGTCCGTGGTCGTGACGATGAAACCCTTATCGGCCAAATCGTCCGAGATGCTGCTGTAGAAGACGTCTTCTGGACGCTCCGGCGCGCCAGCGCCCTCGCGGCGCTGGTCGTAAACCGGCCCTAGAATCAATCCCATTCCAGTGCCCCCTTACGCCACTCGTAAATGAACCCGATGGTGAGCACGGCCAGGAACACCATGACCGACCAAAATCCGAGTGCTCCGACTTCTTTAAAGGCGACTGCCCATGGAAATAGGAAGGCGACCTCGAGGTCGAAAATGATGAAAAGAATCGCGACGAGATAGAAGCGCACGTCGAATTTCATGCGCGCATCGTCAAATGCAGCAAACCCGCACTCGTAGGCGGAGACCTTTTCGGAGTCCGGGTTTTTGACGGCGATCAAAAACGGCGCCAGCATCAGCGCGCCGGCGATGATGGCCGATACTGCGATGAATATGACCACTGGCAAATAATCCAGGAGTAGCTCGTTCATTGCGTTCCATGGCCGAACAGAACGGCCCCTCCTCGATCGGGACACGCACAACGCTACAAATACTCAGATATCGGCCACAAAATCATGAACGGATGCCGCGTACCCCGCGTCAAACACCCGCCGATGCGACCGGAAAACAGCTCAACGGCTTCGCACGTTATTCGAGCCGCCGCGGCGAGGCTTAGCGCACATGATCGGGCAAGGCAAGGGGCGATCTGGGCGGCGCTGTCCGGGTGTTTAAGTCACCGACATTGGCACATAAAATCGGCGCAAATGGCGGGAGTGACGGGACTCGAACCCGCGGCCTCTGGCGTGACAGGCCAGCGCTCTAACCAACTGAGCTACACCCCCGAAACGGGGCAAAATCATCGCCCCTCAGCCGTTCCCGTGTATGGTACACGCCCGGCCAAGTCAAGAAAACCCGGCCAGAACGCGCGGGCGGCGTTTTCGCGGCATTTGTCTGCATACGGACACCGCAGGATTCCGCACCTTACGGCGGGTTCTCACGCACAAAAAAAACACATCTACACCACAATTCGATGGAAATTTAGCGCTGTTGTGATCGTTGGGCCACATTGGGTGAGGAATCGGCAACAATCGAGCCGTATTTGCTTGCGCCACAGTGGCTTGGCAATGGAGCATCGCGTCATACCGGCGTGAGGGGCTACAGCGAACCTATGCAATGCTCGTTGCTGGCTGAATTGCCGCCAAATGGCTCGCGCCGGGAGCAAGTCAAAGCAATCCTGCCTGAAGAGGCAAAACGGACGGAAGCAGAGAAAGCGCCCTTTGTCATGAAGCGTATCGCGGGTCGCATGTTCGGACTGGCGCTATCGGCAGCGATAGCACTGATGTCTGGCACCGCTTGGGCGAGCGAATACGATTCCGTGTTCGAACGGCTGCTGTTCAACCCGTCTGATCCCGCGCTTAATATTCGTTACGCCGAACTCGCCGAATCCAACGGGGAAATGCGAAAAGCGCTCGGCGCCTACGAGCGGGTGCTGGCCGCAGACCCTAGCAACAGGCACGCCAGACGCGAATACAATCGCGTCAGACGCTTGTTGCAGCCGACCGTAACCGAAGTCACGGTCGATCTGGGTGTGCGCTACGAGACAAATCCGCGCCAACTTCCCGACATCCCTGCCCGCAAAGGCGATGTCGGATTTGATGGCGGCGTTCAGCTCTTCGACGAGCGCACGGCGCTTGGCCACCGTTGGCGCACGCAGGCGCTGGCGCGCACCGATGTTCAAGGCGATATCTCAGACTTGAATGACGGCTGGCTTTCGGCTTGGACGGGACCGGTGTTCAATCTCGGCACCAAGACGCGGCTGCACATCGCGCCAGGCACCGAAATCGCATTTCTCGATGGTGATCACCTCTATACCGACGCGCAGGGCCGCGCGACGTTCGAGCGGGTCATGGGCGGTGCGACACAGACGCTCAGCGCGCTCATCGCCTACCGCGACAGCAATGGCTTCGACGCGGCCAGTGGCTGGATCTACGAGATCAACGCGCGGCTATCGAAATATCAGGTCGTGTTACCGGGCGATGCGTTCTACCTGCTTCCACGCCTGCGTTACAACGAGCCGACGGGGACTGGCGACGGGCGCGTGTTTTCCCGGCCGCTGTTTCTTGGCGACTTCTTTGAGGTCGGAAATCGGGGCGAATATTTCGTACCGGCCTTCAACAACGCGATTTATCTCGGCGCTGGATTCGGCGCCTATTATCGCGACTACGACACAACGGTCGCCTTCGGCACCAAACAACGAGAAGATTGGTTCTTGGAGCCGACCGCCCATCTCATCATTCCAAATGTTCTGGGGCGCAATGGCGACCTTCGCTTCGACTACCGCTACCAGAAGAACGACTCCAACGATCCGACACAGGACTTCGAAAACCACGTGATCGGCGCCCGGACGGTGAAGAGGTTCTGATGAATTGGTCCCGCATGATATGCGCCGCGCTGGTTCTTGTGCTCGGTTTCGGCTCAAGCGCTCTGGCACAAGGGCGCATCGGCGTCGTCTCCGTGGCCAAAAATCAGGTTTCGGGCATCCTTGGGGGTCAAACCAGGGTGATTGGCACGGGTGCGCAGGTGTTTCAGAACGAAGTTGTCACAACCGGCACCAATTCTTCGGCGCAATTGATGTTTCGCGATCAAACGACACTGACGATCGGCGCTGATGCGCGCGTTGCGCTCGATCGCTTCGTTTATGATCCGCAATCACGTACCGGCGACATCGTCGTCAACATCGCCGAGGGCGCCTTCCGTTTCGTCTCGGGCAACGCTCAATCGAACAGTTACAAGATCAGCACGCCGTCGGCCACGATCGGGGTGCGCGGCACCATCGTGATCGGCGCGGTCAATTCATCCACTGGTGCGGTCATGGTCGGCTGCGTCGAGGGCTCGGTCATCGTCACGACCGCGACCGGCAGCATCACGCTGACGCCCGGCACCTATGTAACAATCAGCGCTTCGGGCGTGATCTCGGGCCCCTTCACGATCACCACCGACGGCCTGGGCGATCCCATTCAGTTCGATCACACCGGACAGCTGCTCAATCCGCAGCTGGGCGATCCGGGCAAACAGCAAGACTTCAACGATGCGCTCGACAATCGCGGCATCGATCTGCAGTTTCCGCCCTCGACCGGCGGCGGATCGCATCCGCCGGTCATGCTGCCGCCCAAGGGTTGCGAATATGGTTGCGATACGATCCAACCACCTCAGAGCCTTCAACTCGACCGTTGAACACGATAATTCGGCTCGATCAGGCGGAAAACCGCGAATTTTAAGGGTTTATGGTGGGCGGTGACAGGTTCGAACTGCCGACCTCCTGGGTGTAAACCAGGCGCTCTTCCAGCTGAGCTAACCGCCCTTACCCGCGATCGCGGGGAATTTCATCTAAAGCCTCACCGTCCGCGGCGCAAGATGGACCCCACAAACAAAAGCCCCGCCTGAAGCAGGCGGGGCTTTCATTTTAGAGTCCCTTGGTGGGAACGCTAGACGTTCACCGTGTCCTTGAGCGCCTTGCCGGCCCGAAACTTGGGAACGCGCGAGGCCGGAATACGGATCGGCTCGCCAGTCCGCGGGTTGCGGCCCATGGACTCTTTGCGCTGCGATACTTGGAAATTGCCGAAGCCGACGATACGTACTTCGTCGCCTGAACGAAGAGTAGAGGCAATAGTCGCAAATGTTGCGTCAACTGCTTCAGCTGCAGCGTCCTTAGTCAGGTTTGCCTCTTTGGCAACGTGGGCAATCAAATCTGTTTTGTTCACGGGGTTATCCTTTCCCTTGCTGCTATTCATTCGTCGCTTACTTCACTCGCAATTACTTTTTCAAAATGCGTGTCGAAGACGAATCAGTCACTTGCGACAGAGTATAGCGTCAAAAAACGCAGAAAACCGGCAAAAAAAAGGTGGGGTTAACGGCCGGCAACTTCGCCGAACCGCGTGCCCCTAAATTGGGACATACTTGGAGCCCGCAATTATTAGTGTGCAATGACGCCAGTCGAGGCCTCGTCATCACCCGACGCGGCCGGCGTCTTGGCGTTTTCGGCCTCTTCGTCCCACTTAATGGGCTTGGGCATCTTGGTCAGTGCGACCTTCAACACCTCATCCATTTGTGAGACCGGAATAATCTCCAGCTGGTTCTTCACGTCATCCGAGATTTCGGCCAAATCCTTGGCATTTTCCTCAGGAATCACGACGACTTTGACGCCACCGCGCAGCGCCGCGAGCAGCTTCTCTTTCAAGCCGCCGATCGGCAACACACGACCACGCAGCGTAATCTCGCCGGTCATCGCGACATCCTTGCGCACCGGAATTCCGGTCATAACGGATATAATCGCCGTGGCCATAGCGACGCCTGCTGAGGGGCCGTCCTTGGGTGTTGCGCCCTCGGGCACGTGAACATGGAATTCGTGGCTTTCGAATAATGGCGGCTTTATGCCGAAATCGGCCGAACGCGAACGCACATAGGCGTTGGCGGCTTGAATCGATTCCTTCATCACATCGCGCAAATTGCCGGTGACGGTCATCTTGCCCTTGCCCGGCATCATCACGCCTTCGATGGTGAGCAATTCGCCGCCCACTTCGGTCCAAGCAAGACCCGTCACGAGGCCGACGAGATCCTCGCCCTCGGTCATGCCGTAACGATATTTCGGCACACCCAGAAAATCCTGGATGTTGTCGAAGGTGATGGCGACCGACTTGTTGTCCGAAGTCAGAAGCTCTTTGACGGACTTGCGTGCAAGCTTCGCGATCTCCCGCTCCAGATTACGAACGCCGGCCTCCCGCGTGTAGCGCCGGATCAATTCCTTGAGTCCGTCGTCGTCCAGGCTCCATTCACCGTCTTCAAGACCATGAGCCTTGACCTGATCGGGGATCAGATGACGGCGCGCAATTTCGATCTTCTCATCTTCGGTGTAACCGGCGATGCGAATGATCTCCATGCGGTCCATCAGGGCCGGAGGGATGTTGAGCGTATTGGCCGTGGTCACGAACAAGACGTTGGAGAGATCGTAATCGACCTCGAGATAGTGGTCGTTGAACGTGTGATTCTGCTCAGGATCGAGCACTTCCAACAAAGCTGACGCCGGGTCGCCACGAAAATCGGCGCCCATCTTGTCAATCTCGTCCAGCAGGAACAGCGGATTGGTCTTTTTGGCCTTGCGCATCGACTGGATAACCTTGCCCGGCATGGAGCCGATATAGGTCCGCCGATGGCCACGGATTTCCGCTTCGTCACGCACGCCGCCAAGCGACATGCGAACAAATTCACGTCCCGTCGCTCGCGCGATGGATTTTCCAAGCGACGTTTTACCGACGCCAGGGGGACCCACCAGGCACAGAATCGGGCCTTTCAATTTATTGGTTCGCGATTGCACCGCGAGATACTCGATGATCCTGTCTTTGACCTTCTCAAGACCGTAATGGTCCTTATCAAGGGTCTTCTGGGCGTCATCCAGATCCTTTTTGACCTTGCCCTTGACGCCCCAAGGGATCGACAGCAACCAATCGAGATAGTTGCGCACGACCGTCGCTTCGGCCGACATCGGGCTCATTTGGCGCAGCTTTTTCAGCTCGCCAAGCGCCTTTTCCTTGGCCTCCTTGGAGAGCTTGGTGTTTTCGACCTTCTCTTCCAATTCGGAAATATCATCCCGGCCGTCCTCGGCATCGCCGAGCTCTTTTTGAATGGCCTTCATTTGCTCATTCAAATAGTACTCGCGCTGGGTCTTCTCCATCTGCCGCTTGACGCGCGACCGGATTTTCTTCTCGACCTGCAGCACCGATATTTCGCTCTCCATCAGCGCGAAGACGCGCTCCAGCCGCTCGGCGACCGATGTGATCTCCAAGATTTCCTGCTTGTCGGAAATCTTGATGCCGAGATGGGATGCGATCGTGTCGGCGAGCTTTGCGTAATCCTCGATCTGCGTGATCGTGCCGAGCACTTCAGGTGAAATTTTCTTGTTCAGCTTGACGTAGCTTTCGAACTGGCTGACGGCAGATCGCGCCATGGCTTCGATCTCATCGTCTTCGCCAACACTCTCTTCGACGCGCTCGATCTCCGCCTCGAAATAAGCGTCGTTATCGGTGTAGCCCTTGATTTTGGCGCGCACGGTTCCCTCGACGAGCACCTTTACGGTGCCGTCGGGCAATTTCAGCAGCTGAAGGACGGTCGCGAGCGTACCGAGGTCATAGATGGCATCGGTCGAGGGCTCGTCGTCGCCGGCATTTTTCTGGGCGACAAGCAAGATTTGCTTGTCCAGGCGCATCACCTCTTCGAGCGCATTGATCGACTTTTCGCGTCCCACGAACAGCGGAACGATCATATAGGGAAAGACAACGATGTCCCTCAGCGGCAGAACCGGAAAGCTTTCTGGCTTATCGGAGGGTGCGTCGGGAAGTGTCTTGTCTTCGCTCATTTATCTTCACCTTAAGGTCGATCGTCGAACACGGTCGCAATTTCGGTTGCTGCGTCATGGCGCAGCGTCCCCTAGACACCCTGCCTCCCAAATGACGTACGATTGTGTCAGCTTAGTGCTCAATTGTAGCGCAATTGCATATCCCTGCACTGCGCGCGGCACTTTGCTTCTGGAACGTCACTTAGGTGGCAACGCAATACCCACAAGTCAAGATCTTGAATCGCAGCACAATAGACCATGTGACTTGAATGGGATTCGTCGCTCAACACAAGCGATTCGAGGCATTTCGAGCTTTACCCGGGTCGAACTCAGGCGCTCGACTCGATTTCCTCGGCGCGATCGGAATAGATGCGCAGCGGCCGGGCGCTGCCCTCCACCACTTCCTGAGAAATCACGACCTCTTCGACACCCTTCAAACCCGGCAGATCGAACATGGTATCGAGCAAAATGCCCTCCATGATCGAGCGCAGTCCGCGCGCGCCGGTTTTGCGATCTATTGCCCTGCGCGAAATGCCGGCAAGAGCGTCTTCGGCGAACGTCAGATTGACGTCCTCCATCTCGAACAAACGCTGGTACTGCTTCACGAGCGCATTTTTTGGCTCGGTCAGAATGCGCACCAACGCCTCTTCGTCGAGGTCTTCCAGGGTCGCTAGAACCGGGACACGGCCGATGAATTCCGGGATCAAACCGAATTTCAGCAGATCTTCCGGCTCGATTCCCTTCAGGATGTCGCCCATCCTCCGGTCATCGTCGTCTGAGACTTCAGCTCCAAAGCCGATCGACGTGTTGCGACCGCGTTGGCCGATAATTTTCTCAAGGCCGGCAAAGGCTCCGCCACACAGAAACAGAATATTTGTGGTGTCGACTTGCAGAAATTCTTGCTGGGGATGCTTGCGGCCGCCTTGTGGCGGGACGCTGGCAACGGTGCCTTCCATGATTTTCAGCAGCGCCTGCTGCACGCCCTCGCCCGAGACATCGCGGGTGATCGAGGGGTTATCTGATTTGCGGCTGATCTTGTCGACCTCGTCGATATAGACGATGCCACGCTGAGCACGCTCAACATTGTAGTCGGCCGACTGCAGCAATTTGAGAATGATGTTTTCGACGTCCTCACCGACATAGCCTGCCTCGGTCAGCGTCGTCGCATCGGCCATGGTGAAGGGCACGTCGAGAATGCGCGCGAGCGTTTGCGCCAACAGCGTTTTACCGCAGCCGGTCGGTCCGATCAGCAGGATGTTCGATTTGGCCAATTCGACGTCACCGTTCTTGGTGGCGTGGTTGAGGCGCTTGTAATGATTGTGCACGGCGACAGAAAGCACGCGTTTGGCGTGGTCCTGGCCGATGACATAATCATCGAGCACGTTGCATATTTCGATGGGCGTCGGCACGCCGTCGCGGGACTTGACGAGTGAGCTCTTATTCTCTTCGCGGATGATGTCCATGCAAAGTTCGACGCATTCATCGCAAATGAACACCGTCGGACCCGCAATGAGCTTACGAACCTCGTGTTGGCTTTTTCCGCAGAAAGAACAGTAGAGGGTGTTCTTGGAGTCGCTTCCGCTCACTTCGCTCATCCTGTTATCCCGGCTCTAATTCCGTTTCAATTTCGTGCGCCGTAACGAGGCCTGCAAGGCCCATGCCGTATTCGAAACGCTCTAGCAAGCCCACCTGGGAAACGCGCTGTTGCTGGAGATTCGATTCATGCGGCCGCTCATTCAAACTAGAGCAATCTGACCATGCTAGGCCAGCATTGATCAAGAATTGATTAATCCACATAGGTCTCATCACCTATCTGTCACGCCACAATCACAGCCGTTTCCGGCAATTTGGCTCAGTTGCCACATGCTTAATCTAGTGTCTCAATCGGCTGTTGCGTAGACCCGCAGTCAACACGCTTTCTCACAAGCGCGGGATCGGTGCTATTTGTCGCCAGAGCCTTTCTTGCCGTCCTCGTCCTTGGGCACCTTACGCTCGGCGATCACCTCATCGATGATGCCGAAATCTTTCGCTTCGGTCGCCGTCATGAAGAAATCACGGTCAAGCGTGTTCTCGATAGACTTGGTGCTTTGGCCCGTGTGGCTCACATAAATCTGGTTCAGCCGATTCTTCAGCTTGATGATATCTTCCGCGTGACGCTCGATGTCGCTCGCCTGCCCCTGAAACCCACCGGACGGCTGATGCACCATGATGCGCGCATTGGGCAGAGAATAGCGCATTCCCTTTTCGCCCGCCGAAAGCAGAAGCGATCCCATGGAGGCGGCTTGACCGATGCACAGGGTCGCCACGGGCGGGCGAATAAACTGCATCGTGTCATAAATCGCCAGACCCGATGTCACCACGCCACCCGGCGAGTTGATGTACATCGATATTTCCTTTTTCGGATTCTCGGACTCCAGATAGAGCAATTGCGCGATCGCCAGCGATGCGACGTGATCCTCGATCGGACCGGTCACAAAAATAATATTCTCCTTCAACATTCGAGAATAAATGTCGTAGGCGCGCTCGCCCCGGTTGGTCTGTTCGACGACCATGGGTACGAGGGTATTCATATGGGTCTCTAGCGGATCATGCATGGCGGTCCTCGTCGCCTGACTTGCAGGCGGGCTTGTTGTGCGGCTGTGTGCGCTAACGACAATTGGCAGGTGTTAGCCGATTCGCGCCTCTAGGCCGAGCATACGATAGCAATTGCTCGGGCTAAATGTGGCGAGCCACGGCTTCACTTTAAAGCCGGGCGCGATCAGGCTTCGTCGTCCTCGTCGGGATTTTCGAACAGCTTTTCGCCGCTGACCTTCTTCTCGCTCACCTTCGCCAGCTCGAGAATATAATCGACGACTTTGTCTTCGAAAATTGGCGCGCGCAGCTCAGCCAGCGCTTGCGGATTTTGCTTGTAGAAGTCGAAAACCTCGCGCTCGCGTCCGGGAAATTGACGAATGCGCTCCATCAGCGCGTTGTTGACCTCTTCGTCCACCACCTTGATATCGTTTGTGTCGCCAATTTCCGAGAGAACCAGCGCCAGGCGTACGCGGCGCCCGGCGATTTCGCGGTAGCGTTTGCGCGCGTCTTCCTCGCTCGTGTCTTCGTCTTCAAAGCTGCTGCCCGAACGCTCCATGTCCGACTTGATTTGATTCCAGATGGTCTCAAATTCGTTTTCGACGAGCTTGTCCGGCAGCTCGAAGGAGTGGGCCTCGTCGAGCTTATCCAGCAGGCTGCGTTTTAATTTCGTCCGCGAAGCAGCAGCCAAGTCGTCGGCCAATTTTTTCTCGATCGCATCGCGCACGTCGCTCAACTTCTCCATGCCCATCAGCTTGGCGAAGTCATCATTGGCTTCCGGCTTCACCGGCGACCCAACCTGTTTGACGGTCACGTCGAACACCGCGTCCTTACCGGCCAATTGCTCGGCCGGATAATCTTCCGGGAATGCGGTTTCGATCGTGCGCTTGTCGCCCGCCTTGGCTGCTGCCAGCCCCGCTTCGAATCCGGGAATGAACCGGCCTTGACCAAGCACGACCGGCGCATCTTCGGCTGATCCGCCCTCGAATGCCTCGCCATCAATCTTGCCAACGAAATCGATGATGACCTGGTCGCCTTCCTCGGCGTCTCCGTCTTTGGGTTGATAGCTGAGATTGCCCTCAAGCAGCTGTTCAACGCCCTTGTCGATTTCTTCCGGCTGGACCTCGGCGACAAGTTTCTCGAGCTTGAATTTGCCGAAATCGGCCACCTTGATTTCCGGCAGGACCTCGAACGACATGGTGTATGACAGATCCGCCTTACCCGACATGACGTTTTCAATCTCGCTCTCGTCTTCGGAGAGAGCGATATCGGGCTGGAAGGCGGCGCGTTCGGCGCGGTCGCTCAGCACTTTCTGGCTTGTCTCGGCGACGGCCTGCTGGAGCACCTCGGCCATCACCGAGCGACCATAGACCTTGCGAATATGATCGACGGGCACTTTTCCAGGGCGAAATCCCTTTAAACGGACCTCGCCCTTGAGCTCGTCGAGACGCTTGGACACACGCTGGTCCAGCTCCTTGGCGTCGATCACCACCTTGAGCTCGCGCTTCAGTCCCTCATTTGCCGTTTCGGTTACTTGCATGACACCCCTGAATGACGAAACGTCGCCTCGTCTAATTATCGCTGACCCATCGAAAGCCGCTAAGGCGTTCTGCGGTGTTGGTGCGGGCGGAGGGACTTGAACCCCCACGGCCGAAGCCACCAGATCCTAAATCTGGCGTGTCTACCAATTCCACCACGCCCGCGAGAGGTCGGCCCATGCCGAAATCCCCCCGTGCCGCAGACCTCCTATATCACAGGGGATTCTGGGCTCGCTAGTGACTTTCGAATGGCGGTTCGATGAAGTCGTCTCAGATATTCCATTCCCAGGCCGCAGGCACCCACTGGTAGCCCTGGCCCTTGCGCGCGATGCGGCCAATACCCGGAAACGGCATGTGATAACCCGCAACGATCATTTTGTCCGTTGCCGCCATATCCATCAACCGCTTTCGCGTCACAATCGCCTTCTCAGCGTCCATATCGACGATGGGCTGCCAGTCGGGATGGTCGAAGGTGATCGGCCAATGATGGATGGCATCGCCGGTGATCAGCAATTTCTTACCGCCGCGCTCGACGACGACCGACTGATGCGCCAGCGTGTGTCCGGGCGTGTCGATCACGCGGATGCCTGGTGCAATTTCGGTCCCGTCCTTGGTCCGTGTGGTCTTGTCCTTGACAGGTTTGAGATTGCGCATGGCGCCAGTCGCGAAGCTTCGGAACATCTCCGGCACCTTGTTGACCGCATCCTCATCGGTCCAAAAATCGAACTCCTCGGCATTCATCGCGTAACTTGCGTTTGGAAAGCGCGGCGATTCCTCAAAGTCGTCAATGACCCCCCAAACATGATCTGGATGACCGTGGGTCAGAATGATCTTGTCGATTTGCTCGGGCTCGATACCGGCAACAGCCAAGTTGTCGACGAGCTTGCCGGCGGAATCGAGAAAATACTGGCCAGCACCTGTGTCGACCATGATGAGTTCATCACCGGTGTTGATCAGACAAACATTCACCTGCGATGTATGGGTGTCGGGGTCGAGATAATATGACTGCAAAAACGCTTTGAGCTCGGCTTCATCGACATTCTTGGCCTCAAACGATGTCGGCAACACGATATTGCCGTCGCTCACCATGGTGATCTCGTAGTCGTCCAGATTGAACCGGAAATGCGCCGGTGCTTGTTTGCCAATTTTGGGCGCTTTGGCGCTCAACGGGCCAGACAAAAGCGGCGCGCCCATAGCCAGCAGCGCGGCGGCACCGCCGCCCTTCAAAACATCACGTCGGCTGAATGGAGATATCGTCATACGTTGATCTCGTTCTTATGCAAAACCCTTGATCTTCATGCGCTTGAAAATGGGGCGCTGGCAAGCCTCGCCACATCCAAACAGCTCAAAGTCGTCCTAAAGACTTAGGAACGACACCTCGAAATTGGTATTCCCAATATCCATTTGACATTCTAGCTACTGGAACCTTTAGATTGGGTGCCGGTTCCGATCAATCAAGTCTCAAAGACGTGGAGAACGCCTTGGCGCATCACCAAAGCCAGTCAAAAATGGCGCACGAGCAGAGCGCGCCCGGCGCCGATGCCGCAATCGATCCGGTTTGCGGTATGACCGTCGTGCGCGAGGGCGCGCAACACGTTTTCGAGCACTCGGGCGAAACCTATTATTTCTGTCACGCCGGCTGCAGATCCAAATTCGAAAGCGATCCGCAACATTATCTGGACGGCGAATCCGATAAGACGATCGAGGAAGCCCCGCCCGGCACGCTCTACACCTGCCCGATGGACCCGGAGATTATCCAAGAAGGTCCAGGCACCTGCCCGATATGCGGCATGGCGCTGGAGCCAATGGGAATTCCTGATCCCGATGCCGGCCCCAATCCCGAATTGGTGGATTTTAGGCAACGGCTGGTTCTGGGACTCATATGCACACTTCCGCTGCTGGTCGTCTCGATGGGACCGATGGTCGGCTTGCCGGTGCGCCAATGGCTTGGCGAGCAGCTGGCGAGCTATGTGGAGCTTGCACTGGCCACGCCCGTCGTCCTTTGGTCGGGCTGGCCGTTTTTCGAGCGCTGCTGGAATTCATTCGTGAACCGTGCGCCGAACATGTGGACGCTGATCGGCATCGGCGTTGGCGCGGCCTATTCGTTCAGCCTTGTCGCCACGCTCGCACCGGGGCTCTTTCCAGCCGCTTTTCAGGGCGCCGAGGGCGCGGTCGACGTTTATTTCGAGTCGGCGGCGGTGATCATCCTGCTCGTTCTGCTCGGTCAGGTGCTCGAATTGCGCGCGCGGGAGAGAACGGGCGATGCCATTCGCGCCCTGCTCGACCTGGCGCCGAAGACGGCAATCCGTATCGCGGCCGACGGCAGCGAAAGCAAAGTTCCGATCGATGAGGTCATGGTCGGCGACCGCTTGCGCGTGCGGCCTGGTGACAGCATTCCCGTCGACGGCGTCGTGCTTGAGGGATCCTCTACGATAGACGAATCCATGCTCACCGGCGAAGCCCTGCCCGTCGAAAAAGCCACTGGCGACGACGTCACCGGCGGCACGCTGAACGGCAAGGGCAGCATTATTATGGAAGTGCGACGGGTGGGCGATGAAACCCTGTTGTCGAAGATTGTCGCCATGGTTGCCGATGCCCAGAGAAGCCGCGCGCCGATCCAAAGCATGGCCGATCGGATCGCCTCTTTTTTCGTGCCTATGGTCGTCACGGTTGCGCTGATTTCTTTCGTCGCCTGGGCGATATTCGGGCCGCCGCCATCGCTCGCCTACGGACTGATCGCGGCCATATCGGTGCTGATCATCGCCTGTCCTTGCGCTCTTGGATTGGCAACGCCGATCTCGATCATGGTCGCGACGGGGCGCGGCGCGGAAGCAGGTGTGTTGATCAAGACCGCCGAAGCGCTTGAGCGGTTGGCCGATGTCGATACGTTGATCGTCGACAAGACGGGCACGCTAACAAAGGGCGCGCCGGCGCTCACCGACGCGGAGAGTTTTTCTCGCATGGCGCCCGACACTGTCTTGGCCCATGCCGCAGCGCTTGATCGCGGCAGCGGGCATCCGCTGGCTGAAGCGATTGTCGAGGGCGCGCTGGAACGGGGTCTCGAACTCGCCAAAGCGCAAGATTTCGAATCCATCGCAGGTCACGGCGTAACGGGCCGCGTTGCCGGCAAACAAGTCGCGCTGGGCAACGCGAAACTGATGAAAAAACACGGACTCGATGTGAGCGCGCACGAAAAACGTGCCGATCTACTGCGCGCAGATGGCAAGACGGTCATGTTCGTCGCCATCGCCGGCAAACTCGCAGGCCTCGTCGCTGTCGCCGATCCCATCAAGGAGACCACAAACGCGGCGCTCCAAGCGCTGCGCGAGCAAGGCTTGCAGATTGTGATGGCGACTGGAGATGATGATGTGACGGCGCAAGCCATTGGCCATGTGCTCGGCCTTGATGACGTGCACGCCAATGTGCTGCCGCAAGACAAAGCCGAAATCGTCAAGAGCCTGCAAGCGAGCGGCGCCGTTGTTGCCATGGCGGGCGATGGCATCAATGACGCTCCGGCACTTGCTCAGGCCGATGTGGGGATCGCCATGGGTACGGGCGCAGATGTGGCCATCGAAAGCGCCGGAATCACGCTGGTCAAAGGTGACCTGCTCGGCATTGTGCGCGCCCGCAAACTCGCCCAAGCCACCATCGCCAATATCAAACAAAATCTGTTTTTTGCCTTTGCCTATAACGGACTGGGCGTGCCGATAGCTGCAGGCGTGCTGTTTCCGCTGCTTGGCGTGCTGCTTTCGCCGATGATAGCGGCCGCGGCCATGAGCATGTCGTCGCTCTCGGTCGTGGGCAATGCGCTGCGCCTGCGGCGGTTGAAATTATCTGCCTGATCGCACCGCGACGACACCGAAGGACATGCGCATGAACATATCCGACGCCGCCGAGCAATCCGGCCTGCCGGCCAAGACCATCCGGTATTACGAGGAAATCGGTCTCGTCTGTCCCGCGCGCGCGTCCAATGGCTATCGCGCCTACCAGGAGAGCGATATCCACAAATTAAAATTCTTGCAGCGCTCGCGCAGCCTCGGCTTTTCCGTACAGGATTGCCGGCAGCTCCTCTCGCTCTATGAAAACCGCAACCGGGCAAGCGCCGACGTCAAGCAGTTGGCCCAAGCGCGGCTCGATGACATCGACCGGAAATTGGGCGAACTCAACAGTTTGCGCGATGCGCTGGCGGCCCTTATCGTCGCTTGCCGCGGCGATGCGCGGCCCGATTGCCCAATTCTCAACGATTTGGCGGCAGATGATGCCCAAATCCGCGACGGTGAGTCGCCAAGTGACCGACTCGAAGGCAATGTGTAGAATGCATGATGGCCGCTAATCACGACGATATCGATATGACGGTGCAATCTGCCCCTGGCATCTGGCGCCGATTGGCGGCGAGCCTGTTGGCAATCGTATTGATCGTTTCATCGCTGACGATGATCACCGCCGCCAACGCCTCGGCGATTGCGCCAGTCCTTACGGATGCGCTTTCGGGGGGCGAGCTTGAGCATTGCGGGCCCGCGCCGAGCAAAAAGCAAAAGGGCTGCACGATCCATTGTCTCAGCTGGCACGTATCGTCGCCGCCGGCGATCGCCTCAGGTCCAAAATCGGTCCGATTGTCCGACGGTCTGAACGCCTCGTCGAACGCGCTGATAGCGGTGACGCAGCCCATCTTCGATCTTGACGTTTGCAGCAAGCGCACGAGACCGAGCGGCCAACCGCTCTATCGCGACGGCGATCCCCTCTACGCAAAGACGCAGCGACTGCGACTCTAACTCCTCAGACCGAGATCGAACCGCGCGCCAATTGGCTTTGGTGCGCATTTTCTTGTGTCCGAGGGGATAGGAATGCGGACCTATTTTTCAATTTGGCCATTCTGCGCCTGCCTGCCGTTATTGGCGGGATGTGCGTCGCTTTCGCCGGAAGGCTCATTCAGCGACGTGGCCGCATCGGTCGAAGAGCGCACTGGCCGGCAAATTTATTGGGCTGGGCAAGACGATGGCAGCGCCGACGTGGCTGCAGCCACCGCCGATATTCTATCGCGCCCGCTTACTCCGTCTGGAGCGGTCAATGTAGCGCTTTTGAACAATCGGTCGCTTCGAGCCGAATACGCCAAATTGGGGATCGCGCAGGCGGATCTGGTTCAGGCCGCGTTGCCACCCAATCCAGTGGCTGCAGGTACGATCACATTCGCCGACAGCGGCGCCACAAATTTGGTCTTTGGCGGCGCGCTGCAGGTGATAGAAATGCTGCGCATACCGCTCAAAAAACGCGTGGCGGAATCCCAGCTCGAACAGGCAAAAATTGAAGTGGCCTCGAGTGTCCTGCGCGTGGTGGCCGCCGCTCAAATCGCATTCATCAAGTATCAGGCGGCAGAGCACTCGCTCGCGCATTTGAACGGCACGCTCAAAACCACCCGCGCCGCGGTAACGGCGGCTGCGGGATTGCGCGAGGCCGGCAACATTACGGCCCTGGATTTCGAAACCCAAAACGCGGAACTGATTTCCCAAGAATTGGGCCTTACGCGCGCCAAGACACAGGCGGTGATTACGCGCGAAGCGCTCAACGTTTTAATGGGGCTGGGCCGGAACCATACCCGATGGCTAGTGCAGCGCCGCCTGCCAGACGTACCCAAGCGCGAAATCGGCATCAATAACGCCGAGGCACGCGCCATACGCGCAAACCTGGAACTGGCGAGTGCGCGGCAGACCCTCTTTACCCTGGCTCAAAAATACAGGCTCACCAAAACACAAGCGCTGGCACCTGAAAGCTCCGTAGGGGGCGAATGGGAACAGGACAGCGGCGACGAGGAAGCCGGCCCGATATTCGAAGCGACACTTCCCCTCTTCGATTGGGGACAGGCGCGAAAAGCGAAGGCGAAAATGGAGATTGCCAGAGCTCGCGACATCGAGCGCGCGCTCGCCGTCAAAGTTGCCGCGCGCGCGCGTAGCGCTACGCAAACGCTGCGGGCCGCCCGCAAATCAGCCCTCTATCACCGATCGATGGCCCTGCCGCAAGCTGAGCGTTTGATGCGCGAGAGCCAGCGTCAGTACAACGCAATGCAGCTCAACGTTTTCCAGCTCATTCGCGCCAAACAAAGCCAGCTGCAAGCAACACAACGGCACACGGAAGCCCTCGCGGCCTACTGGATTGCGCGCGCCAGCTTCCTGCAATTGATGAAGGGCACGCTGCCAATTGAGTCCGAAACGCTTACGAGCAGCGCGCCCGATGGCGCCGTCGCCGAGGCCAATTGAGGAGACGCGAGATGAAATTCACACGCAGACAGATGCTTGCATATTCGTCGGCTGCGCTGGCTGGGGCCGCGCTCACCCGCGGCAACGCGCTCGCGCAAAGCACAGGCGACGCAGGCCATGGCCAACACGGGGCGCCTGGCGTCAGCCAGCACGTTTCAGAATCGAACGCAGCCTACAGCCATCCAAGGGCAAACACCTGGTATGCCCGAACAATCGACCCAGACGACACCTACGATCCCGGCCAACCCGGCAGCGATTACACGCCGGTTGTTATTCCAAATGGCGCGGCCCTGCCCTTCAGAATTGTTGATGGCGCCAAGGTCTTTCACCTCACCGCCGAGAAGGTGTTTCATGAATTCGCACCGGGATTGAAGGCTCATTGCTGGGGATACAATGGACGCACACCCGGACCTGTGATCGAGGCGGTCGAAGGCGATCTGATCCGCGTTTATCTAACGAACAAATTGCCCGTTCCAACCACGGTCCATTGGCACGCGCTAATTATTCCATGCAACATGGATGGCGTATCGGGGCTGGCGCAGAGGCCCATCGCGCCGGGCGAGACCTTCAAATACGAGTTCAAGGCGGTCCATCACGGAACTTTCATGTACCACTCCCACAAGGACACAATGACCCAAGAGGGCATGGGGATGGTCGGCATGGTCGTTATTCACCCACGCAAGCCCCGACGCCCGCGGCCCGAACGCGACTTCGCCCTGATGCTGCATGAATGGGACATCGAGCCTGGCACCTACCGGCCCGACACATCCGTCTTCAGCGGCTTCAACACATTGACGATCAACGCCAAGGTGTTTCCCGCAACAGAGCCATTGGTGGTCAAGAGTGGTCAGCGGGTGCGCTTGCGGATCGGTAATCTCTCGGCGATGAACCATCATCCGATCCATCTGCACGGCCATGCCTTTCGCGTCACCGAGACCGATGGCGGCGAAGTTCCCGAGGCCGCCCAATGGCCTGAAACAACCGTACTGGTCTCGGTCGGTCAGACCAGAACGCTGGAATTTATCGCAGACAATCCCGGCGATTGGGCCGTGCATTGTCATATGACCCACCATGTGATGAACCAAATGGGGCACGAACTGCCCAATATGGTGGGCGTCGATCCAAAGCCCCTCAACAAGGACATCGGGGCATCGGTGCCTGGCTATATGGCAATGGGGACCGGCGGAATGGCGGATATGGCAACACATGCAACGCATCTGGACATGCCCGAGAATTCCATTTCTATGCGCAGCTCGCCTGGACCCCACAGTCCTATTGGCATGGGCGGCATGTTCACGATCATGAAGGTGCGCGACGAGTTGGCGGACTACACTGATCCCGGCTGGTATCGGCCGCCCAAGGGCACTCTGGCCCGACCTGCAACGCGCGCGGAGCTCGCGCGCGACGATATCAAAACCTGACGAATAGGGACGACAGACCGATCATGAACAAAACATCGCTCATTGTGCTCGCTGCCGCATTCGCCCTGGGTCTGACCATCACCTATTACTCGCGCGGTGGCGGGGGACCGGTTGCGCCGCAGGTCGTAAAGCTGCCGGAGGCATTTTCACCCCAAGCCCAGGCCGGACAGGCGTTGTATGAAAAGAATTGCCAGACGTGTCACGGCGCCAATGCATCTGGCACGACGAACGGGCCGCCGCTCGTTCATAAGATCTACGAACCGAGCCACCATTCCGACAAATCCTTTCATCGCGCGGTCCGCAATGGGGTCAAGCCGCACCATTGGCAATTTGGCCAAATGCCGCCGATTGACCATGTTCAACCAAAGCAGGTGGATTCGATCATTCGATATGTGCGAGAACTCCAGCAAGCCAACGGCATCTTCTGATTTTCGCCTCAGTCCCCATATTTGAGGAGCACTGAGATTTGTCCTGACGAGGTTCTATGCGATTGCGATCTAAATTTCTTCTGGTGGCGCCCGTTCTCGGAGCATTGGCGATTTTGAGCGCACAAACGCCCGACGCCATTGCCCATAAGGGTGCGAAAGGCATCGTGAAAGAGCGCATGGATGCGATGAAATCCATCGGCGACAACATGAAAGCCATCAAAAAAATGCTCGATGGCGAGCAGCCCTTTAACGCCGACAAAGTGAAGAAGGCGGCCGGTGTTATCAAAAGCCATGCGGGCACGACGCTGACCAAGCTGTTCCCCGAAGGAAGCATGGACAAGCCGACCGAGGCGACGCCGAAAATTTGGGAGGATTGGGAAGATTTCCAGGCTAGTGCCATGCGATTGCAGGCCTATGCCGAAGTGCTCGAAATGACGGCTGGAAATCCGCAAGGCGCTGCTGAAGCCTCAGGTCTCGGCGCGGCGATCAAAGCCAGTGACATCACAGAGGACGGCTGGCCAACGGTAGCCGAACTCAATCAATTGCCGCCGCAAGCCGTCTTCATGGCGATGGGCAAGACGTGCAAGTCTTGTCACGAATCCTTCCGGGTGAAGAAAGACGAAGAAGGCCATGACGGCCACAAGGGGCATTGAACCCGCCTGCCCCGCGCCATCTGCACGTATTGGCGACCATTTGACCCATTTAAGTGTCCCAAATGGACATTTTGTCCATTTTGGCTAGCGTTCTCCTGACGCTGCCCGACGGCGCGATGGGCCGACCGTGCGGCCGCTCGCGGGCCCACTCCTGCAGACCATTGCATCACTGACACGCGGAAATTTGGCCGTGCATTCAAGTTCTTGCGGTTGAGCTGCGGCGTTTGTACGCTGAGACTGACGCGATATGCGGTTTCACGGACGAAAGGTAGTGATCGTGCAGTTCAAGGACGGCCTCACGGAGGCCATCGGCAATACGCCGCTGATCAAACTCAAAAAAGCCTCTGAAGAAACCGGCTGCACGATCTTGGGCAAGGCGGAATTCGCCAATCCGGGGCAATCGGTCAAAGACCGGCCCGCGCGGCAAATGGTTCTCGAGGCCGAGACGCGCGGCGAGTTGCAGCCAGGCGGCCTCATCGTGGAGGGAACCGCCGGCAATACGGGCATTGGATTGGCGCTCGTTGCAAATGCGCGCGGCTACCGCTCTTTGATTGTCATTCCCGAAACCCAGAGTCAGGAAAAGAAGGACACTCTGCGTCTGTGCGGCGCCGAATTGATCGAAGTACCAGCCCTTCCCTACAAGAACCCAAACAATTATCAGCACATCGCCAAACGCATGGCCGAGCAGCTCGCCGAAAGCGAACCCAACGGTGTTCTGTTCGCCGATCAATGGAACAATATGGACAATCGCAAGGCCCATTTCGTTAGTACGGGTCCAGAAATCTGGGAGCAGACGGACGGTCAGGTCGACGGCTTCATTTGCGCCGTTGGAACCGGCGGCACGTTGGCCGGCACCTCGACATTCCTGCGGGACAAGAAGCCCGATGTGGTGATCGGATGCGCCGACCCGCGGGGCGCCGCCATGTACAATCTGTTCACCAGCGGCGAAGCAACCGCAACCGATGGCGGCTCCATCACGGAGGGCATTGGCTTGGGACGGGTGACCTGCATCGTCGAAGACGTCAAAGTCGACAACGCCTATGTGATTCCCGACGAAGAGGCGGTGCCGGTCATTTTCGATTTGCTGAAGCACGAGGGTCTGGTTCTTGGCGGCTCAAGCGGTATCAATGTGGCTGGCGCGATACGGTTGGCCAAAGATATGGGACCAGGCCATACGATCGTCACCGTGCTGTGCGATTTTGGAAACCGTTATCAAAGCAAACTGTTCAATCCGGACTTTTTGGACTCAAAGGGCCTCGAAGTACCCGATTGGCTCAGGGCCGGGAAATCGGCGCGGCCAATTGCTTTCGTCTGACGCTTCACGACCAGGCATAACGTAGTCACGATTGCGCCCGCTGGGTGCAGGGCGCACGATGAGTGCGCCGGCATGAGGAGAACAAACGATGGTGGGCGATGCGTCCAAATGGCTTGTTGAAACGGAATGGTTGGCTGAGCGCTTGGAGGCGCCCGACTTGGTGGTGATCGACGCGACCTGGCATTTTCCGGGCAGCAAACGCGACGCGCGCCAGGAGTATTTGGATGAGCGCATTCCCGGCGCGCTCTACTTTGATATCGCTGATATCGCCGATACCGATTCGCCACTGCCGCACATGCTGCCGAGTCCGGAGAAATTCTCATCCCGGATGCGTAAAATGGGCATTGGCGATGGCATGCGGATCATCGTCTATGACACGTACGGCATGTTTTCAGCCGCCCGCGTTTGGTGGATGTTCCGGGTCATGGGCGTTGCAGACGCGGCGGTGCTGAATGGCGGACTTCCAAAGTGGAAATCCGAAGGCTTGCCCTTGGAGGACGGCCCACCCAGACACCGAAGCGAGCGTCACTTTACGGCGCGGCGCAATGTCGAGCTGGTGCGCGAGCGCGCCGACATCGAAAAAAATCTGAAGACATCCACCGAGCAGCTCATCGACGCGCGCGCGGCAGATCGATTTTCCGGCAGCGCCCCTGAACCGCGCGAAGGCATGCGGTCGGGACATATTCCGGGCTCGCTCAACGTCCATTACCAGGCGCTGCTGAATGAGGACGGTACCGTCAAATCAGAACCCCAACTACGCGCCATTTTCGAAACGGCAGGCGTCAATTTAAGCCAACCGCTCGTGACCACATGCGGGTCCGGCGTCACCGCAGGCATTTTGGCGCTGACGCTGGCCATTCTGGGGCACAAACGCACCGCCGTTTATGACGGGTCGTGGAGTGAATGGGGCCGCGATGCCTCGTTGCCGATCGAAACCGGCTCATAGTCTCATCCGCCGTTACGCGTCGCACGGCTATTGCAAAATCTGGCTCAAGAACAGTTTGGTCCGCGCCTCGCGCGGCCGGGAGAAGAAAGCTTCGGGCTCGTTCTCCTCGACAATCTCGCCTTCGTCCATGAAAACCACGCGATTGGCGACTTCACGCGCAAAGCCCATTTCGTGAGTCACCACGAGCATGGTCATACCTTCACGCGCCAGATCGACCATGACGTCCAGAACTTCTTTGATCATCTCGGGATCGAGCGCGGATGTCGGCTCATCGAACAGCATCACCTTGGGGCTCATACACAGCGCCCGGGCAATGGCGACGCGCTGCTGCTGGCCGCCTGACAGCTGTCCCGGATATTTGTTCGCCTGTTCGGCGATCCTGACGCGCTCAAGATAAGCCATCGCAATTTTGTTCGCTTCATCGCTCGCCATTCCGCGCGCCCAAACCGGGCCGAGGGTGCAGTTTTCGAGAATGGTCAAATGGGCAAACAAATTGAAATGCTGAAACACCATGCCGACTTCGCGCCGGACTTCGTCGACGCGGGCCAGATCGTCCGTCAATTCCACGCCATCGACGATGACACTGCCCCGCTGGTGGCTTTCCAGACGATTGATGCAACGTATCAGCGTCGATTTGCCCGAACCCGAGGGTCCGCAAATGACGATCCGCTCGCCGGGCGCGACCGTGAGATTGATATCGTTGAGCACATGGAATGTGCCAAACCATTTGTGCAAATGGCTAATTTCAATGATGGGTGGACCGCTTGCCGCTTGGCGCTTTTTACGAGTCGTTTTCGCCATTACGCGGTCCCCGTTGCCAACCCATCTCATCGTTCAGCGTCAATTCGCTGATAAGCATCGTGTTTTGCGCGATTGCGCTGACCATGCCCTAGCGGACCGGCGGGGCATAATGAAGTCCGCCCTCAGTCCACAGCCCATTCATGCCGCGCGTGATGTTGAGCGGCGAGCCCTTGCCAAAATTGGCGTCGTAGATTTCGCCGTAATTGCCGACCTGTTTGACGATACGCAGCGCCCAGTCATTATCCAGGCCGAGTTGTTGACCCAACGCCCCCTCCGCTCCCAGAAAACGGCGAACCCTCGGATCGTCAGTTTGCGCCATTTGGTCGACATTGGCCCGAGTCAGGCCGAGCTCCTCCCCGGTTAACAGGGCAAACAGCGTCCATTTGGCGACATCGAGCCATTGATCGTCACCGTGGCGGACAGCCGGACCCAAGGGCTCCTTAGAGATCACCTCAGGCAAAATAATGTGAGACTCGGGATTGGACAATTTGAGGCGCAAGGCATGGAGTTTGGTGGTGTCTGATGAGAGGACATTGCAGCGGCCCATTTCGAATGTCCGCAACATCTCAACATCATCCCCAACCGTAACAATTGTGAATGGCAGGCTCTTCGAATGGAAGAAATCCGGGAGATTGGCCAGCGATGTCGTGTTTTCTTGCACGCATATCGAGGCCCCCGAGAGCTCAAGCGCGCTGGAAATACCGAGGTTTCGCGGCACCAGAAATCCTTGGCCATCGAAAAACAGAACGCCGACGAAATTGATCCCCTCGGTCGCATCACGAGCAAGAGTCCAAGTCGAATTGCGGGCCAAAATGTCGATTTTGCCGGTGCGCAACGCCTCGAAGCGATCTTCGGCGCCGACAGCAACAAATTCGACGTTGAGCGGTTTGGGCGAAATCGCGGCCGCGACGGCGCGGCAGAAATCGACGTCGAACCCCTGCCAGGCGCCGCCTGCGTCGCGGCTGGAAAAACCCGCCAAACCGGCATTCACGCCACAGCGCAATTCGCCGTTGCCGCGCACGTCATCCAATGTCGCCGAAGCGGCATGGGGTGCCGCCAGGCCAATGAACGCGGCGGCGAACGTCAAACCAAGCAATAGCGACCTTGCGATGCTACATACATCGCACTTCATCAGTCGGCCCACATGTGCGTCCAATTCTGTATCGAGCGGGTCGCTCAAAATGAGATCCCATTTTGTGCCATGTTCGCATGGAAGTCGGCGGAGTTGCAGCTGATGGGCGTGGTCGCCGCAATCGCCCTGCCCCATCACATTAAATTCGCGGCATCGGGTCAAGCGAATGATGTCAACGATCTCGGGGACTTGACGGCGCTGCGGCTATTGGTCAAACCGGCTGAAAAGGACCGCCCATGAAAGAGCCGCAGAAACCTCCAAAGCAATCCCGCAGACCTGACACGGAAGTGGTTGAGCTTGGCCGCAATCCAGCTGAGCAGTTCGGCTTTGTCAACACACCCGTCTATCGCGGTTCGACGGTGTTGTTCCCAACCATGGAGTCCCTCGAAGCGTTGGATCAGCAATATGTCTACGGCCGCCGCGGAACACCGACCCAGCAAGCGCTGCAGGATGCCATCTGCGCGCTCGAAGGCGGCTCGCTGACGCTTCTGACGCCATCTGGTCTTTCGGCAATTACGGCATCGCTTCTGGCCTTTACCAAGACGGGCGCCCACGTCCTGGTGAGCGACAGCGTCTACGGTCCGACGCGGCGGTTCTGCGACAACGTGCTGACGCAATTTGGCGTGGAAACGACGTATTATGATCCCTTGATTGGCGGCGATATAGCCCAGTTGATGCGTGCGGAAACGACTGCTGTTTTCACGGAGTCGCCGGGCTCGCTGACCTTCGAGGTGCAAGACCTTCCTGCAATCGGGGAAGCCGCACACGCCAATGGCGCCGTCGTTATCTTAGACAACACTTGGGCCACGCCGCTCTACTTCAAGCCGTTCTCGCATGGCGTCGACGTTTCCATCCAATCGGCAACAAAATATATCGGCGGCCACGCAGACGCGTTGCTTGGCACGATCACGGCCGTGGGTTCGGCGGCCGAGCAGGTGCACGCCTGCCATGGCGACTTAGGGCTTTGCCCGGGTTCGGAGGACGTCTTTCTATCGCTGCGGGGCCTGCGCACGCTTGGCGCGCGCCTCGAGCGGCACGCGCGCTCGGCACTGGAGCTGGCCCATTGGTTGAAGGGGCGCGAAGAAGTGATCGACATCATCTATCCCGCGCTCGAGGGCGATGCAGGCCACGCGATATGGTCGCGCGATTTCAGCGGCGCGCCGGGACTGTTTTCAATCGTCTTGAAACCTGTTCCCAAGAAAGCACTCGCGGCGATGTTGGATGGGCTGGAGGTGTTTGGTATGGGATATTCGTGGGGCGGTTACGAAAGCCTGATTCTGCCATTCGATGCCGCACCCGTGCGCAGCGCCACAACGTGGGCGACCGAGGGACCCGCTCTGCGGTTGCATGTCGGGCTGGAGGACATTCGTGACATGCAGCAGGATTTGCATCTCGGCTTTGAGCGCATGGCGGCAAGCAGCTGAGCGGCGAATCGATCAATAGATCCGTTTGGCGCGCCAGCAAAACGGTGTATGACAATCTTCGCCCAACACCAAAAAACATGACAGGACGCGGCAATGAAATTTGAAAGTCTGGACAAAGTGGCATTTGCAATATGCGGCGGCGCTATTCTTTTCGTCGCTATCATCGTCTACAGCGTGTTTATTCCCGAGAGCAGCGAGAAGCTTGCGCGCGAAGCCGCAGACGCCGAGCGGCTCGGATACATTTGGGGCGAGTCTGAGATAGCAGAAGCCAACTGTCCGAATCTGATCATCAATAGCGTTATGGCGCGACAGCTGCTGTTGGGTGACGGCAGCCATGGCGACAGCGGGTTGGCCGCGATGACCTACTTGTCGCAGAAGATGGAGTGGTTCGAGGCTTACAAAAAAGGGTCGGCCCATGCCAAGTCGGTATTAGAGAGCTCGACAGGCGACGCCTTTTGCGAGTCGATGATGGAATCCTACGGGCCTGAAGGATCGCGCGCGCCGAAACTATTGAAAGTGCGCGCCAACGGTGAAGTACGGCCCAAATTCCTTTAGCTAATGGAATAATCCGTAGCTTGCTTGGCGACGTTCGCGCACGCAGATGGCGATCCCGGCAGGACTTGAACCTGCAACCTGCGGATTAGAAATCCGCTGCTCTATCCGGTTGAGCTACGGGATCGATCAAGACGCAGGCGGAGCGTCAGTCATCAATGGGTCCAAACGCCCACCCGGCCATACATGAAATTATCAGAATAAGACTTACGCACCAGCTGGCGGGGGCGCGGCTCTTGCAGCTTGTATGGAATCCGGTTTCTCTTGGCGTAGGCGATCGCCTCTTCCCGGGTCGCGAATGTCAGGCGCACCTGTGATGTCATGTCGCGCGAGCTTGTCCAACCCATCAGCGGCTCGACTTCACGCGGCGAGGCCGGCTCATAGTCCAATACCCATCGCTTGGTGCGCGCCGTCCCAGACTGCATTGCCGTTTTCGTCGGGCGATATATCCGTGCCACCATCGCGTCTGCGGTCCTTCCCATTTGCAAGGCCTTGGTAAATTGGTCGGGGCAGCAAGATTCGAACTTGCGACCCCCTGCTCCCAAAGCAGGTGCGCTACCAGGCTGCGCTATGCCCCGACAGAATAATTTTACACGTAAGGCTTAAACAATTTCACGCCTGCATCTCACGGCGTCTGGCCGTATGCATTAAACCCTTTTTGACCGGCTCGGCAAGTTGAAGGGTGACAGCAATTGCATCAAGGCGCGTTGCCGAAATGGCTGTGGCGCACCTGGTCACCTGCTTTCAGGCCATAGCGCTTCGCCTCGCCCGCGGCAATTTCCAAGACGGCCGAAACCGGTCCGCTGGATGAGATGATGCTCTCGGAGAAAGGCTCGGTGTTACGGGCGATGTTTTGGATACGGCCGTCGGAGCGGATGAACACCATATCGAGGGGAATATAGGTGTTGCGCATCCACATGCTGATCGGCTGCTCACCCTCGTAGAGAAATAACATGCCACGGTCGGCTTCCAACGCGCGCCGGAACATCAGCCCGCGCGCGCGCGTGGCGTCGGTATCGGCAATCTCAACGTCGATCTTCCGCTCACCGGCAGCGCTGATCAGCACGATGGGCTCGCGGGCAAGCGCCTCGCCGGCCTTAAGTGGTGAGGCCGGCATAGCGATCATTTGAATAACGGCAAGCCAGGTAATGGCGCGCAAGCAATGGCCGCACCACGTCTTCAACACGATTGAGATTGCAGGTAAACGCCGACGTGGTCTCGCGTCCCACTCAATGGGCGGGCGGTAATGTCGAGGGCGCGCCGACAGGCTTGAGTTCGGCGGCCATGAGACCCTTTGGCCCATTGCCAAAGCGGACCATGACCTCTTGGCCTGGACGCAGCTCGGCAAAGCCGAAGCGCCGAAGCGTCTCCATATGGACGAAGATGTCTGGAGTGCCATCGCCACGCGTTAAAAATCCAAAGCCCCTCAAGCGATTGAACCACTTTACAATGGCGGGCTCAAATTCGCTTTCAGCCACGACCGTCACATGCGTGCGCTGGGGCAGCTGTGAGGGATGCACCGCGGTGGTCTCATCCATCGAAATGATGCGAAACGCTTGTAATCCCCTGGGGCGCTGAAGAACCTCGCAAACAACGCGGGCACCTTCATAGGCTGTTTGAAAACCATCGCGGCGCAAAACGGTGACGTGCAGAAGTATATCCGCAAGACCATTGTCCGGAATGATAAAGCCGTAGCCCTTAGAAGCATCAAACCACTTAATCGAGCCCGCGATCTCTAGGACGTCTACAGTGGCATCATCGACGTCTACAGCGGCGTCATCGCTGGGCGTAAGATTTTCGATTTCTGGCGACGCTTTGGCCCCCATACCGCACTCCCCCGCTAGACTCCCAAGCGCTCCACCCGCACTAACACGCTCACAAAGTGCCGGGAGCAGGCCCGTTTTGCGAACATACCAAACAGGCCCCGGGAGACCAGTACAATTTTGCTGTGATCGATTGTCTCCACATCTTATCACCTCATTTCCCGTGCGAAAGACGCACCTCTAAGCCGCTGTTATAGAATTGTAATAGCGATCTGCTGGGGATAAGGCGCGATTCGTCAGAAACTCAAAAGCAACAGACTATTGGGGAAAATTGTTGCAAAGCCGCCACGGTCTGGCGTCCCAATTTTCGCTAAACCAGCGAATCAATTTGCATGCAATTCGACCTGCACGCGGCCAAGTATTCGGCTAGTGTCGCTTAAACTTCGGTCTATTGCGTGCGCTGCGAGCACGCAATAGCAATCAGTACTGGGACAAGAACATTAAGTTGGAACCGACAAATGAAGTTTCTCCATACCATGGTGCGCGTAAGCGACCTCGATGCTTCGCTCGATTTCTATTGCAATAAGCTGGGACTCGAGGAGGTGGACCGGGTCGACGTGCCACAAGGACGTTTCACGCTTGTTTTCCTGTCGGCGCCCGGCGACCAGGGCGGCCAGGTCGAGCTCACGCACAATTGGGACCCGGAAGACTATGACGAGGGCCGCAATTTTGGCCACCTCGCCTATCAGGTCGACGACATATACGAGGTCTGTGAGCGGTTGCAAAAAAACGGCGTGACCATCAACCGGCCGCCCCGCGACGGACGCATGGCGTTTATCCGATCGCCTGACAACATTTCCATCGAGCTGCTGCAAAAGGGAACTTCGCTGGCTAAGCAGGAACCGTGGGTGTCGATGGAGAATGTCGGGATCTGGTAGCCGGCGAGAAAACGCCGCGCGGCGGGTAGATGGCACCCCCTAGGAGAATTGAACTCCTGTTTCCAGGTTGAAAACCTGGCGTCCTAACCACTAGACGAAGGGGGCCCGAGCCAGGGCTCATATAAAAAAGAACGCCGATGCTGGCAAGCCCGGCTTGCATCAATCATAGACGGGTTTGTCTTGGATCGGCCGCGTCATCGATGATGATCTGCACACGGCCCTTCCCCGCCCAGTCGTCGCGGCGCAAATGTCCGACCAGATGAACGGGCTCGCCGGCGCGGTTTTCGAGAAAATCTCCCAACGGCCCATCGCAAGCGCGAAAGGCGATGGCTTTGACCCGTCCGCCGCTCGAGGCTTGAATGGTCGTGCGCAAATGATTGGCGCCAACCCGTTTTAGGTCAAGGCAGCGGTGGGATGGAAATACGAATTTGGGTTCCGGGTTGCCATTGCCAAATGGACCGGCGCGCTCCAGCAGGTCCATCAGCTCCACATTCGCACTGGCTGCCATCAAGGCGCCATCGACTGAAAGGGAGTTGCGCGTTGCAGCTTCTGCTGCCGGCGCCGCTAACCATTCAAACATCGCGGCCAAAAACGCATCCAGCTCGTGGCGCTTGATGGTCAATCCAGCAGCCATTGCATGTCCACCTCCCCTGACCAACAATCCTTGTTCGAGCGCCCGCTTAACGGCTGAGCCTATATCCACTCCCGGAAGCGACCGGGCCGAGCCCGTGCCTATCTCGCCCCCTTCCCAAGTCAGCACCAAGGATGGCTTGTTGAACCGCTCCACCAGACGGCTTGCGATCAGGCCGACGAGACCACGGTGCCAATGATCGGCGGCGATCACCAACAACGGCCGTTCGGGATCATTTTCAATCAAGCGTTCGCCCTGGCTCATCGCCTCGTCCAACATGTCGGCTTCGGCCGATTTTCGTTCTGTGTTGAGACGCTCAAGAACGGTGGCGATCTCGGCCGTCTCGGTTGGGTCGACGCTCGAAAGGAGTCGCGCACCCAGCGCCGCGTCGCCTATGCGGCCGCCTGCATTGATGCGCGGACCCAAAATGAATCCGAGCGCGTATGGCGTCGGCGCTTCGGTGAGCGCAGCCACATCGCACAGGGCGTTCAAGCCAAGGTTCTCGCGGAAGCGCATGACGGCAAGGCCCTTGGCGACAAAGGCGCGGTTGAGACCTTGCAGCGGAACAACGTCACACACTGTCGCCAATGCAACGAGATCGAGCCATGCGCGAAGGTCGGGCTCGATACGCTGCTCGCTGTACCACCCCAAACGGCGCAATTCGCGGGCGACCGCAACCAGTGTCATGAAAGCGACGCCAGCCGCCGAGAGGGTGCCTAGATCACTCAAATCGTCTTGTCGATTGGGGTTCACGATGGCCGTTGCAGGCGGCAGATCCTCATCGGCCAAATGGTGATCGATCACGATCACGTCTGCGCCGAGCTCGCGCGCACGCGCGATGGGCTCATGGCTGGTCGTGCCGCAATCAACCGTGACGATCAGGCTCGCTCCCTGGGTGCCAACAAGTTCCTCAAAGGCCGCCACATTGGGCCCATAGCCTTCGGTCAAGCGGTCGGGAATATATATGATCGCATCGAGGCCATGCGCCGCAAAGAAGCGTTGCAGGAGCGCCGAACTGGCGGCGCCATCGACGTCGTAATCGCCGAAAATCGCGATGGTTTCCTGGGTGCAAACCGCCTCTGCTATGCGGGCGCTGGCCGGCGCCATATCGCGCAGCAGGTCGGGATCGGGCAACAGCGCCTTTAGGGTGGGGTTCAAATAGGTTTCGACCGTATCTGGCGTGGCGCCACGCGCGGCGACAACGCGAGCGAGCAGTTCGGGCACACCATTGGACTGAGCGATCGCCGAGGCAATCTGAACATGGTCGGCACTCAACCGTTCGACCCACCGCTTCTCCCGGGCGGAACGTTCGACTCCCAAAAACGCAACGGGCTCGGCCTCAGTTGCAATTCTGGGCTTGGCTGCCGTCATGCTTTGACATGCTCCAGGCGGGCGCCAACAGATTTGCAGAAGGCACGACGCTCTCGGTTTGGCTCGGTCGCGCGCTCAGTCGAATTTATCAGGTGTGCGATGTTCGGTGCGGATCCAACGTACCGTTTGGGTCGCTGCGCGCATCACCACCGTCTCGGTTTCGATGGCGCGCGGACTGAATTTCACGCCATCCAGCATCGAGCCGTCAGTCACACCCGTTGCGGAGAAAATGACATCGCCCGAAGCGAGCTCCTCCATGACGTATTTTCGATCGATATCTTCTACGCCAACCGCAACGGCGCGCTCACGATGTTGATCGTTCATCGGATAGAGCCGCGCTTGCATCTGACCGCCAATGCAGCGCAAAGCCGCAGCCGCCAGCACGCCCTCTGGCGCGCCGCCGATTCCCATATAGATATCGATGCCCGTTTCATCGGGCTCGGTCGTATGAATGACACCTGCGATATCGCCATCGCCGATCAGACGGATGGCAGCGCCTGTGGCGCGCACGTCTTCGATCAATTTGCCGTGTCGCGGTCGATCAAGAATACAGGCGGTTATTTCCGCCAAAGGCACGCCCTTGGCCTTTGCCAGCGCGTTCAGATTGTCCGTCGCGCTCGCGTCGAGATCGACAAGGCCATCTGGATAACCAGGGCCGATGGCAATTTTGTCCATGTAGATGTCGGGCGCGTGCAGCAGCGTGCCATCCTCGGCCATAGCGATAACCGCCAACGCGTTGGGCAGCGACTTGGCGCAAATGGTCGTGCCCTCGAGAGGATCGACGGCGATATCGACTTTGGGGCCCTCGCGCGTGCCGACCTCCTCGCCGATAAAGAGCATCGGTGCCTCGTCGCGCTCGCCTTCGCCGATCACCACGCGTCCCGTCACCGGCAAGCGGTTCAACTCGCGCCGCATGGCATCGACCGCCGTTTGATCTGCAGCGACCTCGTCACCGCGGCCGCGCATACGCGCCGCCGCGACAGCGGCTGCCTCCGTGACGCGCGCAATCTCAAGCGTGAGAATGCGGCTCAGACCCGATTTTCCATTGTCTTTCGCCATTGACGCCCTCCCGGCCTCGCAATTTCTGGCTTGTTTCTAATCCCTCGTCAGAGGTTTTCAATACGTATCATTTGCGGTTTCTCGTCGACATGCCCATCAGCCTCGATTGCTTCCAAGGCTTTGCGTATGGATGCTTCGCTTGTCTGATGGGTGATCATAACAACGGGCGCGGGCGCGCCGGCTTGGCCGCGCGCTGAGATTCCCGGGAGTTCGGCCCCCGGCCGCCGCTGCACAATGCTTTCCAGTGAAATCTCCTGATCGGCCATGCGCTGTGCAATGGCGGCAAAGGCGCCGCTGCGGTCATAGACCGACAGACGAATATAATAGCCGCCCTCATGCGATCGCATCGCCGCCTGTTTATAAGGCAGCAGGTCTTTCGACGCGTGGATGAAGGGCGGCAAAATGGTTCCGCGTGCGATGTCGATGATATCACCAACCACTGACGATGCAGTTGGATTGGCGCCGGCGCCGCTGCCGACCAGCATTACCGTTCCAATAAAATCGCCGTCGACTGCGACACAATTCGAAACGCCGTTGATCTCCGCCAATGGTGACTTTTTCGGCACCATGGTCGGGTGAACGCGCTGCTCGATGCCGCTTTCGGTCTGGACGGCGACTCCAAGCAATTTGATCCGGTACCCCAGATTGTCGGCCGCCTCGATGTCTGTGGGCGTGATTTGCTCGATGCCCTCGATATAAACGGAGTCGAACGAGGCCTCGGTGCCGAACGCCAGGCTGGTCAACAAGGCAAGCTTGTGGGCTGTGTCTTGGCCGCCAATGTCGTAAGCCGGGTCGGCTTCGGCAAAGCCGGCGGCCTGCGCCTCGTCCAGAACCTCGCCAAAATAGCTGCCCTTCTCCTCCATCTGGGTAAGGATGTAATTGCAGGTGCCGTTCATGATGCCGTAGACCCGCGAAACCCTGTTTCCAAGCAAGCTCTCGCGCATCACTTTGACGATCGGGATGCCGCCAGCCACGGCCGCCTCGAAATTCAATGCGACGCCGCTTTTTTCTGCAATCGCGGCCAGCGACAGTCCGTGGTGGGCGAGCATTGCTTTGTTGGCGGTGACGACGTGTTTGCCCGCGCGGAGCGCACGCTCGACGGCGTCTCTCGCCATGCCCTCTTCGCCACCGATCAGTTCGACGAAGATGTCGATCTCGTCGCTTTCGGCGAGCTTGATTGGATCATCGAACCAGGTATAGGCGTCCAAGTTCGCGCCGCGGTCCAGATCGCGATCTCGGGCGCAAACTCCGGCAATCTCGATGGCGCTGCCAGCGCGTTTGGTCACGTCACCACGGTTTTGCTCGAGCAAGCGCACCAGGCCCATGCCCACCGTACCGAGGCCGGCTATTCCAAGTCTCACCGTGTCAGCCATAAGCGGGTTCGCGCGATCAGTTGCGGGTTGATGCGATTGGAATGACGTTGTGCATCAACTCGCCCGCTTCTCCCAAGAATTTCTTGATATTGCGCGCGGCCTGGCGCGTGCGCTGCTCGTTCTCGACAAGGGCAATGCGAACAAAGCCTTCGCCAAGTTCGCCAAAACCGATACCAGGAGACACAGCCACGTGCGCCCTCTCTAGCAGCATCTTTGAGAATTCGAGTGAGCCGACGGCTTCGAATTCCTTGGGGATCGGCGCCCAGGCAAACATGGTCGCCGGGGGCGAGGGAATTTCCCAGCCAGCGCGTCCCAAGCACTCAACGAGGCAGTCACGCCGCGCGCGATAAATCGCACGAATGTCGTCGACGCAATCCTGCTCGCCGTTCAGCGCGGCCGCAGCAGCGACCTGGATGGGCGTGAAGGCGCCATAATCGAGATAGGATTTGACGCGCGCCAGCGCTGCAATCAGCCGGTCATTGCCAACCGCAAATCCCATGCGCCAGCCCGGCATGGCGTAGGTTTTTGAGAGCGACGTGAATTCGACCGCCACATCCATCGCGCCAGGCACCTGCAAAATTGACGGCGGCGGATCGATGTCGAAATAGATCTCCGAATAGGCCAGATCCGACAGTACGATCAGATCGTGCTTTTTCGCGTAGCTAACGATTTCCGAATAAAAATCGAGGTCGGCGACGATGGCGGTTGGATTGGACGGAAAATTGAGCACCAGCGCGATCGGTTTGGGGACCGAATGCACCATGGCGCGATCAAGACGAGTGAGGAAGTCGGAATCCACGCTGACGGGCAAATGGCGGATTGCGCCGCCTGAAATGATGAAGCCAAACTCGTGAATCGGATAGGTCGGATTGGGCACCAACACCACATCGCCCGGCGCGGTAATGGCCTGAGCCATATTGGCGAAGCCCTCCTTAGAGCCCAGCGTCGCAACGACTTGGGTATCGGGGTCGAGCTTGACGCCAAACCGGCGCGCATAATATCCCGCCTGAGCTTTGCGCAATCCTTGGATGCCGCGGGACGCCGAATACCGGTTGGTGCGCGGGTTTTTGACGGTTTCGATCAGCTTGTCGACGATGTGTTGGGGTGTCGGCATGTCTGGATTGCCCATGCCGAAATCGATGATGTCCTCGCCGCGCGCACGCGCTTCGGCTTTGAGGCGATTGACTTCCTCAAAGACGTATGGCGGCAACCGCTTAATTCTGTGAAAGTCATGCACTGCGCGCATCACCAAACACGTCCCGAATAAGACATCTGAATCCGAATTGAGTGTGGTTCACGAACTATAGCCAATGGCGCGCAAAAGGCGAAAAATTTATGGCAGGGCGTTAATTCGGGCGACAGACCGCCAGTTTGCCGGTCTGATGCCTCTTAGCGTTTTTCTATGGCCTCGATGGCTTTGCCGCGGTGATTTTCCTGCTCCAGCGAAAGATCCTGTATCGCTGCATCCTGCTCTTCCTTTGAGAGCACTTTGTCCTTGAGGCGTTTGATTGTCGCTAGGTTCGGATAGGGTGCGCCCTCACCCGTCGTGTCGGCACAGCCCGCAATGCCGGCGGCGACCATCAGTGCGATGGAAAGCCCGAGCATTTTTCGTAGAACAGCCGCCATTTTCCCTCACTGCAATCAAGCCCGGCACCAAACATGGCGCCATTTCACAGGCCTAGGCGCAATCGCCATCGGGGCCAATTATCACAAAGCCCATGGCCATCCAACGCATATCACGCACGTCATTAATGATATGCGCGAGGATCGGCTATAATGTGAAGATGGTGTGTTAAATGAGTAACAATTCCCGCCTAGGTTCGACACGATGACAGATACCAGCGACCATGACGGCAAGGCCGAACCGGAGCGTACCGATCCACGGGAACTTGCGCGCAATTTTGCACGCCTTGTCGATCAAGGCGGCAAGGTTGCGGTAAGCGCGCTGCAAAAAGCATCCGCCCAAGGCGGCCCTTACAGCGCACTGAACGAACTGGGCGAAGCAACCAAAATCCTGGGTTCGGTTGTGCGTCAGTGGAGCCGCGATCCCGCAAAAATCGTCGAAGCCAACTCCAAGCTGGCCCGAAGTTATGCGGACCTTTGGGGTCATACGGTGCGCAGAGCGCTGGGCGAAGACGTTGATCCGGTGGTTGAGCCCGAGAATAGCGATGGCCGTTTTAAAGACGACGACTGGACGCAGCGGCAATATTTCGATTTCCTGAAACAAGCCTATCTGCTCACCGCCAATTGGCTTGAGGACGTCGTCGAGCAGACCGAGGGGCTGGATGAGCGCACCCAGCACAAGGCCGAATTCTTTACCAAGCTGGCGACCGAGGCCCTGTCGCCCTCAAATTTCCCGTTTTCCAATCCCGAGGTGGTTCGCGAAACGCTGGCATCGAGCGGCTCAAATCTTGTGCGCGGCATGGAGCATCTGGCCGAAGACATGGAGCGCTCCGACAATCTGTTGCAAATCTCGCAGACCGACGCCGAGGCGTTCGAAGTCGGCAGAGACCTCGCGATAACGCCAGGCAAAGTCGTTTTCCAGAACGACATCCTGCAACTCATCGAATATGCGCCAACGACGCCCAAGCAGCACAAAACACCACTGCTGATCGTCCCGCCCTGGATCAACAAGTTCTATATTCTCGACCTGACGGCACAGAAATCCTTCGTCAAATATATCGTGGACCAGGGCTTTACGACCTTCATCGTCTCGTGGGTCAATCCTGACGAGCGCCTCTCGCACAAGACCTTCGAAGACTATATGCGCGAAGGAATTCTTGAGGCGGTCGATGCGGTGATACGGGAAACCGGCGTAGAGAAAATCAACGCGCTTGGGTATTGCGTCGGCGGTACGTTGCTTGCCACCGCCTTGGCCTACATGGCGGAGTTGGACGACGATCGCATTGAGTCGGCCACGTTCCTCACCGCGCAGGTGGATTTCACCAAGGCGGGTGATCTTTTGGTCTTCATCGACGATGCGCAGCTGCGCTCGCTCGAAGAGATGATGACCGAAGTCGGCTATCTCGACAGTTCTCGCATGTCGGCCGTTTTCAACATGATGCGGGCGCGTGATCTGATTTGGCCTTATGTCGTCAACAATTACATGTTGGGGAAAAAACCCCCGCCATTCGATCTGCTGTTTTGGAACGCCGATTCGACGCGCATGGCCGCCGCCAATCACGCGTTTTACCTGCGAGAATTTTATAAAGCGAACAAGCTCTCCAAAGGCGAGTTGGTGCTCGGCGGCGTCAAACTCGACCTTTCGAAAATCACGATCCCGGTCTTCCAGATGGCGGCGCGCGAAGACCACATCGCGCCCGCGGCCTCCGTGTTCAAAGGTTCACAGCTGTTTGGCGAAAATGTCCGCTTCGTGCTGGCTGGCTCGGGCCACATCGCCGGTGTCGTGAACCCGCCGGCAAAGCCCAAATATCAACACTGGACGGGGCCCAAAAAGGCCAAGAACCTTGACGATTGGCTGGCGCAGGCCGAGGAGCATCCAGGTTCATGGTGGCCGCTTTGGATCAAATGGTTGGCCAAGCGCTCGGGCGACGAAGTCTCAGCCCGGCAACCGGGCCAAGGCGCGCTTGAAGCGATTGAAGATGCACCAGGCAGCTACGTCAAAGCGAAGCAAGCCTAGGCCGCAGGTCCTAGGGGAATAGCGGCAGCTGCTCCAAGCCCGTTTCTTCGGCAAAGCCGAACATCAAATTGAAGTTTTGCAGCGCCTGTCCGGCTGAACCTTTCACAAGATTGTCGATCGCCGCGATGACGATGGCCCGGCCTGGCAGGCGGTCGGCGAAAACCGCGATGACACATCCATTCGATCCGCGAACGTGCTGGGTGGCTGGCATTTTGCCCTCCGCCGCCACTTGCACAAAGGGGCTGCTGCGATAGCTGGCGGTGAGTGCGGCGCGCAAATCGTCCGCCGATGTCTTTACCGCCAGCCGCACATAACACGTCACCAATTCGCCCCGGCTCATGGGCACGAGATGGGGCGTGAAATTGACGACGATTTGACTGCCAATAGCGCGCGAGAGCTCTTGCTCGATTTCAGGCGCATGCCGGTGCGCCGCAACCGCGTAGGGCGCCACACCCTCACCCACCTCAGCAAACAACGTGCCTTGTTTGACCGATCGACCCGCGCCCGACACGCCCGATTTGGCGTCGATGATAATATCGGTCGCATCGATCAGACCATCGGATGCGAGCGGTAAAAGCGCCAGCAGCGTGGCCGTGGGATAACAGCCTGGACACGCCACCAAGCGGGCGCCGGCAATCTCCCTGGCGTAATGTTCGCTCAAACCATAGACGGCCTCGCCCAACAGCTCGGGCGCGCCATGGGCGCCACCGTACCAAGATGCGTAAACGGCAGCGTCGCGCAGGCGGAAGTCGGCCGACATATCGATCACCCGCAAGTCCTTCGGCAAGCCCGCGATGATTTCGTGAGCAGCGCCATGAGGCAGACCGCAAATGACGGCATCAAGGGCGTCGAAATCGCAATCGGCCACATCGATCAGTTTCAGGTTTCCGAGCTGACCCAGATGAGGAAACACGTCGCTCAAGGCTTGGCCCGCATGGGCCTTGGCCACCAGCGTCGACAATTCGATTCCGGGATGGCGCGCGGCAAGACGGATCACGTCGGCGCCCGTGTATCCGGACGCGCCGATGATGCCAACGCGTATCGTCTTGTCAGCCGTCATGGAAACTTGCGCTTTCTTGGTGTGCTGGGCTCGGATTTATCGGAATTTGGGGCGCGTGTAAAACCGCCCATTGGCCTCATGTGCCGCGCGCTATGGCTTTGGCCGGTACGCCGGCAACGCTCATCCCATCGGGCACGTCGGTTGTTACGACCGCGCCCGCAGCCACGATGGCGCGCGCGCCGATGCTGATATTGGGAATGATCGAGGCGCCCGTTCCAACGAACGCCCGTGCGCCAAAGGTAACGCCGCCGGCGGCATGAGCGCCGGGGCAAATCTGCACGCCGTCATTCAGAATATTGTCGTGATCGAGAGAACAGGCGGTGTTGAGAATACAACCCCGGCCTATGCGTGCGTTGGCGTTCACAACCGCACCGGCGACCACGACCGTGCCTTCGCCTATTTCGCAGCTGGGAGAAAGAATTGCGCTTGGATGAATGAGCTTAGCGCACGCAAATCCAAGCTTCTGGCTTTGGTCGAGCAATTCCAAGCGGCGCTCATTGTCTCCGACAGCAACGAAAATCTGAGGCGTCTCGGCGGCACCCAACGCTGCGGCGTCCGCAGCCTCGGCGCCGATGACGGTGATGCCGTTGATCTTCTGGCCTTTGGTCATGGCGGAATCGCAAAAACCGACCACCTCGAAACCCGCAGCCTGGGCGACATCTGCACAGACGCGCCCTTGGCCGCCGGCGCCAACGATTACCAGTGTGCCCGCCATGCTCAAATCCTAAACTTGCGGTCGTCCGAAATCCGGCCGTGCGGCCAGCTATATCGCGGTTGCGGCGGATGGTAGCACGGGCTGCGCGCGGCGCATGCGCCACGGCGAAAAAGCGTAAATGTCGCTCTAGCGCTTTGAGAATTGGAAGCTTTTGCGCGCCTTTGCCCGGCCGTATTTTTTACGCTCGACAACACGCGCGTCACGCGTGAGGTACCCGCCCTTTTTGAGGACCGATCGCAATTCAGGCTCGAAATTGGTCAGGGCCTTTGAGAGGCCATGGCGCACGGCGCCCGCCTGACCCGACAGTCCACCGCCGCGAACCGTGCAATTGACGTCGTATTGATCGCTTCGGCTGACGGCCACAAGCGGCTGCATCAAGATCATTTGCAGCACCGGGCGCGCAAAGTACTTGGTGTGCTCGCGGCCATTGATCATGATCTTGCCGGCGCCGGGCTTAATCCACACGCGCGCCACCGCATCCTTGCGTTTGCCGGTCGCATAGGCGCGGCCTTGAGCATCAATTTTCTGCTCATATACCGGCGCCTCAACAGGAGCAACCGGAGCCGCCTCGCCTCCGAGCTCAGCCAAATCCTCGAGCGTTTTGGTCTCTTGATCAGCCATTTATCTGGACCCTTGCCGTGTTCTTCGCGCTCATCGCCGCCACATCAAGCGGTTGGGGCTCTTGGGCCTCGTGGGGATGGTCTGGACCCGCATAGACGCGCAGTTTCTTCAATTGCTGGCGGCCAAGCGCGCCGCCCGGCATCATGCGTTGGACCGCCATGTGCAGAACGCGCTCGGGCCTGTCGCCGTCCAAAATCTGATGCGCCTTGGTTTCCTTGATACCGCCCGGATAGCCGGTGTGACGGTAATAGGTCTTGTCTTTGCGCTTGTTGCCGGTGAGCTGCACCTTGTCGGCATTGACGACGACGATATGGTCGCCACAGTCGATATGTGGCGTAAAGGTCGGTTTGTGCTTGCCCCTTAAATGGTTCGCAATTACCACCGCCAGCCTGCCAACCACGAGGCCGGAGGCGTCGATCAACAGCCACTTCTTCTCAACTTCACCGGGTTTTGCCGAATACGTGCTCATTGCCGCAACCACTGTTTCTCCGCGCGACCAATGATTTGCGCACCAAATTCGCGGGTGCGGCCATGATCAAGGGACCGGCGTCCAAAGCTGCGCCGTTCTAGACGCGGCGATGGCGCAAGTCAAGCGCGCAATGCACGAATAAAGCCATGATTTCATAAGCTTAAATATACGGTATTATAATACCACAATCGTGGATTGCCGCAATTTTGTTCGCTGCGCCCAGCAGGAACAGGCGCCATCCCGGCAGCCTGCCAAATCGTTGCATCACCCGATTTCTTGACAGCATTCCTCTATCGGGCACAAAGGGGGCAATGGTGAATGGGGAGGGATTGCGATGATCATATTTGCACGCATCGGCTTTGTCGCGGTCGCGGCACTCATGTTGGCGACCTGGGGCTCCCATGCGCAGAACGCGCCGCAAATGGGATTTCAGCAGGTGACGCTGACCAAAGAGATGGTGAAGCAATTTCTTAGCTCGTATCCGCAACTTCAGTCATTGCGGAAGAAATATGAATCCAATGCGCCAAGCACCCCAGGCGGTGCGACGGCGGCGCCCTCTTATGCGACCAGCCCCGCAGCACAGGCGGAATTGCAGAACCTACTGACGTCCAGCGGGTTCAGCGATCTCTCTGAGTGGAGCAAAGTGGCTACCAGTTTTTCGCTGGCATACGCCTTCGTAAAGTCGGGTAAAAACATCGATGAAATGAACGCGCAGACCAACAGCGCAATCGAAAAAATACAAAACAATCCAAAGATGCCGGATGCGCAAAAGCAGCAGGTGATTGCCATGATGCGCAAACAAATGGGCCAGTTTTCACCGCTGCCTGCCAATTTAGAGCTGGTGAGTTCGATGATGGACGAAATCAAACCGGTGATGGAAAGAGACTGAACCTGGGTTAGGCTAACCGCAGGCGATTGGCGCTGGGAACGAAACGATGTCTCAAACCCTCCAAACTCCCGATAGCGACGACCTCGCGCCGCCATTGCTGCGCGAAGCAAGGGGCGCGGCAGCCGTTTTGACGCTGAACCGCCCGGACAAGCGAAACGCCTTGAGCGAAGACCTGCTGGATGGGCTGCAAGCCGCGCTGGATCAACTCTCCGGCGATGACGACGTCAAAGCGATCGTCATCACCGGCAATGGTCCGGTGTTTTGCGCCGGGCACGACTTAGGTCAGCTGACCGCGCGCCGTGGCGATACCGATGGCGGTAAGGCCTATTTCAGCGAGATCATGGAGCGCTGCTCGGCCGTGATGCAGACGGTTCTGCGTTGCCCCAAACCAATCATCGCAGCCGTTCAGGGGGCCGCAACGGCGGCGGGCTGCCAGCTGGTGGCAAGCTGCGACCTGGCGATTGCGAGCCAGGATGCGACCTTCTGCACGCCGGGGGTTCATATCGGGCTGTTTTGTTCGACGCCTATGATTGCGCTTTCGCGCAACGTATCGCGCAAACATGCCATGGAAATGCTGCTGTTGGGCGATCCGATCGAAGCAGAGCGCGCCAGCGACATGGGGCTGATCAACCGCGTGGTTCCACCGGCGGAGTTGTTGGACGCAAGCCTGCAAATGGCCGAGCAAATCGCCTCAAAGTCGCCGGCGGTGGTGAAAATCGGCAAGGAAGCCTTCTACAAGCAGATCGAAATGCCGCTCTCGCAGGCCTATGACTACGCCTCGCAGGTGATGGTCGAAAACATGCTCCACCGCGACGCGGAAGAAGGCATTGGCGCATTCCTGGAAAAACGGCCGCCCATATGGGGCAAATCGTGACGAACACACCAACAGACCAGCCGATCAGCCACGACCGTTACAACGACAGCTACATTCGCGGCATTTTGAACGACCACAAGACCATTGCGATGGTCGGCGCCAGCCCAAACCCCGTCCGGCCGAGTTATTTCGCGATGAAATATCTGATGGACAAGGGATTTCAGGTTATCCCGGTCAATCCGGGGCACGCTGGCAAGGACCTGCTAAGTCAGACCATCTACAGCAGTCTCACCGACATTAAAAAAACGGTGGAGATCGTTGATATATTTCGCAATTCAGAAGCCGCTATGGCCATAACCCAAGACGCGATCGCGATAGGCGCCAAGGTCGTGTGGATGCAAATCGGCGTGCGTAATGACGAAGCGGCCGCGCTGGCCGAGAAAGCCGGGCTCAAAGTGGTCATGAACCGCTGCCCCAAGATCGAATATGGCAGGCTGTCGGGGGAAATCGCCTGGGCGGGCGTCAACACCCGCACGATAAACAACAAGCGCCCCACGCTTGCCGGTGGTTTTCAGCATAGACTGATCGGAGCCTAACGCGAGCCGACGCCCGCGTCCTGACCATTTTCGGGCCAAAAGAACCGCCAAGGTTTCATCCGCTCAACATCAGCGAGGGAATTCGATGACACAAGACCGCGAGCCGGGATTCGATACGCTTGCCGTTCACGCTGGCGCCGCCCCAGATCCGGCCACCGGCGCGCGCGCCACGCCGATCTATCAAACCGCCGCTTACGTGTTCGATAACGTCGATCACGCCGCCGCGCTCTTCAATCTCGAGACGTTTGGCAATATTTACACCCGCATCATGAACCCGACCGAGGCGGTGCTGGAAGAACGCGTCGCGGCGCTCGAGGGCGGGACGGCCGGGCTCGCGGTCGCCTCCGGGCACGCGGCACAATACGTCACGTTCCACACGCTGATGAGCCCAGGAGACGAATTTATCGCCGCACGTCAGCTCTATGGCGGTTCGATCAACCAATTCAATCAGTCCTTCAAGAAGAGCGATTGGCGCGTTGTCTGGGCCGACGCCGACGATCCATCCAGCTTCGAGGCCGCCGTCACCGACAAGACAAAAGCGATCTTTATTGAGTCGCTGGCCAATCCGGGCGGCGTTGTTACAGATATCGAGGCCATCGGAAAAATTGCCAAGAGCGCCGGTGTTCCGCTCATCGTCGACAACACCCTCGCCACCCCCTATCTCTGCCGGCCTATCGAGCATGGCGCCGATATCATCATCCATTCGCTGACCAAATTTCTCGGCGGTCACGGCACGTCACTCGGTGGCATCCTCATCGATTGCGGCACGTTCGATTGGCTGGCGAGCGGCCGGTTTCCAACGCTTTCTGAGCCGTGCGAGAGCTATCACGGCATCCGCATGGCCGAGACATTCGGGGATTTCGGCTTTGCCATCGCCGCCCGGGTGCTGGCGTTGCGCGATCTGGGGCCATGCATTTCGCCGTTCAACGCGTTCTTGCTGCTGACCGGTATCGAGACCCTGAGCTTGCGCATGCGGCGCCATTGCGACAATGCGTTGGCCGTAGCGCAATGGCTCGAGGGCCATGACAAAATCGCCTGGGTGAATTACGCCGGTCTCGAGGGCAGCCGCTACCGAGAGCTGGCGAAAAAATACTGCCCCAAAGGGGCTGGCGCTGTTTTCACATTCGGCCTTAAGGGCGGATTTGATGCCGGCGTGAAGCTCGTCGAGTCGGTCCAGATCTTCTCCCACCTGGCGAACATCGGCGATACAAAAAGCCTTATCATTCATCCGGCATCCACCACCCACCGCCAACTCACCGACGAGCAACGCGCAGCAGCCGGCGCGGGCGACGATGTGGTCCGTCTCTCGATTGGAATCGAAGACAAAGACGACATCATCGGTGATCTCGAACAGGCGTTTGCGCAATTATAGAGCTGCTTCAGGACGGTTGTGTGAGCACGGTGTGAAGGTGAATGAGAACAAGGGCGAAGACGACGAAGGCGCCCGCCTGATGCGTCATAGCGCGCTCGAGCGGGACGGCTCCCAACAGCGTCCAGATGCCAGAGATTGCCTGAGCGACGATCGCGGCCGCCAGAACAGCAGCGCCCCAGGTCACTGATCCCTGCCCCGTTTTGACCGCCGCGGCCGCATAGTGAAGAATTGCCCAAAGCACAATCAGATACGCGATTATGCGGTGGTCAAATTGCACGGTCAGGGCATTTTCGAAGAGATTGATGTACCAGGGCGCCATGGCGTTGAGCCCCGTGGGAATGATCCGCCCGTCCATCAAAGGCCAAGTGTTGTTGACAAGGCCGGCGTCGAGTCCGGCCACAAAGGCGCCGGCGACGATTTGCAGAAATATCAGCCCAACCAGCGCGGCAGCCGAGACCACAAGACCGTTGCCAGCGCGTGAGCTTGCATTAACCCGGTCCCCCTCGCCCAGCCTCAGCACGGTCCAGATGAGGGCGGCGAAAATAACCGCCGCCAACGCCAAATGAGCTGCGAGGCGATACTGGCTGACATCAACACGGTCAACCAAACCGCTCATCACCATATACCAGCCCATCACACCCTGAAGGGCGCCAAGCAACAGAATGCCTGCGAGCCGCCAAGTCAGCCCGCGGCTGAGCCAACCGCTGAGCCAGAAGCCCAAGAAGGGCACAAAGAAGACGACGCCAATGGCGCGGCCCATAAAGCGATGACTCCACTCCCACCAGAATATGGTCTTGAATTCATCGAGACTCATGCCCGCATTGACGCGCTGATATTCTGGAATTTGCCGATACTTTGCGAACGCATCGGACCAATCGGCTTCGTTGAGCGGCGGGATGGCGCCCATGATCGGCTGCCATTCGGTTATCGAAAGGCCCGAGTCGGTGAGACGCGTGGCGCCGCCCAGCAAGACCATGGCAAAGACCAAGAGCCCAACGGCGATCAGCCACCAGCGGATAGCGGCCAGGCGGCCACTTCGAACCGCTGCCTCGGGTATCGGCTGTGAAGCTGGCTGCACCATGATCAAGGCCAGTGATAGCGGCCAGCCCGGCGTTGATCAACGTGAAGTATCGTGTGATACACGCGGCATGCGCTGCGGCGCGCGCGCAATTGGCTCAATCGGTAAGAATGACCGTCCGTGCTCGAAAATTTGTCGGCATGATCGCGCTGGTGACCTTCATCTTCGCCTACGCCCTTATCGCCATGGAAATTGGTGCGGCGCGCTTTGCCGAAGCAAATCCGATTGCGCAAGCAGTCTATTTTTTGATTGCCGGTCTGGCGTGGGTTGTGCCTGCGGGGCTATTGGTGCGCTGGTCGCAAAAGCCAGATAAGGACTAGCCAGAGACGCCCGCTGAGGGTCGTCAAGCAACGTTGAGCCGGGCGAATCCGTTCCAGAGCGCAAAGGGTGCGCCGGTCAGATACAGGTCGATATATTTGAGCGCCTGATAGTCGCCATTCAGCGATACGCGCGGCAGAGCCGTAAGGTGATCCTTGTGCTCTGGGAAAATCATGCCCTTGCGCGTTGTCACGGCGGTTTTGAAACCCAACTCGCTGGCCATCTGAAAATCACGCGGGCCAGCGCTGCGTTCATCGCCATAGGGATAGCTCAAATGCAAGGGCCGGGCGCCGAGCTCGCGCTCAAGGCGCGCGGCGCCCTTCGCCATCTCTTCTAACGCGTCCTCGTCGCTCAGTTTCGCCACGGCAAAATGACCCTGCGTGTGGGCGCCGATCGTCGCCAGCGGATCAGTCGCCAAGCCACGGAGCTCCTTCCAGCTCATAATCAGTGAACGGCAGTGGCTCGCTAGATCATAATCGTAGCGCGCGCAAAGATCGCGAATGATTGTGCGCTGACGAACCTCGGACATGGACCGCAAGCGCCAATAGATCCAATCGTATGTCGACCATTTCTCTGCCGTCGTCTTGGTGGCAAATTTCTCGTCTCCAGCGCCCAGATCAACATTTATCGCGCCGCGTTTGGCAATGATCGCTTCAAGTGCGAGCCACCACAGCTCGCCCCTGCCACCTGGGAAGTCGCCGGGTACATAGACGGTGAACGGCACGTTGTGGCGCTTGAAGACGGGATAAGCTTGCGTCAGCGTATCGCGGTATCCATCATCGAGTGTGAACACGGCAAACCTGCGATCGCATTGGCCCGACACAAGTCGCCGATGCATTTCATCGATGGTGATGATATCGAGACCCGCCGCCCGGACCTTAAGGATTACGGATTCCAAAAATCCTGGATCCAGGGTCAAAATGCGGTTCGGCGCGAAGGATTTGCGTCGCACACGGCAAACTTGGTGGAGCACAAAAACCAGGCCAGCGCCCCGTGCATACGGCTCGATCAGCCTGTGCGCCCTGGTGAAGTGAAGCGTGTCGAGACCTGCTCGCAAAATATCGGACCTAATTCCGCTCATTGCACCACCTGAATCCAGCCGCTGCGAACAACGGCAATTTAACTTTTGCGACCCATGATCACGGGCCGAGTGACCGTTTATCGAACGGCCCCGTCTACGGTTGTGACAAAGTTTTCTTGAGAAAGCCTTGATGACGGTATGTCGGAGATAGCCGCTCTTGGTCGCCGAAGGCGCACAGTGCCTGCATCGTGACGTGGAGACGGGAACAAAAATGGCAATCAACACATTGCCGCAAGACGGTGCGCTGACGATATCCAAGCGCTCGAACGCGCAGGACGCATCGCGTGAAAACTCAGTCGTGGCAACAGCCTTCGGCCAGGTTGCGCTCTCCCATTTCTCAACGATCGAAGGTGCCCGCGCGTCTTGGCTCGACTTGCAGTCGCGCGCGCCCTGCACCTGTTCGCAAAGCCTGCGTTGGATCGAAGCATGGCACCGGCATGTCGCCATGCCAAAAGGCGCTGAGCTGGCGATTGTCATCGGCAGCGACGAGACCGGCAAGCCACTCTTCGTTTGGCCGTTCGAAGTCGTTACGATCTGCGGCATGCGCGTGCTGCGTTGGATGGGCGCAGCCCACTCCAACTACAATTTCGCTCCTATAGATCCGAAGTTCGCTGGCACCATATCGAGCAACGATATCAGCGCCCTGCTTGAGGCAGCGGCAGCCCAGGTTGGCGATATTAGCGCAGCTATCCTGATCAACCAGCCCATGGAATGGGAAGGAATCCGCAATCCGTTCGCGAATCTGCCGCGCCGCGCTGCGCCCGACTCAGGCTATGCGGCGACGCTGAGCGATGACTATGGCGCGCTTGTCGAAGACAGGCTCGGCAACCGCACACGCAGCTCTCTCCGCCGCAAAGAAAAGCGCATCAAGTCTCTTGGCGAGCTCAAATTTGGCCATTGCGAAGGCGCAGACGAAAGCGATCGGGTGCTGCAGGTCTATTTTGATCAGAAAGCCAAACGCTTCGCGGAAATGGGCATCGAAGACACCTTCGCTGATCCTTGCCACCAGAGCTTCTACCGCGATTTGGCGACAGGCAATAACGAGGACGGCAGGCTCGAGTTGGTCTACCTCAAAGTTGGCGATGATATCGCCGCGACGCTCGGCGCCGTGCGCCATCAGAACATCTACAATCTGTTTTTGCTGTCTATGACCGATGGCGAGGCTATGCGCTGGTCGCCTGGCCTGCTCTTGATCTGCGAAGAAATTAAGCGCGCCTGCGGTCAGTCGTCGGTCGAGCTGTATGACTTTGGTGTAGGCAGCGGCCCCCACAAGGCAATGTGGTGCGATCAAATAATTGCGTTGTTTGACAGCTTCGTCGCTTTTCGCGGGCGCGGGCTTTTGGTGACGCTGCCCTTGATGTTCAAAGCGAGCCTCAAGCGCTACATCAAATCAAACGCCCGTCTTTGGTCGTTCGCGATGACGATCCGCCGCCTGCTAAAGGGCCGCGCCCCGAGCACTCGGGCCTAGCTAGCCACCACCGACGGCGCGATGCCCGCGCGGGCGAATACGCTGCGTGCGCTCTGGCCTGTTGGAAGGGAAAGTATTTCGCCGTGGTATTGCCCGGCGGAGAGCCATTGTCTCATCGCATGCTCGCCCGGTTGGGCAACCGCATTCGGATCGGCGACGACGACGGTGGCCGCGACGCCATCGCGGTATTCGATCACATGGGCCTGGGCCGCTGCGCCATTGGCGTAGACGAGAACGAAATCGTATATCTCGCTAAGGGCGCCAAAAATGCGCAATCCGTTGCCGTTGGCCGCCGGCAGTCCCGGCTGGGAACCGCGCGTGATTACTTGCACTGCACTTTTTGCATCCCGCTGGACTGCGCCCTCAAACGTCGCGCTGCCATTCATTAGATCGCTCAGGCCCGCCGAATTGCCTATGGCTAGGGCATCGGCAAGACCGATTTTTCCATCCGACGCGTCGACCAGGACAACGCTCTTGCCCAAATTGGCGAGCGAACGGGCAAGCGCAAGGGCCTCAGACGTTGCGTCATAGCGCGCATATTCAGGGGCGATCATTACTCTGCAACCCTTAACGCCCTGGCTTGTTGCCAACAAATGGTTGGCGATGGTTTCGCTGGACGTCGTTTGCCGCGGCGCCGCTTGAATCGCGCGGCGCTCGTGCATCGGGTTTACAACGTCGCTATGGCGACGCTGGGGATAAGGCGCACCCTGTTGGAGTGCCTGAGGCACCGGCGCGGCAGGCGCGGCGGGGCTCGACAGCAGTTCGATCGTCACCACCAATGCAAGCAAGACGATGGCCGCTCCCGTGGCCGCCAGCGCTGCGACGGCAGGCGGTTTCGGCGTGGAGGGCATATCCGACAGACGCGCCGTGGAGATGATGCTGGCGTGGGCCGGCACCGAGAGTGCGTCGTGGCGTGTGTTCGAGTCGCGCAGCCGGGCCAAATACGATTCGAGCAGATCCCGATTGGCTTTTGCTTCGCGTTCTAACGAACGTAATTTGATTTCGTTTTCGCTGGCATGCGAGCTCCGTTCCTTGATTTCGTCGAGCGACGTTCGTAACGAAGCCTCCCTGGCGCCGGCGATCTGAGCTTCGTTCTGCAAGCCCTTCATCACCTTGCGCGCCTCGCCCAAGATTTGCTGCCGGACGCTGGAGAGTTCCGATTTGAGTTCCTTGACGCGCGGATGAGACGACATCAGCGTGGCTGAAAGCTCGGATACCTGCCGCTGAACACGGACGCGCTGCTCGGCCAATCGCTGGATTAGCGTCGAGCGCAATACATCGGACGCGCCGTCGACATCACCCTTCTCCTTGAGCATCTTCGTGATCAAGGACGCCCGGGCCTCAGCTTCGGTGCGTTGGGCCTTGGCGAGGATCAATTGGCTGTTGAGCTCGGAGAGTTGCTGCGAATTGAGGGTGATGTTGTTGGAACCGGAAAACAATCCCGTTTTGCTGCGAAAGCGCTCCACGGCGGCTTCCGATGTCTCGACCTTCTTGCGCAATTTGCCGACCTGCTCGCCCAACCATTTGCTGGCGTTGCGGTTCTCGGTCAGCTTTTCGCCTTGCTGCCATTTCAGGTAATTCTCCGCCATGCGATTGGCGACCTGGGCGGCGATGCGCGGATCGGCTGAGCTAAACTGCACGTTGATGACGCGCGAATTGGAAATCGGAAACACATCGAGACGCTTGACGAAGGCGTCGAGGACGCGCTCCTCGAGCACTTCCTTGGATGGACCCTTGGCCAATCCAAATATTCCCAGCAGCGCCCGAACCGGGCTCTGACTGTTTGAAATTTTCGTGAACTCGGGTTGGGCGTCGAGTTTCAGGTCGCGAATTACTTTGAGTGCCAAATCGTGCGACAGCAAAACTTGAACCTGGCTGGCAACGGCTTCCTCATCCACCAGAGCATTGTTCGAGCTTCGATTCGTTTCTCCGGACGCCGGCCGCCTAAAGTCGTTATTGCCGTTGTCGATCAAGATGTGCGCTTCGGAAGTGAACATCGGCGTCATTTGCGCCATCGCCATGTAAGCGGCCAGCCCGACGCACAAAACCACAGCCGTCATCCAGCCACGGCCGCGCCAAAGCGCCTGCAAGATTGCGCCTACATCCACATCCGGCTGGGATGGCAATGTCGAGGTCTGATAACTGCTCATACTCAACCAATCCTCATTAGTTATTCGATCGATTTGAACGGAATCGCGTAACCAAAGCCTTAAAAGCCGTGTCGAAATATTACGCTTGCTCAACTTTTCTTAACCATCAGCGATGCAATCTGACGTCAGATTCGGATCCAACCGGGACATCTGACGGCCATGCACTTGCGCATAATCCTGATACTCATCGCCGCGACGGCGCTTTCGGGATGCAATCTCCGCACCAAGTTCAATGACGTCATGCGTCAAACGTCGAGCGCTATGCGTTTGACGCCCAGCGCGCCACGCCAAGCCCCGATGGCGCAGGCTGCCGGGCCCTACACGCTCGACAGCGGCGATGTGCTGCGCGTTAATGTGTTCGGCCAAGAAAATCTGTCCCGCCAATACTCGGTCGATGGCAGCGGATACATCTCAATGCCGCTGATCGGTGCCGTCCGCGCCAGCGGTTCGACGAGCTTCCAGCTCGAGAAGAAGATCGCCGCCCAGCTGAAGAAAAATTACGTCAAAGACCCGAAGGTGACCGTCGAAGTCGCTACGTACCGGCCATTTTTCATCCTGGGAGAGGTTCGCCAACCCGGCCAATTCCCCTACGTCAATGGCATGACGGTGCAAAACGCCGTGGCGATCGCGCGCGGCTATACCGAGCGAGCGCGTGAACGCAAAGTACAGCTGACACGCAGAATTCAAGGCCGCGACGTCAAGATGACGGTGCCGCGCGACTACCCGATCAGACCCGGCGATACCATCTATGTGATGGAGCGGTTTTTATAATCATCAAAAGACGCTATTGCTTCGCGCGTGGCTGATACCCTTACCATTCTGCATTGCCTGAGGGCCCCTGTCGGCGGCCTGTTTCGGCACGTTTGCGATCTCACCGCCGAGCAAGCGCGGATGGGCCACAGGGTTGGCATCCTCTGCGATTCGAATTCCGGCGGATCGGCAGCCGATTCGGCACTTGCGAAAATCAAGACGAAATGCGCGCTTGGCGTGCATCGTGTGGCGATGTCGCGCGGTGTTGGCCCGCGGGACTATTTGGCCTATCGCGCTGTGCGCACGACCGCGCAACAGCTTGGAAACGTTGACATTTTACATGGTCACGGCGCAAAGGGCGGCGCTTATGCGAGGCTTGCCGCGCGCACGTTCAAGCGCAAAGGATTGGCTGGCCGGGCGATCTACACCCCCCATGGCGGCGCGCTGCATTACTCGCCGACAAGCCTGAAGGGGCGCATCTATCTTGGGCTCGAGCGCTGGCTGGGCCCCTTGAGCGACGGGATCGTGTTCGAAAGCGCTTACAGCCAAACGCTCTATGAAGATAAAGTCGGTCCGATCCCGTGTCTTCACCGGGTCGTGCCGAATGGCCTGCGCGGTGAAGACTTTTACGACATCATCCTGACCGACGACGCGACTGACTTTCTGTTCGTTGGAGAATTGCGCGAACTCAAGGGCGTGGACGTCCTGTTGCAGGCTCTATCGCGCGTTCGCCAGAAAAGGCCTGCCACGGCCACTATTGTCGGCTCGGGCCCGGATGAGCGCGCATTCAAGGATCTGGCGAAAAACCTAGGGCTCGACACGAGCGTGAGCTTTTCAGGCTATGCCCCGGCGGCCTTTGCATTCGTCCGCGGGCGATGCCTCGTTGTGCCCTCGCGCGCGGAATCTTTTCCCTACATCGTGCTCGAGGCGGCGGCTCGCAAAATTCCGATCATCGCCACGGATGTGGGCGGTGTGCCCGAGATGTGCCAAGACAGCGGTATGGTGTTGTTGCCGCCTGGAGATGTGGCGGCCCTCACCGAACGGATGAACGTATTCCTCGATGATACCCTGCAATTCATGGAAACGGCTCAGACATTCCGTGAAATCGTGTCAAATCGGTACACAACACAAAAAATGGCGCAAGCCATCATCGAGCTCTATCGCGAAGTGCTGATCACCTGAGCGTCCGCCCGTGCTCCACACAGGCAGCCGAATCCGACAGCTAAGCCCACATTAACTATAAAACACCTCGCCTGCGGGCCTTAAATCTTCGCTGACATGGCCATGACATAACGGAACCTCTGGGGGAGACCGGCGGTTCGCGCGCAATTGGCACGGCCAATGCAGTGCGCAGGTTCAATCTGAACCGTCGAGAGTTGGTGTACGAGGCATGTCCAAGGGGCTCGAAAAGGGCGGCTTATTTCGCAAGACAGCCGCTGCAGCCGAATTGCTCGATACGCGCTTGGCAAAGCGCGGCCGCCTGCTGCCGCGCATTCCAGAACTCGACCTCAAAAACGAACCCAATCTGATTTCGCCAATCGTCTTCACCGGGATCGTCCGAGCGGTCGAATTCCTTCTGGTCAGCGTGCTCGGCATCGCAATCTTCTGGCTGTATGTGGGTCCTGGAGTTTACGGCTTCACGATGATGTACGTAGCCGCCTCACTGCTGGCGGGCGGCCTCACGACCCTCATTTTTCAAGGCCTCAGCCTTTACAATCTGCAAGCCTTCGCCGGTTTGGCGCGCCAATTGCCGCGCCTGGGCATGGGCTGGACAATCGTGTTCACGTCATTGGTCGTGTTGGCCTTTTTCCTCAAACTCGGCGGCGAGTATTCCCGGGTGTGGCTGGCGACTTGGTTCTTGACCGGCGCGGCGGCACTGGCGGGCGGGCGCATCGTCGTGGCGGCGCTGGTTAAATATTGGGGTCACACGGGACGGCTGGAGCGGCGCGCCGTCATCGTCGGCGCCGGCGCTGATGGCGAGAAGCTGATCAAAGCGCTCGAAGCCACGCCCTACACCGACATCCGCATTTGCGGCGTCTTCGATGATCGCTCCGACGAACGCGTTTCACCCGTCTGCGCGGGCTATCCCAAGCTTGGAAACGTCGATGAATTGGTGGAATTCGGACGCAAGACCCGCCTCGATATGCTGATCATGACGCTTCCGTTGACGGCGGAAAACAGGCTTTTGCAAGTGCTCAAAAAGCTTTGGGTGCTGCCCGTCGATATCCGTCTTTCAGCCCATACCAACAAGCTGCGATTTCGGCCGCGCGCCTATTCCTATATCGGCAACGTTCCCTTTATCGACGTTCAAGACAAAGCCATCGCCGACTGGGATCATGTCGTCAAATGGTTGTTCGACAAGATCGTTGGCGCTCTGCTGATCGTGCTCACCGCGCCGATAATGGCGCTGGTTGCGCTCGCGGTCCGTCTGGACAGTCCGGGACCAATTTTGTTCAAGCAACGCCGCCACGGCTTCAACAACGAGCTGATCGAAATTTACAAATTCCGCTCGATGTACACCGACGACACCGATCACAAGGCATCCAAGCTCGTCACCAAGGATGATCCCCGCGTGACGCGTGTCGGGCGCTTCATCCGCAAGACCAGCCTCGACGAGCTGCCGCAGTTTTTCAACGTCATCATGGGCACGCTGTCGCTCGTCGGACCGCGGCCGCACGCCACCCAAGCCAAAGCCGCCAACGCGCTCTATTCGGACGTTGTCGATGGTTATTTCGCGCGCCACCGCGTCAAACCCGGTGTGACGGGCTGGGCCCAGATCAATGGTTGGCGGGGTGAAACCGATACCGAAGAAAAAATCCAGCACCGCGTCGAACACGATCTCTACTATATCGAGAACTGGTCGGTTCTGTTCGATCTCTACATTCTTCTCAAGACACCCTTCGCGCTCATCAACACGCGGAACGCCTATTGATGGCGTTCGTATCGACGATGCATGGCGGTGCTCGGGCGGGTGTGCTCGACTCGCGCATACTCCGCCTGTTTCTCGCCCTCACCGTATTCGCCGGCGGCTTCGTCTTTGTTGAACCCGCACCGTACGAAATCGTCTTTCTGGCATTCTTTCTGCTCACGCTAATCGCGGGCCTCAAGTTCACGCCGCTTATCGCCATCCAGATCCTCTGCCTCGTCGGATTCAACATCGGCGGATTGATCGCGGCGACGCTTCTCGGTTTCGATACGAAAATTGCGACATATGTCGCCGTTTCATTCTATTTGGCGCTCACCGCAATCGTCTTCGCCGCCATCGTTGGCGAAGATCCAGAGCGCGCCACGACGATCATCGGACGCGCTTGGATCGCGGCAGCGGCGCTCGCCGCCCTATTGGGCATCATCGGCTATTTTCATTTGTTGCCAGGCGCAGACTTCTTCACGCTCTATGGCCGCGCCCGCGGGACGTTCGAAGATCCAAATGTCTATGGCCCATTTCTGATCCTTCCGGCGTTGCTGCTCGTACAAACCGTATTGAGCCCGGTGGGCGGGCGAACACTCGTCGCCTTGCCGCTGCTGGCGGTGATCGTGACCGGATTGCTGCTCAGCTTTTCCAGGGCGGCATGGGTGCATCTGTTTTTGTCGGGCCTCTGTCTCACCTACCTGATGTTCATCACATCGACCTCGAACCGATTCCGTTTCCGCATCGCCGCTGTGACGGCGCTGGGATTCCTGGCGTCTCTCGCCTTGCTCGCGGGCCTTTTGAGCATCCCGAGCGTGTGGGAGTTTTTCCAAATGCGGGCGACGTTGGTTCAAGACTATGATGGCGGCGCCACCGGACGCTTCGGAACGCAGCTTATGGCCCTGCCCGACCTGTTCTCGACGCCGCTGGGTTTGGGACCCCATGAGTTCGGCGTGCGCTTTGGGCAAGACCCCCACAACGTCTTTATCAACGCCTTCGCCGCATATGGCTGGCTTGGCGGCATCGCATACTTCACCTATGTGATTCTGACGCTGATGCTCGGGCTGCGCTTCGTCTTCGGCACTGTTCCATGGCAGCGTTTTTTCATAGCGACACTCTCAGCCTTTGTGGGGCTGGTGCTGATCGGCTTGGTTGTCGATACGGACCATTGGCGTCATTTCTATCTGCTGTCGGGCTTGATTTGGGGCATGTCGGCCGCGAACCTGGCGCATGCCCGTTTTCAGCAGGCACAACCGCTTGCGGCGCGCCACGTCGCGGCTTGAGCTGCCCACTCGTTCATTGACGGTTCATAATAGCGCGCCTAAGCAGACGTCATGCGTCCGCTCAGCCTGATATCAGCTTCCGCTATCCTGGCCGTCGGCCTCGCGCTCGCGGGGTGGCTTTCAGGTCAAGGTCTCGTGCAAAGCCGCCTCGGCCATCGCACGGTCACGGTCAAGGGGTTTTCCGAACGCGTCGTGACGTCAGATATCGGCTTTATGCCGGTCCGCTTCATGGCATCGGGTCCCGATTTGGAGAGCGCACGCGGCCGGCTCGATACGGCCGAAACCGCGGTGTTTGATTTTTTCAAATCCGCTGGCTTCAAATCCGACGATTACGACGTACAAAACATCCGCGTCGAAGACCGCATCACCTCCTACAATTCGCAAAACCTGCCCTCGGAAAGCCGGTTTGTGCTGACCGAGGACGTGATTTTGCGCGCAAACGATGTGAGACGGTTGGAATCGGCCGGTCGAAGAATTGGCGATCTGGTGCGAGCGGGCGTCGTGCTGACATCCGACCAATATAATTCAGGGCCGTCTTTTCTGTTCACCAAGCTCAATGAGCTAAAACCGGAGATGCTGACCGAAGCCACCAAACGGGCGCGCGAATCTGCAGAACAATTCGCCCGCGAATCCGACTCCCAAGTCGGCGCCATCTTCACGGCAAATCAGGGCCTCTTCACCATCGGACCGGCGCTCGAGATACCTGGCGAGCGTTGGGAAAAACAGGTGGAGAAAAAGGTTCGCGTCGTCACCACGATCACCTACTTCCTCACACAATAATTGCTGCCGAAATCGAGGCGCCGGGCTTAGCGCCAGGAGCGGTTGCGGTAGCGTGGCGCCCTGCGACGTGGCTGGGGCCATTCGCGGCGCGACCATCTGCGGCCCGGCGGATCGCCAAATACCGTGATACGGCGCGAGGCGCGCGGGGTCATGTATCTAAAGAAATCGAATGCGGTCGTGGGATAAGACATGAATTCGTTGTGAGCAATTTTCATGCTCATGCGATCGCGCCGCATGCGCGACTGGAAGGCCGCGACGCGGGGCAATTTTGATTTGAACTGAGGATCCTGGCGGCGGGCATCGCTCATGAATTTGCGCCAGATTTGCGCCGGCATATTACCGCCCGTCACACGCCGCATCGACGAGTTGTTGTCGTTGCCAACCCACACACCAACGACAAGGTTTCCGGCGAAGCCGATGAACCATGCGTCCCTGAAATCCTGGCTGGTGCCGGTCTTGCCATAAGCCCGAATGGGCAGCCGGGCGGCGCGGGCCGTGCCGTAATCAACCGTTCCGGCAAGCAATTCGCGCATTTGCGGACCCACCAGCAAGCGCCACTGACCCGACCCGCGCGGCGGTTTGCCGGCGCCCTCACCCTCGCCCAGAGCCGCAACACCCCATGGCAGTATCGGATATGCGTTTGCGGCGTTGGCGGCGTAGGCCGATGTCAATTGCAGTAAATTTACTTCAGAGGCGCCAAGCGCAATGCTGGGCGTCGACGTCAGAGGCGTCGTTATCCCGAGATCGCGGGCCGCCGTGATGACGTCCTGGCGGCCAACTGCCTCTGAGACGCGTACAGCCACGGTGTTGATCGAGGAGGTAAATGCCTGCCGGAGCGTGACAGAGCCACGATAGTTTCGGCCGTAATTTTGCGGACTCCAATCGCCGATCGTGATCGGTTCGTCGGAGGCATACATGTCGGGGCTGGCGCCGGCCCTAAGCGCCGCCAAATAAACAAACATCTTGAAGGATGACCCAGGCTGACGAAGCGCCTGAACCGCCCGATTGAACTGGCTATCGCGGTAATTCCGCCCGCCCACCATGGCGACGACCCGTCCATCGGTCCGCATGGCGACCAAGGCCACCTGGCTTGCCCTCCTGCCCTTGGCGGAGCGCTTCATGACGTGCTCCACGGCGCCGTCGGCCAATTGCTGCAATTTCGGATTGAAACTGGTGCGGACTTTAAGCGGCTTGGAAATATCGCCATGGGTCTTATCGACCGTTTGCGCGACCCAATCGGCGTAATAGGCGCCAAATCTGCCGGAACTGTCGACGATTTTGGCCCGCTCGATCGATTTCAATGCCTCGGCATCAAGACTGCCCGTCTCGACCATGGCTTCCAGCACCAATTGATGGCGTTTCCAGGCCGCTTCGTGCTGCCGGGCAAGCCGCGTCGGTGCGCGCAAATAGGCAACCAAAAGCGCGGCTTCGGAAATCGTCAGCGCGTCCACTTGTTTCTTGAAATAATGCCGCGCTGCGGCGCGCAATCCGTGACAGCCTTCGCCGAAATACGCGACGCTCAAATAGCGCTCCAGTATCTGATCCTTGCTCAGCAGCATCTCAAGACGCAGAACCAAGAGCGCCTCTTTCAGTTTTCGGGAAAAGGTCTTCTCACTCGTCAAATAGGAGACCTTGGCGAGCTGTTGGGTGATGGTGCTACCGCCCTCGACGATCCTCTCGGCCTGATAGTTGTTGAGCGCGGCGCGCAGAATGCCTTGGGGATCAATTCCGAAATGGTAGTAGAAGCGGCGGTCTTCCATCGCCAGAACGGCATCGATGACGTGTTGCGGCAGCTCCTTGATGCGAACCGGCGCATCGACGCAACTGCCTCTGCGGGCAAAGATTTTACCGTCATCGCCGTGCAGAACGAGCTGTCGCTCGACTCTGGGCGCCAATGTCGCATCGAGGGGAAAAGTGGTTCCAGGGGGTGGATATGTGCCGACACACAGAACAACGAGAATGCCAAAGACCACAACGATCTGGTTCAAGGCGGCAGAGGCGTACGGGATGCGCAATTTGCCATCGGCAATCCGGGCACTCAATTGGCGCAGATCGGAGCCGATGCGCTTTTTAAGCTCGTCGAGCTCTAACATGGGACTCCCAACCGCCCCCGCTGGACGGCACATCAACTCTTACGATCAGTCTAGCAGGCAGGCCAGTCAACCGGTGTAAAATCGGCAACCGCCTGCCTCGACTGAAGCTACATATGATATCATGGCATCCAGACCTCAACGGGGCTTTACCAGATTTGGATTAATCGTCATCGACGGGCCGCCGTTTGGCTGAATTTGCACAAACACGCAGTTTCCACGGATTTCAACGCGTCCTGCCGGGCATACGCAGCTCCTGCGCTTGGCGTCGTAGACCTTGCCGCCAGAGCAGCGGATCGGTTGGGTCGTAGATGTACCGGGTGATGTGGTTTGGCCACCGGGTGCCGTCTGCAGACGCAGGCATCTACCGCGAACTTCCGTTTGGCCCGAGGGACATACGCAGCGGTTGCGCTTGGCGTCGAACACCTTGCCGCCAGTGCACGAACTGACACACTGCCTGCCCGTCCAGCGCTGACCCGCTGAACAGCGGTTGACGCACTGCTTGCCATCCCAGCGTTGACTTGACTGACACCGGTTGACGCAGCGATTTCTACGGCTGCTCCAAAGCTGGCCGGCAGCACAACGATTGACGCATTGTTTGCCGTTCCAGCGTTCGGCCTCCGGGCAACGCGTGACGCATTGCTTGCCGTCAAACACCGTGCCCGATGCGCAGCGAACGCGGCAGCGGTTCAATTTGCGGTCGAACACTTGCCCCGATGGGCAGACGCATTTACCGCGCACCAAGCTCTGCCCGCCGCCGCAAATCGGGACGCATCGGCCATTCACGCGTTGCTGGCCACGCGGACACGGCCGCGGCGTGACGACAGGTCCTGGATCAGTGGGAACCGGATCGCTCGTTTGCGGCGCGCGGATAAATGCAGCCGTGACACATGAACTGTCGTCGGCGGCGTTTTGATCGCCAACGCCCCACGACCGGATCAGCGCATTCATCACCGCAGGATTGATGGTGCCGGTGATGCGCATGTTTTGCTGGCGCTGAAAGCGTCGGATTGCGCGCTGGGTCTGGCTCGTGATCGTGGCGTTCGGCGCACCAGGCTTGAAGCCATGCGCCCGCAGAGCCTGTTTTGCTGCCGCCGTACGGCCATTAAACGTGGGGCCGCGCCAGACGAAATTCGCGCAGTTGCGGATGTCTGCGCCCGCACGGGCCGGCATGCGGAAAGTGAGCCGCACCTTCTTCGTTTCGCCAATTCCAAGCGAGAGGTTGGGATGGCGGCAAGTAAAGCGGCCATTGCTGCCCTTGCAATTCCATGGCGAGGGTGTGGTGCGCAGCAAACGCGCATTTTGCGGCGTCATCTGCTCGGAGATCACCAGCGGACCCTGATACGGGACGACGCCATTGTTGGCGACCGTGATCGCAAACGAACACTCCTTGCCCCCCTCACAGCGCCGCGAGCCGGCGACCTTGCTAACCGAAAGCTGGGGACCGAAACGGCCTGCGATCGGATCGCGCGGCCCATCGGGCGCTTCGTCCTGGGGCTGTTCGACCTGCTCCTGAACCGGCGCCTCTGGCGGGATCGGCTGTGGCGCGGGCAGGACGGGCTGATCCGCTATATCATCGGTCGGCTCCGCTATAGCAACATGCACGCAAGATGACTTGGCTTGATTGCCCTGCGGGACTGTGAAGCAATTCCTCAACCAGACTTTGTCTTGTTCCCCCCTGTTTTCCGCGATTCTGGGATCGTATTTCGGGTTATCGATGCGAAGCGTGATTGCGTAGGTTTGGGATGCGCCCGCATCTAGATTAAGTTCGGCGATACAACGCGATCCGTCTCCCGCCGCAGCGCCTGCTGCGAAGGTGACATTGAGTTCCGGGTCGCAAAGTTGCGGCTCGATTGACGTGATCGGCAGCGCATAAGGGCTGAATGTTCCGTTTGGACCACTGGCTCTGGCGGCATAGTCCCAAAGATCAACTCCTTGGATTCTTTGAGCAGACCGATTGCGGAACGTCACATTGAACGTGCATTCGCTCATATATGTGCAGCTTGCGGGGCCTTTTTTGGCGAATTCGACATCGCCGGAAGCGATCCAGTCGTCGTCTTCGGGTTCTGGAACTTCTGGAGCAGCTTCCTCAGGCGCCTCGCCGCCTGGCGCTGCGACGACGCCCTCGGGCACGACAAAACTATGACAGTCGCGATCGAATTCACGTCCAAAAATCCAGCCAAGCCAGCTTAGATCTTCGACGGCAAAACAAGCGCGCGCGCGGACGACACCATCGGGCGCACGGTTTGCGGCGTCTGCCGGATCAAGCAACGGGCTTTGAATGGTCAAGCGCAGCGGATAGGAGCGCGCCTGATTTGGCGCGAGCTGCAAGCGGAAGCGGCAATCGATATCCATTTGCGCGATGGGTCCGGCGCAAAAGCCCGGCGTTTGAGCAATCTGCTCGGGAACGTCGACGCCCAGACGTTTGAGATCGACGACGCCATCGACCGTCTGATCAAACGGAACGGCCAAAGTGTTGCGGATTGTCAGCCCCAGGGAGCACTCCTGGCCAAAGGGGCACTCGGCCTGCCCACCGATGCTGACATCAAGTGCGGCAATCTCGGGCAATGGATCTGGCCCAGGACCGGGAAGCGGTCCGGCGATAAACGCGATATCGGCGCAATCACGGTCGTTGAGCGGGTTGGCATCGCCAAGACGGTGGGCGCCTGGGCCAAACAGCAGCTCCAAAACTTCCGGCGTCACTTCACCTGTCGCAGGCAGCCCCGCGGCCACTTGAAAATCGCCAATGGCTGTGCGCGTTGCTGGCGTCAGAGCGCCATCAACCGGTCCGGCATAAAATCCCAGATCTGACAGCTCCATCTGCACCGCGCGGACCGTCGGCTCGCTGTTGCGGTTGCCGGCCCAGGTGATGGCCGCGCAATTGCGCCAGCCCGGTATCAATATCTTGGCCTTGAGCTGAAAATCGACCCACAGATTGACCTGGCGGCCCGGCCACAAAAGAACTTCAGGGCGTTTGCACGAGACTTCCTTACCCACCTGACCGCAGGTCCAGGGCAAAGCGCCATAGCCAACCAGGGCCATGCCGGCTTGCGATATCTCATCGCGGATGAGCAACGGGCCACGATAGGCGGCCGAGTTCACATTGCGCACGCTGATGCGGAAACGGCAGATGCCACCGATTGTGCACGCACCGATCTGTTGCTTGTCGATCGCCAGATCGAGCACGTTTTGCGCTGGCGGCAGGGGCGGCAGCGCCGGCGGCGGAACGTAGGGATCTTGCGGCTGGCAGAGAACGGGGATCGCGATATCTCCAATCCAACCCCGCGTTCGCTCAGCACTGTAGGCGCCGCTGAAATCGACAAAACGCGCCAATTTGGGCGGCGCGTTTTCTGGACGTACCAGCGTCACCGCGTTGCCTTGCAGCCCATTGAGAAACTGAGTTTCGTCGCGCGCGGCGGCTTGGCGTGGCGCGATTGTGCGCCGGGTTATCTGGCGCAAGCCGTCACCCGTTGCCCAGAGCGTTGCCCGGCATGCGCGATAGTTGAATGTGCCTTGGCGCGTATAGCCATAGCCAATCGCAAGGCCACCATCGGTGTTGCGGTAATCACCCGTCTGACCAACTGCGTATTCCTCGGGCTCGCTCGACCAACGGCTCGGCGTCGTGGGATCGTCGGGCCTCTCTAGCCGATAACGCAACACGCGCGCGTCTTCTGATTTGATTGGGCTGAGATAATCATAAGCGCCGGTGACTTGACCGCGCTGGGCGAGCACCATGCGACCGCGGCCGGTAAATTCAATGTCAGAAATCTCGTATGGTTCGATTTCTGCCGGTAGGTCGAGCTCCCAGCGTGGTGCGCCGAACCCGCCATCGTTTTTGATCGCGACGGACCAAATCTGCGGTCCATCCGCCACGGCGTAATAGAGGCGCCCCTGATGCAGCGCCAATCCCCAGAGTCGCCGCTGCAGGGCCGCATAGCCCCATGTGGCCGGGTCGTCGCTGTGGAATTTATCCGAGCCGATGTCCGCCCTGTTGGCGGGATCGAACGGCACCGGCGCGAGGTTTTGCACGGCGCGTCCATCGACGCCGTGGTCGAAGGTGCCCAGATCTTGTCCCGACATATCGAGGCGGTGAATCAGACCCGTGTCGCGGTCGGTTGCGAAAAATTGCCGATGCGTCGCGTCGAACACGATATTGCCGAGCCCTGGCCCCGAATTGGCAACGCCATCTGTCATCAGGTCGGCGAATAGAGAGACGTCTCCGCTGACGCCATCAATCTTCCAGATGCTTCCGGGACCACCCGCCTTTTCCAGACCGAATTGCCCGTCCATCCATTTAACGCCGGGTCCGCCGCGCTTGACGCGTTCCGGCAGACCGTCGCCATCGGCATCGGGCGCGACCAGATGAAGGCCGTAAGCCGAAGTTGCGGTGACATAGATGTCGGGCGCCGGAGCATTGCCGTCTGGCAGTTTGCGATCGTCGAGTGCAAGGCCGAACACCTGGCCGACATCCCGCGCGCTGAACTCATACGTCTGGGGTGAATTGGGCAACAGGGCGTCATCGGCGCCGCTGGCCTCGAGATCGAAAATGCGGACGGGCGATCCGTTCAAATCAATGAACGTCTCGTCGGCGAGCGTCGAGTTTTCCGGAAGCTCGTCTTCCTTATAGACCGATGTCGCACCGGAAAAACCAGTCACCACGGCGTTGCCAGGAAACAGCAGGGATTGCGAACGGTCGCTTTGAGCGAATAATGGGCTGGCGCCAAAGAACGCCAAGGCAACAACGAACAGGGCACTAAGCGCCCAGCGGTAGCGTCGTGCGGTCCCAAATGTAAGCCTCGGCTTAGCCATTTCGTCCTCCCAATCCGACGACCGCAGACGATCGGTTTGCTTCCGATTGTCCGCAGCAAACGTCAATTCGAACTGCATGTCTATGAATGGGTCGTTCCGGCACGCCGAAAGGTTCAAATCCGCCGCAACCATCAAGTGCGACGAGGTCTCATTATCGAAATCAGGCGCCGATACCCCGCAGTGATTGGTTCCAGTCAGAGACCAATTGCTGAATCGTATTTTTCAATTTGATGCATGATTTGGAGAATTAATGGCGCTCAGAGGCAATGAATCGGAGATGATACATATGGAAACCGCAACCAATAAACGATTGTATTCAAAAGAACATCAAGATGTGGTATAACTCTATTGGGTTCTGGCTTTTTGTTGCTAAGCCGAATCCACCGACGACATGTTCTTCTCTTTGCCAGATGCGGAACCGGCGACCGCTGCGGGAGAGTGCGTATGGGCTGCCGGACTGCTGCGCGTGCTGCTCGCTCGATTGGCGGGACCGGAGGCCATGATCGCTTCCGGCTTGTGGACAAACTTTCTCGATCTCAATCTGAGTCGGCCATGCGATTCTGTATGGACGGTTCGCGCGCGTGGGAAATGATCCCGATCGCGGCGTTGATCGACGATCATTCGAAGCCATAGAGGGTCTCGTGGTGCGGCAGCGGCGATCAGAGGACATGTTGCTCGATCAACTCTGGGAGCAATGGTTGTCGCAGATCACGCGCGTGGTTCGCTGTGGAATCGATTGTGAGCTGGGTGTGGAGTCCGATGGCGCGTTGAATGAGCGGCGCGCGCTCAATCAAACAGAATGGGTTGTGCTCAAGGGTCTGGAGCGCGCCATCAGCGTAGCGCCTGCCGTGAGTGCTTACGGCATCGGCATCAAACTGGCCATCTGGCGGCACTGGCGCGATCCAGGTGGTATGGATGAGGACCTGGACGACCCCTCATTGGCGTTGATCCGATCCGCTTACCGGTCGGCGTCCAATCTGAGCGGCGTCGATTTCCTAGAATTGATTCAGGCGGCTGAATACGCCGCGTTGCAACCGATTACTGACGCCTTTACCGCAAGGCACAAGCGGCTTGCCGGCGCGCAGCGCGACGTCAAGGTCATTCGAATTTTTTAGGCGGTCAAATCGCATCGTGCGCGGCGCGCCAGTAGTCGAAGGTAGCTACTTTTTCGAGGTTATTGGGATCAGTTTTTGCTATTCTCCGTGAGCCGAGAAAAAAGATCCAATAATGGGAGGAACTTATGTCCAAGATTGATCGCCGCCATTTTACGAAACTTTTGGGTGCGGCGGGCGTCGCGACGGCCGCGCAGGGTGTGTTGAGTTCTGTGGTTTACGCGCAGGGCAAGGCCCGCGTGGTGGTGGTCGGCGGTGGCGCTGGTGGTGCTACGGTGGCCAATCTGGTTAAGAAATCCGCGCCCAACCTCGACGTCACGCTTGTTGAGATCAACCCGCAATACACATCTTGCTTTTTCTCAAATCTCTATCTCGGCGGATTCCGCACATTGGACTCCATTACGCACGGTTATGACGGACTGACCAAGCTCGGCGTCAACGTGGTGCACGATCTAGCCACGGACGTCGATACGGCGAAGAAAACCGTCACGCTGAAAGGCGGCGGCCAGTTGCCTTACGACAAACTCGTTCTTTCACCTGGCATCGATCTCAAATACGATGCCATCGAAGGCTATTCCGCCGATGCCGCACAGAAAATGCCGCACGCTTGGAAGGCCGGCGAGCAGACCAAAATACTCAAGAGCCAGCTCGATGCCATGGAACCCGGCAGCACGGTTGTCATGGCGGCGCCGCCCAACCCATTCCGCTGTCCGCCAGGCCCATACGAGCGGGCTTGCATGATCGCGCACCACATCAAGACCAAAAAGCCAGGCTCCAAATTGGTGATTTTCGACCCTAAGCCAAAATTTTCAAAAATGGCGCTCTTCCAAGAGGGTTGGCAGGAGCACTATCCCGACATCATCGAATGGGTTCCCCCAGACATGACTGATGGCGGCGTGACGCGCGTCGATACGGAGACGATGACCGTCTATACCGGCGATGGCAAACCCACGAAGGCTGCGGTCGCGAACATTATTCCCGCCCAGCAGGCCGGCGAAATTGCTCACAAGGCCGGATGCGCCAAAGATGGCTGGTGCCCGATCAACTCCGCGGATTTTTCGTCAGCTCTCGTCGAGGACGTCTATGTGCTGGGCGATGCCTCGGTAGCCGCAGCGATGCCCAAGTCGGCGTTTTCCGCCAACAACCAGGCCAAATCGGTGGCCAACGCTATTGTCGCCGAACTGGCGGCGGGAAAGAAGTTCCCCGCGCGCTACCGCAACACCTGCTGGTCGCTTATTTCGCCCGAAAACGGCGTCAAAGTTGGCGCAAGTTACAAGCCGGGGGACGGTAAGGTCGAAGCAACGGAAACGTTTATCTCCAAGACCGGCGAAGACGCGAGCTTGCGTGAAACCACGTTCAATGAATCCGTCGGCTGGTACGACGCGATTACGACAGACATATTCGCTAAGGGCTAAGCCGCCTGAGGCTGCATCGGTTGACGGGTCTCCAGAAGCTTTTGAAGGCTGCTGGACGCCCGGCCCCGATCAGTCTTTCTCCGGCAAAGACCCAAAAAAATGTGCCAGGGCTTTGAGCTGCTCGTCATCAAGGGATCTGGCCACTGAAACCATGGCCGGGTTTTCCCTCTCGCCGCTCTTAAACAGCTTCATCGTAACGATGAACAGGTCTGGCTCCCAACCGACGATCGAGGGAATACCATCTCCAGAGCCATCGAGCTTGTGACAGGACGTGCACTCGCCAGAGAGATATTCGCCGTAGTCCTTGAGCTCATCCGCCTCAGCACCCGATAGCATCATGGCGAGCCCAGCTATGGCGCCGGATAAAATACTGTTCATGCGATTTGCTGGCATCAATCGGGATCGACGATCGTTATCGCTTGAATTCGAATGGTCGGAGCGGGGAGATTTGAACTCCCGACCCCCGGTCCCCCAGACCGGTGCGCTAACCGGGCTGCGCTACGCTCCGGACCATTAGGCTATGGTTTTGCCGCTTGAGGTGCGCGGGGTCAATACACTTGGAGCTTGCGTCCGGCCAAGCCGGCTTGGCTGAAGCGGGTCGTCGCCTCAGTTTTCCTTCGAAGCCGACAACATGGCCCGACACGCTTCGAGCTCAGCCATCACGGCATTGAGCTGCTCGACCTGCAGATTGCTTAAGCCACCTGCAGGCTGTGCGGGCGTTGCCGGTAAGGCAGATGCTCCAGGACCGGCAATGACGCGTCCGGGTCCAAACTGTCCGCTTGCACTTGCCTCTTGAGCGGCTTCGAGCGCAACGTCCGGTATGTCGGAAATTGGCGCGGCTGGGTCTCCGTCGGCCGCGAGCTGCCAACACCCCATGACAAAACGAACGCCCTGCTCGCGCAGAATTTTCTGCACACCCTTGATCGTGAAGCCTTCTTCGTAGAGCAGCAGCCTGATGCCACGCAGCAAATCGACATCCTCCGGCCGATAGTAGCGCCGGCCGCCGCCCCGTTTCATTGGCCGCAACTGGTTGAACTTGCCCTCCCAAAAGCGCAGAACGTGCTTGGGGACCGCAAGCTCGTCCGCGACCTCCGAAATGGTGCGGAAAGCATGGGGTGACTTATCCAATTCGGGCTCCCTCGCGCCCCCTCTTTGCTTGAGCGGTTCGCCTTATTCGGCCGCCTTTTTCTTTGTGAGGGCGTCGTTGATTTGTGTCTTCATAATGTTGCTTGCACGGAAAACGAGAACGCGGCGCGGTGTGATTGGCACCTCTTCCCCCGTTTTGGGGTTGCGGCCGACGCGTTCGCCCTTTTCCCTGATGCCGAATGATCCAAACGATGACAATTTCACCGTTTCGCCTCGCTCGAGACCTGTGATGACCTGTTTGAGCACCATCTCGACGAGTTCGGCAGATTCGTTGCGGGGCAGCCCGACCTTCTGAAAAACCGCCTCCGCCAGATCGGCTCTCGTCAACGTTTTTCCTGGCATAAATTCCTCGCTCCACTGACGCGAGATAAGACCTTGATGCTAGTCGACAGCGTGAACTAGGGTCAACGGCAGATCACTGAATTGAGTGGTCTTTTTGTACTTTTTTTCTTCAATTGCCTCATCGCGACGTCAATTAGAGGTTGCAGCGGCCAACAAGTGACGCGCGGGCCCTGTCAATTTGTGCAATCGCTTGAGGTCTCGTGGCGGGCAGAAGCTCTTTGGATCCGCTCATTTGGGCAGTATTCGTTCTGCCGCAGCACTACCAGCGGACCAGCACGGCGCCCCAAGTGAAGCCGCCGCCCATCGCCTCCAGCAACACCAAATCGCCGCGCTTCAGTCGGCCGTCTTCATAAGCGGTGTTCAGCGCCAGAGGTATGGAGGCTGCAGACGTGTTGGCGTGCTTATCGACGGTTATAACGATCTTATCGCTGGAGAGACCAATCTTGCGCGCCGTTCCATCCAGGATCCGCCTGTTGGCCTGGTGGGGCACGAACCAGTCGACGTCATCGGTCGTGTAGCCCGCTATATCGAGCGTCTCCATGATCACGTCGGAGATGTTCACGACCGCGTGGCGAAAAACTTCTTTGCCCTGCATGCGCAGATGTCCGACCGTGCCGGTCGAGGATGGACCGCCGTCGACATAGAGTTTGTCCTTGTGGCGGCCATCCGACCGCAACAGAGAAGCCAGAATACCGCGTTCATCCCGAGCTCCATTGGAGGGCTGAGCCTCGATGACCACGGCTCCCCCGCCGTCGCCAAACAGCACACAGGTGCCTCGGTCGTCCCAGTCCAGAATTCGCGAAAACGTCTCGGCGCCAATCACCAGTGCCCGCTTATGCTGGCCGCATCGAAGAAAATTATCTGCCGTGGAAAGTGCAAAGACGAAACCTGAGCAAACGGCCTGAACATCGAAGGCTGCGCCCTCGGTAATTCCGAGCTGAGCTTGAATTTCAACGGAGGTCGCGGGGAAAGTGTTGTCGGGCGTCGAAGTGCCAAGAACGATAAGATCGATATCGCTGGGCTCCAACTCCGCGCGCTCCATGGCTTGGCGCGCCGCGGCGACGCCGATATCGGATGTGTACTCGCCCTCGGCGGCGATGCGGCGCTCACGAATGCCCGTCCGTTCGACAATCCATGTGTCGTCCGTGTCGACGATTTCGGATATCTCCGCATTTGTCATGATGTGTTCGGGCAGATAGGCCCCGCAGCCACGCACGACTG